>CP071065.1:5302500-5902500 GCA_017164015.1 Nostoc sp. UHCC 0702
ATACAGCAAACAGTACCCGCTCCACTAGGGCAACCTCCTGTATTTTATCGGCAGGGGTCTAAAGTAGCTGAATCAGTCTTGGAGGCTTTAAAGGCAAAAAACATAGTAATATCAAGTTCGGCTAATTACTTACGATATAGTCGGTTTGCCTGGTAATAGGTAATTGGTAATTGGGAATTGGTAATTGGTAATTGAGAATTGGATTCTACTATTAGTCATCACATCTCACCCATCACCCATTACCCATTACCCATTACCCATTACCCATTACCCATTACCCATTACCCATTACCCATTACCAACCCCCACAGGTATCATAAGTGTTTAAACGGACATGATATAATTCGTAATTCGTCAGGGAGTTACCGTCAAGGTGAATCTAGTTCCCATCTTGGCTGTTGCTGAGATGAGAAACTGGTGTTAGCGAAGCGCAATCATCCAATCCAAAAGGTGATATCAAGTTCGGCTAATTACTTACGATCTAGTCGGTTTGCTTGGTAATAGGTAATGGGTAATGGGTAATAGGTAATACTCAAAACCAATTACCAATTACCAATTACCAATTCCCAATTACCGACCTCCACAGATATCATAAGTGTTTAAACGGACATGATATGAGATATATCAATTGAGGGTAGCCAATCCATAAGATACTTTGTCGGATTCGAGAGCAAATACTTTATTGAATTTTTAAGGTGCAGGCTATGGTAAGTCCTATTTTTTATACAAACTCCGATACTCCCAAGGATTGATAAACTTAGCATCACTCCAAACCCCAAGCTTTTGCTGCTTCGCCTCAGCTTCGGCTTGTTGCACTAAATCTTTGCTGGGACATTTGTTTAAATAGGGGCGATACACTTTTGCTAAGCCTTCCCGTAACAAAACTTGTTGTATAAAAGTACCATCTTTTAAACGGATTTCTGCCACCTTTCTGCCATAGCGATCGCTATCTGTAATATTCAAATTGACGCGATCGCCTCCTTGTTGTACCAATTGCTGTAGTCTTTGTTGCGCCTTCACACCCCAGCTAAATTGATTGCGATCGCTAGGGCGTTGACTATTTTTTTCTTTATTGGAATGAGCTATTTCTGGTGCATCCATACAAGCAAAGCGCACAGTGAATTTATTGCCTTGAGAATCTTTCACTGCTAAAGTATCACCATCACTCACTCGTTCAACTAAGTCACCAGAAACACCAAAAAATCGCTCACAGCCCATTAAACCCAAAATAATGATAGCTACACCCAGCCAAATAAATATATGCTTAGTTAACTTCTCCATCCAACCTCACCAAAATACCTCCCACGGATGATATTAACAAATAGCGTCCCGTCTAAAAATAATTCTGAGTTGATGGTTGCTTAACTTAACGTCAGTTCGATAAACCTCTCCCCCAGTCTCTATCCTACAACGAGAGGCAAGTAAAAAGTTGATTTTTCCATTATTTCCGCCTCGTCTAAAAGGCTACAGTGTACACACAAGTCTTAAAATTGTTACCTGGTCTGAGTAGGATGCGTTATGGACGTTAGGACTTATATCATGTCCGCTTGATTACTTACTAAACTCTAAGAACCCCACCCCACCAAAGCTACGCTTTGTTTCCCCTCCCCGTTCACTCTGAGGGGTTAGGGGTGGGGTGCAATGACTGTGGGAAACATAACTAATTAACCGGACATGATATTACGCACCGAAAATCTAGCAAGGTGCGTTAGCCTACGTGTAGAGGCACAATTCGTATTAAGTATCAGTTAAAAACAGAGGAGATATACTCAAGTTTGCATATATATATCTCTCATCCTCAAGGGGTTATGTATAAATCTGTGGAAACTACGGAATTTTTTCGCTTTTATGCAATGATCAGTTAATTCACTTACGTCCTGTTAAGACTTGTTCGGCACTCAAATCCAACTGTGGGAAAGTGGAAGAGATGATGCGTTCTTGTCCTCGGAATACAACAGCATCATAAAAACCTTCTACTAAGGTACATACCGTTACCACCTCTTGAATAGGGTCAACAATCCAGTATTCAGGAATTTCTAGGACAGCATACTCAGAACGTTTGCTGCGGTAGTCTGTGGTTTGCGTGGATTCGCTGACTACTTCTACTACTAATATGGGAGGATTTTCGTTGAGTTCGATCACAGCTTCTCGATTAGAAAGTGCTTCCCATTGCTCTGTTGGCAATACTACTACATCTGGCACTCGTGACGTGTCCCAGCGTCCCCCGCGTGGAGATCGCACTCCAACAGCAAACTTTTGTGCTGTCCAAGTTTTACCCATTTTGGCACTTTCGTCATCAAAGCTTCTTTCTAAAAACTTGGAGATGTTACCGTGCTTACCAGTACCAAGACTCATGGGGATTAATTCTCCATCTACCAATTCGTATTGAGTATCGGTACCATCGTCATACTTGAGATACTCTGCAAAAGTTAGTTTCTTAGTGGTTGGAGTCATAGCGATCGCAATCCTCATGGATGACTCAATACAGTTATTCTACGCGACAACTAAAGGCGATGAAGCGATTTACAAACTTTCTCCAATTAAGGTAAACGCCGCCCAATATTTAGGCTGTGGATATTGTTTCATAGTCAGTAACATCGCTTGACGTAGTGCAGTAGCTTTGTTGGGATTCTGTTGCATTTGTCGATAAAATTCAGTCATTAACAACTTTGTAGATTTGTCGTCTACACTCCACAGAGAAACAACCACACTAGGAACACCCGCTGCAATTAAAGAACGAGATAGTCCAATGACTCCATCACCTGTAATTGTTCCCTGTCCTGTTTCACAAGCACTCAACACAACTAATTCAGCGTTCAACTTCATATCGAAGATTTCACCCGCCGTCAGAAATCCGTTACTGTCCTGTTGTTCTTTTTTTGCGGTAGAATCGGGTGCAAGTGCGATCGCTCCTGGTACACCAAAGCCAAAATCATCGAGTAAGCCGTGAGTCGCTAAGTGAATTATTCTGGCTTTTGTCATCAGTTGTTTAACAGTAACTTCGGTTGCTTGTTTACCTGTTAAAGCTTTGGTGTTAAGCATCTGAGCAATTTCAATGGCTTCATCTTCAGCATTTTTTAGGGGTTTCAACTGTTTGGGTGCTTCCCCAATATTTGGTGGTAAACTCGGCATTGTGGGATTTCCTACTACTAACGCCCCTGTTGTTGAAATTTTTTGTCGTTGTTCGTGAGTGAATTGTAATACTTGAATTGCCGGAGCGGTGAGGATGGTATGCTTTTCGATGAGATATTTATCTTGCTCATCTTGTAAAGCTGCGAAAGGAACGAGGAACAATTGATTTTGAGGAATAAATATCACTCGTTCGTTGGGGTTAGTTGGTAAATATTGGGCGATTGGTTTGATCAGCAATTGATAAAGTTTTTGTAAGCTTTCTCGCTGTATTTTTGCATCATCAGGATTGACAACAACTGTGCTAAATATACTCCGGTCATTAACTCCAATGGCTTGACGGCTGCTGCTAACTAGGTCTTTTAAAGATATATTAATTTTCTGGACGTGAAATGCTATTTCACCTGTGGGTTTAACTACCCAAATATAAATTTCTGAACCATCCCATATTATTTTATTATCTGCATTTTTGAGAGGTGAGGGGATTGAATATTCTACAATTGTGGCTTTTTGCTCTTTAGCTATTTTCTGAATATCCTGAAGTTTTGGTGGTACTATTACAGGTATATTAGCTTTTAATTGATTATTGTTTTTAGATTGTCTTGCTGTTATTAAATTGACAAAAGCTCTAGCTCTAGCACGTTCGGCAACTTCTAATGCTTGTTTGGGTTGATTCTGAATAATTAAGACTTTTTGCAACAGACTATAGGTTTGAGTCTGGGTATCAAAAAAAGAAATTTGATTAGGGTCTGAAAGAACAATCTGCATCGAATCAAAAAGATTAATGGCTTTGTATAAAGCAGTAGTGGCTTCAGGAAGTTTATTGGCTATAAAAGCAGTGATGCCAATCTGTTGATAACTAGTTACTTCCACCCACTGATTACCGCCTTTTTGGGCAAATTCTCCAGCTTGTTTGTAATAACTAATTGCCAAATCATATTTTTGACGTTCATTGTAAAAAAAACCAGCCGACATATATGTGAGTGGTTGAACCTGATAACCTTCACTAGTTTTGCTGATTTCTATGGCTTTTTGAAAATATTCCTCAGCTAGCTGATCTTCTCCTAACTCAGCATAAGCTTGAGCAATATCAACAAGAGACAATGCTTGCAAATCTGGGTTTCCTAATGTTTGGTATATTTTTAATTGCTCTAATGCTTCCTGTAACTTTTTTCGCGCCTTTTCCAATTCAGCGGCAGATTTAGGAGGACGAGTAGATTTATTCTTTGAACCTAGATTTTTTGGCGAAGCAGAATTTTCCAGACAAGTTTTTTTACTTTCCTCAGAGCGACCTAACATAATGTAGGTGTACTTTATCCCCACACAAGCAGTTTTAATTCCTGATTCAACAAATCTTTTATATGCGACAATTGTGGCTTCATTGGCAGCAGATGGAGTTTTTTCAAACTGAATGAGAAATGATTGGAATGTGTCTAATGCTTGTTGATAAAACTTGAGCGCTTGCTCATAGTTTTTGGCTTTAAAAGAGTAAATATTACCAACATTCAAAAAAATAAAACCTTGATGATGAATATGCTCTAGCTTGTCTATAGGAGACTTAAATACCTCTGTATTTGCAATGATAAGAGCTTGATTATAAGATTCTATTGCTTTGTCTATTTCACCCTGTCTATCATAAACTTCTCCCAGCTTGGAAAAGGCTTCACTAATCTCGGATGGAGACTTATTATCTGTTTTAAAAGTTTCTAAAGCTTGCTCATATAATTCTATAGCTTTAGTATATTGTCCCTTGAGATTGTAGATGTCTCCCAGCCCAATGAGTGCTTTTGCTAGGCGAGTGCGATCGCCTATTTGTTTAGCAAGTTTTATTGAATCTTGAAAATATTGAACTGATTGATTTAGTAATTCGCCACCCGTTAAATCTCCAGTCAGTACTTTGCTTCCTCCTATTGCATAGTTAAACGCACCCAGAGTATTGAGTAAATCGATTTCTAGTTTGTCTTGACGCAGTTGATCTTCTGGAGAACCACCAGCTTTGCGGATAGTATTGACGGCTTGTTCTATGAAATTCATTCCTTTGGAAGCATCTGTATAGAAGTAGATTGCACCTAAACTTTTGAGCGCGATCGCTTCTGTTTCATAGTTTTTATTTTGTCGCGCTACTCCTAAAGCTTTCTCGCAATACTCAATAGCACGCGCAGAGTTTTTTAATTGCAAGTAAACAAGTCCTAAATTACTCAGCGCCCTCGCCTCTAAAGTGGTATCTTTAATACTTTGAGCAATTTCTAAAGCTTGTTGATAGTTAGTAATTGCTTTGTTGAATTCATCTAAATGATCAGAGTAAACATTGCCAATAGCAATTAGCGCTTTACCTTGTCCTGGTTGGTTTTTAATTTGACGGTATATACTTAAAGCTTGCTGGAAAGCCTTTAATGCAGCTTCGGGTTGATTGCGATCGCTTAGTTCATAGCCTTGTTTAATCAGTCTATCAGCTTCAGCTTTCTCTGCATTTGGACTTTCTGCCAAAACTGGTGATGTAATAAATAATTCTAATTGCAACGTACTTAAGGGCAATGTGAGATAAAATGCTAAAGAAGCAAGGGTGAGACGTTGCAGACGGCGAGCTATTGGATGATGACGCATAGATAATTTGCAAATTATGATCAAAATTGGTTACATATATCTTCCATGCTCAAAGAGATATGTATAAATCAGCCAAAAGTACTGAATTTTTTCGTTTTTATCCAACTTATCTAAATAATGTCAGGACTTACGCACGGACTACCATTTTACGTCATTACGAGCGTACTCCTTCGGAGAACCCGCTTTCTTAGCGAAGTAATCGCAAAAGCTTAGTTTTTCGTCACGAGTGCCTCAGTCCTAAATGTAAATGACTTGATATTGTCAGTAATGTACAATCAATCTCAGTTCTTTTGCGGTGGAGGATTATTAATAAAGATGAAATATTTATTATCGAGAATTATTAATTTTTCTGAAAATATTTACATAACCTCAATTTGACGAAAGATATATGAGGTTAAGTGAATCTACATTCAGCCGGAGTCATCAAGATGAAAAGAAGTATTATTGTTTCTCAGAGTATATGTTTGCCATTTGCCATTCTGTTTCCCATCCAGGCACACGCCCAAAGACATGCAGTACCGCTGAAATATCCACCACTGGGTGTCGAATTACCCCCCTTAATCCCCCCTTATCAAGGGGGGAAATTAAAAATCCAGTTCCCTCCCCTTGTAAAGGGGAGGGTTAGGGTGGGGTAAAGCTAAGCAAACTATTTCAGTTATAGCAATAGCCAAGGTGGTTAGGACATCAACAGATGATAAAACCTAGACACAAAAAGGCTTTTCACCCAGTCCCCAGCGATGCACTGAGCTTGTCGAAGTGTCCCCAGTCCCCAGTCCCCAGCTATAACTACCACAACTGGATAAAACAAGGATGGATAAAGCATCAAGATATTGGCTATTGATCAGCGTTGATAGTTTCGGTAAAATCCGTTGTGATGAACTCAAGGAAAACCGAGACTTTTTCTCGCAACAGTTTCCAGAATTATCTCAGCAAGAAAATCTGCGTGAGCGAGGAATACAACGCCAGTTGATGCAATGGTATCAATATGATGATATTTTGCGCCAGCTAGCTGAAGGATGTCTGCGTTGTTTTATCTCTCATCAAATTAAAGACACTTGCCAAGGACTAGCAGAAAAGTTTGGTAAAAAACATAATTTTACTAGTGCTGAACTCTTGCCTTTGGTAGTTGATAGTCACCGGATGAGAAACTCTAACCCCCAATCTCTAACTACACGGATTTTACAGACTTTTGACCCAGAACAGAGTAATTTATCGACTTGGACAAACAGGATACTCAAAAGCGATCGCATAGTCAAACAATTTTTACTCGACCACGGCATTGAACAAGTCACCGACTGGATGATTCTCAACTACATGACACCAGGTCGCTTAGCCCGGATTTTATCAGATTACCAGCAAACACCAACTGAAATCAACCAAGCAGTTGAACTTCTCGATAATTATCACCAAGTTTATCGCACCCATCTTTTACAAATCCGCAGAACAGGCGCTAAAACTCGATATCCAGAACCAACCCTAGAACAGCTGCGTCAAATTGCTGATTTGTGTCAAAATGCAAAGCCTCACGTTTGGGTAAACAAAATCTCACCTGAACAAGTTCGAGAACAACTACAAAATCTTGCCAGTTTACTAAGAGAAGAACGCATTCGTAGCAGAAAAGGTTTATCTCGTTTAGAATCTTTAAATCAGAATCAACAAACAATCAACATTTCTCAGCCTGAAAATAATGAACAATCAGACTTTTTAGCAGAATATCAACAAAAAATTGATGAATGTCTGATGAAATCTGCTGTTTTAGTAATTCAAAATCGATTTGACTATTTACAACGCAAAAAAAATCCTCGTTCTCAGAAAAAGGCATACAACTATATTACAGGACTTTATTTATTTCATTGTCAGGGAGTTTCGATGGCAAACATAGCCACAGAACTAGAATTAACTGACCAACCAGAAGTTAGCCGCTTATTAGAAATAACAAATTTACGTAAAGATATTGGACGTAACACTTTATCTTGTTTAATCAAGTCTATTTTAGAAGTAGCTAAAACATACGTCACTGCTGAGCAATTAAAAAATTTAGATAACAAAATTCAACCTATTGTAGAACAAAAAATCCAAACTATAATTGAGCAAGCTAGAAAAGATGCCAGCACTGGAACGCAGCAAGTTAAAAATAACCAGTTGGCGCAAGCTATTTGCCAATGTCTGAAGGATAGAACAGAAATTATTAGAAGGAAGTAATTTTATGTATTCACTCAGTGATGCAACAAATGATTTTTTTGAAATCAATCAAACTGGAGAGATAATTAATCTAGAATCAGAATATTTTACACAAGCGCTCTTAACTAGTCAAAATTATCCCGTTCAATCTAAACAATGGCAGATTTACTTACAATTTTTAGCATTTTTGGCTGTTAATGAATGGTTAGAAAAACGCGAACCTACTTTTTCTATTAATCAAGCTGAATTTTTAGCTTGGCAATCTCAATATACTTATGTGAATGACACTGCATTCAATGTATCTCTCGGAAATTTTAAAGTTTGTATAATTCCTGTCATTAGCATCAGTCAGGAAGAAGTCACTGTATGCGAAGAAGTAGTTGTACCGAGAGCAATGATAGATTTACCGGAATTTAATAGTCATTTTTATATAGTCATTGGTATTGAAGAAGAAATAGAAGTAGCTACTATTAAAGGCTTTTTACGGTACGACGAACTCGTCGAGTATAAACCGGAATTACAGCCAGAATTAGATTGGAATTATCACTTACCTTTAACTTGGTTTCATAATGATTGCCATGAGTTATTACTTGATTTACAATGTCTATCACCCACAGCAATTACTTTACCAGAAATTCCGAGCGATCGCCAAAATATTTTAGCCACAATTCAGTCAGAACTACTAAACTTATTACCCCAATTACATCATCGTCCTTTGTGGCAAGTTTTAACTTGGGAACAGGGAATAGCATTACTCACAACACCAGATTTACTCAATTGGCTTTATCAGTCTCTGCAAGAAAATACACCAGCTTCAACTAAGCATTTATCAGACCTACTACAGATTTTGACACAGCAAGCAGTGAATGTGAGGGCTTGGTTAAACAATCAAATAGATGAAGTTATCCAAGGATTAACCTGGCAAGTCTTAGCGCCTCCATCTCCATTACTAGCAACAACCCAAACCCCTGAACAGGAATTAGATAACATCCTCACAAACATTCAAAGCGCCTATGAAATCAATATTCCAGAATTTGCAGGTCGTGCTTACAGAGAGTTCAGCCTAGAAAATAGATTACGATTGTATGCAGTCACGTGGCAACTACCAGAAGAAAACCAAAGTTGGAGCTTATTACTAATATTAAAAACTGTTTCTAGTAATCAACCAACCTCTACATTTACATTACGAGTGAGTGACCAAACCAGCATTTTGGCAGAAGAACAACTACAACCATCACAGCAGCAACAATATATATTCACCCTCCTAGAAGGCAGTTACCACGATAAATTCTTAGCCAAAATAATATCATCCAACGGGCAAATACAAACATTACCTCCCTTAGAATTTTCCAGAAAATAAAATCCACCTCCATAATGAAGCGAACAACCTTTCACCTCCATGTAACAAAAATCAAAACAGTCTGCCAATTTGAACTACAAACTCAAGGACAGAAAATTACTGAACAAATTGATTATCCTGCATCCTTAACCAAAAGTTACGAAGATTGGCAGAAAGCCTATTTAAATTACTATAGACACCTGCGAGACAAAAAAACCCTCAATCATCTGCAAAGACAAGAATTAACTGATGCACATCTGCGAGGCTGGAAAGCCATCAATAAAAACTTGCGAGGTAAAAAACTGATCAGTGGAGGAGGAAACACACCTGTTGACTACAACAGACAACTTAGAGATACAGAAACTCAATTGTTGCATGAATTTCAGCGTTGGTTGCTAAGTCCTGACTTAGTAAATATTCGTTCTGAAATTGCCAACGCGGCGAGAAAACTGTCAAATGAAAATCAGTCCGTTGAAGTCTTCTTAACTTGTACCCCCGTAGAACTAGCAAGATTACCTTGGGAAACTTGGCAAATTGGTACAGATTTAGGCATACCAGAAAAAATACACATTTACCGCACTCCAGCTACAATTCGCAATCAACCCGTGCATTATGTGCATCGCAAAATCAGAATTTTAGCTATTATTGGATATGACACCCACTTAAATTTTGAAACCGACAAACAAGAAGTTGAATCACTTAAGTCAATTGCAGAGGTAAAATTTGTTGGCTGGAATACAGAAGCAACAAAAGTTTTGAATCAGGCTAATGCAATAGAATTGAAAACTCAGATATTCCATGCAATTAATGATCAACGCGGTTGGGATGTATTGTTTTTTGCCGGACACAGTAATGAAACTATCTTAACTGGTGGAGAATTAGGTATTGCACCAAATGTATCTCTAGCAATTCAAGATATTCAAGAGGCGCTAAAAAAAGCTCAACAACGAGGACTTCAGTTTGCTATTTTCAACTCTTGTAGTGGCATAAATATAGCCGAATCATTAATTAACTTGGGTTTAAGTCAAGTAATAGTGATGCGGGAACCAATTCACAATCAAGTAGCAAGAAAATTTTTAATGCAGTTTCTCCATAGTTTAGCCGAATACAAAGATGTCTATGAAGCTTTGTTAGATGCTTGTCAATATCTTAAGCAACAAGTAACTCGTTTCTCCTTTCCTTCAGCTTACCTGATTCCCTCACTCTATCGCCATCCAGATGCGGAACTATTTCGCATTAAACCTTTCGGTTTTCGGAGTTTAATTAAAAGATGGTTTCCAACAAGGCAAGAAATCAAGTGGCTATCAGTATTATTATTTATCAGTTTATTACCGCCATTACAGGATTTTTTATTAGAACCAAGAATCCTACTTCAAGCCGTCTATCGTCAACTTTCATTTCAAGTACCTCAAAAAGTTGACGCTCCTATAGTATTATTACAAATTGATAATAAATCTTTAAAGCAAGATAACATTGAACAACGTTCCCCTTTAGATTACAGTTATTTAGCAAAGTTAATTCAGAAACTGTCTGAATCCAATGCTAAATTAATTGGTATCGATTATGTTTTAAATGAAACTGATATACAGCCTGAAAATACCCAAAAGCTGAGTCAAACTATCCGTGATGCTATTAATAAAAAAACTTGGTTTATCTTTGCTTATGACAATGATACAGACTTCAAAGAAGATAAAGCTAGTGAGCAAGTTGTTAGTTATAAATGGCGTATAGATGGAGATATTAGATTTTTACCTGGATATGTTGAACTGTTACCCAATAATTCAAATGTACTGCCTTTCTCTTATATCATATATTTAAGTTATTTACTAAATCAAAGCAATTCTCCTAATATACCACAACCTGACTTACAGAATTCAACACCTTTTCAAAACTCAATATGGGAATATCTAAATAATAATAATACTACATTTTGGCAGCGCGATCGCCTGTTGCCAATCACTCTATCTTCCCAAAAATTTTTGCAAGAATGGTTCCGTCCGATTCTTGACTTTTCTATTCCCCCAGACCGAGCATATAACAAAATCTCAGCCTGTGAATTACTCAATTCTTGCTCAACAAGCAAGATGAATCTTCTCAAGAATCTAGATCAACAAATTGTCATTCTTGCACCTGGTGGATACAGAGAAGCCGGAGTCACAAAACAGGGTGAAGATAATCAAAGCAAACCCTTAGCCATAGCTTTCTGGAACGGTTGGGGAAATGGTAAGTTTACAGGTGGTGAAGCTCATGCATATATGGTTCACCACTTACTAAAACAGCGGTTAGTGATACCAGTTCCAGATTTCTTAATGATTTTATTGGCTGCTCTCCTCGCAAAAAGTATTACAGTGATAGTACTGGGAAATCCTAGTTACCGCAAACGTCTGATTATAAATCTCTGGGTTGGAGTGGGTATTTATGTAATTATTTCCTTACAAGTTTATTTCTCAGCAGCAATTTTATTGCCTTGGTTTTTACCAACAGTAACTTTCTGGCATTATATTCGCTCAGCTTTAAGGAGAAACAGTAGTGGGTAAACTGAACTTATCAAAGTTAGCTTGGGGAAATATATTAATAATTACTCTTCTAACAGTACTGCCAACCCAAGCGACAATTAGACCTCGAAGTCAAAATTTATTAACAACAGAAATCAATCATCATTATTTAGCTTTTTCCTGGGGTAATATTTTCCAAACATTGCGCCGTCGAAAGGTTCCAGGGGGAGGAAAACCAGGAAATTCAGTTTGTACAATTGCACCCCAGAGACTTGTAGAGCCTAATTTACAAAGTAAGCACAATCCAGGGGAAATTCTGGATATTTGGAGCGTTAATCCTGTATTTATTTGGTACAGTAAACGCTCAAATATTAAACAAATTGAACTTTTGCAAGCCCAAACCAAAGAGGTTTTATGGAGTCAGGAAATTAAACCAGGACAGACCAGTATTATCTATAATGGTAAACCACTCCAACCTGGCGAGACATACTTATGGAAACTATATGTTCCTTTTGCGGTAGAACAAACACCCAAGTTTAAAATTTTGGAATTGGCAGAACGGAGTAAAATTACAAATGAATTGCAGCAATTAGTAGCACAATTAAAGAGTCAAAGAGCCAATGCAGAAAGTATAACACTGAAGAGAGCAAGCTACTTTGCAGAAAAAGGAATGTGGTCGGATGCGTTGCAAGAAATCTATGCAGTGCCAAATCCATCATTGCAATTAAAGCAGATTAAACAGGAAATTCCCTCTGCTGAATATTGTCAAGAATTAGACACAGCAAAAAAGGTTGTTGTGGGTAATTGACCGTATTTTTACATAACCTCCCTGATGTGGGAGATATATACAAGCAGGTTTGTCTTCCCTACTCAGTTTGGGCTGCTTTCACACTCATTGGTGAAGCTGAGTGATGAGGAAACCGAGTAAGTAAAGTAACTGTTGATTAATCACCAACAAATTTTAACAGCAATGCAACTCAAAAAAATTTTTATTCTAGCGATCGCTACTTTCATTACTACTTTTTTACACTCATCAATCAACTTCAAAGGACTGACTCCAGTAGAACAAGTACTGGCGCAAACTCCTGCTGACCGCAAAGCAGAAGCAGATAGGCTGTATCAGCAAGGTGATCAGCAGATTCAGATTGGTCAACCTAAAGCAGCACTACAATTCTTTCAACAAGCACTGGTTATCTATCAAAAAATTGGCGATCGCAATGGCGAAGCCTTGAGTCTCAATTATATTGCCATAGTTGAACGCGCACGAGGCGATTATACTCAAGCGCTAAACTTTTACAACCAAGCTTTAAATATTTTCCGAGAATTAGGCGATCGCTTGAATGAAGGAACTGCTCTCAATAATATTGGAAAAGTTTATGAAGGTTTGGGACAATATCCTCAAGCACTAGACTTTTATCAACAGGCTTTAGCTATTCGCAGACAAGTTGGTGATAAGTCTGGCGAAGCCTTTACCCTCAACGACCTTGGATTTATCAATACTAGTTTAGGACAGTATCCCCAAGCGCTAAATTTCTGGCAGCAATCTTTAGATATTTTTAGACAAATTGGCAACCAGAGACAAGAAGCATCAACCCTTAATAGCATTGGTTTTTATTACCGGACTATAGATCAGTATCCTAAAGCTATAGACTATTATCAACAAGCCTTCGTTATTTTTAAAAAACTTGGAATTCGTCGGGGTGAAGCAGCTTATTTCAACAACATTGGAGATTTTCACCGCTACCAAGGTGAGTATTCCCAGGCGCAAGAGTTATTTCAGCAAGCCCTAGCTATTTTTAAAGAAGTAGGCGATCGCACTGGTGAAGGGGTTGCTCTCAGCAACATTGGTAGAGTTTACAATCATCAGGATCAGTTTCCTCAAGCGCTGAAATTCTTTGGAGAAGCTTTAGCTATTTTTAAAGAAGTTGGTGACAAAGTAGGTGAAGCACGAACTCTTAGATATATCGGTAGTACGTTTTATCAATCTGGCAAGTTTGTGGAAGCAGAAAAAACTCTCCGAGATGGAATAGAACTTTTAGAATCTCTACGCCCAAGGTTAAGTGATGCTAATAAAATCTCAATTTTTGAAACACAAACTATCACTTATCAATTGCTACAAAAAGTTCTGATTGCCCAAAATAAAAATAATGAGGCATTAGAAATATCCGAACGCGGTCGCGCTAGGGCATTTGTTCAATTACTTCAATCTCGATTATCACCTAGTTTACAAAGTGATGAAAACATCCCAAAAGTAAAAACTGAAGGAATTCAAAAAAATGCCAAAGCTCAAAATGCAATTTTTGTTCAATATTCCATAATTACTGATGAATTTAAATTTGCAGGTACACAACAAAGTAAAGAATCAGAATTATATATTTGGGTAATCAAACCCACAGGTGAAGTTACCTTCCGTAAAGTAGATCTAAAACCCCTGTGGCAAAAACAAAATACCTCTTTGAAAGATTTAATTACCACTACTCGTACATCTCTGGGAATTGACGATAAAAGCCGTAATTTGTTTGACGTAAAAATTGTCAATCCTCAAGATGAAAAAATACAAAAACAAAGCTTAAAAACACTGCATAAACTTCTGATTCAACCCATTGCTAACCTCTTACCCACCGACCCAAATCAACGTGTTGTTTTTGTCCCTCAAGGTGACTTGTTCCTCGTTCCCTTTCCTGCACTACAAGACGAAAAAGACAAATATTTAATTGAAAAACATACTATCCTCACTTCCCCAGCGATTCAAGTATTAGAATTAACTCGTCAGCAACGAAATAAAGTCAAGCAAGCTTCTGTTTCTGAAGCTTTAGTCGTGGGTAATCCCACTATGCCCAACTTTGCAGCCAAAATTGACGAAAAACCGCAAAAATTAGCAACTCTACCAGGCGCAAAACGTGAAGCAGAAGCGATCGCACCCATCTTAAATACTAAAGCATTAACAGGCGATGCAGCCACCGAAACCGCCATCAAAGCCAAACTTCCCCAAGCCAAAATCATTCATTTAGCCACCCACGGCTTATTCGATGACTTCCAAGGCTTGCAAAGTGCGATCGCACTCGCACCCAGCAAGCAAGATGATGGTTTACTCACCGCTGAAGAAATTCTCAGTTTGAAACTGAATGCAGATTTAGTTGTTCTCAGTGCTTGTAACACAGGTAGAGGTCGGATTACTGGTGATGGCGTAATTGGGTTATCACGTTCATTATTTATCGCCGGAACTCCCAGCGTAATTGTTTCTCTGTGGTCTGTTCCCGATTCACCCACCGCCGAATTGATGACAGAATTTTATACCAATCTCAATCAAAATAAACTCGATAAAGCCCAAGCTTTACGCCAAGCCATGCTCAAAATCAAAGAACAATATCCCAATAAACCCCTAAATTGGGCAGCCTTCACACTCATTGGTGAAGCTGAGTAATGAGGACACAAGAAAAACAAGAAAGACACCAGATAAATCTAACAACTGACAACTGACAACTGACAACTAACAAATCTCATGATAAAACGCCGTCATTTCATACAATTTGCCTCCTCAACTTTTGCTGCTTTCGGTTTAAGCCAAATCGATGTCATCCAAAAAGGAAACCGCTACGCCCAAGTCTTATCACAAACCACGCCTCGCAAATTAGCGCTATTAGTAGGAATTAATAATTATCTCAAGAACGAAAGAGGTGATAACTTAAAAGGATGTGTTACCGATGTAGATTTACAGCAAGAACTTTTAATCCATCGCTTTGGTTTTGACCCCAAAAATATTCTGAGATTAACAAGTGACCCAGCCGACAAACAACCCACACGCAAAAATATTCTAGAAGCATTTGAAGAACATCTAATTAAGCAAGCCAAACCTGGTGATGTAGTAGTTTTCCATTTTTCTGGTCATGGTTCCCGACTATCAGACCCCGACCCCATCCAACAATGCAAAGATGATAAATATAACAGCACTTTAATACCTGCTGATGATGGTGAGAATGGTGTGACAAAAGACATCATGGGACGTACTTTATTTTTATTAATCTCTGCATTAAATACAGAAAATGTTACTGTAGTTTTAGACAGTTGTTTTTCTGGCGGTGGTACGCGAGGTAATTTGATAATCAGGAGTGCAAATGGTGATAATTTGCAACCATCCCCAGAAGAAATTGCTTATCAGCAACGCTGGATAAAACAGTTGAAACTTGACTCAGAACAACTTCTTAATCTTCGCTGTGCTAGTCAGCGCAAAGGAATAGCCTTTGCTGCTGCTAAAAACGAACAATTAGCAGCTGATGCTACTTTTGATGGCTTTTCTGCTGGCGCGTTTACTTACTTGATGACGCAATATCTTTGGCAGCAAACTGGTAGTGGTAGGAATATGATTTCTCAAATTACTTATAGCATAAAATCACTTTCTGGTCAAGAACCTTTAATAGATGGTGATGAAAGCAAACCAGTATATTTTATTAACAATAAAGTGCCGCCAACTGACGCAGTTATTATCAAAGGTGAAGGCAAACAAGCAACTTTATGGCTTGGTGGAGTAGACAAAGAAAGTTTAGAAACATTTACAAAAGGTGCTATTTTTACGATCATAAACAATCAGGGAAAAACCTCTGCAACAGTGAAGTTGGTATCTCCCCGTCGCGGCTTAATAGCACAAGCAGAACTTGCAGACAACAGAGGAATAAATTCTCTCAAGCCAGGAATGCTGTTACAAGAATCTACTCGGATAATTCCCGCTGATTTAAAGTTAAGTATTGGTTTAGATCCTTCCCTTGCTGGTGATACAAACGCAGCAAAAAAAGCCATAGAAACCATCAATCGGATTGCAGCCATACCAGCCCAAAATCAAAACCCACCATATCCAAATGGTGTACAGTATATTTTCAGTCGCATGACTAATAGCTATCGACAAAAATTGCAGCAGCAACTTACAGAAAACTTGCCTGTGGTTAACAGTATTGGTTTATTTACTGAAGGCTTGGAACTCGTATCACAATCTTTTGGTGATGCCAAAGAAACAGTAAAAGATGCTGTCCAGCGTTTAGAAACTAAACTCAAATCTTTGCTTGCAGCTCGTATTCTCAAAAAAACCTTGAATACCAATTCATCAGAATTAGATTTGGAAGTTTCTATAAATTTAGTAGATAATCCTAGCCAGATTATAGCTAAAACTGTCACATCACGTAGTAAAAATAATCGTCAAGTTTCAGATAAAATTTATCCGCGTAAGATACCTCTGGAACAACTGTTTCAATTCAAAATCACTAATTATGAATCTGCTCCAGTCTATTGTTCCATCTTATTATTTGATTCTAGTGGTGAATTATCAGTAATATTCCCCTATCAATGGTCAGCACCTGAAGAATCGATGCGATTAGCGCCAAAGCAAACACTAGTAGTTGGTAATCCACAAGAACTCAGGTTACAAGCAATCCAAAAAGGTACTGGAGAAGCATTAATTATTGTCAGTCGCAAACCATTAAAGAATGCTGTCAAAACAATGAAAGCTTTAGCAGCAGAACAAAAACGTGATGCTGAACCAATAGATTTTCCCAGAGGTTCATCTAGAGGCCCAGATGAAGTTATTGGTGATTTGCTTAATGATTTGAGAGATGCGCGTGGTGGTGGTATTACAGCCACACCAGTCAGTAATTCTGATATGGCTACTCTCTCCATCACTTTCGATGTTGGTTAATCGAATATTCTCTTTGTGTTTTTGTGTCTTAGTCCCTGGCTGTCTAATCAGTATTTAAGAGCTTGAAACTCAATCACAGTGAGAAGTTCCTGATGTTGATTGACCAAAGATTGTATTGTGCTAACTGGATTACAATGAAGGCGACGTTTTTGTTGCCGAGGAGCAACTGCGATCGCTAATCTACGACGTTGAGTTTTGTATTCCGCTACAGGTACTTGGCGAATTTGTGCCAGTAACTGTTGTTCAGTTTCAGCTAGGAATAGAACTTGATATTGCCCAAAATCACGCAATTCGGCAGTTGATTTGCGCCCACTAATACGACGCTGATGGCGACGTAAATGGCTAAACATAGCTTCCATTTGGAGATTGTCTGGTGGCAAACCAGGAATATCATAGCAGTGCAACAAGTTAGTCCCGTATTTATCCCATAGTTTTTGTAACTTCTTCAATAGGCAAACTGTGCCGGATGTTGCTGAGGGTCAGGCACAAACTGCTCTAATAAATCTTGTATCTCGCGTCGGACTTGAAAGCTTGTTAAAGGTAATTCTGGATTCTCTATAATATCAATTACATTGTCTGAAGTAGGGCCGGATTTATTAGGGTAGCGCAAGCATTCGGCAATTCGTCGCAGCCAGTTGTGCGCTGCTTCTAAATCTGACGCTACTGCATGACTGTTACTTAAAGCTTGGTCAACCCAAACTGATAACAGGGATAAATAATCTGTATCAATTTTTCGGCATGGTAAACTACGTAGTATCTGTCCAATAGCTGATAGTTGCTGGTAGCCTTCTTTACCACCCCACTGAAAAGGTTTGCGACTAGTGCGATTGACACAATCCCTAATCGCAGCGCGAATTTGAGCTTCAACGGCCACTAACTCTGCGTCTCGTGACATATACGGGATTGCTGAAAAAGGGGGGTAGTATCTGGCTGCTGTTCCGAAATTGGGTCTTGAGGTCTTTCTGAATTCTCTGGGACTTTTGGCAATCCATCTAAATCTGCTTTTAATTGTTGTCGGAGCTTTGTATCTAATGGCAGCACAGATTCACTCAAATTACTTAGGAAGTGTGCCTGACAACGTTGATGTGGTGCATCTGGCCAACTTGAATTCATTGCCGCGATGATTGATTTTTCCCCATCTGACAATGTTGCTAGCACTTTATACGGTAATTCCTGATATGGTTGCAGCCACTCAATTAACCGTTGTGCTTGTGCCTGTGGTAACTGAATTCCACTTACTGCTGTACCACTTAATACTTCATATAATACGTATAACAAAGTCCCGTGACCCTCTGGCTGTAAGGCATCTATTGCCCAAATCAAGCCACCATGAAGGACGGCTGTAGCAGCTAATTTCTCCTGGGTATGTGCTATCGCTCCACCCAACAGTGCCAGAAATTGACGGTATAACTTACCTACATTACTCTCGTTAATGAACACACCACGTTGGTTTAATGAGCGTTGAATTTCTACCAACTGTTGATGCTCATGCTCATGTTGCCAACCGATACATGCCAGCACATCTAATCCGTAAGTGCTTTGAGGTAAACTATATTTTAGTACACCATATGCTAAGTAGTGTTGACCAAAATATTCACATTCAGCGTTAGCACATTCTTTTCCCTTTCCTGCCACAAACACTGCTCCGTTTAGCGTTTGAATCGTTTTTCGCATATGCCAAGATGGAAGGCTAATTAATTTTCTGTCGCAATGTATACACGAATTTAGCTCACATTTCACAATTATTCGTTTGGCATCTGGGAAATGTCTTTGTGGGCGGTGGCTAGGTAACTTTACTGTCACGGAGGAATGCCTACTGGTAAGTGTTTTTCAGTTTACCTGCAAACAACACCAATTAGATAGCTAGGGGCTGCGGCCCTAACTCGGTAACTGGTGACTTTCACAACGGTTCCATCACCTTTACTTTAGGTGATAACGAGATGAGTAAAGTTATTCCTGTTGAGTTAGCAAGTTTGGGTGGAACCAATGCTATCCGCATCCGCAATGATGCCAAGATTGAAGGTGAGGAAAACTTTACTATCACTTTAACAGATCCGACAAACGGTGCGACCATTGGCAGTCAAAGCAGTGCTACTGTTACAATTTTGGACGATGATGTTGAGCTAGCCTTTAGCAATACTAACTTTAGCATCAACGAAGATGGTACAGCGATCGCAGCAGTAACAGTTACCCGTACAGGTCGCAGCACAGGAGCAGTAGGTGCTACTATTAGCCTCAGCAATGGTACTGCTACTACACCATCTGACTACAACAACGCATCTATTGTTGTCAACTTTGCTGATGGTGAAATGACTAAGACGGTATTCATTCCCATTATGGACGACACAGTATATGAAGGCGATGAAACCGTCAACCTTGCCTTAAGCAATCTAACTGGTGGTGCAACCATTGGAGTCCAGAGTTTTGCTACTCTTACCATTAAAGAAAATGATACACCTCCTCCAATTACCCTTATCGGTACGCTCAACGATGATAACCTTGTTGGTGGAGATGGTAATGACCTCCTTAATGGTAAAGAAGGTAACGACAATTTAATCGGTAATGCTGGTAACGATAACCTAATTGGCGGTACTGGTAATGATACTCTAGATGGTGGTACTGGTAATGATACTCTGGACGGTGGTATCGGTAATGATACTTATATTGTCAATAATATTGCCGATACCATTATTGAAAATATCAGTAGCGGAATAGATACAGTCAAGGCATCTATTGACTTTTCAATCGCTGGACTTGCCAATGTAGAAAACTTAGTACTGGTAGGTAACGCCATCACCGCTACTGGCAACTCACTGAATAACACAATTACAGGTAACGCCCAAAATAACATTTTGAATGGAAATGCAGGTAATGACTTGCTTGATGGGGGTGCAGGTAACGATACCCTGATTGGTGGTGCTGGTAGCGACATCTACACAGTTGACAGCATAGATGACATGATTGTTGAAAATAGCAATGAAGGCATTGATAAGATAAATGCTAGTGTAGACTACTCACTTGCTAATGTTACTAACGTAGAGAACTTAGTACTAATTGGTAATGCTGTAAGCGGCACTGGTAACTCGCTCAACAATTCTCTCACAGGTAACGCACTCAACAACATCTTGGAAGGTAGAGAAGGTAACGATACTTTAGATGGTGGTGCAGGCAGTGACACCTTAATTGGTGGGGACTACAGCCGAGGTTGTATTTATGCTAACCTTGGAGAGTTACAAAGCGCGCTAAAAGACTTTACTTTAACAGTTCAGCTAAATCAGGACTATGTGAAAGCTTACTATGGGCGAGGTTGGGTTTACTCCCAACTCAAGGAGGAGTTGAAAGCTATTGAAGACTTTAGTCAGGCAATTCGACTTCAAATAAATTATGCTGATGCATATAGTGGTCGAGGCGTAGCTCACTTTGCTTTGGGGGATAAACTGGCAGCAATCGAGGATTATAAGAAAGCGGCACAAATATACCACATGCTAGGTGATACAAGCAATTACCAAAAAATACAGAGCGAAATAGTTAGAATTTCTCAGTAAATAAATTACAAGTACTCATTTTGTGGAAAAACAATTTTTATATACAGGATTTTTTATACTGATTTGCTTAGGAATTTGGTTGTTTGCTAGCTCTCCAGCTTTCAGCATTTTAGAGCAAACGCCAGACAAACTGGTATTACGCATTCGACCCACATTTGCTTGGGCAATCAGTACATTTCTAGGTGGAATTGCGCTCCTATTCACAATTTTTGTTTTACAAAGTACACCTATTACTATTCTCAATTGTAAACACTCTCTACCTACGTCATATCTTCTTCAAAGTCATCAGGAGCTTACTTCAACTAATTGTGAATTGATTGCCATGAGCTGGTTAGGCAAGGAAGCAAATAGAAATATCTTCTTTGAGGTGCAAGAAGCTATTCTAGAAAAAAAAATTAATAGCTATGGGTATGCTAAAATAGCTAGATATCGAGCTACACTTTTAACTTTAAAAGGCAATATTGCTATTACAGAGAGTTATGTTTCAATGCAGGAGCCAGCATATGAAAACATGTATAATTTAGTAACTCAAATTAATGAATTTATAAAAAATTATTTAGCAGCATCGATCACAATTAAGTACGAAAATAAATTATTGGGATACACAGGTTTAGTTATTGCAGGATGCTTTTGGCTGATTACTGGGCTATTTATTGTAACAGATCCATTTGTTAACTGCTCTTTTGATAAAAAAGTCAATGGTGTAATTTTGGAACGTCGTAATTTATTTGGGAAAAAAGCTGTTAGATGCAAGCTTAATGACATTAAAGCAGTCAATGTAGAAAGCTATAGTGATGAAGGAAACGTTAACTATCGCATTAATCTGCTGTTAATTTCTGGCGAGAAATTGCCTCTTACCCAAGGCTTAACTTGTGGTTGGCAAGAAAAACAGCAAATTGCTGAGCAAATTCGACAATTTATGAAAAATATTTAAGTATATCTGTAATAAATATTAAGCTAGCACTCTTCTAAAGAATTAATGATAAGTAAAGTATAATTAATAGATTAGTAACCTATAAATAATCATTAATGCAAGTAATTCAAGAAACACCAAATCAACTCAAATTAGGGCAAAAGGTATCTATATGGTTACGACTACTCTGTATATTAATTGCAGGAATTGGGTTTCTTTTATTGATTGTTGGATGGCGACTAGAACCAGCCGAATTTAATACTTCCATAGTTAATTTTTCTACCAGCTTGCTCGCACTATCACAAGTTTTTAAGCACTTATTTCTAGTAATTGGCAGTGTTTGCATTATAGCTACTCTTTTCATAGGAGTAATGATTCGTTCATCAATTACCTGTATTTTTGACAAAAGCATTGGTAATCTGACAATAGAATACTCAACCACAAATATTGTTTCCCAGCCACTTACAGAGATTGTAAATGCTGTTGTAGAGATATGGGAAGATACCTACCGCGTTAACCTGCTCTTAGCTTTTGGGAAAAACTTACCACTCACATTTATATATAGTAGTGGTTACAGAGATAAGCAAGAATTAGTTAACCGCATCCGCAAATTTTTGGGTTTGGTAAACTAATCGGCATTTAAATTACTTGAAGAAGAATCCAGAAGTTATATCAATTAGTGGGGGATTCAAACCCTCCACTGTTAACACCTGATGCGGATTCTGTCGGGCAATTTCAACTAACCGTGTTGCTTCACTTTCTGACAAAACCCATTTCGATTCTGGTGTTTGTGCGGTAGTGCCAGCATCATCATGAGTTTCTACTTCCTGCTGCTCCTTCTCCTTCCCTTGGTCAGATGTCCCATTGTAAAAAGCGCGAAATCCTTCGGCGTAGTCAACCCACACGTTCCAATAATCTTGCGGAACAAAGGATTGAATTTCTCTTTCTCGCTTACAAATCAGATGTAATGTCGCACTCTGCACCCTGCCTACGCTTTTGGCTCTGTTGTTCAACGCCCACACCAGAGGACTGCCCTTGTACCCCACCAGCTTGTCTAGACAATCCCGGCACTGTCCCGTGCCTACCAAGTTCAAATTTAGCTTCCTGGGATTAGCGATCGCACTTATCTATACAGGTGCGATCGCTCTTGATAATTAAACGGCTACCAATTGCGTGACAATTTCGTGCTGCTGTAGCCATTGCCAATCAGCAGCAGTCAACTGTTCAAGTGGTTTGTATAAAATTTGTTGACAGTAGGGTGTTTGGGTGGGCAGGGCGAACGCATCATGTCAATAAGACTAGTCTATTGAGATAGACTGAAAAATAATCTCATTAAACCCTGCTTATTGACAAAGATTTTAGCAATCGCTTTGAGCCTTGGAAAATAAATCAAGCCAGAAATACTGATTTTTTCGTTGGGTCTTAATCTTGGTCATGATCAAGAGTACTTTAGATGCGTTTGCCCTGAGATTTTTGCCAAGCTTACTTCTTTAGGACGTATTCATAACGTTTCTACAAGCGTTGAACCCTCGTAAATTGGCAAAGGTATTGATTAAATCAAGTTATTCGGCTTCGAGATAACCTTAAAATTGCAATTGATAGACTTGAGGTTTTATTTGACCAATCCTGTACAAGAGAAAAAGCACGTTTTGCTTGGGATTGGGTTTTTAACCACCAGTTTTGGGTGGCGAAAGAGAGCAACAAGGTTATTGAGTTTGCTGATGTAAGTGCCATAGCAAAGTATAGTCTAAGTATTCGTTGTGATCTCGCCAAATATAAAAATGGGCCGACTTATAAGCAGTATTTAAGTGGAAGCTCCATATTACCGAAAGGTGTTGCACTGAAATTTTCTGTTGTGTCAACAGATGTTCCACAACCCTACAGTATCCGATGGATCATTAAGAATGAAGGGGATGAGGCACACGAAGCAAAACAGCTTAGTTGGGAAAATAACGACAGTGGAAGCACAATGTGGACAAGCACAGCCTATAAAGGTACTCACCGCATGATCTGTCAAATCGAGAAGAATGGTCAAATTATGGCAAAGATGGTACACATTGTAAAAATTAAAGGGAGTGGAAATACTAAAAATTTGAGTAGTTTCAAGCGTGGATTTGGCTAAAGATACGTAAAATCTGGAATAGCAACTGTAAATTAATTGAGCAGGAATAGAGCGATCGCTTGCTCCTAGAACGGGCGTTTTTTGAAGCGGGTAAGGCGTTAGCTCATGTTACGCGATCGCCGTTTATATCGTTCAACTCATCGAACATTTGAGCAATACTGTAAGGACAGGTTTGGTTTAAGCCGTGACACTGCGTACCTCAAGCTTTCGGCTACTGTCGTCTATGACAACATCCAAAAATTTTTGCCGACCATTGGTCGGCAAATTCCTATGCCGACCAACGAGCGACAATTGCGTGATTTGGCGAAAGCAGATTTTGAACCACATGTCCAGGCGGATGTCTGGCAGCGAGCAGTAGAACAGGCAAACGGGAAAGTTCCCAGTGGGCGTATCGTGAAGGGCATTGTGGAGCAACTGCGAGATAAACCTTTATTTTCTGCTCGTGATTTTTGTCAAGTTGGTGATGTGTTCACAATCTGCAAGCTGGAGGGAGCCGAGCGCAAATATAACGGCTGTTGGGCGAGCGCAGTTGCCCTCAACGACTTTACTGTAGAAGTTGACGTTCATGATGCCACCCTTACTGTGAAACCTGAAAATCTCAACAAAATCGATTCACTCGAAGCACACCGCCAACTGCCACAAATCAAAAAGCGGATTCTGAGATTGCGTGAGTGTGGAAACTTGGATCGGTGCGGTTGTGCGATTCGTTGTTAAGTGAATCACGGTAATCAGTCCGTATATAACTTAACCAACCTACAAAGGTTGAACTCTCAGAAAGATGTAGGTGAAAGTCCTACCAGCAAGGTTCATGCTTGACTCCTTATCTGCCCACACCGAGTAAGCTCGATTCTTACAGAGTGAAGCTGGGAACAGGGCGCAATCAGACTACCGTTATGGGTGGACACTGGCGCTAACAGGGAGTTCCTACGGTAAAATTGATGCCTAGAAAAGTAACCTACCGATTAGCGGGTCATATCTCTAACATCCCGACTATATCAGAATAATTCCCGCCGCGTACCGGACGCAACAGCGGCAAGAACCTGGGGGTCTGATGGTTAAATTGGCACTACCTAACGGAACAAAACAATCGTCTGAGGGAACGAATAAAAACGCATCAAAAGTCTTGGGAAAAGTCGAATCCCAGGTAGGTAAGACGAGATACGGAACTCCTTCGATGCGGGTAGGATGCAGCGTAATTGCTGCAAGATATTCAGAAAACACTTTTTGGCGTTAGAGCATGATTAGGCACAGTAACAAAACTAGTGAATCGTGGAAAACTTTACCCTGGAAGAAATTCCGACGTAATTTATTTCGCCTACAAAAACGAGTGTTTAAAGCTATTCGGGCAGGAGACAAGCGTAAATCTTTGTCTTTGCAACGGCTTATCCTCAAGTCCCAAGCAGCTAGATTTTTGGCAATTCGCCAAGTATCACAATTAAACGCTGGCAAGAAAACAGCAGGGATTGACGGCAAAAAGCAACTATCTGTTAAAGAACGCTTTGAGCTTGAACAACTGCTAAAAACATCCGGTAGCAACTGGTTTCATCAGGGACTACGAGAAATCCCAATCCCCAAAAAGGACGGGACAACAAGGATGCTGAAAATTCCCACCATCACAGACAGAGCATGGCAATGCCTTGCAAAGTATGCGCTGGAACCAGCACATGAAGCCACCTTCCATGCAACAAGCTACGGCTTTAGACCAGGACGCTCAGCACATGATGCTCAAAGAATCCTATTCAATAACCTACGCTCAACCTGCAATGGAATCGAAAAACGAATCATAGAACTCGATATCGAAAAGTGCTTCGACAGAATAAGCCACACCACAATTATGGACAACCTTATCGCCCCATTAGGCTTGAAATTAGGAATATTTCGGTGTCTAAAAGCCGGAATAAACCCGGAATTTCCAGAACAAGGTACTTGTCAAGGGGGTGTGGTAAGTCCACTACTAGCTAACATCGCTCTTAACGGAATCGAAAGTATCCATAGATACCACAAAGATAAACTCAAAACAATAACACAAAACACTCCGGATGCTGCCATCGCGGAGCCATCAATCCGCTATGCGGACGATATGGTAATAATACTTAGACCGTCAGACGATGCAACCAAGATACTTGACAAAATCAGCCAGTTTCTAGAAGAGCGAGGAATGAAGGTAAGCCAGCAGAAAACAAAGCTTACCGCCGCGACAGAAGGATTTGACTTTTTAGGCTGGCACTTTGTCGTGCAAAGCAACGGAAAATTTAAATGCGTTCCGTCAGTGGACAATTATAAAAAGCTCCGTCAAAAAGTCAAAAAAATCGTCAACTGCTCAAATTATGGTGCTACAGTCAAAGCTCTTAAACTTGCACCTGTAGTTAGAGGATGGAGAAACTACCATCGTTTTTGTGATATGAGTAGCGCAAGAAATTCCCTGTGGCATACCGAACACAGAGCATGGAAAGTATTCAACAGAGAAACTGACCTTGACCGCAAATCAACAACTAAGTTGATAGAAAAAGCGTTCCCAGCAGTTCCTTACTCCCAAAGCACACACGTCAATGTCAAAGGCACTAAATCACCTTTTGATGGAGACTTGGCTTACTGGAGCCTACGCAACAGCAAGCTATATGACGGGGAAACCTCTAAAGCATTAAAACGCCAAAACCATACCTGTGGTCATTGCGGCTTGAAATGTATAAGTGAAGAACGAATACATCTACACCATATTGACGGGAATCATAACAACTGGAAGGTCAAAAATCTACTAGCTGTGCATGAATCCTGCCACGATTTTATCCACAGGAGCAAAAGGGAGCAACCCTAAGAATATCTGGGAGCCGTGTGTCACGAAAGTGACACGCACGGTTCTGTAGGAGAGGTGCGGAGGATCATACCTCCCATCGACTCTAACATACAATAACATTCACCTCACGTTTTATGCTTTACGCAAAAACCGAAGAATTTTGAACAAAGCTTTATAAACGCATGGGCGATCGCACCCAACTACAGCTGTCGCGCAGAACTTGAGCAGAACAGTGGTACGGTTTAGGGCAAGGGAAGTGCGATCGCGCAGGTGAAGGATGTCGATCACGCTTGGGCTGGTGCGAGAATCCGATCCGACTGACTTGTTTATTAATCCGTGCGCTCTTTGGGGCTAAGATCAAGAGGAGTCAGAATTCAGAAGTCAGAATACCCCATGCCGTTTGTCAGGGGTTTCAAACAAGCGAAAAATTTTTCTTTTCTCCACTGATAAATCCGCTTTCTTTAAACCTCTATTCATCCACGCCTACGCACAGCAGTCATTCTGACTCCTGGCTCCTGACGGAGTGAATTCTTCTTCGGTAAGATTTTAAAGTACAAAACAATGTAAACAAATAATAAGTCTTCACTCTTTAAGCTTAAAAATATTGACACGCATCTATCTTAAGATATATGTTTGTATAACCTATAAAGCTTGATAGTTGATCCTTTTCAATACTGTGAAAACCACGTTACGACTGAATATTATCATTGTCAGCTAATAGTAGGCATACATTCTTAAATTAAAAAGCATGAGATTAGATTCATAAGTATCTATCGATTTGCATGGATACAATTTGTTATGGCATAGCCATACTGGCTGTACCGCAGATATGTGGCTGTTCTGTTTGCAACGATGACAGCAGTATCAAAATCAGGCGTTGCTGAATCCAAATATGAATCATGCGATCGCCTCAAGCTTGTGGGCGCTACGCGCCCGCAGCGCCACGGAACCATACTTGAGATAATGTATTACCAATCGAATAGAGAGTTTAAGCATTTCCTCTGACTTTGAGTAACAAAAACTTTTCCGATGTAGCCTAGCTAAATAATGTCTAAAACGACTATTTTCACCTTCTACTCGTGTCATATAAGTTTTACTAACAATATGATCCTCATTGCTAATAAAACAAGGATAAACTGGATAGCCATCTGTAACGTAAAAATAAGAATGCCAACAGTTTATTATCTGCCAGAAAAGTTTAAAAGTTTCAGAACTGCGATCTCCTAAAACCCAGGCTATAACTCCTGGAACATGCTTGTTTACGGCTGTCCATAACCAAATTTTGTTTTTTTTACCGAGAAACGTTTCTAATTCATCAACTTGAGTTATTTCTGGGATTTCATCCTTTTGGGGTGTGTCAGGCAAAGTATTACTAACCTCTTTTACCCAATTGATCACAGTCGTATGATAGCGAAGCGTTAGCGAGTCCACGAGCGTCTGCACTTTTTTCACTCGTTCTATTGCCCGAAAGCCAGAACCGTTGACATACATTTCTAAACATTCGCGCTTGATTTCTTCTGAGTAACCTTTCGGTTCATAAGAATCCAGGACTTACGCAACTGGCATAAGCAATGGCGTGCGGAGCGCGCCGAGCGCCTAAAAAAACTAAGCTATCGACATAGCAACATCTGGACGTTTTAGTTGCTCGATTAAATAATTAGAAAGCAAACTATGCTTGATTTTATACAGGACTTACGCAACTGTCACAAGCAATGGTGCGGTGTAACCGCGCCGTGCGCCTAAACAACTACGCGATAAACATAGGAACAGCCGGACGTTTTAGTTGCTGAACTAAATAATTAGATAGTAGTCCATGCTTAATTTGATAAATTGTTTGACCAGTTATATAAGCTAAATTTTTGAGCCGAAGCCAGACTAAAATAGCGCAGGCGATATGATTTCTTTGAATACGACCCTTACGGCATTGACATGATTCAATGCCAGTCAATTGCTTTAATTCGCGGTGAAACTCTTCAATTTTCCATCGAACCTTACACACTTTTTGTACAACATCCGTAGAATCTTGAGATAAATCGTTTGTAGCGATAAAATCCGTTCTGTCGGTCGAGACAGTTACTCGGAATAGTTTCACTTTTTTAGCTTGAGGAAACTTTTTTATTTTTATTATTTTACCTGATATCAACTCCTCCTCATTCCAAGATAATGATTCAATCCTTTTATAATTTTCAAGACAATTAGTATCATCTACAAGTCGATTACGTTTCAAAGGACAATAATAATATTTTCCTAAGCCATCAATGTATAACATTAATTTATTTGTGGCATACCAACTGTCCATTAACACAGCTTGGAATGGTAAAACCTTATGATATACAAGGTTTTGCAGCATTTCTGTTACATGGTCTATTTTAGTTTTACCATCTGAGTCTGGGTCATAAATACGATAGTCAACCACCCAAAATTTTCCTTCTTCATGATTGACATATATACAATTTATTAAGCCGATACCCTGGATTACACCATGTTGGTTGCCACTATATTGTCGTTTACTTGTCTCTATTTCTGTGGCGTATCGTTTATCCAGCACCGTGTCATCAAAAACTAGATATGCAGTATCACTCACTTGGACGATATCTTTAACATTATCCCAAAGCAAACGAGGTGTTAACTTTTCATTTTTGAGATAACGGTTAATTTTATCATGACTGATCTGATCTAAATGCTCTGCCAAATTCGTGACTGTATAATTAATCTGACTGCTCAACAAGTATTGGCAATAGTTAAGTTTAGTAAATCTCATAAAATACAAGGTTTATTTTATGAATCCTTAACTCTATTTTCTCATAATTTGAACAAGGCTTCACACAGAGACACGACTTTAACTAATTTTCGCAAGCCCCTTGTTAGTAAGCTCATCTTTGCTAGTACATATGTCTTGTAGAAATGCGATCGCCTGTGCCAGTTGCGTCCATTATTCAATACATCTGTACTCAATTTTAGCGATCGCCTGTGCCAGTTGCGTAAGTCCTGTTATAAATAGTTTGACCTGTGCTATTAGCTAAATTTTTGAGTCTTAGCCAAACCAACATAGCACAAGCAATATGATTTCTTTGAAGGCGAGCTTTACGACATTGACATGATTCAATGCCAGTTAGTTGCTTGATTTCTCGATGAAACTCACGCCAGTCGCTACAACGGGGGGAACCCCCGCAACGCGCTGGCTCCTCTATTTTTCAACGGATTTTACACACCTGTTGTGTAACATCTGTAGAACTTTGAGATAAGTCGTTAGTTGCGACATAATCCGTTCTATCGGTAGAGACAGTAACCCGGAATAGTTTCACCTTTTTATCAGCAGGAAACCCCTTTATTTTTATAATTTTACCACATTCTAGTTCCTCATTACTCCATGATAAAGATTCAATATTCTTATATTTTTCTTTACCGAAACTATCATCTACTAAACGATTAGTCTTGAAAGGGCAATAATAAATTTTATTTAGACTATCGATATAAAGCATTAAATTATTAACTGCATACCAAGTATCCATTAAAACTGTATCGAAAGGTAGTAATTTCTGATATACAAGCCCTTGTAGCATATTTTTTACATGATCAATCTTGGTCAAACCATCATTATCAGGGTGAAAAATCCGATAATCTATTACCCAAAATTTGAGAGTTTTAGGATTAACATATATGCAACTTACTATTCCAATCCCTTTGACAATGCCGTGTTCATTACCACTATACTGTCTTCGTACTATCTCGATTTCTTCAGAAAATCTTTTATCTAAAACAGGATCATCAAATATAATATAAGCATCCTCATCAGGGACAATTAAATCTTTGACATTATCCCAAAGTATTCGAGGAGTTAACTTTTCATTTTTCAGATAATAATTAATTTTATCATGACTAATATTTTCGCTGAGGCTCTGCTAAATTAGTCATGGTATAGTTAATTTGACTACTCAGTAGATATTGACAATAATTAAGTTTAGTAAATTTCATTGCTAATCGATTTTTCGATGCACCCGCAACTTATTTTCTCATAAAATCTTTTTCGGAATCTACTTGATTAGTTGCTATCAACAATTTCAAAAAGGGCTGATTTCAAAAACCCCTTTTTATAGTACTAAAGTACCAGTAATTAGCGATCGCCTGTGCCAGTTGCGTCAGTCATGTAGTACTAAAGTACCAGTAATTAGCGATCGCCTGTGCCAGTTGCGTAAGTCCTGAAATAGTGATTTTTTGATTCGTGCCACCCACAATCGGCGAGTTGACCATGAAACCAAATACTTACATCAAGCTATTCGCGCTCTACAATCATGTGGCACATTGATTGTAGAGCTACAACGCAATCCAGAACGTGAGTCTCGAAAAGCAACACTGGCACTGCGTTTTGCCACATTAGAGATTCAAGTGCCATTGCATCACTTGAAGCGTTCAGGGCTAAAACCTGTGAGCTTGCAAGTAGTCTTGGCAGAAGAAGAAGACCCACCACAAGGAGTTACCCCCATAAGCTGGTTGCTACTAACGACTCTCGATATCGCTAGTTTTGATGACGTGGTGCATTGTGTACGTTGGTACACTTATCGTTGGTTAATTGAGCGCTATCACTACACACTTAAAAGTGGCTGTGGTATTGAAAAACTACAACTCGAAACAGCCCGTCGGATTGAAATGGCTTTGGCAACCTATTCGATTGTGGCTTGGCGGTTGTTGTGGCTCACCTACGAAGCTAGGATTAATCCTGATTCCCCTTGTGACACAGTTTTAGAAACCCATGAATGGCAGTCTTTGTGTGCCACCATTGACAAAACATCACATCCACCAAAAACACCGCCATCTTTACGAGATGCGGTGCGAATGATTGCTACTCTTGGTGGATTTTTAGGCAGAAAAAGAGATGGAGAACCTGGAGTGAAAACAATTTGGCGAGGGCTGAGACGATTACATGATATCGCCGCTACCTGGAAACTCCTTGACTGTTATTCTCCAGTTGATACCTTTGGTTAACGATCGCCTGCAAAAATTACCCCTCTCCAGATTTAGCTATATTTGTCAACTCCTCCAACTACGCCAACTACTACAATTCTTCTCCAGCCTCCTTTATAGCAATGTTAAGAAAGATCCGGGTAATGGATAGGGGAAGGGGGCTGGGGGGTTAGGTCTGCCGATAGACAAAATTTCTCCCCCGCACCACCAACAAATCCACCACATTACCAGCCAAGAGGACGTAATCGCTGGTTGGAGTTGGAAAGGGAATTGCAGTCTCGTCGCCAAAGTAACATTTTGCCATCAGGTGGTAAGCCTTCCATTCCCCCACCTCTTAGCCCCAAACCCACCATCCAAAGACAGGTTTTCGACGATAACGAACCAATTCACCTGCAATATCATTCCAGCAGTTTTCCCCGCGCAGATCCTCCCATCAGGGATAATGCCCCGCTCCCTCAAGAAGTCGCTACTGTCAGCGATACCAGGGAAGTAGCTAAATCCTTGGACGAAGGAAAATCTGAAGCGATACCTTCTGTCAGCTTCACTACTAGACAATTGGCGGATGCTGACCAGCCTTCTCCAGACAAACAACAACCCCCAGCAGTACCAGATACCAACAAACCCTCTCTTCCCAAATCGCCCACCTTGGAGGAATTAGCTACCGCATTACTAGAGATTATTAACCAGCAAAACCGCCCATCGGTAGAAGTTGCTACCGGTTCCACCAATCTTTCACTCCCTCAGCCAGAGATAAATGCTAATTCAGGCAACACTGTTAGTCAACAAATAAGTCTAGATATGCCCTATGCTACAGAATTTGACTTGGGAACGATTGAATTGGAACAACTGTTTGATACCTTTGACCGGGAAATTGAACAGACAGAACCAGCCAAAGTTATTGATTTAAAACAGCGATTTGAGGAATTCGATCACGCTTTGGATGCATAGCAGTCAGACAGCTTTGTATCTGCTGAGATGGTGTTGATAGCAAATAGAACTATTAAAAAAACTACTAAAACTTGAAGAAATTAAAAACTTTAATCGAGGTGCTGTGATGGTGAAATCTAACAAAAAACCTAATCGCCTAGCTGAATTAGCAAAAGGACTGCAAGAGCAAACGGTGCAAGAACCGCATTCTTCAATGACTCAAGTTACTGATCTAGAACCTGCTGCTTCTGTGTCTGTGACACAAGTTGCTTCATCTCTAGAGTCTCTCCAGCCTGATGAGAATGAGGTAAAAGAACTTATGCCGGATGCGATCGCTCAACAACCTGTTACACCAGACAGCGAGGAGCCTCAAACGCCAATAGATGCGAAAGCTTTGGCAGTGGAACTACTGAATATACTTGAGGCGAAACAGGCTAGTCAGGCACAAAACCAATCGTCTGCGGCTGCTTTGGGGCTAGAAATCCAGGATGAGATGCCATCAAATACCCCTAACAAAACTACTACAAAACCTCAACCTGTTTCAGCTACGGTGATTTCATCCTTTGATCAGTTAGACAAACGCCTAAAAGTAGAAATGCAGCAGGAAGAGGCGATTTCTTCAAAGCCAGAGTTTACCTTAAAAGATTATTATGAGGCGTGTGCTAGTGTTAAAAACATAAAGACTCCTCAGTTAAAAGAAATGATTGCTCCATATGAGCATATCAAAAAATATTTAAATATAATGCAAGAAGCTAACGCTTGCAGAGATAATCAAACCGTTGGGCATTGGTGGAGAGCATTACATCCAGAAAAAAATCAAATAGTGAGCAAAGAAAAAGAAATTCAAGAAGCAATGTTCAAATTTTATCAAACAATATTTACATTAGAAGGATGTGAAGCCAATCAGCTACCTAATTATTGGACGAAGTGTGTGAAGATATTATCTATACAAAACTTTACTCGAACTCCATTAAATACAGTCAAGTTTGGTAGCTAATCTAAATTTATACTTAGAGGATTTTGAAAAATTTTTGATAGATTAAATTTGTTTTTCTAAATTGTAGACCACCGAATCTATAACTTACTGTGGTATTCTACAATCTATACATCCGTTTATTAGTACAGAATTAATGCCAGTATTCTAAATCATAAATTCTATTTTTTATACCGGATTTAGAGCTATATTGCATTGCCTAAAATTCAAAATAACACAAAAAAATATGTAAATCTTTGTATAATTTCTCCTAAATTAGATATTTAGTTATTAAGGTATTAATGACCATTCACCTCTTAAAAATATGAATGATATCCCAAGAGAGTTACAGTTCCATATTATTCACAGAGAATCTGGTAAATACTTAGAAGCTACCGGAAAAACAGTTAGTGTACGCCCTCGTAATCGTGAAAATCCTGACCAACAAACTTGGATTTTTATGGAAGTAGATGGAGGACATTATCTTCTACACATAGCGTCAAGAGAAGCTTTAGATGCTGGAGCTTTAGGAGAAAATATTTATACAAACCCACTTAATCCAGACTTGTCTGACCCAAACCAATATCAAATTTGGGAACGATCTGGAAATTTAGAGTGCTGTTCATTTGTTCACAAGACAGATGGTAAATTTTTAGATGCAGATGGAGATAAAGTGACTATACAATCTCACAAAAGTGGTAATAAAAATCAGGATTGGATAATACAACCAGCCTAACTTTAAATATTCTCCTAAACACAAATTTGGAATTTACTTTTGCTTGGAACAATATGTTTGTTAATTCGAACATTTAGAAAACATCTCATTGAAGAAATCAGAATTCAGAAATGAGAATGTAATTAGTAGGATTCAGACCCCCACTAATTGAAAACCGCTTTATAAAATTACGCTGTAGCGATCGCAGGCAAAGACAAAGCCTACCCCACAATGTCCGACTTTGCTAAGGCCGCCCAGCAAGTCGCACCTACAGTTAAACGCGCTACAAAACCGCCCAAAAGTCAAACGCAATTGTGTCAAAAAGTCAGAATTTGTTCACAATCTCACCCCAATTATGGGCAGGAGGGAGTAATTGAATCCGACCCACCAAACCACTGGCAGCAATTATTAACCCTTGAAGATGGGTCAAAAATCCTAGTCAACAATAATGATCTAGATGCCCCAAGCGTACCATTCCCTAATGAGCGGGTTTTACCACCGGAATACGCAGAAGACGCTCAAAGACTGGGCGCAAACACTACCATTTTTCAAAATCTCTAAAATTAGACGAGCGATCGCTAACTTGAAGGATAATCTTAAACTGATTAATGTTTGTCGCCACAGTCAAAAAACGTGGGTAAGGATTCAGGTAGCAGAGTATTGACAAAGGGAACACTTGAGGGTGAGTATCACAAATATGAATCAAAACCTGCCGTACTGTTTTAGACCGAGAAAGCTTGAACCAGTTGTCGCGCGTAAGAACTGGTAGAGATAATTATTGAGCAGAGCAAGGTAATACGTGAGTTACAGAAAATCATCTACGAACTACAGCTTGAAATAGAGCGTTTAAAAGTCAGTCGAGATTTAGATAGTTCTAATTCGTCGAAGCCACCGTCAGGGGACATCCTCAAAAAGAGTGAAAACAAAAAAGCACCCTTGGAAGAAGAACCGAATCACCCCAAAAGAAAACCAGGTGGGCAACCAGGGCATCAAGGTAAGACTCGTAAAGGTTTTAGCAGAATAGATCGTTGTGAAATCTTACGTCCTACGGATTGCGTTTACTGTGGTCAAAAAGCATTTGCGTCTGTGGCAGTAAAAGTAGAAAAGCACTCGGTAGCGCAATTAGTTGAGCGTCCAATTGAAGTAGTTGAGTATCAACGCCATACCTGTGTGTGTGAGTGCTGTGGAAATATACAAACAGCCTCATGGTTTACCCTTAACAAGTCAGCAAGCCCAAAGATTAGAGGTGCGCTCTCACACACAATTGAGTCCGTATCTAGAGATGTGTTGCTTACTTTGTAAGTGCAAAAGTATCTTACCAGCACGCACAGGAAGATGTTGAGTTGTTCACAGGTATTCGGGTTGCAGCCAAAAATCAGCAACGATTAGTGCATCGTCAAAACTTCGAGATGCCTGATATTCAGAAGCCTGTTGAGGAACTAAGTGTAGATGGAGGCAAAATTCGTCTCCGTACCGCTGAAGGAGAACCTTGTACTTGGCAAGAATATAAAGGGATAAGTTTGCACTCGGCTTGTGTGACTGGGGCATTTTTTCAGGATAATAGTGCTCTGCTGGAGTGGGTCAACAATCAACCTCTAGATTCATCTGTCACTTGCTTGGGTGATGGACATGATGGTGTTTGGAAGATTATCAGCGAGATTGCCCCAAACTCTGAGCGACGAGAAATTCTTGACTGGTATCATTTGATGGAAAATCTACATAAGGTGGGTGGGTCAGTTAAACGTTTGCGTCAAGCCCCAACGCAACTCTGGCATGGACTTGTCGATGCTGCTCCCGCATTGTTTACCGATCTCACTACCAAACCCGCTCAAAATTTTATCAATTACCTTAACAAGCATCGTCACCGCATCGTCAACTACCAGTACTATCAGGCAGAGCAGATTTGTTCGATTGGCTCCGGTTTTGTTGAATCTGCTGTTAAACAAATTGACCGACGCACCAAAATCTCCGGTGCTCAGTGGAATAAGGAAAATGTTCCTCAAGTTTTGGCTCACCGTTGTGCATATCTTAATGGATTGCTGACTATCTCATCTAAACCAAAAAGGTGACATGCTCCCTATATAATGCAGCTTGTAATTTAGGCTCTTTAGTTTTTTCTAAAGCTTGCAGTGCTAAAGCGATCGCTGCATTATAGTCACCTTTTAAATTTTTCAATCTTGAAAGATTATTAATAGCTGGGATAGCTTGACTATTAATCTTTATAGCCAACTGATACTGCTGTTCTGCCAAATCATCTTTTCCTTGGTCATCATAATAAGTTCCTAAACCATAATGTCCTGACCAATTATCAGGTTTTAACTTTAAAGCTTTTTTATAATTAGTAGTTACACACTCGAACTCATTTATTAGCTGGCAGACAAAAACTAAATTATTATAAATATCTACATCTTGTTTATTATACTTTAATGCTAATTCATAATATTTTTTAGCTAACTGTAAATCTTTAGTGCTGCGAGATGCTTTCTCAAAATAAAATTTTGAAATAGGCAGCCTGAGTTGAGGATTAATTTTGATAGCTGAATCAAAAAATTCTTGTGCGCTCTGAGAATTATTTGATGCTTCAGCCTTCTCACCTTCAGACACTAAATATTTAGCTCTTAGTGGTAAGAATACTTTAAAAGTTAAAAAGACTCCTAAAATCAAAAATTACCTCAAAAACTTCCGTATGCTGGCGCGCTTCTAACGGAATTAATGGTTCAATCAAGTGTAAAGTTAAGCTTTATTAAGTAAAATCCCGAATTTTGTAGCTAAAAAGTAGTAGCGCGTAGAAATGACAGCGATCGCTCATCAGCAGAATCTAGAAGCCTGCTGCTGTGGTGCGATCGCACAGATTAAACCCCCTCTGATGTGTAAACCAACAATCAGGGGAATCCGTAGTGAAAGAATGTTCAACACAAAGTCCTCATGCATTGCGCTTGGGGCTACCAGAGACGGTAAAAATTGAGTTTCAGCCAGCAGGCGTGTGGCTGTCGGAAAACCTGCGGGTGATGACGGGAGAAGCGATCACCCTCACGCCGACTCATTGGGATGAGTACGGATTGCTTTTGCAATCGATAGAACAGTTGCGCTCATTAGTAAAAGAACACCAACCAGATGTCGGGCTGATGATAATCATGTCGCCCGATTTTTTGTTGGCAGGCATCATCATTGTGCAGACTGGTGAAGCGATCGCATTTACCAGAAGAGCAGCGGCATCAAAAGTTTTGGGTGAAGTGTATTTTGGTGTAACGGGGGAGGAGTATGAAAAATAACTCTCAAGTGCCGAACAATCTGACTGAGGCTGAATACCACGAGTTGGCAGTCGGTAGCAAAATTCACCCGGCGCTGATCGAGCGCAATTTCTTTCACATCGAAGGAGATGAAATCTACGACTATTTGTTCATCAGTGACAAAATCCCCAGGAAAAATGCGGGTCGAGTTACCGATGTGTACAACGCCCAATTAGTTGTGATTGCCGATGCACACATGGATGATGTGACGGTAGACTTCTTTCGCTCCATGCGACCAAAAGATGAAGTGCCGTTCATTGTAAAAAACGAATGGAAGAATGGTGCGTTCACCATTTACTGGTATGAGGGTGACAACAATAGCGCCTTGGTTGCTCAGATTTCGGCGGCACTCTTGGCAGGGCAGAAAATCATGGTGGTCAGCGACTCCAAGCGCTTCATCAAGAAACTTGAGAAGTCTTTGACAGTACAAATAGAACAGGAAACTGAGGGTGTAGGGTCAGATGCGACTGCACAAAACCTTGATGACTTGAACTTTGAAGAATCCGCTCACTCTTCTACTCCACCTACACCCTCAAAATCAAAATTAAGAATTTGGTCTGTTCATTCGGACAACTCTGGGTCTGAAGAGAACATTGCATTCATCAAAGATATCACCAACGCAGTCAAAGACCTTGATGCTCTATTCACCTCCCCCAGCCTGGGGACTGGTGTAGACATTAACAATACCTTCGCCAATTTACGAGGGTGAATTGATGTCTGAACTGCCTTTTCTCTAAGGCTTGGCAAAAACAATAAGTCCTAAAAATTCCTTCAAGGTTTCCCACAAGGTTTTTTTAACGTATCGCCCGCAGTATTAAGGGTCTGACATTCCCAGCTACCTTATAAGCGTATCGGCCTATGTATGGGTGATTTTGCCGTTTTTGGCTTGCACTGGCAAAAATAAGCAAACATAAGGGTTTCAAGGAAAAGGTAGTTTCTTATCTGAAACCCTTATAAGTGATTGCCCACTTTTTAAAGACAAGGTCAAGTATGCGTTTACCCTGGCAGTTGGACAGTCAACGTTGTATGAAAGATGTCCTTGGGGTCTACTCTTTGTTTGAGTTGTTGCAGTTGTTCGTACTGCTCTTCACTGTCGTAGTACATCTGTCTGATCTCACTCTTTCTAATATCTGTATCCCCAAAGGAACCCCAGAAAACCCGTTGTTCCTGATTGCTGCTGAAGTGTTTGTCAACCACAATCTGCATCTGTTTCTGTAATTCTTCGGCAGCTTTCTCGAAGCCCCGCCGGTAGAAGAGATCGAATACAAAGCAGAAAACGTAGTCTCTATGAGGGATTGATGTTACCTTCCTACTCTCCGTATTCTGATAAGCACCACCTCCCATCAACATTTGAAAGACGAGCTTTACGCCTTTCGTTTTCATAACCACCTTATCGACCATGTCTACAAACTGCTGAATAAAATCGTCGGTCAACGCGTTTGTGGTGCAGTTGATACGCTTTTTGTATGGATAGTCGAATTCACGTCCTTCATCGGTTGTAGCTGGATGGCGACGCACGAACGAATTTGACAAATCAGACAGCGATCTCTTACCGTATGTGCGGCTTGGGTTCATCTTCTCCCAGTTACTTTGCTCCAACGAAACCGCGTTATCGATTAATTTCAACCTCTCATCTGTGATAACACCTTCCTTTACGACAGGTAGATTTCCGTATAGTGCTTCAACCAACAGTATTGGTATTGGCAAGTGCGGGAGTTCGTCTGCTGATTTTACGGTCATCATAAAATCAAAATCTTCTGTTAGTTCCCCATGTTGCGTTGGATCTTTGATCTGTTTCGACCATGCCTGAACCAGCTTCATCAGTTCGTGATAGCGAACCTTTTTATACGAACCACTTGCAGTATAACCGTAGGAATTTGGGCGATCGCTATCCTTAATACATTTGAACTTGTAGCCCGTCACGATGCCAAACGAACCAGCATTTCCACCTAACACACCCCAAAATATCTCTCGGTCAAGCTTCTCTTCATCCGAAGAGGGTGAAGAAATGTTTACTGGACGAGTAACCCTACGAAACCTTCCATCTGCCAATACGATGTCGAATTCCTCAACATGGTCAAGGGCTAAACCAAAGTTACGGACAAGATGACCATACCCTCCAGTTTGAGCATGACCGCCGATGGCCACCATCGGGCACTCACCGTGGGGGATTGTGATATTCTTTGTCTTGAATTCAGCCGCGAGATCCGTCAGTTTAACCGCTGGGCCGACCTCAGCAATATTCCCAGAGACTCTTAGGTGGTTAAATGCATCCATACTAAGCACAATCGTTTGCTGTCCACCCGAAGACTTTCCAGAGTATTGATGACCGCCGCTTCTAGCCACAATATGCAATTTCGGGTTCTGTTTTTTGGCATAATTGATAGCTGCCACAATGTCGTCCTTGTCCAGTGGGTAAGCCACCATTAAGGGTGTCACATTTTCTGCTGGGTATGATGTAGTTGCGTAGACCTTGGCGCGATCCTCGTATCTCGCATCTCCGCGTTGGTAGACTAGACCTTTAAAACCTGGTATTCGTTCTGGAGGTGCAGGTAACGTTAAGGGTGGAGTTAGAGGAATATCGTGAAGTGGTATGTCTATACGAGATTCAGGAGCTGCTGCCAAGATAGTAGTAGTTGTGGACTCTATCAGTCTTGGAGTGTAGGCATAACCAGTGACCTCAAGAGCATTGTCTCGGTTTATTTGCAGACGAGCGGATATCTCGAGGTCTGGGTGGAGTTTGCCCTCTCCGTTCTCACGATAGGATACTCTGCTGTGGATATAGTTAACATACTCGACGATAAAGTCCGCCCGATTCTGATCAGCAGTTTCGATGCTGTGAAGCCTCTCAGAATAAATGGTCGGATCTAGACCTGCTCCTTGACCCGCATCTGCAATAGCTTCGAGGACGTCCGACCCAGCCAATATTTCAGGTGCGCTGCCAGAAGGAAGGTCGGAGAGAACTTCGGCGACAAAAGGAAGGTTAGAGACAACTGCGGCGATAAGTGTCTCTAGCTTTGATTTTCCCTTGTCTGCAACTCCGAGAGCAGTGATACTCACGACCGGTATTAGGTGTGAGCCACTATAGAAATCCAACACAAGGTCGCAATTCTCTGGTATATCTGACTCTAAAAATAAGCCTTGGGCGAGGCGAAGAAACTCGTCATAACCAGTATAAGGAAAGGAGAATCGCTGCATCCAAAGGCTCTGAGCTGGCACTGCCTCAAATGTGACTTGAGTGATGATAGCTCTAGACTCTTGGCGCAGAGCCAAGCATGATTCTCCTGTGTAGGGTTGATCTGTGCTGATTGGAAATGTGACCGGTGTTCCATCTGGCTTAACTGCTTTGATTTCCGAAATATAGCCTGGAAGCGACCCTAGACTACGTGTTAGGTATGAAAGGCTCTCATTAATTACATTTGAGGCAATGCTCTTTAGCGGATCGTCGGAAAGCGGTAGTACCAAGCTGTGCTCAATGAGGTGCTCTACTATATCTTCGGATGTCGCTGCGGCCTCCACTACCACCTTGTTCCCATTGATGGTGACGTTAACTAATTCGCTTAGATTGATAACAACTCCGTCTGACCCATCCACTTCATCTTGTCTTGCCACCTGTTTGCCACTTCGAACAAATGTTTTTTGGTTCTTAGAAAGCTTAATCGCAGTAGCAACATCATCTTGGGAGGCTGGATACCAGACATCATGGGAACCTGAAACGTCGGTGATGGTGTTTTGGAAATCCAAGTTGGATGGAATGACCCTTCCATTAAACTGGTTGGCTTCTGCCTGTGAAAGCTCCGTCATGTTTATACCCTAAGTTAATTGAATAATGCTCAGGACTTACGCAACTGGCATATTAGTAGGATGCACCAGACTTCATAAATCTTGCCAACAAACAGATATTTGATATCTGACGCACCATAACCCTCTTTTGTCACTTTGGGAGAAGCCAATCGCTGTAAAGCTTTCAGAGCTTTAATTTTCATGTTTTTAAACTACTTGTTACGTAGTAACCCAACTGACCTGTTTTCATCTTCTTTTACTATGTTTATTGACAGGCTCTTAGGAATAAAATTCCAATGTTTTCGTTTAGCATCAGTTGAATTTGCTCCTATTTACATTAATGCAGCAACGGCAAGATGAGGTTAATACTGCTGTCATCGTTGCAAACGAAACAGCCAGATATCTGCGGTACAGCCAGTATGGCTATGCCAGAACAAATTGGGCGTTGCTGAATAAAGGGATGAATTAATTTATGTAGGTACAATTTGATACTTTAAATAATGAAGTAACAATTTAATTGAGTGTCTCAGCATTTGTTCTGATTTGGAATAGCATAAAGTTTTTCTGTGAAGGCGTGCAAGATAATGACGCAATCGAGTATTTTCATTTTCTACTCGCGTCATATATGTTTTACTCACAATTTGGTCTCCATCGGGTATAAAACTGGGGTAAACTTTCCAGCCATCGGTCACATAAAAATAGCTTTCCCACTGTTTCACAATTTCCCATAATGGCTCAAATGTTTCCGCACTATGGTCTCCTAAGACCCAGGCTAAAATACCTTGAGTAAAGTGATTTACTGCTGTCCACAGCCAGATTTTGTTTTTTTTGAACCTATGAATGTCTCTAATTCATCCAGTTCTCCAACTTCTGGTACAATATCTTCTTTTGGTACGTCTGGCAGCTTTTTTCCTATTTGTTTTACCCAATAAATTATAGTAGTATGATGTACACCTTTAACCCGTTCAATACCACGAAAACCCATACCATTAAGATACATTTTTAAACATTCTTGTTTGAGTTCCTCTGAGTATCCTTTTGGCGGATCGTACACATCAATAAATTGGCGATCGCAGTTAGTACAGATGTGATTTTGTTTACCTCTGCGTTTTCCATTCTTTCTAATTTCCGTAGACTCACAGTATGGACATTGCACAGTAGATGACCTCAATTCATCCTTCTATTATGCAACGCCGAAAATCATTCTATTAGGGGGTATATAAAACTATATTTACCGACAAAATCAATAAATCTTTAATGTCAAATATTTAACTGAAGTTTTGATGTACTATTTTAAGCTAACGCTAAAACATTTAGTAAATAGTTGTTATCCATCGCCGCGAGGAACTGTTTATTTTTGATTCCTCGTTTTACACGCTTCTCTTTACCTAAAAGATTGACCGCAATTTGCCGCAATACAGCAAAATTTTCCGGTGCATTATCTTTCCTAATTCGACATTCATCTTCTTTTAAAGCTACATCCAATACCCAATGCAATGAATTCTCAATCCCCCAATGGCTGCGAACAGAATTACCAAACTGTTTAGCGTCTCCTTGAAGACTACTTATAAAATAACGAGTTTCAACCTCTGTTTTACCATCTACTTTTCGTACAGACTCTACCATCCCAATGCTATTAAAGTTTGACCAAACTGATTCTGGGTCAAGTTGTTTTTGAATCTCAGATAACATCAGATAATGCCTAATCTCCTCACGACCATGCCCCTTATCTTCTGTTTTATATGTGCTATGCTCAATTCCTTCAAAACCTTTACTTATCGCTGTTTTGAATAATGACTCAACTTGATTATAAAGATTACCTTGGTTCTTTTTTAAGGTAATTACATAATCTGCTGATTGCTGTGTAATTAACTTCACAATCTCTTTCTGACAACCGATTGCATCAATAGTTACGATACATGCAGATCTAATACCTTTATTAATTCGGGAATTGCCGTAATTTCATTTGATTTCTCATCCACCTTCACCTGCCCCAACACTAATTTATTTGTAGTTGCCCATGCACTTACTATTTGAATTGCGCTTTGGTCACTATTTTGATCACAAGAACCACATAAAGTTTTACCGTCAATTGCAACAACTTCTCCCAAAGTTATTTTCTGTATTGATTTCATCCAGTTTAAGAAACATGACTGAAATTCTTGCGCATTTAGTTGTGCAAACACCCGCGCAAAGGTGAGGCAGCGCCGTGCGGGGGTTCCCCCCCGTTGAGGCGACTGCCGTATCGTGTGACGGTATGCCATTTGGTAGCTCCAAAAACGTTTTTAACCACTCATACTTAGTGCAGCCATACAGCTCAATCGCCACCCAACTGTCCGCCCCACATATCACTGCACAAATCGCAATAGTCAAAATATCAATTAACTTGTGTCGCTTCGTGCGATCTATTCGTGGATCTGACAAAAGTGCGAAGTGATCAGCAATGGTGATTTTGGGCTTGAGCTTCACGTCAGCTAGGGCTTTACTCTACTTTTATTTATGACTTTACCATCAATACCCGATCGCAAGCACTTTCATACCACACGCGATCGCTGCCTTTGTGACTTAATTAGTATTTATCTACTATATTGAGATGCGTTCGCCCTGTTGAGAACCCTGTCCGGTAAATAAAAATGCGATTTTCGGACGTTTGATGGTATCTATCTGTCTACTCAATAAACTAGCCGTGCTTCCAGCAACAAAAGCACTAAGCTGTTCACTCAAATCTTCAGTAGATTGAACGACTAGACAAAGGCGGTAGTCAAAATGCGATCGCCGTGTGTTGGCACTATAACAAATATCTGCAAGCAATACTTCTGGATAGAGATGCAGATATGCTTGATAAGCTTGTGCCAGATCCCGTAAAGCTTGATTAGTTTTGGCTGAGAGAGTCAATATGTGCTTGGGACGTTCTATTTCATTTGGATTCTGCACCGCAGGTTTTGGTTGGGCTTCTTCCACAACTAAATGAGCATTAGTACCTCCAAACCCAAATGAACTGATACCGGCTAACCGTCCCTTGCTTCCTTCAGGCCATTTTTGAGCCTCAGTCGGAATTGAAAATGGGGTTTTTTCTAGAGAAACATAAGGATTCATCTGAGTAAAATGCAAGTGAGCGGGAATTTCTTTGTGCTGTAAGGAAAGTACAACTTTGATCAAACCGGCAATTCCCGCTGCTGCTTCCAAATGACCGATATTGGTCTTAACTGAACCAGAACAACCTTGTTGTTCTGGCGATCGCCCCGACATCAATACATCTTTGATCGAGTTAAGTTCGATTGGATCTCCTAAAGAGGTTCCAGTGCCGTGAGCTTCTACATAGCTGATTTCATCTGGCTGCACCTTGGCATTTTCTAATGCTTGGTAAATAACAGCCTGCTGAGAACGTCCATTAGGCGCTGTCAGACCATTGCTACGTCCATCCTGATTGACTGCTGAGCCTTTAATCAGAGCGAGAATATTGTCTTCATCCTTAAGGGCGTCAGAAAGGCGTTTGAGTACTACTACACCACAGCCTTCTCCCCGGACATAACCATCAGCTTTGGCATCGAAGGTTTTACAGGGACCATCAAGTGAGATCATTCCGGCTTGAGAAAAAGCGATGGTCAATTCTGGGGTCAGAATCAGATTGACTCCACCAGTAATAGCCAGATTGCATTCTCGTTGACGCAGACTCTGACAGGCCTGATGAACCGCTACGAGTGAGGATGAGCAAGCTGTATCCACTACCCAGCTTGGGCCTTTTAAATCTAGCGAATATGATAGGCGATTTGCCGATTCAAGAGACCACCGCCCAGACTTGAAACAATTTATCCTGGACTTAATGTGCAGTGGGGATGGAGATATTCCCTTGTATCTGAGGGTCGCAGACGGTAATGAATCAGACTCAGCAATGTTTGCGACCATAATCGCTGATTTTAAGCGGCAGTGGCAAATAGATGCTTTGTTTGTTGCAGATGCCGCACTTTATACTGAAGATAACTTGCAACAAATGAAACATATTCGTTGGGTATCGAGAGTCCCAGGTACTCTAACTGCTGCAAAAATGCTGTTAGAGGACATGCCAGAAGTTGCGTTTCATGAAAGTGCAATGCCTGGATATCGAATTGCACCAACCTGTAGTGAATATGGTGGTGTACGACAGTCCTGGTTAGTTGTTGAAAGTCAAGCTAGAAAAGAAGCTGACCTCAAGCAGCTGGAAAAACGTTTAATTAAAAAGTTATCACTTGCCCAATCCGAACTTCGGCAGTTATTAAACCAAGAATTTGCTTGCTCAAAAGATGCTGTGATTGCTGCACAACGCCTCAGTTCTAAGTTGCCCTTACATCAGCTGGCTAATATCCAAGTTTTTGAGGTCAAAAAACATACTCGACGTGGTAGACCTAGTAAGGATACTTCCCCCACCTTTTACTACCAAGTTGATGCAACCCTAGAACCCAAGGAAATAGCGATCGCCATTGAAACCAAACGAGCTGGAAGATTTATTTTAGCGACCAATGTCCTTGATGCTGAATAACTCAGCGATGACGATGTTTTACGGGAATACAAGGCACAGCAGTCTACTGAGCGTGGTTTTCGGTTTCTCAAAGACCCTTTATTTTTTACTTCCAGTGTATTCCTGAATTCGACTGAGCGAGTTGCTGCATTAGCAATGGTTATGGGTTTGTGCCTGCTTGTTTATAGTCTGGGTCAAAGAGCTTTACGTCAAGCCTTAGAACGAGCAAAAAAAACTATTGATAATCAGTTAGGTAAACCAACTTCTACTCCCACCTTACGTTGGGTGTTCCAATGTTTTATGTCGATTCATTTGGTTACGGTCGCCCAAATCAAGCAAATTGCCAGCTAATGTCTTGCAGTAGGGATCGAAAGGTTTGCTCCGTCTGCTCTGGTCGATCCCAGTAGCCTTGAGCTACACCCGACCCAGATACCCAAATTTCTCCGACCTGGTTAGGAGCGCACTCGATCAGTGACTCCGGATTAGCAATTATGATTTTTGTATCGAGCCATGAGCGGCCACACCCTACTATTTCCCTAACACTTTGGGTATCAGAAGAAGCCTTCTCAACTCGGTTCTGCTCGAGTGCATCTGCCCAAACGGAAAGGTAAACGGGCTCATCTTTTACCAGTACCCCTGAAACCATTAGAGTAGCTTCAGCCATGCCGTAGCAAGGATAAAAGAAGTGGAGGCAGGCTTTCAAGGGTAGGTATTTAAAAATCAGGCAGTTGAGAGGGTGATTTGAGAGACATTCAGTTGTGGAGTGAAGCTAGGCCAACGCTCAGGGAAAAAACCACCTTGAGGTAATGGAAAGCGATTAAGTACAGCAGCCTTAATCACTAAAAACCCACGACGGAAACAACTAAGCCATCGATGGGGGATACTATTTTTAAAATTGCGTCGTGCAATATGAGTTTGTGGTAACTCATCTAAACTACTAATGGGCATATTGGCATCAACAGAACCACCAACACTCACTTGCCACAAAGTAGCGCGCGCTATAGCTAACCAATGCCTTTCGGCACGTTTTGGGTGAATAATTTTGGTTTGATGCCAACAAAAACCGCCCCGTTTGCCATCTTTAAACACACACTCAATCCAAGAGCGCATGGAATACCAGCAAGCATCCGCAACTTCCGGTTGTAAATCGGTGAGAATTAACCTTGCATCAGTGTAGCCCTCATCATGCCGAGCTAACAAAGTACACTCAATGCTGTTAGCTTTAAAACAAGTGACCTGTCCCTTCCAAGACTGACCAATTTGTTGTACTAAAGAATTTATTGGCTGCCAAGAATCTTGCCCCAAGGGTTTGAACTGTCCAATTTGATTAATCCGCATAAACGGATGCCAACCAATGGATTGAATCTTTTGATATAGCCAGGGAGCGTAAAGTCCTCGGTCAGTGGTAACAATTACAAACCAATCTGCTGGTACAGTTTCGCTAATGTGGCTAAATAATTCTTGCCAGTAAGGTTTCCAACTGCCTGGTTTAGTAGCTTCTACTATTTTCCAGGCGATTGGAATTCCACAACCTCGGTAGACAACACTAATTGCTAATACGTTGACATCCACCCCAGCCATAAATGGCGGGGATTCTAAGAAGTTGCCTTCTTAGGTTTCCTCTTTCTGCGACTCGGCTTACTTGGAGGAGTTTCCTCACCCAAGCAGAGGTCGATGTCTCCAGAGGCGATTGACCCTTCGACTGCGCTCAGGGCTGGCGTTCCCGTGTGCCCCACGGTACGGGAGCCACTCCGTTGGGCGGCTTTGCCGACTTGAAGGATGTGGCGTAGCCCCATCTCAAGTATGTTTCGAGCAGCATTATGGTCGCGGTCTAACACTGTTCTGCAATGAGGACAAATATGAGTTCTAGTGCTGAGAGATTTTCTCACCACCTCGCCACAGTTAGAACAATTTTGACTAGTTCCATGAGGTGGCACAGCAACAGTGACCACACCAAAAACTTTGCCAAAATACTCAACCCATTGCCTAAATTGTGTCCATGCTGCATCACTAATCGACTTGGCCAAGTGTCTATTCAAGACCAGATTCCGCACCTTCAAATCTTCGTAGGCTACCAAGTCGTGAGACTGGACTACGCACCTTGCTGTCTTTAGAGCAAAGTCTTTACGCTGCCTACTTACTTTGAGGTGTTTGAGAGCCAGTTTATTTCTAAACTTGGCTCTATTTTTAGAACCTTTCTTCGTCTTAGAAAATCGGCGTTGCAGCCGCTTCAACGACTTTTCACTTTTACGGAGATGTCGCGGGTTCTCAACTTGGCGACCTTCGCTATCAGTTAAAAAGTGGTTGAGTCCCACATCAAGACCAATAGTTTTGCCAGTTGGCTCTCGTTTTTCAGTTCGTTCAGTGTCAATACAGAACTGTGCGTAGTACCCATCGGCACGACGCACCACCCTTAAGCGCTTAAACTGTTTCAACTGGTAGAAATGCAAATCACGAGTGCCCCAGAGTTTAAAAGTTCCTGCCTTGAAACCATCACTAAAAGTGATGTAGCGACGGTCAGCACAAAGTTTCCATCCGCTAGTTTTATACTCAACGCTCCCGTGCGTTTGTTCTTTCTTGAAGCGGGGATAACCCTTGTTTGCGGGTTTATTTTTCTTGCAATTATCAAAAAATCTTGCAATTGCACTCCACGCTCTTTCAGCAGATGCTTGACGAGCCATAGAGTTAAGTTTATCCACCCAAGGAAAGTTTTCCAATGCAGCGAGTACGGCGCAATAAGCACTCAACTCATATCTGCCAATATCACGGTTATCCATCCAGTATCTCAGGCAGGCGTTGCGAACAAAACGAGCAGTTCTAATCGCTTCATCCAGCGATTGGTACTGCTCCTTTGTGCCTTCAAGTTTTGCCTCAAATACCAGCATGTTTACGTTCAACTTACTAACGTAATTATATCACAACACAGAGCATCACGGCGAATAAATTCGCCCGTGCCTAGCCCCCATAAATAGAATTTAGGGGGGCTAGGCACGGATAAATCGGTAAAGCGCGCGCTCAATGAATGTTGTTGCATCTGCCGCCAATGCTAGACGTTTTTCCGATTCTGGCCAAAGACTTAGAATCCAGCATAGCAAGGCACTAAAACTTGATGTAACATCCAATGAAGTTCGACCTATTTTTGTTTTATCTTCTGCGTCTCGATACCATTCCCGCAATTGCTGACGGATTGTATTTTCCTTTTTACCCAGTAGTTGTGCTCAAAACACTGAAACTGTTGTTAACCCACTTGATTCAAGTCATTACTATTCCAAAAGTCCACATTGCTAGTACAACTGCTTGAGGCTTTGTCAGATTTGGCATTTTCTCAATGACTTTTCTAGTCCATTCTCTTAATTCCTCACTTTTTCTCACTTTCGTTCCCCCGGATGCACCCTTAGAGGATGTTTGCTGACCACAATCAGATAAGTACAGGACTTACGCAACTGGCACAGGCGATCGCTAAAATTGAGTACAGATGTATTGAATAATGGACGCAACTGGCACAGGCGATCGCATTTCTACAAGACATATGTACTAGCAAAGATGAGCTTACTAACAAGGGGCTTGCGAAAATTAGTTAAAGTCGTGTCTCTGTGTGAAGCCTTGTTCAAATTATGAGAAAATAGAGTTAAGGATTCATAAAATAAACCTTGTATTTTATGAGATTTACTAAACTTAACTATTGCCAATACTTGTTGAGCAGTCAGATTAATTATACAGTCACGAATTTGGCAGAGCATTTAGATCAGATCAGTCATGATAAAATTAACCGTTATCTCAAAAATGAAAAGTTAACACCTCGTTTGCTTTGGGATAATGTTAAAGATATCGTCCAAGTGAGTGATACTGCATATCTAGTTTTTGATGACACGGTGCTGGATAAACGATACGCCACAGAAATAGAGACAAGTAAACGACAATATAGTGGCAACCAACATGGTGTAATCCAGGGTATCGGCTTAATAAATTGTATATATGTCAATCATGAAGAAGGAAAATTTTGGGTGGTTGACTATCGTATTTATGACCCAGACTCAGATGGTAAAACTAAAATAGACCATGTAACAGAAATGCTGCAAAACCTTGTATATCATAAGGTTTTACCATTCCAAGCTGTGTTAATGGACAGTTGGTATGCCACAAATAAATTAATGTTATACATTGATGGCTTAGGAAAATATTATTATTGTCCTTTGAAACGTAATCGACTTGTAGATGATACTAATTGTCTTGAAAATTATAAAAGGATTGAATCATTATCTTGGAATGAGGAGGAGTTGATATCAGGTAAAATAATAAAAATAAAAAAGTTTCCTCAAGCTAAAAAAGTGAAACTATTCCGAGTAACTGTCTCGACCGACAGAACGGATTTTATCGCTACAAACGATTTATCTCAAGATTCTACGGATGTTGTACAAAAAGTGTGTAAGGTTCGATGGAAAATTGAAGAGTTTCACCGCGAATTAAAGCAATTGACTGGCATTGAATCATGTCAATGCCGTAAGGGTCGTATTCAAAGAAATCATATCGCCTGCGCTATTTTAGTCTGGCTTCGGCTCAAAAATTTAGCTTATATAACTGGTCAAACAATTTATCAAATTAAGCATGGACTACTATCTAATTATTTAGTTCAGCAACTAAAACGTCCGGCTGTTCCTATGTTTATCGCGTAGTTGTTTAGGCGCACGGCGCGGTTACACCGCACCATTGCTTGTGACAGTTGCGTAAGTCCTGAAGTATTTTACCTGCTAAAACATGACTTTGTTAAATATAGGACTCATATTTGATTTTTGAACAAAACTCAGTACACCTTTATTCCTTCTTCCCAGTCCCCAGTCCCCAGTCCCCAGTCCCCAGTCCCTTACCTCTACGAGTGATTCAGAAATCAAATCGGATTGCTATACCTACCCTTGAAAGATCTCCCCATCCCCCTATCTCCCCATCTCCCCATCCCCCCCGCCTCTTGTTTTTAGCTGCAACTGGAAACTTATGCTGTTAGTCAACGTCACAAGCTGTACTAGTTAACAACTAATTTCTGTGCATCTACAAATCAGATAAACTACAGTACCAGCTAAAAGTTTAACTAGGGTAGGCGCTTGTGCGCCTACCCTACTCCACAAGAACCGCTTTTTGTAGAGTAAGCTATGCTGGTGTAGACATCGAAACTTCAGCAGCCCCTTATTATCAAACAAGTCATCTCAAAAAAGTACGAGATTTGGGTAAGATAAAGGAGCTATCTTTTCTGCGTGGCAGATACCGACAGAGAGCTTTTCTCATACGACCCTTGGAGATATTTCGATGGTGACTTTAAAAATCGTTGTTTATATTGTTGTTGCTTTCTTCGTGACCATTTTCGTCTTCGGATTTTTGTCAAATGACCCAGCTCGTAACCCCGGCCGTCGGGATTTAGAGTAAAAGCCAGACAAATCATCCGCGACTGCCGGAAAGCGGAAAACACCAGCTATAAGGACACTTGTCTCAACAAGACGGCAGTTGCTATAACGGAGAAAACTTTCCGAACAAACTTTGGAAACAATCCCTCCGATGCTGGTCGCTCTTGGGCAAAGACTCATTCATGGGAATTCTCTTTGCAACGCAGTGTCTTCTTCCGGGCGGCTTGCTCCATGTAAGCAAAAAGCAAAAGTCGGAAGGCCAAAAGTGTAATTCATCCTTCCGGCTCTCAATTGGCTATTTGCTAGCTTGATTGTTTTTAAATATGCTTCATTCAGTTCCACCGCCCGCATTGCTTGCCATTCTCGAACCTGTACAACTGACAAATTCCATTACATCTGCTAGTGAAAGCCAGTTGACTGCAATTGTAGAGACTGATACTAGCACCACAGGAAGTAAAGAAAAGTCTCAACTAAAACCACAGACGCCGCAAACCATCAACACGACGAATAATAATTATTCACCTTTAACAACTTCTATCGATGCCACTAAGTATAACTCAGTAGTTCCCAAAACTTTAGTACCACCCAATACGCCGGAAACTTTCACTCCAGAATTTTCTCCTTTAGGCGTTTCTAGAAGTGCTGCGAGTTTGGGGGAGGTACAGGCAGTTGGTTATCCGATGCAGCAGGTTACACTTTCTAATCCCCAAGGGGAAAGTAGCCCAAATACGACTATTAATCCTAGCCTGACAGATAGAGAAAACTTATTGCCACCCCAAGAGGAAGTCTTAGCTGAAAAGTTAGTCGAACAAACACAGCCAATTGATCCTACTGGACAACAATCTGATGAGAAAATCAACCTTTCTGTATCTACTGATGATACTGTACCGAATGCACCGACTTCTCAACCAGTACAAAATGTTATAGAGTTCAAGTCTCGCAGTTCAGGCAACGAAAATGCAACGCCCTCGACTATAGAATTCAAGTCACCCAGCCAACAAACCCAACAGTCTGCACCAGCCAGCACGCCGCCAGCAAGACAGAGAATTGTAGAAGTGACATCAGATAGGCAGGAGTACGACGAACAAAGGCGAATTGTCACTGCCGTTGGAAATGTGGTAGTGCGATTTGATGGAGCAGTGGTAGACGCCGATCGCTTACAAGTCAATTTAGACAACTTGATCGCCGTTGGGGAAGGTAATGTAGCCTTGACAAGGGGCGATCAGGTATTACGAGGAGAACGCTTTACTTATAACTTTGTCCAAGACAGTGGCGAACTAGAAAATGGCAGGGGGGAAATCAACCTACCCTCAACTTCAACAGACTTTGCTTTCTTACCCGCAAATGTGGCAACACCTGGTGGAGTTCCACAGCGTCCACCAAGCGATCGCATTCGCGCCAATCAGCCTGTTTCTGGTGTCGGCAGTCCGGGAGGCATCGACTTTGTATTCGGTGGTACGGGGGACGCTAGAAACATCCCACCGCCAAAAGCCGGGGGTGTAATTAGGCGGGTACGGTTTGAAGCAAAACGCATTGATTTCTATCCGCGAGGCTGGCAAGCAAGGAATGTACGCATTACTAATGACCCGTTTTCGCCTCCAGAATTAGAATTACGGGCAGATAAAGTGACTCTGACGCGGGAAGCCCCGTTAATAGACCGAATTAGAACACAGCGACAGCGTTTAGTATTTGACCAAAATTTCGCTCTACCCATCCCAGTAGATCGGCAGACCATTGACAGGCGGGAGCGGGAAGTGACCCCTGCCATCGTATCGCCAGGGTATGATGACGATCGCCGTGGTGGTTTATTTGTGGAGCGTGGCTTTACACCCCTCGATACAGAACAGGCAACCTTGAGTGTCACGCCCCAGTTTTTTGTGCAAAAAGCTGTAGAAGAAGGTTCAACTAACATCGCATCACTGTTTGGTGCCAAGTCCAGGCTGAATGCTGTTTTCAGTCCACAGACTTCTTTGCAAGGTTCTGGGGAGTTAACCAGTTTTGACTTGGACGAAGTGGAGGACAATCTGCGAGCAAGTTTGCGGTTGCGCCAGCTATTAGGCGATCGCAATCCCCATACCCTAAATTTAGAATATAGCTACCGCGATCGTCTGTATAATGGTACCCTCGGCTTTCAAACTGTCCAAAGTAGTCTTGGTGGTGTGCTTCTCTCTCCAGTAATTCCTTTAGGTAAGAGTGGCATTAACCTCACCTATCAAGCAGGCGCACAGTATATCGACGCCAACACCGATCGCCTAGACTTACTAGAACCAATTCGAGAAAACAATCGCATCTCACTTGGTCGCTTACAAGCCAGCGCCGACCTCAGTACCGGCTTTTTGCTGTGGCGCGGCAAACCATTACCACCCACCCCTACCGAGGGATTACGATACACAGCCAACCCTGTAGTTCCCTATTTGCAGGCTGTGGCTGGAATCACAGGCACTACTAGCTATTACAGTAATGGAGACAACCAAAGCACCCTCACTGGTAGAGTTGGCTTACTGGGGCAGATTGGCAACTTTTCTCGTCCTTTTTTAGACTACACCGCTTTTAATATTACTTATTCTCAAGGCTTAAACAGTGGGTTATCGCCTTTTTTGTTTGATCGTTCTGTAGATAACAGAGTCTTAAGTGCTGGAATTTCACAACAACTTTACGGGCCATTTCGCTTAGGTTTTCAAACTTCAATTAACTTAGATACTGGTGAACAAAGTAGCACCGACTACTTTGTGGAATATACCCGCCGCACTTATGGCATCACCTTGCGTTACAATCCGGTGCTGGAATTAGGTGGTTTCAGCATTCGCATTAGTGACTTTAATTGGACTGGCGGCACTGATCCATTTTCTAATGGCGAAATTAGGCCAGTTGTGCAGGGTGTGGAACAGCAAAATTAATCAACTCAAGTTACCAATACATTTCGGTTTTGGGGGATGAGGGAGATAAGGGAGATGAGGGAGAATTGTTCCTCATTTCTAGACACTTATGTATAGCGGGGGACTCACGAAACGTAATTAGTTAAATGAGACTTAGTATTAATTTTTTATAGATCGTGTTTGGCAAGTTTCCCCAAGGATTCGTTTTAGTTCTATCTAAATATGGAGATTTCATAACTTTCTAAATTTTTGTTACTTAATATTAATAACAAAATAAATAATTTAAGATAAGGTCAAATAAATTGATACAAAAAAATATTATAAATATCAAAAAGAATGGATAATTTATACAAGGCAGAAACAATAAAAGCCATTAAATTTGGATAAAGTTTGATGTCTATAAACTATTTATAACTACAAGGGAGAATTGAATAATAAAAAACTTCAACCGCATGGAAAAGGAGTTTTGGGAAATGGGGAATCGGGCATGGAGAATGGGAAAAAGAAGTTCTAATTCCCTATTCCCTATTGCTAAAATCGGCAGGCGTCAATTCTTCCTCAACCACGATAGAATGAGGATTTTCGCCGATTTTCAATGAAAGGATTAGGTATTGAGAATCCAGAATTGGGAATCAGGGATTATATCATGTTCGTTTAAACACTTATGATATCTGTGGAGGTCGGTAATTGGGAATTGGTAATTGGTAATTGGTTTTGAGTATTACCTATTACCCATTACCTATTAGCTATTACCAAGCAAACCGACTAGATCGTAAGTAATTAGCCGAACTTGATATTAGAGATTAAGAATTGGGAAAAAAGATGTAAGTTGTTCATCCCAGTCGCCAGTCACCAGCCCCCAGCATTTAGAGACAAATTAACAAAGAGCGGAGATATGTATGGCTAACAGCAGTGTAAGCACGGCAGCGGTTCGATTGAGTGAAAAGTTACCTTTTCCGCTCAAGCGTTTAGCAGATTTAGCTTATAACTATTGGTGGTGTTGGACTAGCGATCGCATAGCATTATTCCAAACAATTGATCCCCAAGAATGGGAACGCTGTGGACATAACCCAGTGGCAATTTTAGAGTCATCCAGCTACGAACGTCTCACCCAGTTAGCGGAAGACCCATTTTACTTAAAGCAGATATCTGCTTTAACTATTACGCCGTAAGTCCCCCACTGAATTCTGTATTCGGAATCAGTGGCGGGATATAAGGCGGTTGATAAGGATTGCATCTAATATTAATTTTTTGCATAGCAAAGAGAAATGTTAGATGTATGACGAATCAACAATTATTTTATTTGATTACTTTGCCACAATATATATTTGTGGTAAAATAATTCTCTCAAGGAGGAGATGTTGAATGTTACACAAAGCTTGCCCTGAGCGATGTCGAAGGGTTGTGCAAGTCCGTTTATATCCGTCACTTGAACAGCAAAATCAACTAGCTCAAACTTTTGGGTGTGCTAGATGGTGGTGGAATTATGCTTTGAATAAATCTATTGAGACTTATAAGGAGACGGGTAAGGGACTTAGCCGTGTTGCACTCAACGCATTTCTTCCTGTACTCAAAAAAGCTGAAGATACGGTGTGGTTATCTGATTGTTATAGCCAAGTTTTACAGGCTACAACGCTCAACTTGACCACAGCTTACAAAAACTTTTTTGAAAAACGTGCCGGATTTCCTAAATTCAAATCTAGACACGGTAAGCAGTCTGTTCAGTATCCTCAAAACGTCAAGATTGTAGATGGCAATGTCAAACTCCCTGGAAATATCGGGATAGTCAAAGCCAAAATACATAGAGCTATTGAGGGGAAAGTCAAGACTGTTACTGTGAGTAAAACGCCTTCTGGTAAATACCTTGCATCTATCCTGACTGAGTTAGAAGGTGAAAATCCGGTTGTTTCAGAAGGTAAGATATACGGTGTTGATTTAGGATTAAGGCACTTTGCTGTTGTCACTGATGGCGATAAAGTTTCTAAATACGATAACCCTAAGCACCTTGCCAAACATGAAAAAAACCTAAAACGTAAACACAAAAAATTAGCACGTAAAGTCAAAGCAAGCAAGTCAAGAAATAGATACAGAAAAGTTGTTGCCAAAGTGTACGAGCGAGTTAGTAATTCTCGGCAGGATTTTCTGCATAAACTTAGTTATAAGTTGGTCAGCGATAGCCAAGCTGTCATAGTAGAGAATCTTCATGTTAAAGGCATGGTTCGTAACCATAAATTGGCGAAATCAATATCTGATGCAGGATGGGGAACATTCACTAACTTTTTAGCCTACAAGCTAGAACGCAGAGGTGGAAAGTTGGTTGAAATTGATAGATGGTTCCCCAGTTCTAAGCTTTGCTCTAATTGTTTCTATCAAATAGGTGAGATGCCATTGGATGTCCGTCAGTGGACTTGTCCTCATTGCAATACTCATCATGATCGGGATGAAAATGCGGCGATAAATATTAGAGCAGAAGGCATCAGAATGATAAAGGCGGAAGGTTCAGCCGTCTCTGCTGTAGGAGGGGAGGTAAGTCCTACTCTTGGACGAAAGTCTAAGTTTAGGCACTCCCCCTTGATTACAGAAGCCCAAACTGGACTTGGTACTCCAAGTCAGTGTGGGTAGTTCACCGCGTGAGTTTGACACATACATGGCACAAAAAGATACTTGGGTGAGTCGTGTTGCACCGCAAGTATCCCAAGACCGCCCCATAGCTTACTTTTGTGCTGAATTTGGCATCCATGAATCTCTGCCGGTGTATTCTGGTGGCTTGGGCATTCTGGCTGGGGATCACCTGAAATCATCATCAGATTTGGGTGTACCGTTGGTTGGTGTCGGCTTGCTGTATCGCCAGGGTTATTTTCGCCAACGGTTGAACCGCCAGGGTTGGCAAGAAGATTACTACCTGGATAATCCTTTTGGGCGGATGCCCATAGAGTTAATTAAAAACGAACAAGGGCAACCGCTGACTATCCAGCTAGAAATTCGCCAGCGACAAGTGAAAGTGCAAATTTGGCGAGTGCAAGTTGGGCGGGTAAGTTTATATTTACTAGATAGCGATCGCGAAGACAACGATCCCATCGACCGCTGGCTAACTGGACACCTCTATGGTGGTAACTTAGAAACTCGTATCGCCCAAGAAGTCGTCTTGGGAATTGGCGGTGTGCGGGCTTTAGCAGCCTTGGGAATTCAACCTTCTGTCTATCACCTCAACGAAGGACACGCCGCTTTCTGTACTTTGGAAATTGCTAGACAAGAAATTGAACGTACAGGTAAATCCTTCTACGACATCGAAGCCAAGGTACGCAACAGTTGTGTTTTCACCACCCATACACCCGTACCTGCCGGTCACGATGTCTTTTCTCCCGATTTAATCGACTCCTACTTTGCTCAGTACTGGCCACAATTGCGACTTTCCCGCGAACAATTTTTAGCATTAGGCGCACGACGACTAGGCGACCCTTGGGAACCCTTTGGTATGACCGTTTTAGCTTTGCGGATGTGTCGTGCTTGCAATGGTGTGAGTGAGTTGCACGGTCAAGTTTCCCGCAAAATGTGGACAGTTCTCTTTCCCCAGCGGTCAGAAGACAAAGTGCCAATTGGTTACATTACCAATGGCGTACATGCACCTACTTGGACTGCTCCTTTATTGGCTGACTTGTATAATCAGTATTTAGGAGCAGACTGGAAAACTCGTGCAGTTGATCCCGAAATGTGGGCGAAAGTTGAGGAAATTCCCGATGAAGAACTGTGGTCGCGTCATCTCATCCTCAAAGACAGACTCGTCGCCTACACACGCTATAAAGTCAAGAAAGCGCGGGAACAGCGTGGTGAAGATTACAAACTCATCCAAGCTGCTGATAGCCTGCTAGACTCCAACGTTCTCACAATTGGATTTGCCAGACGCTTTAGCCCTTACAAACGTGGTGATCTAATTTTACGTGATGCCCAAAGGGCGTTGAAGATTTTTGGTAATGCCAACCGTCCAGTACAGATTATCTTCGCCGGTAAAGCTCATCCAGCAGATGAAGAAGGTAAACGAATTATCCAGCGTTTGATGGAGTGGTGCCAAAATTCAGGAATTCTCAACCGAGTTGCCTTTATTGAAGACTACGACATTTTCACCGGGCAAAAACTAGTGCAAGGTGTGGATGTGTGGTTAAACAACCCCCGCCGTCCTTTGGAAGCATCGGGTACAAGCGGGCAAAAAGTCTGCTTCAACGGTGGCATTAATTGCAGCGTCCTCGATGGTTGGTGGTGCGAAGGTTACAAAGCCGATACCAATGGTAAAGGAACTAACGGTTGGGCAATTGGTGAAGATGCTCATACTAGCGACCAAGAACTGCAAGACCGCATTGACTCCCAGTCGTTGTATCAACTGTTGGAAGAGGAAATTGTTCCTTTATATTATGACCAAGATGCCAATGGCATTCCCCATCGCTGGGTACAGATGATGAAAGCGTCCATTAAGACAAATGCGCCGCTATTCAACACAGACAGAATGATTGCCGACTACGTTTCACAGGTTTATGTGCCAGAAATTGCTACCAGTGTAGGGCCTATTTTGGCTAAAGTTCTGCTGTAAAGCATTTTAAACTTACTGGTTCCATAGAGGGGTGGATTATCTGCCCCTTTTTTTTGTAAAACTAATTAAAAATTTTTAATTGAATGCAACTCTCAAATATATGGAAATCACAGGACTCAAAGTTCGACCCTATCAGTTAGATGATGAACAACAGGTTATCGAGTTATGGCATCGCTGCAATTTAGTTGTGCCGTGGAACGATCCAAAACGCGACATTGAGTTAAAATTGCAATTTCAACCACATCTGTTTTTAGTAGCAGAGATGGATAGCTTAATTATCGCCTCAGTTATGGCAGGCTATGAGGGACATCGCGGTTGGATAAACTACTTGGCAGTCTCGCCAGATTATCAGTGCAAAGGTATCGGTAGGCTAATAATGGAAGCTGCTGAAGCTGAATTAAAAAAGCTAGGCTGTGTAAAAGTTAATCTACAAGTACGGTCTTCAAATAAGTCTGTCATCGCTTTCTACGAAAAATTAGGTTTTTCGGATAACAATGTCATCGGTATGGGAAAGTGGTTATAACAAGATTCTCAAATTGCCAAATTTGAATAGAATGTAGAATATAAACATAAATGATTCAAGGAATTAGTCATATTACATTTATTGTTAAGGATTTAGAGAAGATGAAACAATTCCTCACATTCATCTTCGATGCTCACGAAGTTTATTCTAGCGGTGAGCAAACCTTCTCTGTTTCAAAAGAAAAATTTTTCTTGATTAATGACTTATGGATTGCGATTATGGAAGGTGAGCCTTTATTAAAGAAAACTTATAATCATGTGGCTTTTAAAATCAATGAACAAGACTATGAACTTTATGCTGCAAGAGTTAAAAATCTTGGGGTGGAGGTGAAAGAAGGTCGAAGCCGTATCAACGGTGAAGGACTTTCCTTATATTTTTACGATTATGATAATCATTTATTTGAGTTACACACAGGAACTTTAAATGAGCGGTTACAAAAATATATGGAATAGTGATGACTGATAACAGTTATCAGTTAACACAAATAAATATACAATTTCTACCAATTTGAAAAATAATTGTGACAAATGAAAAGCTAAAAAGCTTATTCAATAAATGTTTCAAAATCTAAAATCTAAAATCCAAAATGGTATTAAATTTATAACAGCTATAGCGGTTCTCAAACTAGTGAGGTACAATTTTGACCTCACTTCCATTCCTCTCTCCTTTTAGGAGAGAGGCTTTGAATTGTTCCCCCTTCCCGCTTCGGGAACTCGGGGCCCCCATTAAATTCGGGCTTAGCCGGAATTTAATGGGGATTAGGGTCAGGGGGTTAGGGGGTTAGGTCTATTTGCATACCTGTACCTCACCGGATTGAAAATGGCTATAATCTTGCATCTTTAGTTAATTTTATTAACCTAGTTATTAATTCATATGCGTATATGGCAAGCTGATTTTTATCGTAGTCCGCAACAAAATGCATCTGGACAAGTGTTATGGGAGTTGTCGATTTGTGATGCAACTCGTAACTTTGAATATGCAGCTACCTGTCCTCAGTCAGCAGCGAATTCGAGTTGGGTTGCTGCTCAAATTCAGCTTGCAGCTGGTGAAAAATTGCCAGATGTGATTCAAGTATTTCGCCCTCAGTCTTTGAGTTTAATTCAGGCGGCTGGACGCAATTTAGGTATTAATGTTGAACCGACTCGTCACACTTTGGCATTGAAGCAGTGGTTGCAAGAAAAACAATATACTTTGGTGCTGGATAAACCACCACCCATGCCCTTACCAGACAACTTGTGGGGGGAAGAATGGCGTTTTGCTACACTCCAAGCTGGTGAACTTGTGGATGTATTTGCAGAACGCTTAATCCCCGTTTTATATATGCCAGAATTCCTCAAACCCATCAATCTAGGTTTAGCGTCAACACTTCCTGTACCTGGTGTAGTAATCTATGGAGGTAGGCGATCGCTACGTTTAGCAAAGTGGTTACAAGAAGCACAACCAGTAGCGTTGAATTACATAGCTGGTGCGCCGGATGGCTTAATATTAGAAGCTGGTTTGGCAGATAGATGGGTTGTAGCAACTTTTGCAGATGCAGAAGTTGCTGCTGCTGCTAAAGTTTACGAACAGCGAAAACAGCAAAGTCACGGACTACATTTTTTGCTGGTGCAACCTGATGATTCAGGGATGACTTATAGCGGCTTTTGGTTATTGCAGCAAGAAGATTAACTTACGAGCTACTATTAATGTAGTACAGTTTGATATCTACTTTAGATATGAAAAAATTTTCAAGTGCAATTTTTTCAGTAGGTTTCACTGTTTTATCTCTAGGGACATGGGTATCTTTTGCAAATTCAGCAAATGCCGACTCTGTTCGTGGTGATTACCGCAGAAATGGAACTTATACTAGACCAAACTATCCCTTAGATAGAGGTTATAGATATTACAATCGATATCCTGTCAATAGACCAAACTATCGCTTAGATCGAGGTTATAGATATTACAATCGATATCCTGTCAATAGACCGGACTATCGCTTAGATCGAGGTTATAGATATTACAATCAATTGCCTGAGACTCGTCTCTTTCCTGCTTCGCCGCCACCTCTAATTGTCCCACCTCCTAATTATCCATCATCTGTAACTATCCCACCCGCTAGTTTTCCCTCACCTGTAACTATCCCACCTGCTAATTTTCCATAATTTGTATATAAAGACTACTTTTGCTTCAATTTGGCTAAAAGTATAGCTCTAGTCAGGTTTTAACATTTTAGATTTACCTATAAATTTGGCTATAGCTTTACACAATAGACCTCTTGCATAAATATTTTTTTTCTCACGCAAAGGCGAGGCAGCGCGTTGCGGGGGTTCCCCCCGTTGAAGCGACTGCCGTCGCAAAGGCGCAAAGAAAAGATCGCAAAGAACGACTTTTGCAAGAGGTCTAATAAAATTCAGGTTTTAAGTAGTCGTTATCAACTAACTATACTAAATATGGTAAAAACTCTTTGTGTATTGATGACTTTTATAAATTTCTCTATATCAGGCACAAAGAGTTTTGAAGCCAGCCAAGGAATTTGCCAATCAACAATTAAACAAATATTGGTTCAGATTTATTTCTCTGTTTTTTACTGTGGGAGAAAATTTTTACTATCACTTCCTCAGCCACAGCTTTAACAACATTAATGCTTACAGAATTCCCTAGTTGAAAATAAGCCTTATCATCATTTTGATGAAGTATAAAATTATCAGGAAAACCTTGCAACCTTGCTGCCTCGCGGGGAGTTAATCGCCGGACTCTTTGATTATGATAAACACCCAATCTATTGGCATCACTAGCAACTAAGGTGACAGAAATTTTATTTGGATCAACAAACTTATAAACTTCAAATGAAAAGTTGCCAGATACAGGTTTATATTTGCCATTAATTAATTTCAGATATTTTTTAGTAACTAACGAATTCAAAATTTCTTCAAGATGGGGATAATCGCAAAAACTAGCTATTTGTTCCTGAGTTAATAATTTACCATCTTGTTCATGACCAAATTCTTTATTTCGTCTCTTTAAGATGAAACGGTTCATCAATGCGATTTCTTCAAGACTACACTCACCACGTAATCCTAATTGCCAAGAATGAATCGAGTTTCCACCCCGATAATCAATAAGTCTCACACCATGTAACCGATTTAAATCATGATTAAATATTCGATTCAAGGCTTGGATAAACTCTGGCGAACAATCATATTTTCTATCGGGATTATCTTCCAAAATATCAGCAACAGTCACATTCTTTTTTAGTGGTGAAAACAAAGATAGCTGCTGAGGGTTGTAAGAATGGGAATCTTTCGGCCCGACATCAGAAATTAAATCAAATGTGGGAGTAGCGTTTAAAATTCCTACTAGATAAATTCTGACACGGTTTTGTGGTAATTCAAAATTGGCACTGTTGAGTAAAAAAGTATTAAAGCTGTAACCTCGTTTTGTGATTTCGTGTTTAATTGTTGCCAGAGTTCTTCCTTTGTCATGACTGTAAAGACCACGGACATTTTCAAAAATAAAAGCTTGTGGTTTATATGTATCTAATAATCGAGTAATTTCAAAGAATAGTGTGCCTCTGGTATCACCAAAACCTTCTTTTTTACCAGCATGAGAAAAGGACTGACAGGGAAATCCAGCTAATAAAACTTCATGTTCTGGTAGTTTATCTAGAAGTCGGATGTCACCTAAAGGTGTGTATCCGAAGTTTTTTTCATAAACTAGTTGAGCATCTTTATTAATTTCACTACTTAAAACACATTCGCTTTCTATATCTAAGGAACGAGATGCCTGTTCAAAGGCTAATCTAATTCCTCCTATTCCTGAAAATAAATCAACAAACCGAACTTTATACATAGATGATAATTTATACACTAGTAACTTACTTACCAACCAAGCTTATCTATTTTACACCAGGTATTCCTTTAAAAAACTACAAAGTACATCAAGTTCTTCACGAGAAAATGCTACTGTGCAATGACTATATGAAGTAATTATTCTTAGGGCATTATCTCTTTGAAAGTTGCCAGCACCATCCAAGACATAACCTATTTTATATCCAAGTGTTTCAATTTGCTCAAACCTAGCTTTTGCTTGTCCAGCTTTTCGCTCAATTACACTATTTGTAGTTACTTGAAAACTAACTTCTATTGCTACATACTTTTCTGCTTTAGAAACTACAATATCAAAGGTTGTTGGATTATTATCTTCTCTATGGCTTACACCTGGCAAATATCCATTTGGCTTGATATTAACGCTTGGAACATCAAGATTGTCTTCTAAATATTTTTTTACAAAGGCTTGGGTAATCTGCCCTAAAGTATTTGATTGAGAACCAGCAGTAATTCGACTAACCCATATATATCTTTGTTTAATAAATTTTTGTAATTTATCTGGTAGTCCTATATAGTTGCCGATTTCACATTTTGCTAAAATCTCTGACGCTTTTTCATCTGTAAAACTACTGCCAAATAAAATTACAGCTATTATGTCTTTGTGAAGTTCAGAAAGAGGTTGTTTTTGTATTATCTTTTTACCAGTAATACCAAGTTTACTATTATTGAGTTGACCTCGAACAGGCAAAACTCGAAAATTATAAGAGTAACTTTGTGTATTCCATAAGAAATCTAGCCTTCTCGAAGGAAAAAGAGAATTAAATTGACTGTTTAATCGCTGAAGCATTTCCCCTCCAAAGTCAGCTAGAACGAGCAAATGTTTCAAAAATAAATTTGCTGACAAACTTGAGGATTCAATAATTTGAAATAAAGCATCTAAACTAGTAGCCTTAATGCTTAGAATGGCAATAAATTGGTCTTGAGTTTCTATAAGTTTTGGAATTATACTCAGTTCTGCTTCTTGTTTTGATAATTCTGAAGGCCAAAACATAGAAGCTAACTTACGTAGTTCCTCAACATTTCTTTTATAAGTTGAATTCAACATAATGAATATGTCATTGGATTGAGTAGCTGACACAAAAATACTGGCACTTACATCTACAACGTAGTTAGTAAATGATTTCTCTGTGAGCAGCAAGGCAGCTTCAGAGAATCAATATTATTGCATATTGCAGCGTATCACGAGAGAGGAACACAATAACAGTAGAGCTACTCATGTGTACTAGACATACGCTATTGTTTAATAGGTCAGCCTCAATATTTTATAAGTATCATTAGACAGAAAACTTGGTGATTCGCTGGAACTATTTCTGATTTGCTTGAATTCTTGCTTGCTTCACCATTGCAATCAAAGTTTGGTGAGCATCTTCTGCATCAGCTAAAATATGATCAAACTGAATACGAACTGGTACAGTTTCACCATTTACTTGTGCTGTTAAATCCATTCCCTCAGAGTTAATTGACAGCATTTGTGCTGCTGTCGCATTCGTGACACCACCAAAAGCTTTGGCATAAACAACTACTGCATCACTATGATCTTCGTTCATGTGGTTACAGATGCGATCGCTAATTTCGGCAGAAAACTTTTCAGACATTGTTTATCTCAGTACAATACGGCAACTGCCTAAATTCTAAGCTAAAGCGCATTCAGAAAGCATAAATACTCTTAGTGTTTGTTGGCTGATGACTGATGACTGTTGACTAATGAATGTTGAGTCAAGTGTAAATTTGTCAAGTTTTTTTAACATTTCTTTCTTGGAAATTAGACAGCTTAAACTGTAGCAGAAGTAATGAGCTAAATTATTCAAGCTAAGAGCCGATGAGCGAATCTAGCCAACGTCGAATTGTTATTGGGGATGTGCATGGTCACTATGAAGGTTTGATGATATTGTTGGAGGCGATCGCTCCGGCATCAGACGATCAAGTCTATTTTCTCGGAGACTTAATTGATCGTGGCCCTCATAGCTCACATGTAGTTAATTTTGTCAAACGAAATAATTATGCCTGTCTGCTGGGAAATCATGAGCAGATGTTAATCAACATTCTCACTAGCGAGAGCATTCCCAAGCCAGCGATGCAAGCATGGCTGTACAGTGGTGGGCAAGCAACCATAGCCAGTTACCAAGAAGCCCCCATTCCCGACGAACATTTGGATTGGTTTAAGGCGCTGCCTACATATCTCGATTTGGGAGATATTTGGTTAACTCATGCTGGCGTTCATCCTTCCATACCTTTAGCAGAACAAACTGCTGAGCAATTTTGCTGGATTAGAGATGAATTTCACAGCATTCAACAGCCATACTTTCCTGATAAACTAATTATCATTGGCCATACTATAACTTTTACTCTACCGGGTGTGACTCCTGGTAAACTCGCACAAGGGCAAGGGTGGCTAGATATAGATACTGGTGCTTATCATCCCCGCAGTGGTTGGTTGACTGGATTAGACATTACAAATAACCTGATTTATCAAATCAACGTTTTTAGTAACTGCCTGCGTACCCTGCCTTTAACAGAAGGGGTAATCAGTGTTGAACCATCCCAAGTCAGCGATCGCCGCCATAAGCGAGCATAAATTGAGATGGGATGGCATTTGATGATTGACTGTTGACTTTCCACAGTAATATTAAGACTAGAGTAATTCTCGGATATTAGCTCTATAAGCAGTATTATCCAATCCATATTGCCCACTGCTAGGTTGGGCTTTAATGGAACGTTGCAAAGCAGTAATGCGATCGCTTGTGCCAGGGTGAGAACTCAAAAATGTCGGAGTAGAACTTTTCCCCAACAGCTTTTTCATAAACGAAACCATTGCAGACGGGGAATAACCAGCGCGTGTCAAAGTTCTCAAACCTTTTTGATCCGCCTCATATTCGTATTTACGACTGCGAGGTAAATCTCGCGCTAACTGCACACCAATTTTCACCGCAGAATTTCGGTCTAAGCCCGCTGCTGTTAATAGACCACTTTGCACCGCTTTTTGCTGCATTTGTTTGACTACGTGTTTTCCACCAATATGACCGATTTCATGGGCGATAACACTGGCTAGTTCCGCTTCATTGTCTGCGGTTTTGATCAAACCCGTGTTGACATAAACATAGCCTCCCAGAGTAGCAAAAGCGTTAATAGAGTTATCTTGAACTACCTGAAAAGTATAAGGTAAGTTGGGGCGATCGCTATTGGCTGCTAAACGCCGACCAATTTGTTGTACATACCGATTAATCTCAGGATCACGATTCAGTCGAACATCACTACTCACCAATTCCTGATTAATCTGCTTACCTAGATCAACTTCCTGGTTAGCAGATATATTAGAAAGCTGAAATACTTGAACACCCTGTAACAAAAAAGGTATTAAATCTAGAGCTTTTCCAGGCTGGGGTGTAGTTAAGCACAAACTCAAAGCAACTACCACTGAAATAAAAGGATAAAACCAGCGACGCCGCCATACACGGTAATTAGCAATCAAGACTTTGGGGTTCATCATAATCAGGTCTGGGAATAATTTTGTAAGAATACTAAAATTATGGGACGAATTTAACGCTTGCTGAGTTGCATTTCCAACACAAAATTGCTTAGGAGTTAGGAGTTAGGAGTTTGGAGGCGCAAAGTTAGGAGTTAGGAGTTAGGAGTTAGGAGTTAGGAGTTTGGAGTTAGGAGTTTGGAGTTAGGAGTTAGGAGTTAGGAGTTTGGAGGCGCAAAGTTAAGAGTGAGGAGTTTGGAGTTAAGAATGTTGAATTTATTCTCCCTCATCTCCCCCATCTCCCTCATCTCCCCCATCTCCCTCATCTCCCTCATCTCCCCCATCTCCCCCATCTCCCCCATCTCCCTCATCTCCCTCATCCCCCCATCTCCCCCATCCTCCCATCTCCCCATTTCCAAACTCGTGATAGACTGTCGCATGACTGCATCACCCAGCCGCATCTCGTTCTGACTCCGTAGGGAAAATTGCCGTGTCTATCATAAACCTTGTTGCTACAATCAATTATTCCGCTTGTATCTAGGAAAAGTTTTTATGGCTATTTTAGATTCCAAAGGTCGCTTGTTCGGTAAAATTAACATTCTTGATTTCGCTGCTGTGCTGGTCATTCTGGTAGTTATATTTGGCATCTTTGTTTTTCCAGGCACTACTGGTTCTGTTGCCCAAGTCGGTAGTAAAACAGTACCCATCGAGGTAGATTTAGTAGTTCGTGGTTTGAATGTACGTGACCCTGAACGATTATTTGACAACGGATTCAATAAAGGCGGTAAAACTAATGTGATTATCCGCAATCAACCCTATGGCCAGATTGGAATTAAATCTATTCAAGTGCTACCTAGAACAGTAAATGTTTCCCAACCCGATGGTACAGTTAAAGAATTGCCCGATCCCAAAGCTAACAACTTTAGTACAGATATGCTGTTGACATTAGAAGGCAAAGCCCAAGTCAACGAAAGCGGCCCAGTTTTAGGTAATAGCAAAGTAAAAATTGGTATGCCCTTTGAATTAGAAGGCTATAACTATAACTTTAATGCAACTGTCATCGATATCAGAGTGAAAGATAAATAGCATTTTTATGTTTTTTTTCTAATAGCTTCCCCCATTGCTTCCTACTTGAGGGAGCTATTTTTTTTATTTGAAAGCTTAGGTAACAGCATATCCCGTGTGTTGCCTGACATTGGGCGGGTGAAATCCCAAGACAATTTTATCTTTAGGAATGCCTGCTGCTACTAATTCATAGGTCACGCCATCTTCTGTATCATCCCGTTGCACCCAAATTTTGCCATCAATAATGTCAATATGAACTAAGCAACCGTGAATTCGCTTAACACCATCCCAACCCAGAGTTATCAGCAAATAGTTGTCATTTTCATTATCAAATACTGCTTGACATTTAATATCTGCGTAGGAATAAGGAATTTGTGTGTAGGGTACTAATACTTCTTTAATAATACGTCGATATTTATCTAAGGTATCCATTGGATAATCCTCTCAGTCTGTGGATTAAAAACGAGTAAATTCAGATTCTCAGTTTCTATTAAAAGTGTACCAATTGGTTCTTCAAACAAAGCTGTAAATACGCTGTCGCGTACCGCCAAATATAATGTTCTTTTTGGTTCTAGGCGTTGGATAACAGCACGATATAGCTGGGGACTGGGGAACTCGGGGCCCCCGCGACCGCAGGGAGTGGGGATTAGGGGCAATGGGGACTGGGGACTGGGGACTGGGTGAAAAGCCTTTTTGTGTCTAGGTTTTATCATCTGTTGATGTCCTAACCACCTTGGCTATTGCTATACATAATAAATCCCCCAATAGCATCTTTGAGGTCTGCCATTTCTGAAGGACTGACAAAATTTTTAATTTCTACAGCTATTTTTTTAGTACCTTGTTCTGCGGCTAAAAGTTGTTTTGCTCCTAAATCTACATACATATCTTTTTGACCCCACTTTAAATGTAGTGGATCATCTGTAATTATCCAGCCTTCTTGAATTAAGGCATTCTTAACAGCATCATGATAAATATCTCTTGCAGGCATATCTTAATATTTTAATTAAAACAACTCTCCTGGAAGTAAGGATAAGCTGTTACACATTTAAGTTATAGGACTCATATTTGATTTTTGAACAAAACTCAGTACACCTTTATTCCTTCTTCCCAGTCCCCAGTCCCCATTGCCCCTAATCCCCACTCCCTGCGGTCGCGGGGGCCCCGAGTTCCCCAGTCCCTTACCTCTACGAGTGATTCTCCAAATCAAATCGGATTGCTATATATATCTAATTGTACTGACAGATGACAGATGACTGTCATCTGTCATCAACCTTGACGAGTGGTTAAAAAACTAATTCAGCAAAGGTAAAACCTGGCGAATTAACCCAATTGTTACCGCTGGTAGTTCTAACTGTGGTGTTAATCCCACATTTTCCAACTGTTGAAATATTCGGATTGCTTGGGGATTATTCTGGGCAAGACGACGACCAATTTCAGGGCCGGTAAATTCTGATTGTTGTCCCCAAATAATCGCAGTGGGAGTTGTCAATTGTTGAATGTAAAGTGATAAATCAAAGCACAAGTCGCCACGTACAAAAGATAGCGCCGCATACTCAGCATTGGGTTGCTGGGCAGATTGTAAATAGGCTTCTACAATTTCATCATAAATTCGATTAGGTTGGGCAAATTGCCGTTGTTCTAAGAAACTGCGAATACCGTTACTTGTAGCAACTCCAGTGCTATATAGCAACCGATCAACAAAAGGAATACTGACTATCTGGGCAAAAAAGCTACGGGAGTAATTTTCACCAAAGTCCGACAGTCCCGCAGGTGTGACCAGAATTAAAGACTTGAATAATTCGGGATGGGCGATCGCTACTCGAATTATAAAGGCTGCTGTCAAGGAAGAAGCGATCGCTGTCACTGGCCCTGTACAAGTTTGCTGGAAAAACTCCCGAATTGTGGTTAAATAATCATCAATCTGGTAATTCCGTGCTGGATGCTCGGATCTACCCCAACCGATTAAATCTGGTGCCAAAATCCGATATTCAGCAGCAAAGGCTGGATAAACTTTCGACCACTCATAAGCAGAAGACCCACCACCAAAAGCGTGCAGGAACACCAAAGTTTCCTTTTCACCTTTGGCGATTGCCTCGTTCTGCCAAGGTGAGCCAGTAGCAGTATAGTATGCCATTTTACCTAGTGAGGTAATTATCGAGCGTTGCTCAAATCCCTGTGGCTGAAACATAGGTAAGCTGATGTATATTTAACTTGCACTCTTCTCGACTAGGGAAGTAATATCAAGTTCGGCTAATTACTTACGATATAGTCGGTTTGCCTGGTAATAGGTAATTGGTAATTGGTGAGCCAGCGCGGGGACAGGGGGTTTCCCCCATGAGCGACTGGCTCTCCCGTTGGGTGATTGTTTTTTACTATTACCCATTACCCATTACCCATTACCAACCCCCACAGGTATCATAAGTGTTTAAACGGACATGATATAAGGGGAGGATGAGGAGATAGGGAGATGAGGGAGATGAGGGAGAAATAATTCCTAACTCCTAACTCCTAACTCCTAACTCCAAACTCCTAACTCCAAACTCCTAACTCCTAACTTCCTATTATCGATCAACCAATTATTTATACACCTCTGGCCTGCGTCAGATTAAAAATACAGTCACAAAATTGCTCTGACTTGCTAAGACCCAGTTATTCTTATACATTAGACAATCTAGTAATCAAGTAGGTAAACACTGTGGTAAAGGCTTCGTCTTTTTGGCAGCAATTAATCAACCAGCATCCCAACTGGTCGCTTCCAGAGTTGAAGAGGGGAAGTCCAAGACAACGAACTTTCAAACCTTTCTCTGGGCCAGGAGGAATGCTTAGCTTCCTGACAATTGTTGTTGCTATGCTGCTATGGAACTGGAAACTCTTTTTGGCGCTGCTGTTGGGCGTTGGGGTAATGTTATTGGTGTACTCCATGCAAGAATGGGACTGGGAGTCGCGTTGGTCAGAGATTCACAGGTTTTTAAATAGTCCAAATCGTCGGTTAACGTTAGCTGTTGGTAGTGGCGGAATTGCTACTGTCAGTACTTACATGGCAGCTGCAATCTGGGTTGAATCTAACAGCCCTTGGATTGCTGCTGGTGCTATTGTCCAAGGTTTGGGGACGTTATTAACTTTAATTTTGTTAGTCTGGCAAATCGTCAGCTTCTATGGAAATCGAGCAGAAGATAATTTTGACCGATTGTTGCTCGACCTCACAGCACAAGACCCCTTGAAGCGTTTGATTGCTATACGGCAACTAACTAAATTCATTACACGTAGGAAAATTGATCATACGGTGCAGCAAGATGCTGTCCAATGCTTGCAACTTTTACTTAGTCGAGAGGAGGAAGCAGTAATTAGAGAGGCAGCATTTGACAGTTTGCAAGCTTTGGATCGCCTACAAGTAGTAGCATCTAGCCCAATGACTCCACTTGGTGTAGTCAAGTCCAAAGTCCAAAATCAAAAGTTCTTAACTGTTGAGTGATGAGTGATGGCTGATGACTATTGACTATTGACTGATGACTATTGACTATTGACTATTGACTATTTTCTATACAGTCGTCCGTTGCGGACTTGTACCACTGGATTGTTGCACCGACGCACGAGTTGTTCATCGTGAGTGGTGACAATTACTGTTGCTCCAAAGGCATTTAACTTTTGGAGAATCTGCATCACTTGCCAGGAATTATCTGGATCAAGGTTTCCTGTTGGCTCATCTGCTAAAAGCAATGGCGGTGTACCGACGATCGCCCGCGCAATACTCACGCGCTGTTGCTCTCCACCAGAAAGCTGATCGGGAAAACGGTCAGCTTTAGAAAGCAAACCCACCAGTTTCAAAGTTGGTTCTAAACGTCTTTGAATTTCTTTACGGGTATACCCCTGAGCTTGCAATACAAAAGTGACATTTTCCGCCACAGTACGTTGGGGAATCAGTTTGTAGTCTTGAAACACAATGCCAATACGTCGCCGCAATAATGACAAGCGATCGCCCCGCAAAGCTGCTACATTACAGTCATCAATAATCACTTCTCCCTGTGTTGGTAACTCTTCACCATATAACATTTTTAACAGTGTTGATTTCCCAGAACCACTAGGGCCAGTGATAAACAAAAATTCTTTTTGCTTAACCTCTAGGGTGACATCCAACAAAGCCTCATAACCGTTGGTATAGGTCTTTGTCACAGAGCGCAATTGCACCATTGCAGGCGTATTGCTACCATCCTGTTGAGTTGTACTATCCTCTCTCTCAACGGATTTGTCAGTCTTTTCTGGAGTTTTTATAGCAGTTCTCATAAAATAAAGTACTGAAAGTTGGCGATTGAAATTGACCTTAAAACAAGGATTCCCAGGTTGTGCCTGGGAATTTCAATTTCAAAGTATAAATGTTAAAAATTTTTGGCAGTATCCTCAGTAATACTACTTTTTTGTTACCTCTTAAGGTAAGTAATAGCGATCGCCAGATGGTCTTTTTGTGTAATACAGAATCGGGTTTCCATTGATCAGTCGTTCTTCCATTGACACTCCCCCGTTTATAAAACGGGGGATTCTTGGGTCAAAAGGGAAACTGGCGTAAACATGGCAAATGCAAAAACCAAGGCAAATTTATTCGCCCGTGTCGCTTACAGCAGTTTGCAAGTAAATGAAGTACACATCTTAATGTTAAATCTTGTGGGGTGGGCATCCTGCCCGCCCTTTTGTACCTCACTCAAATGAAATCTGCTGTATATCTCAGCACGCTTTGTGACTGAGCTTTTCGCTTACCGGAAACCTTGTAACTATTTACTGTCACTCCTACTTTAGAAGTCACTATTGTGGTATGGCAAGCTGTTAACTAATTGCACCCCTTGCAGTTAACCGATAAACAAAAGCTTTCAATGCAAACTCTGGCAAAGCTAACATCCGCCGCCAACGCCAAGGTTCTTGATAAAGCCGATACAGCCATTCCAAATTATTTTTTCCTAACCAGGCGGGAGCGCGAGTTTTTGTCCCCGACCAAATATCGAAACTACCACCGACACCAATCCAAATGGCTTGAGGACATAAATGACGGTTTTCGGCAATCCATAATTCTTGACGTGGCACTCCCAAACCCACAAAAATTACTTGTGGCTGCAATTGCACAAGAGTTTGTTTTAATTGCTCTTCTTCTTCTGGAGAATGATAACCGGAGTGAGTACCCGCTATGTTCAAAGTGGGAGTTTGCTGCTGCCAATATTCTGCCGCTAGTGTAGCCACTCCAGGCGCTCCGCCATAGAAAAATACCTTTGTATTTGGCTGCTGTTGTCCAATTTCTCGCAGGAGTATTTCTGCTAGTTCAATCCCTGGACAACGTTGAACTTTTTGCCAGAAAAGCCACCGCAAATACAGAACTACTCCCGCGCCATCTGGAATCACTAGCTCGGCATCTTGAATCACTTTGGCAAGGGCGGTATTCCGCTCTGCCTGCATAGTCATTTCTGCATTGAGAGTAACTACATGAGTACCTTTGCTTTGTTGCAAGCATTCTAGCAACCAGCCTGGATAGTTACTCATGACATGAACTGGTATCCCCAGTACTGAAAACGCTTTAGGCTGTTTAAACATAGCCGATTCTCGAATAGTCTCACACCAAGTTCTTTAGAACGATAGTCTATCAAATTTTTTAATAGGTGAACGTGGAAATTTTAGGAAATAACAATTGGCTATTTACAAGGTAAAAAGCCGACAAACTATATCTGTGAGGTAACTGAATCTCCTAGCTGAAAATAGTATACCCAAATATTAAGCGTCATAAAAATAACTTATATTACACAAAAATTGAAAATCAGCTGATTTTGTAATCTAAGTTTAATATTTGCATGTAAAGTGATACTTATCAGATTAGGAATACCTATACGTGTTAGCCTTATTCAGGGCAGTGCCACTATATTTATTTTTGTAGGAATGTGTTTAAACTACATCTATCAAGAGTTTGAGTTCTTACCGCCAGCGGCCCCACGCTGTCTTGCGATCGCGGTGATGAAAAGAATCGCCAATATTAACTATTGGGATTGACCAGAGTGCAAGGTTATTGGATGTAACACTTTGACACTTCGGCTGTCACCCCACCACAGGAGGCGATGAAGTAGGGGCGCTATTCCCAAATACAGGTTTACCCCAGTAGACAGCCAGCGCTGTCTGGCAAGGACAGCGCTGGGAGTATGTCACTAAACTCGACTTTACAGTTAAGGTAGTGTAAAGGGCGGAAGTTGACTATGAGTAAAATTCGTATTGCTCTGATTGAAGATCATGACCTCACCCGTGTGGGTATTCGGACAGCACTGCTGCAAAAGGAAGAAATTGAAGTTGTGGGAGAAGCTGCCAATGCCGCGGAAGGGCTGAAAATGTTAAGAATGGTACAACCAGATATTGCGATCGTCGATATCGGTTTACCGGATAAGGATGGTATTGAACTCACGCGGGAATTAAAATCTACTGCTAATGGAGAAGAACCGCCAACGCGGGTGTTAATTTTAACATTGCAAGACAATAAAGAAGCAGTACTGGCAGCCTTTGCAGCTGGGGCAGATTCCTACTGTATGAAGGATATCAAGTTTGATAATTTGCTGGAAGCAGTACGAGTCACTTACAATGGCAACGCTTGGATTGATCCAGCGATCGCTCGGATTGTATTACAACAAGCCCAACAAAATCCCCCCTCACTGCAAACAACAGTAGCAGATAATAAAAACCTGACCCAAAATCCAGATTTTTTGGAAAATCAGGAAATTATTGACCCTTACACCCTGACAGAAAGGGAATTGGAAGTGTTACAGTTGATTGTCGAAGGTTGTAGCAATGCAATGATTGCAGAGCGCCTTTACATTACAGTCGGGACTGTGAAAACACATGTCCGGAATATTTTGAATAAGCTATGTGCCGATGACCGTACCCAAGCAGCAGTACGCGCCTTGCGTTCTGGATTGGTGGGATGAGTGATTTTGGTGTGTAGTATTTTTTCAGCAAATCAAAGGAAGTTGAAAACTTTGAGTAATTTTATACGTTCAAAGTGGGTAACTTTTACTCAAGAAGTCTCTTAATGTAAAGGTTAAAGCATGAAGTAAGAAATTAGCAGTACACGCTTCACCCGCAAGTGAAGTGTAAAAATCACATGGCTCGATATTTATGCTTCATCTATGGAGAGGTGGAGTAATTTTATACTTCATCCTTCATACTTCAGCCTTGAGCTAGACTTTTTGAGTGTTCCTTGGTGATGGGGTGAGATAAAAATTGCACTATCTCGCCATTCAACTATTCAAAAATTCAAGTCAAATATGACTGACACAGGGGTAGACAAACTGAAGCTCATGATCGTAGATGATGAGCAAGATAACTTAGATTTACTCTACCGCACTTTTAGGCGAAATTTTCAAGTATATAGGGCCAATCATGCCTTAAGTGCGCTGGAAATTTTAGACAAAGAAGGCGAAATGGCTGTGATTATCTCAGACCAGAGAATGCCAGAAATGAATGGTACTGAATTTCTCAGTCGCACGGTAGAGCGCTTTCCCGATACGATTCGGATTTTACTGACGGGTTTTACAGATGTTGAAGATTTGGTGGAAGCAATTAACTCCGGTCAAGTGTTCAAGTACATCACAAAACCTTGGAGTCCGGAACGGTTGAGGGTATTAGTTGAGCAAGCGGCAGATGCATATCGTCTAGTCAAAAAACGTACCCAAGAATTGCGTCGTGCGCTGCGGCGAGAATCTTTGTTTAATGCAGTAACAAGGGCAATTAGGGAGTGTTTGGACTATGGCACCATGCTAGAAAAGATTGCAGCCATCATTGGACAAGCATTTGAAGCTACTTGTTGCCTACTCAGGCCTGTAGAAGGCGATCGCTTGACAGCAGATCTGTTCTCTTATCACGATCCTAAATCTGATTTACCGAATGATGCCTTCGACAAAGATATTTCAATTGAAAAAGTTCTGCAAACGGGTCATTATCAACTGATTCAAGATACAACCGATGAAGGTAATTCCTGTAACTACCTGATTGTACCACTTTCCTACCAACAAGATTTGTTGGCTGTGTTGACTATCTATCAATGTGGGGGCGATCGTCGTCCTTGGCAAGACGAAGACATCCAATTGATTGCAAGTGTGGCTGAACAAGCAGCTTTAGCCCTTTCCCAGGCGAAACTCTACCAACATCTTCAGGAAAAACAAGAACAGATTCGAGCTGAATTAGAAGTTGCGCGTCAAATTCAACATAATCTGCTACGTCAAAGTTTACCTGAAATCAAAGGTGCGAAGTTACAAGCTTGCTGCTATCCTGCTCGTGAAGTAGGAGGTGATTTTTTTGAAGTGTTTGTCCATCCCAAGGGCGATTTGTGGTTAGCAGTAGGTGATGTTTCTGGCAAAGGTGTCCCCGCTGCTTTGTTCATGGCTAGCGCTATTTCTGTGTTACGGCGAGAATTATCTCAAGAAGCACCAGCTGAGCCGAATGTAGTCATGAAAAATCTCAACTACGCTTTGTGTAATGACTTGATTAGTAACAATTGCTTCATTACCGTCGCCTTAGCCTGTTATACCCCTACTACCAGAGAATTAGTTTATGCTAATGCTGGTCATATATATCCCCTGCTTTGGTCACGCGAAGCGCCTATAGAGGAAAAACCCCATTATCTCAAGGTACGCGGCATTCCCTTGGGTATCTTGCCTAAGTGGCAAGCACAGTCAGGTAGGTTGGTTCTTAATCCTGGAGATACTTTATTGCTAGCTAGTGACGGAATTACAGAAGCAACAGTATCAAATAAATTATTAAATTCAGAAAAAACCGAGGGTGCCATTCAGGCAGCTAGCCGTTCTATGCTGAATCAAGACGGTTTTTGGCAACTCTTACAGAGTGAAGCCCGACCGCTTTCTCTTAGCCGTTTACTAGCTCGCATCCAGGCAGATAACCACGTTCAAGAAGATGATCAAACTATACTCTCACTGGAGGTTTTATAAATAATGAAAAGTGAGCTTCATGTACCAAGCGATTTGAATTATTTAAACATTGTCGAACATTGGTTGCTGGGATGCTTGAAAATTCAGTTAGGAGAATCTGTTGACTGGTCACGACAATCTAGTCGTTTGCGGCTGGCTTTGGTGGAAGCATACTCAAACGTAGTACGTCATGCCCACAAAGAGCAAGCGAATGTGCCAGTTTTACTACGTTTGGAACTCAAAGAACGAGATATTGCTTTAGAGGTTTGGGACTATGGCGAAGGCTTTGATATGTCTACCTACTTCCCGCCAAACCCTACAGATAAACAAGAAGGTGGCTATGGCTGGCTGATCATGAGTCGTCTGATGGATAAGGTAGAGTACCAGTTACAAGTTAATGGTGCAAACTGTCTGAAGTTAGAAGCGACTATACCAGAATTAGCCAAATAACCAAGAGCTAACATTGCTCTAGTCAGGTTTAAAACTGTAGGCTCATTCCTATACACCTGTGCCTATTGCTTGCATTTTGGGTAGGGTTTTCTCTATTGTGACTTGGGTATTGCTAAAGGTGTTCATGCAATACCCCTACACCTGAATCGCATCCTCGTTGATGTGAAATTTGAATTAGGCGATCGCACGACGCGATGTAAAGATCAGTTTTGTAACAAAAAAATACGCCTAAGTATTTTCAACTAAAAAAGATTGTATTATAGAAATTAAAGTATTATTTATAACATATATTCAAGCTATGCGAGACGCGGACAAGGATCGTCGCAAAGATCGCCCTTTCAACAATCCTAACGGAGGTTGGAAAGATCCACCTACTATTCATGAGCTTAACCATTTTTTGAGGAATGCTCGTGCTGATGCGATTCGATGGGAACGACTTGCGAAAGAAAATCAGGAAGCTGCATCTCAACTGACTCGAGTTCAGCAAGATATCCAAACTTACCAAGTTGAAGTTAGCGAGTTCAAACAGAAATATCTTGATGAACAAAACAATTATCAGCAGGCTTTATGCCTCTACAACGAAGAAAAAACGAGAGCAACTGAATTAATTTACCTACGTGATGAATGGGAACAACGAGCCAAAGAAAATCAAGAAGCTGCAAGCCAACTGACTCAAGTTCGGCAAGAAATTCAAAGTTATCAAGTTGAGGTTAATGAGTTAAAAGAACGTGCAACACACAATTTTAAGAAATATCTTGATGAACAAAAAAATTATCAGCAGGCTCTAAATCGTTATCATGAAGCAACAGCAAAAGCAACTGAATTAATTACCCAACGGGATGAATGGGAACAACTTGCAAAAGAAAATCAAGAAGCCGCATCCCAACTTATTCAAGTTCAACAAGAAATTCAAGCTAACCAAGTTGAGGTTAATGAGTTAAGAGAACTTGCAGCACAAAATTACCAGAAATATCTTGATGAACAAAAAAATTATCAGCAGGCTCTAAATCGTTACAATGAAGAAAAAGCGAGAACAACTGAATTATTAGCCAAATATGAAGAAGTAAGTTCCCAGAGAGACAACTATTTAACTCTATATAATGAGGCGCAAGCACAACTTAAATTTGAGCGACGTTCCAAGGCTAGTATTAAGGGATGGGAAACTCGTCGTAAAGCAGAGAACGAAAGGCTAAAACGGGAAATTGCTGAGATGGTTGTGCTGCTGCGGGAATCTTTGGCAAGTAAGGATGAAGCTATAAATAATCTCTACGTTGTAGCAGAACGCATGGAGCGAATCCAATCCCTGGTAGATTCGGTGGAAGACGAAACAACAAACAATCCTGTAGGTTTGGTACAAAAGTTTAAACGCATTTGGCTTGCGATTAAAGAGATACTTTCAGAATAAACAAGCATCTTTATGAGCAAAAAATCAGCATCAACCACAGGAACTCAACCTAAAGCAAAGTTGGGGGAGCAAATTCGTAATATTGCCGATAGACTGAAACAAGAGACTGAGGTACAAATCAAAGCCACCTCTCGTATTTTAGGGGCTGCTGCTCAAATTTCTGAAAATCATGACCGACTGATTAATGAGGTAGTTGATATGGTTGAGGAAGACCTTAATCAACAAACCCAGACGTATCAAAAGGACATTTATACGGCTGATATTCTCAAGCAACAGTTTAAAACATTACGTGAAGCCAAGCATCACTTGAAGCTGAAAGCAACTAGTTGGGAATCTCTTGCTCACAAACTAAATGATTCATCTTCTCAAAAGCTGATATCTGAGACTAAACCTCAGCCATATCAAGTTTTGGAAAATAAAGTTATGGGGAAATTTCAAGATGATGGCAACAATTCTCAAGGGTTGACAGTTCATTTAGAAGCAGATGTTGCAGAAATGTTTCCCAATTCTCAAGCAGTAAATGAAGCTCTACGTTTTCTGATTAGAGTTACGAAGAATAGTTACTGAAACAGTGAATAGGAATTGGAAGTTATATCATGTTTGGTTAATTTGTTATGATTACCACAATCATTGCACCCCACCCCTAACCCCTCCCCGTTCACGGGGAGGGGAAACAAAGCTATGCTTTGGTGGGGTGGGGTTCTTTGGTTTTTATCAGTAATAAGCAAAGGACATATAGCGTTTCCTAAGCAGCTGAGGTACCCCGATTACCTCACCCCGATAAAGCTGTGCTTTATCTCCCCTCTCCGAACTCACGGAGAGGGGTTGGGGGTGAGGTTTTGAAATGTACTTCATTAGACCGGGAAATGCTATAATATTAGAGGATGTTTTAAAAGTATTCGACAAATATATTTCGCTATAAAGACAAACAACAGACGAGTTAGATGCTTAGCTTGTGACTCATCTTAAAATCTCTTCATAAATCCTAAAAGTGCTTTGATGGCTTTTCCACAAGATGATTAAAATATAAATATTTGACCTGATGGGTGTGATAGTCATGGTGCAAGACCAGATTTTGCTGAATGATTGGCATGTAATAGCGCGATCGCAAGACCTCCAACCTGGAACATTTATCTATATGCTGCTCAAAAAGATAAAACTATCACTGCTTTGATTGAAGATTGGATTGATAGCCTAGAACTTGAAAGGGACACAGCAGGCTAAAGCCTGCCGAGTCGCGTTTCATCCCCGCATCTATTGCACGAAGTACGCAACTACGTTCCTGCTTCTCAGGGGCTTTCACGCTCCCGCTAAGTCTTGGTAAACAACGCCCGTGAAGTTCCGGTGGAAGTCTATCTAGATATTCAAAATCAAGTTGCTAGTCAAGATATTGCCATTGTCGAGTCCCAGCAACCCCGACGCTTACCTTTGGATTTGCAAGCAGAAGTACATTTACCAAGCGATCGCTATTCTATTGCATACCGTAAGTGGCTCAAACAACAGGGTGTTACTTTCGGCACTGTTTAGAATTTTTTTACATCATACCATTTCACGAAATCACTGATACAAATTCTTTCATCCCCGCTCCCCCGCTCCCCCGCTCCCCTGCTCCCCTGCTCCTCTGCTCCCCCGCTCCCCCGCTCCCCATTTGTATCAACATGAAAATAATATTAGTCCTTGCCTACTTTTGCGGACGCATGGAAAGTAATTCTTGAGGAGAGGCGAGAAGTTTGATTTTGGCCTCGATAATTTGCTGTTGTTGGTTGAGGATAAACAGCCACGAGACGTTGACGCCACACCAAGGAGTTTGTGCTTTGCCTGTCACTTGAACTTTGATGAGATTATTTTCTAAAGTCTCGATAATTCCCTGACGGGGATAGGCTTTAATGCCTTGGGCTTCTTGTTGTAAATAGGCAGCGATCGCATCTGAACCCACAATACCAGATTCAAAGGGTGGATGCATCACACCATCGTCGGCAAACAAACCAGCAGTCGCCTGAAATTCTCCTGCGTTCAATGTTTCAAAATAACGCAGGATGCAGCCTTCTGTGATTCCCTCAATCTGAAATTCTTCTGTTGCTGTAGCAGCAATGCTCACTTGGTTTGCAGATAAAGATTCAGCAGCTTTCATAAAATTACCTGTATCACAATCGCTGAACTTTAATTTGAATCAAAACCAGATAGATAAAAAGCTGCTGGCGGAGTAGATTGGCGAAATCCCTGTAAATATTCCTCTTGAAGGATAATCTATTACCTTGGTAAGAATTTGTTCCCAAGCTGTAGTTTGGGAACAGAATTTGACAGAACATTGAGGTTGAACGAAATCCATAATGTGGTTAGTCGGCTAGGGAGACAACACACACCCTAGCCACCACCTTGGCAACAACCCCTGCTTATTGACCACAACCTTTTCATCGCTTGGGGTTGCTTACCTCTTGTTTACATTTTGCATTCTTTTTTAATAAAATGCAAATAAAATTTACATGTATGGGAAGTTGCAAATGTTAAACAGAGGTATTCACTGCATCATGTACAATCTAGTAGCTCTTGGACTGGCTGAAGTCTGATAAGAAAAATGAATGTATCTTGCGTAACTAGCAGTAACGTGGTAAAGCAGAAAGCCCAAGAATTAGGTTTTCACAAAGTTGGAATTGCTGTTGTAGAGAGAAATAATACGGAAGCACAGAGGTTGCAAGCATGGATAGCGCTGGGTTATCACGCCGATATGGAATGGATGAATAACCCGAAACGCCAGGATATTAGTTTAGTCATGCCAGAGGCGCGATCGCTAGTATGTGTCGCCCTCAATTACTACACACCAGATCAACGTCCCGAAGGCGAGGAATACGCTAAAATTTCCCGTTATGGGTGGGGAAGAGATTATCACAAGGTGATGCACAAAAAACTTAAGGCGCTGGCTACCTGGCTAGAATCACTGGATACAAGCATTCGAGCCAGATATTATGCAGATACTGGCCCTGTGCAAGATAAAGTTTGGGCGCAAAAAGCCGGAATTGGCTGGATTGCCAAGAATGGTAATGTAATTACAAGAGAGTATGGTTCTTGGGTATTCTTGGGAGAAGTTTTAACCAATTTGGAATTAGAAAGCGATCGCCCATCAACAGAACACTGCGGTAGCTGTACTCGTTGTCTTGAAGCTTGTCCTACAGGTGCCATTACCCAGCCGTTTGTAGTAGATGCTAATCGCTGCATCGCTTATCATACAATCGAAAATCGGGCGGAAAAATTACCAGAAACAGTCACACCACATTTGCGGGGCTGGGTTGCTGGTTGTGATATTTGCCAAGACGTTTGTCCTTGGAATCAGCGTTTTGCTCAAACAACAGATGTGGAAGATTTTCAACCGTATCCTGGGAATCTTGCGCCTAAGCTGATAGAATTAGCCCAAATCTCAAATGAGGAGTGGGACAGACGATTTCCGGCATCAGCGTTGCGGCGGATTAAGCCAGAAATGTTACGACGGAATGCCCGTGCTAATCTTGACGCATCCACATTAAAGAATGACTCAGAAAGTAATTATCTTTGATTTTGATGGCACGCTCGCCGATACGGTAGATGCTCTTGTAGGTATTGCCAATCGTTTAGCTGTAGAATTTGATTATGTACAAATCACCCAAGAGGAACTAGCCCTCCTGAGAAATTTCACTTCTAGGGAAATTATTAAATACTCAGGTATATCTCTATTGAAAATTCCTTTTTTGCTAAAAAAAGTTAAATCAGAGTTGAAAAACAAAATACATGAATTTAAACCGATTCCTGGAATTCGAGAAGCGTTAATCGAACTGCAAAATCAAGGTTATCGGTTAGGAATTATTACGTCAAATTCTCAAGACAACGTTACTGCTTTTCTGAAAATGAATGAATTAGATAACCTATTTGATTTCATTTACTCAGGAGTAACAATTTTTGGCAAAACAACAATAATTAATAATGTATTGAGGCAAAAGCAACTCAAACCTCAATCAGTCATTTATGTTGGTGATGAGACCAGAGATATAGAAGCATCAAAAAAAGCGAATATTAAAGTGATTGCAGTGACTTGGGGATTTAATTCCCCAGAAGTGCTAGCCAAACAAAATCCAGATTTTTTAATAGATCAACCAAGTGAACTATTAGAAGTGATGAAAAATGTTCAATAGTCATCAGTCAACAGTCATCAGTTTACACCATTGACCCCTTCGGGGTGACGCTCCTGCGTCGCTAACGCTGCGAAGCTCGCCAGTCGCTCATGGGGAGCCAGTCCGTTGCGGAGGTTCCCTCCGTTGTAGGAACTGGCGTGGAAACCCCCTCTTGGCCGCGCTGGCTCACCATTGACTATTGACTATTGACTATTGACCACCTAATTTTTTGGTTGACCCTTTTCTATAGCTTGTTGTACTAAATCATCACTAACATTAGTTACAGCGTCATCCTTTGAACGCCCAACTTCCTTTGCCATATCTGCATAATCATCAGGATTACCAGTTGGCTGCGCTTCAGTTCTTGTCTCTACTGGTTGGGGAACTTTGTATTTAGGTGCTGTTGCTGCTTGTGCTGCTGCTGCACCTTCGCCAGTGCGGTCAACATCACTAACACTAAATTGCTGCGCCGCTGCATAATCAGCCTCAAAATCAACTGTTGGCGCTTTTTCTTCACCACTGGCTATATTTTCAGCTGCTAGCTGTGCATCATGGGTAGGAGCTTCATTAACATTAGGCTTGATTTCATCAGGCATAACTTAAACACCACTTAATAATTTTTCAATTGTTACTGGGGTGATTCTATCAAACATAGCTGTTGTAACGTTGGCATCTAGAGAAAGAGATTTACCTCTATTAAAAGGTAGATTAATTAACTCTTTCTCTTGGAAGTAGAATTTAATTATGAAATTTTGGTAAGCCTTAACTTGAACTCATAAAATATCATCGAGAAAAATTATGACAGCAAGTTACAATAAAACTGCTACCCAAGCATTGAACAATGAAACTCAAAAAGCAGTAGAAGCATTTAACGCCTTAGATACAGATGCTAAATTAGCCTGGCTATATTTTGTTTATGAAAAACTGGGAGATTCTATCACTCCAGCTGCACCTGCTGCGGCAGAACCCGAATTAGCACCACTTTTGCTAGGAGATTATTTAGAATTATCAGATGAGCAACAATTAGACATTATGCGGGATATAGTTAACCGCAAAGATACAGAATATTCCCGTGCTTATGGTGCGTTGAAAGAAAACAACCAACTGTTAGTTTGGTATGCTTGGGCGGTAGCGATGGGAGATACTGTAGTTGACATCCCAGAGGATTACAAGCCCACTGAAGCAATTAACAATTTGCTTTCTCAAATCGAAGGACTTGAGTTTGAACAACAAATTTCAGTATTGCGAGCGATCGCTGGTGAATTGGGTTACAGTGAAGTCAAGCCAATAGAGACACAAGCGCAAACTGGCAAAACCCCAAGTCTTTAATCTTAGGGGAACCAGAGGAATGAGGGGGATGAGGAGGATGAGGGAGATAATTCTTCAACTTCTAACTCCTAACTCCCCATTCCCTCTACTAAATCAAACAGCGATCGCCTAATATGGATCATTGCCCACCTCTGGGTTAATTGAGAATGGTGCAAGATATCAGATAATTTATTTCTTAGAGTTCCCTAAATAATAAATGTTTTAAGATAACTGCCCCTGTTCTGATAGATTCAGTGAATTATCAAAAAACCTTGGCTCACTTTCAAACAACATTTGGTCTAGCTCTCTTTCAGTGAATTTATAACCAAGATTAGTAGCAAAATTGACAATTTTAACTTTATCCCAATGACAACTGCCGAAAAATCCTCGCCGACAGCACTTATTTAAGTATTGTTCATAAATAGCTTGATCCGATATCAAAACATCATAAAAAGCATTAACCTGTTCTAAAGACATTAAATTTTATCCCCTCAAATTTTGATTATTCGCTTACGATTACATTGATTCAGCAGATGATTCCGGGTTGAATCATCTAGCTTTAAAAACTTTTTATTTATACCAAAAAAGAAAATTAAGGTCAGCTACTAATAGCTAAAAGTAACTAGTGTTAATTTTTACTTCATATCCCACTGCTCAGATGTGGGTAATAAGTAAGGGAACTCCTAGAACACCAATTCATATCATGTCCGCGCTTATTACTTACTAAACTCTAAGAACCCCACCCCACCAAAGCGTAGCTTTGTTTCCCCTCCCCGTGAACGGCTATGCATTACCCGGATCTTTCTTAACAGAAGTACAGATAACTTAAAAAGAAGCCAAACCAAGCTTGGGGTAGAGTTTTGAGGAAATGATGGAGCAGGCGATCGTTAAAAGGGGTGAATGATGGAAAGATGGGCTTCAGTGGAACTGCAACACGCGCAACTTGGAGACTCGCGGCGCAAAAAGCGCTTGGTCAAAATAGTGGAAGATTTAGCATCCCAACCAGGAGAAAGTGTGCCGCAAGCATCAGGCGATGTAGCAGCAACAACGGCAGCGTATGATTTTTGGAACTCACCCTATTTTCAAGAGCGAAGATATCCGTATTGCCCATAGAGCAAGCACAATAGAAAGAATTAAGCTGCATTGTGTACGTTGGTACACTTATCGTTGGTTAATTGAGCGCTATCACTACACACTTAAAAGTGGCTGTGGTATTGAAAAACTACAACTCGAAACAGCCCGTCGGATTGAAATGGCTTTGGCAACCTATTCGATTGTGGCTTGGCGGTTGTTGTGGCTCACCTACGAAGCTAGGATTAATCCTGATTCCCCTTGTGACACAGTTTTAGAAACCCATGAATGGCAGTCTTTGTGTGCCACCATTGACAAAACATCACATCCACCAAAAACACCGCCATCTTTACGAGATGCGGTGCGAATGATTGCTACTCTTGGTGGATTTTTAGGCAGAAAAAGAGATGGAGAACCTGGAGTGAAAACAATTTGGCGAGGGCTGAGACGATTACATGATATCGCCGCTACCTGGAAACTCCTTGACTGTTATTCTCCAGTTGATACCTTTGGTTAACGATCGCCTGCAAAAATTACCCCTCTCCAGATTTAGCTATATTTGTCAACTCCTCCAACTACGCCAACTACTACAATTCTTCTCCAGCCTCCTTTATAGCAATGTTAAGAAAGATCCGGGTAATGGATAGCCGTTCACGGGGAGGGGAAACAAAGCGTAGCTTTGGTGGGGTGGGGTTCCAACTGTATTGCAACGTAGTGAGAACGGCTATATTTCCCCCCATCCCCCGGTTGGTGAGCGAAGTCGAACCACATCCCCCCTGCACTGAAAGCACCGAAAGCACCCCTACTCCCTACTCCCCGCTCCCAACTCTAGTAAAATGCCGCGCCCGTTTTTAGCAAATTCATCAATGGTTTGCAATGACAATTCATGAGTGGTGAGAGACTGTAACATGGCTAAAGGTAAAGTGAGATGATGAGCGCCTGCTTGTAGAGATGCGGCTGCTTCTTGGGGAGATTTAATGCTAGCTGCGAGAATTTCTGTATTGCTAGCCGCCAACACACTAGCCATTTCTCGCACTAAAGCGATTCCATCACCTAAAAGTTTAGTAGCTCTATTGACGTAAGCGATCGCATATTTTGCACCGGCTTGTTGAGACACAGCAGCTTGAGATGCACTATATATTGCTGTGACTGCACACTTAATTTCTGGTGAAAGTGCAGCAACCGCTTGAAAACCGACTAACGAAGCGGGAATTTTGAGTACAGTTTGCTGCCCAATAATGTCATAAGCCGCCCGCCCTTCTGCAATCATTTCTTTCAAGTCAGAAGCAATTAGCTGGTAAAACACTGGGCCTGTGGTTAACTCTGTGAGACGCTTGAGTATAGTCTGCACTGGTAAATCGCTTTTAGCTAACAAAGTCGGGTTGGTGGTGATGCCTTTGACCCAACCTAATTCTCTAGCGGCTTCGGCTTCAGATGCGATCGCTGAGTCAAGATAAATACTCATTTATCTACTCTCCTGTAAAATATGCTGTCGCTGGCATTATACAGACTTGTCACGTTAACTGCTGAAGGAAGTGGCATAAAACCCCTGCGTACCCGTCACAGCCCTATCCATAATCCTCCCAGTCCCCAGTTCAATCAGACATGATATTAACTGTGCGAGAATTATGGCATCAACTCAACCACGGCACGGTCTGAGCGATGACTGAAAACAATAAATTTAAGAAACTCAAAAAATCCCTTGAGGAAGCTGGCATAAATTTTGTCCGCATCGTTTGGTGTGACAACGCCAACATCATTCGTGGTAAAGCTGTGCATGTGGAGATGCTGTCTCACTATTTTGAGTATGGTGTAGGCGTAACCGCAGCACAACAAGCATTCCCTGTAATGTATGATGCTGTGATTGCCGAAACTGGTCTAAGTCCAGTAGGCGAAATCCGCTTAATACCTGATTGGTCTAGCCTCTCTTCATTACCTTATGCTCCTGGTCACGCCCGTGTCATGGGTAACATGGTACTTAATGGCAATCCTTGGGCGTTATGTCCGCGTAATTTCCTGGTGCGAATGATTGGGGCGGCGAAACGTGAAGGGTTAGAAATTCGGGGAGCATTTGAAAATGAGTTTTATTTATTACGGCGAACATCTGAGGGAATTGTACCCACAGACTCAACAGTGTTTGCTTCAACTCAAGGAATGGATATCAATCAACCAGTGATAGATGCCATTGCTGATGCACTCATTGCTCAGGGAATACCTGTAGAACAGTATTATCCAGAATCGGGGCCTGGTCAGCAAGAAATTTCCGTGCGATACACTAATGCAATACTAGCAGCCGACTGGCAGATTGCTTTTAGAGAAACCGTAAAAGCGATCGCATATCATCATAATCTGACAGCCTCTTTCTTACCCAAAATCTTTGCCGATGCTGCTGGTAGCGGTTGCCACATTCATCTCAGCCTTTGGCGTGATGGAAAAAATCTCCTACCAGATTCCCAAGGTATCAACGGTCTTTCTGAGGTAGCGTTGCAATTTATTGCAGGCATATTGCATCACCTGCCGGCACTGATGGCATTAACCACCCCAAGTACTAATTCTTACCGCCGCATCCGTCCTCATTTTTGGAGTGGTGCTTTCCGCTGTTGGGGACTGGATAACCGTGAAGCAGCGGTGAGAGTTCCCAGTGCGCCAGCATTCACAGAAAATCCTAGCCATTTTGAGTTAAAAACTGTGGATGCATCAGCAAATCCTTACTTGGCTTTGGGTGCAGTAATTGCAGCCGGACTCGACGGGGTGCAACGCAAATTAAAACCAGGAATCCCAGTTAACCAAGACCCTGCAAATTTACCGGAGGCAGAACGCATAGATAATGGAATTGATCCGTTACCGGAGAACTTAGGAAAAGCGATCGCTCATCTTCAGCAAGACGATATCCTGTTAAAAGCCTTAAATCCACAACTCTCACAAGCTTTCATCGCAGTCCGTCAAGCCGAGTGGGAAGCGATGAAAGATTGGGACTTGGAGGGAGAAGTCAAGTTGTTGTTAGAGAGATATTAAGGGGGGGATGAGGGGGATGAGGGGGATGGGGGGGATGAGGGGGATGAGGGGGATGAGGGGGATGAGGGGGATGAGGGGGATGAGGGGGATGAGGAGGATGGGGGGGAGAATAACAACTCCAAACTCCAAACTCCTAACTCCTAACTCCTAACTCCAAACTCCTAACTCCTAACTCCTAACTCCAAACTCCTAACTCCTAACTCCTAACTCCAAATTCCTAACTCCCAATTTACCCTTTTGTTTGAGAAGATTCACCAGAAGCGATCGCTGATTCATTAACGGCGGTATGCTTAAAATCTTCTGCGGCTGAATGAATATCTTTTGCAGAATTCTGAAACTCTTCTCCTGCTGCATGGATATCTCTTGCAGAATTCTGAAACTCTTCTCCTGCTTCTTTGAGTTTCTTTGCTGTTTCTGGTAACAAGGTTGATTCTGCTCGATGGATGATATCATCAGCCAGTCGCTCACTAAAACCAACTATAAATGCAATTGAAAAAAAGAAATAATACTCAATATCAGTCTTGTTAGTGTCTTGATTTGCTCTAGGAACTTGTATAGTTGAAATAATGTTGGAGTTAATGATTGTAAATACTAATATGCCAAAAGCTGTACCAATTAAAGGTTTAGTAAAGCCAACTAAAATAGGAGCAGGCGAACCTTTATAGGCGCTATCTCGGTATTGTTTCACCCTCAGTAAAATACTAATTATGCTGCCAAATGTTCCTGCGGTTGCAGATACTAACACCAGAGTATATCTTTGAAAAAATAAATGTGTCTCCGTTAATTCAGGTTTGAATATTCTGCTTAGTATTTGGTGAGAACTGTTAGGATTTACTGGTGCTTTCCATTCTATGTGGGTAGCTAGTGACAGTAGTCCTGCAACAAATAAAGACCCTGGAATTGCTATTGTATAAATGGGAAGTGCCATTGCAAGTCCAAGTAGAACTTTAGTTGGTGCTGACCATTCCCGAATAGCTTGCTTGAAAAAATTGTTCAGAAAACCCCAGGAACTTCTGCCGTTCAAGTAATACTCTATACTGTATCTGATATTTTTGGCGAAAATGATTTTTTTTGTCCTACCTGTGAGCAAAAAAGACAAAGCTACCTTAGCTGAATTGACCTTAGATTGCAGAATGACACACTCATCTAGGCTCTTGCGTTTGCTTTTCTGAATTTTAGCAATATATTCACATAAGCGTTGTAATAAAGCAATTTGTTTTGCCAGTTCTTCCTGTATTTCTCCATTGTTTAAATAATTTATCTCTAGTAATTTAAGATTGTTTTCTTTACTGAAATCTACTACTGCTTCCTGAAATTTATCCTCTACTCTCTGAATCAGGGCATTAATATCTTCTTGTAAAGTATTAAGTATATTTTGGCATTTTTCTTGATTCTCTTTGTCAATCATAATTCTGTTCTCTGGTATTAAGTGTTCGTCAAACTGCTACACGCGTGATAGGGCAATTCATTAATTGCGCTTACGTGAATAAAGTGCAATATCACATCAATTAGTTTTAAGTACTTACAAATATAAAATTATCTCATTGTAATTGTTTTTTGCTCAGTATTAACACTTGACAGTCATCAGCCATCAATTAACAACTTTAAGTGAGATAATTTATTTGTCAGAGTTCTCTTAAATGATAGTAAAGCTTTATATCTTGATCAGTTATTTTATGTAGAAATAAATACTTTTTTAAAAGAATGTTTAATATAGATTCACAATCGAAAATCCAAAATCCAAAATGGCATAACTATGAATTTGGCTGAAATTCCCTTAATTGACCAACACGCACATAATCTACTACGGCCTGAAGTAGCTGTGAGTTATCCTTATGCTGCTGCCTTTACTGAAGGCTATGATCCAAAGATAATTAATTACCATGTCCGCCATACTTTCTTTTATCGGCGTAGCCTCCGAGAAATTGCAGCTTTCCTAGAATGTGAGGCGCAGGAAGCTGCAATTGTAGCGCGTCGGGATAGCTTAGGATTAGAACAACTGACACAGATGTATTTTAGTGCTGCTAACTTAGAAGCAATTTATTTGGATGATGGATTACAGCCAGAAACTATTTTGCCGCTATCATGGCATGAAAGATTGATATCTGTGCAAAAGATTTTGCGATTGGAGGTATTAGCAGAACAACTAATACCTCAAATAGAAGATTTTGAGACTTTCGTGCAAACATTCAACAGCGAACTTGACCCCCCACCGTCTGGAGTTGTGGCTTTTAAAAGTATTGCTTGTTATCGTACTGGTTTAAATATCCAACCTGTTAGTGAAGAAGTCGCTGCTACTCACTTTTACAATCTCAAACAAGCAACAAAAAATCAATCACTGCGGCTTGTAGACAAACCCTTAATTGATTTTCTTTTGCAACAAGCGTTATTAATTGCAGCTAAATATCAGTTACCGGTGCAATTGCATACTGGCTATGGCGATCCTGACTTAGATTTACGATTGGCAAATCCGTTATACTTGCGACATCTTTTAGAATCACCCCAGTACCGTGATGCACCTCTAGTACTGCTACATGCTTCTTACCCATATATGCAGCAAGCTGGTTATTTGGCTTCTGTCTATCCCCAAGTTTATTTAGATTTCGGTTTGGCAATACCTTTTTTAAGTGTATCTGGAATGCGGGAGACAATTCGGCAGTTATTAGAGTTAACTCCTACTAGTAAATTAATGTATTCTTCTGATGCTCACTCGATTCCTGAATTGTATTATTTAGGGGCAAAGTGGGGTCGCCAACTTTTAGGTGAAGTGTTAGAACAAGCAATTAAAGATTGTGATATTACTGCAAGTGAAACTTTTACTATAGCTACAGCAATTTTACGCGAAAATGCCTTGGCTTTGTATATGTGCAGAGGATGCGGGTAAACCTAGGCAATAACAACGCTCCTAGGGTTTGAAATTAAGCTAGGATGTGAGTGTGAATTATTTTTACTACTAATTGGTAGGAATATGAATGTCGAAAAACTATCTATTTCTTTGTCCCCATCTTTAGTGGAGTTTATTGAAAATTACAAGCTTAATAAAGGCTGTAAATCTCGTTCTCAAGTGATTGAAGAAGCATTAGAATTACTGCGAAACCGAGAATTAGAGGAAGCTTACCGACTAGCATCTGCTGAAGTTGATAGCGCTTGGGATGTGACAGGAGCAGATAATTTGCCAGATGAAACGTGGTGATATTTATTATGCAGACCTAAGTCCTGTGGTGGGATCAGAAATGGATAAACGCCGTCCGTTGCTGATAGTAAGTAATGATGCCAATAATCGTGCTGCTACCACAGTAACGATTTTACCACTTACTACCAATGTTAGCCGTATTTATCCCTTTGAGGTAGCCTTGTAAAGCACAGACCCAGCAAGTGCGAACAATTTCCTAGCAGCGAATTATTGGCGAAGTAGTAGGTAGTGTGCATGAGGAAATATTAGTATTAATTGATGCTGCATTAAAATTGCATTTAGGATTAGGTTGAGTTTGAAGAAAAATAGTAATTATGCGAATCTCCTTCAAAGACGCTTCGCGATCGCACTTTTTGGAGTTCTTCAGGTCAGCAGTAGGCGATCGCTACTGCCATTTTACGCGAAAATGCCTTGGCTTTGTATATGTGCAAAGAATGCGATCGCGCTGGTGATTATTAAACTAGTACAGCACGGCGGAAATAAACCAAGCATTATTGTGAGAAACTAAGAAAGTAGAGTCAAAGCAGTTTAGGCTGAAAACAAGGGAACCTGGTGTGGCACGATTAGCTGCAAAAGTATTAAATTTGAACGAGAGCGATCGCTCACAACTCCAACAGTTGATCAACCGACACAATACGGCGCAACAAATAGTACTACGTGCAAAAATAATTCTCCTAGCGTCAGAGGGGAAAAATCATGGCGAAATTGCTCGATTATTAGATATAAGTCTTGATATGGCTCGTTTATGGCGAAACCGATGGTTGGAAAATAGCGATAAAGAGTTGTCTATTTTGCAGAGATTACAAGACTCAGAGCGTATTGGCGCACCAGTAAAATTTAGTATGGAGCAAGTAATCGAACTATTCGCCCTTGCATGTTCACCACCCGAAGACTATGGACGATCAATAAGTCATTGGACATCAAGAGAACTAGCGGACGAAATCATGAAACAAGGTATCATTGAAAGCATATCTGTCCGCCATGTTGGAAGATTATTAGAAGAAGCAGAACTTAAACCCCACCAGAGCCGCTACTGGTTAACCCCCCCCTCTTGATGAAGAATTTGACGCAAAAGTTGAAGATATTACTGGTTTATACATCAGTGCGATTGAACGTTATCAAAACGGAGAGCGTACAATATCGATTGATGAAATGACTGGGATTCAGGCTACAGAGCGTTTAGAAAAAGATTTACCAATGCGACCGGGTAAGGTTGAAAGACGGGAGTTTGAGTATATTCGTCACGGTACACAAAGCTTAATTGCTAGTTTCGATATTGCCACTGGTCAAATTGTTGAACCAAATTGTGGAAACACAAGAACCGAAGAAGATTTTGTCCAACATATTCGTCGAATTATTGAAAGCGACCCTCAGGCAATCAAATGGCATTTGATTATGGACTGTCTTAATACTCACCAGTCGGAATCATTAGTTCGCTTTGTTGCACAAAAAGAAGATTTAAACATTGACCTTGGAATTAAGGGCAAAAGTGGCATTCTGAAATCGATGAAATCCCGTGCAGCTTTTTTGAGTGACCAAACACACCGAATTGTTTTCCATTACACACCCAAACATTCTTCTTGGCTCAACCAAATTGAAATTTGGTTCAGTATTTTGGTTCGCAAGTTACTCAAGCGTGCTAGCTTCAAAAGTCAGGATGACCTCAAAACCCGAATTCTCGAATTTATCGATTACTTTAATCAAACAATGGCTAAACCTTTTAAGTGGACATATAAGGGTAAAGTGTTGGCTATCTAATGCTTGGCTTATTTACGCCGAAGTGTACTAGTCTGACAATGTTGGCTCTCAGTGCAGGGGCTTTATTAACCTACAAACGTCGTCAGCGAGTATCTAGTACAACAATGGAAAAGTAAAAACTGATGCCATAAAAATCAGTTTTTACATAATATCAAGCTGTTGATTGATGCTAACAAGTTACTAACTTAGGTGACAGCTAGCTTAGCCATAGCAGTACAACAGAAAAACCTAACACTAAGTTTTGGTGAAATTAGGTTGAAATTAAGAGGATGTTTTAAAATTCCTCTTGTCGGTAGCAATATGTTTTAAATACCCCCTAAACTTACCTTTTTAAGGAGGGTTTAGGGGGTTAAATAAGTGCTTATAATCACAGCCTATAACTTTTCAAACAACCTCTAAGCTGGGATGTTAGTGTGAATTATTTTTACTAATTATACGATCGCAGTTTTTAGAGTTGTTCAGGTCATCTTAGGCAAAAATACCCTTTCCTCTACCAGAAAGTTAAATAGATTAATGAAAACTTCATATTTTATTCAGATTTCTGGTGTCTTCTTGTGATTAGATATCTTTGACAGGCCCTCTAGTGGAAGTTCCTGAATCTGTCATATGGGCATGGATCAAGAAACCAGGTTGAATGCAGATTTGCAATTAGGCACTCCGGAATTATCCAAGCTTTATTGCAATCACAAGGCGAAATCTACCATACAATCAGCATCCCCACCCAACTGGCACAATCTTTTACAAGGAGTAACACAAGCAACAAAAGCTTTACTGACAAATAGCGATCGCACTATCGCCATCAACCAAGCTTTAGCTATCCTGGGACAAGCTACCGCAGCCCATCGAGTCTATATTTGTGAGTATCATCCCCATTTTGTCACAAAAGAGCTTGCTTTTAGCCGCCGATTTGAATGGGTAGAGTTAGGAATCAGCCCGCAGCATGACAATCCGCTTTTACAAAACCTTAGTCAGAGTGAATTTGATTTGCAACAATGGCATCAACATCTCACAGCTGGCTATTCCTTCAGTGCGATCGCCTCTAGTTTATCTCAACCACAGCGGCAATTTCTGGAATCCTTGCAAGTTCAATCGATTTTATTAGTACCGATTCCTGTGGAGAGCAAAATCTGGGGTTTTATAGGTTTTAGTGATTGCCAATACGAAAGACAATGGTCGCAGGATGAAGAAGCAGCTTTGATCACAATGGCGGCGACTCTAGGCAGCATTATGGCCTATCGCCAAATGACAGATGTGCTGTATAGTGAACGTCAACAAACCCAAGTGCAACTTGCTGAAAGTGAAGAACGCTTCCGGTTGATGGTGGAGGGTAGCGAACAAGTATTTTTCTATATCCATAACAACGCTCATATATTTGAATACGTTTCTCCTTCGGTGCAGGCAGTGCTGGGCTATACTCCTGAAGAGTTAGTAGGCAATCTCTACCATCTAATCGTGCATAAATCGTCCCAAGCACTAGCTGATGAATTGACAGATCAAGCATTGTTAACGGGGAAACGGGTAGACACTTACGCTATTTTGGGTTTGCATAAAGATGGTCGATTATTAGTATTAGAAATTGCCGAGTCTCCAGTCATTAGAAATGGTCAAGTACAAGGAATGCAGGGATTTGCCCGTGATATTACTGATCGCCATCAAGCACTAGAACAATTAAAAGCGATCGCCAAACGCGATCGCTTGTTAAGAGGAATGGGGGAGAGAATCCGCACCTCGCTGGACTTACAAACAATTCTCGACACGACTGTGGCAGAGGTACGGGAATTTTTGCAAGCAGACAGAGTATATATTGTTAACACTAATAATCGTGGGACTGAAAGCGCAGTAGTAGCTGAATCTGTAGCGGCTAGCTATCGGTCAGTTCGAGAGTGGACACTCACCTCGAAAAACCATGAAGAGGCCCTGCATTCTTACTTTAATCCCAGAGTGATTTATGTAGTTAATGACACGACTAAAAAAACAGATGTACCAGCGGTGATTGCCCAAGATTTTATCAGCTTCCAAATGCGATCGATTGTGGGTGTACCCATCATGGTGGATGACCAATTTTATGGTTTGCTAGTTGCGAACCAGTGTGACAAAGGGCGTGAGTGGCAGCATTTTGAAATTGATTTACTAGAAGAATTATCCACCCCAGTCGCGATCGCTATTCAGCAAGCTAAACTATACCAAGAGTTACAAGGCTTCAATGCCGAGTTAGAACAGCAAGTCAACAAGCGTACCCAGGAATTACAGCAAAAATATAGCGAACTGGAAGAATTGCAGAACATCAAAGATGAATTTCTCCACGCCTTCTCCCATGATTTGCGAACACCAATCATGGGCATTTTGTTAGTAATGAAAAATTTCCTCAGTCAGAGTAATGGTGAATCTGTGACAATTTCTCCCATAATTTTAGAGCGAGTTATTCACAGTAGTGAACGCCAACTTATACTAATTGAGTCGCTATTAGAGGCACATTCCAGTGATGTCAAGGGATTAACTATTCAAAAGTCACCATTGGCATTGCACACATTCACTCAAGCAATTGTCAAAGATTTCGAGCCACAGCTGAGCAAACATCAAGCCACAATAACTAATCAGATTGCTGTGAATTTGCCATTAGTGACTGCTGATCCTTTACATTTGCGGCGAGTGTTTGAAAATTTGATTACCAACGCCCTCAACCATAATCCACCAGGGCTAGATATCATTATCAATGCCACAGTGGAGAATCAAATGATGTGCTGTACAATTGCTGACAATGGTGTGGGAATAGATACGGATGTCTGTGAGCAATTATTTAACCGTTATATCAGAGGTGGGCGATCGCAATCCACAGGTATTGGTTTAGGTTTGTATCTTTGTCGGCAAATTATCTCCACTCATGGCGGAGAAATTGGTGTGATTAGTGAACAGAATGCTGGGGCAAAGTTTTGGTTTACTTTGCCACTGGTAAGGTTGTTAAATGATGACTGATGGCTGATGGCTGATGACTGATGACTGATGACTGATGACTGATGACTATTGACTATTGACTATTGACTATTGACTATTGACTATTGACTGTTATCAGAGATTTTTGTAGGGTGGGCAAGACTATTTTTCACAACTCAGATAGGATTGCAATAGTGCAATAGTGCAGTAGTGCGATCGCTTGCTTGGAGTAGATAGTAAAAATACTCATAAAAAACCCAGTCAGCAGTAGGAACGCAAGCCCTTGCACCCGTACAACAGTTTTGCGATCGCTTATCTACGCCTATGCGGGAAGATTACAGTATTAAAAAAGATTGAGTTTTATTTAGCTTTCAAAAGTTTATTGATTTGATTGTATCCCCTTAAAATTATATACAGCCATCAATCATCAATCTTCAATCAAAAAGATGCTAAAGCTTCCTGGTTATCTGCCTACTGAAACCTTGCATAAAGGCGTTTATAGCGTTATTTATCGCGCTATTAAACAGATAGATAGAACTTCAGTGATCATAAAAGTTACCAAAGCTGAATATCCTACTTTAAAAGAGTTAACTCAAATCAGACATGAATATAAAGTCCTCAAAAGCTTAATTGAGGTTGAAGGAGTTATCAAAGCTTTAGGCTTAGAAAATCATCAAAATGGATTAGCCTTAGTTTTAGAAGATTTCAGCGCCACATCTTTAAAAAAAATTATTGAACAGCAACAATTATCCTTGAAGAATTTTCTCAAAATTGCTATTCAATTAGCATCTACTTTATCACAAATTCATCGCCAGCAAGTTATTCATAAAGACATAAAACCGCAAAACATCGTTGTTGCTCAAGAAAGCATTTTTGTTAAAATAATAGATTTTAGTATTGCCTCACACTTATCTAGAGAAAACCAAACTATTAGCAGTCCCAACTTAATAGAAGGTACTCTAGCTTATATGTCTCCTGAGCAAACTGGAAGAATGAATCGGTCAGTTGACTATCGTACCGATTTTTATTCTTTAGGTGTTACCTTTTATCAAATGTTGACTGGTTTGCTACCTTTTAATACCACTGATTCTCTAGAACTAATTCACTGCCACATTGCCAGAATTCCACCTCCACCTCACAAAATTAACCCAGACATTCCGCAAGTAGTTTCAGATATGATTATGAAACTATTAGCTAAAACAGCTGAAGATAGATATCAAAATGCTCTAGGTTTAAAAACAGATTTAGAAATATGTCTCCATCAATTAGAAAACAACGGTTACATTGCTAATTTTCCCATTGGTCATTTAGATTTATCTAGCCAATTTCTCATTCCTCAAAAACTGTATGGTAGAGAAGAAGAAGTAAAAACATTACTCAATGCTTTTGACCGCATCAGCAACGGTCAAACAGAGATGATGGTGGTATCAGGATATTCAGGGATTGGCAAATCTTCATTAGTCAATGAAATCCATAAGCCGATTGTACGTCAGAGAGGATACTTTATTTCAGGTAAATTTGATCAATTTAAACGCAATATTCCTTATGCTTCCTTAATTCAAGCTTTTCAAGAATTAATGCGGCAATTACTAACAGAAAGTGCTGAATCATTAAAAACTTGGAAATCTCAACTATTAGCAGCCCTTGGCCAAAATGGTCAGATAATCATAGATGTCATTCCAGAAGTAGAACGCATTATTGGTTTTCAGCCTGCAATACCTCAATTAGGTGCATCAGAATCACAGAATCGTTTTAATCAGGTATTTAAAAACTTTATTCATGTCTTTACTAGAAAGGAACATCCCCTAGTTTTATTTTTGGATGATTTACAGTGGGCAGATTCAGCCTCTTTGAAGTTAATCGAACTAATAATGACTGATGTGGAGAGCGAATATTTATTATTAATCGGAGCTTATCGTGATAATGAAGTCAGTGCAACTCATCCCTTAATTCATACTTTAGAACAGATTCAACAGTCTGGTAGCTGTATCCATAATATTGTTCTTCAGCCTTTGAACATTGAATATTTAAATCAATTAGTTGCTGATACTTTATGTACTACTGCATTAACAATTCAGCCATTAGCTGAGTTAGTTTTTCAGAAAACCTACGGTAATCCATTTTTCTTAATTCAATTACTCAGATATCTTGAGCAAGAAAATTTATTAGATTTTAATTTTATTAATGGTACTTGGCAATGGGATATTGAAAAAATACGAAGTATTAATATTAGCGATAATGTTGTTGAATTGATGGTTAACCAGATTCAAAAGCTGTCAGATCAAACAATTAATACTTTAAAATTAGCTGCTTGTATAGGAGATAAATTTACTCTAGAAGTTTTAGCAATTGTCAATGAAAAATCTCAGACAAAAACGGCTCAGGACTTGTGGCAAGCCCTACAAGCAGGTTTAGTTTTACCTTTGAGTAATTCCTATAAAACTCCACTGGCTTTTGAATCGGAAGCTGCAATTGGCAAGCCAATAGAAGAGCTAAAAGTTACTTACAAATTTTTGCATGACCGAGTGCAGCAAGCATCTTATTCTTTGATTACCGATCTTCTGCAAAAAAAAATACACCTGAAAATAGGTGAACTACTGCTAAAAAATACCCCATACATAGAAATAGAAGATAATATTTTTGAGATTGTTAACCATTTAAATATTGGGGCTGAATTAATAACCCAGGAAACCAAAAAATATGAATTAGCCAAACTGAATCTGATAGCAGGTAAGAAAGCTAAAGCAGCTACAGCCTATGAAACTGCTGCCAAATACATTAGAGCCGGGATATCACTGATTACAGAAGATAGCTGGAAGAGCCAGTATGAGTTAGCACTAGCTCTTCATATTGAAGCAGTGTCAGCAGAATATTTAAACACTAACTATGAGCAAGCAGCTATTTTAGCAGACATTGTTCTTCAAAGAGCTACAACTTTACTCGATCGAGTGCAGATATACGAACTACAAATCCAGTTTTGTCTCAGTCAAAATCAAATACTTGAAGCTATCGACAAAGCACTGCAAGTCTTGGAAATGCTGGGAGTTTCCCTTTCAAGTTTGCCAAATGACCAGACATTAAGACCGAAATTGCCGCAGTTAGAAGACTTAGAAGATATGCCTGCAATGACGGATCTGAATTTACTAGCAGCTTTACGTATTCTTATGATTATTGTTCCGCCAGCGTTTATTGCTGCTCCCCAAATTTATGTGCAAGTTGTCTTGACGATGGTGAATCTTTGTTTGCAACATGGTCATTCAGTAATCGCTGCTTTTGTGTATTGTCAGTATGGTTTAGTTTTATCGGGAGTATTGGGAGAACTCGATGCTGGATATCAATCTGGAAAACTAGCTTTAAGGTTATTAGATAAATTCCAAGCTCACGAATTAAAATGCAAAGTCCATTTAGTATTTAATACTTTTATTAGAGCTTGGAAAGAACATATTAATACTACTTTAGAACCATTATTAGAGGGTTATCAAAGTGGTATAGAAACTGGTGATATAGCGTGGTTAGGCTATAATTCTGCATATTATTGTGACCATCTATTCTTTACTGGTGAATCATTGGAAGTGGTAGCTGCTCAACAGAGCAAATACTTAAACTCCATGATTCAACTCAAACAAATTATGCATATCTCTTGTATTAATCCATTTAGAAGATTAGTATTAAAGCTTCGAGATGTAGCAGAAGAAGAATATATATTGAATGGCAAAACAGTCACTGATGGCGAAGTCTTACAAGATTTAGTGACTGCTAAAAACTATATGTGTGCTTTTTCAGTATATGTTTCCCAAGTAATTTTTGATTATTTATTTAAAAATTATGATGCAGCGATCGCCAATGCATCTTTAGCTTCCAAATACGCAGAAAGTGCCTTGAATCAGGTTGTTACAGCTATACATAACTTCTATTATTCTCTTTCCCTACTTGCTGTAGCCCATAATTTATCCGATGAAGCAGAACGAGAACAAATTCTTCATAAAGTAACAGCAAATCAAGCGATTATGCAAAAATGGGTGTTTCATGCTCCTTGCAACTTTCAACATAAATATGACTTAGTGGAAGCCGAGAAAGCACGCACACTAGGACAGATTTTAGAAGCAATAGATTATTATGACCGAGCTATTCAATTAGCTCAAGAAAATGGATATATCCAAGAAGAAGCTTTAGCCAATGAACTAGCAGCAGAATTTTATTTTTCACGGGGAAAAGATAAAATTGCTCAGATTTATTTAACAGATGCTTACTATAAATATGTTCGCTGGGAAGCAACAGCTAAAATACGAGACTTAGAAACCAGATATCCAGAAATTTTTTCACAGTCACAGAAGCTAAAAAATAATAATACTGAACATATACTGACAAAAATAACTACCAGTGATAGCCGTTCTCAAGCTCTAGATTTAGCTACCGTCATGAAAGCATCTCAGGCTCTTTCTGGTGAGATTGTTTTGAGTAAATTGCTGACTAAATTAATGCAAATTGTTCTAGAAAACGCTGGCGCTCAAACTGGATTTTTGATTTTAGAAACAGATGGCAATTTGCTCATAGAAGCACAAGCAACAGTAGAACAAGAAGATGTGAATGTGCTGCAATCAAAGCCAGTAGTTACTAGTCATGAATTACCCATATCTATAGTTAATTATGTAGCCAGAACTTACGAAAATGTTTTACTTAGTGATACCACTCGTGAGGGAATTTTTGCCACAGATCCCTATATTCTCACCAAGCGACCCAAATCTGTATTATGCACACCACTGCTTCATCAAGGAAAACTCAATGGCATTCTCTACTTAGAAAATAATCTCACGACCAAAGCATTTACACCAGATAGATTAGAAATCTTAAAACTCCTATCTTCCCAAGCAGCAATTTCCATTGAAAATGCTCGTCTATATGGTGATTTAGCAGCAGCTAATGCCACTCTAGAAGCTAAAGTGCAAAAGCGAACACAGGAGTTACAAGAAAAAAATGTGCATTTACAAAAAGCAGAAGCAGCAGCACAATCTGCTAATCATGCTAAAAGTGAATTTTTAGCAAATATGAGCCACGAACTACGCACACCGCTGAATGGCATTTTAGGTTATGCCCAAATCCTCAAACGAGATAAAAATTTAACTATTTCTCAAAACCGGGGATTGAATATTATTTATCAGTGTGGTGAGCATCTATTAAACTTAATTAATGAAGTTTTAGACCTTTCTAAAATTGAAGCTCGAAAAATGGAACTACATCCTACAGAGTTTCATTTTCCAGAATTTTTAGAAAGTATTGTAGAAATTTGTCGGATTCGCGCTCAACAAAAAGGTATTTCTTTAATTTATCAGCCAACTAGCAATTTGCCTCAAGGAGTAAGGGCAGATGAGAAACGTTTGCAACAAATTTTGATCAACTTACTTGGTAATGCAGTAAAGTTTACAGAAGTGGGTGAAGTGACTTTAAAAGTTGGCTATCACCATCAAAAAATTCGGTTTCAGGTAGAAGATACAGGAGTTGGTATGGCTCCTGAACAATTAGAAGAGATATTTTTACCTTTCCAACAAGTAGGCGAAAACAATCGCAAAGTTGAAGGTTCAGGATTAGGATTATCTATTAGTCGAAAATTAGTACAGATGATGGGTGGAGAAATTCAGGTTCAAAGTACTTTAGGTAAAGGTAGTATTTTCTTTTTTGATTTAGAATTACCTGAAATTGAACAATTTACGGATTCCGTCAAAGCAGATGTGCGAAATATTATAGGGTATAAAGGTCAGCAACGTACAATTATTATTGCCGATGACAATATGGAAAATCGTTTAATTTTAGAGAATATGCTTTCTCCGTTAAAATTTGCAATTGTGCAAGCAGTTGATGGCCAAGATTGTTTAAAGAAAGCGGTAAAATTGCAGCCAGATTGTATACTAATGGATTTGATGATGCCAAAAATGAACGGTTTTGAAGCAACTCGTCGTCTGAGGCGATCGCCTGAACTTAAAGATGTTATAGTGATTGGCACTTCCGCTAGTGTTTTTGATTTTGATCAACAAAAAAGTAAGGATGTTGGTTGTAATGATTTTATTTCTAAGCCAATTCGCATCTCAGAACTATTAGAAAAGTTGCAAAAGTCTTTAGCATTAGAATGGATTTATGAAAATACTGAACAAGTAGTAAATTTTCAACATCACTCTCCTGAACAAACTCTGATATTCCCTCCGGCTGAGGAAATTGCTACTTTATTAAATTTAGCTATGAAAGGCGATCTCAAAGAGATTATGCAGCAAGCCACTCATTTGGAACAGTCAAATGAGCAATATACCCTTTTCTGCCAAGAATTACAGAAATTAGCCAAAGAATTTAAAGTCAAAAAAATTCGAGAATTTCTTAAAAGTATAGAAAGCTAATTGTGAATTAAGGTGATATTGATGACTGATATCATGTCCTTTGCTTATTGCTTATGACACTCGAAGAACCCCACCCCACCAAAGCTATGCTTTGCATCCCCTCCCCGTTGACGGGGAGGGGTTGGGGGTGGGGTTTAACGACTGTGGGAAACATAACTAATTATCCGGACATGATATGATGACTGATGACCATTGACCATTGACTATTGACCATTGATCATTGACTATTTATTGTTTTTCTTATGCCGTTTAATCGGATTCATCCACACTTCTATGCGACTAAATATTTGTGAAGAAAGTAACGTCAAACACAAATACACCAAAGCTACAGCGGCGTAAATTTCAAAAGCGCGATAGTTTTCCGCTACAATCAACTGTCCTTTGCGGAACAATTCTTCAAACCCGATAATTGCAACTAAACTTGTATCTTTTAATAAACTAATAAAATCATTACCTAAAGGTGGTATCATCCGGCGGATAGCTTGGGGAAAAATTACGAAGCGCATAGTTTGCATAGGACTTAAACCTAGTGACTGTGCAGCCTCCGTTTGTCCTACTTCAATTGATTGAATCCCAGCGCGGACAACTTCGGCAATATATGCAGCGCTATTTAAACTTAAAGCAACTACCCCAGCTGTGAGACGATCAAAGGTAAAAGTGAAACCAAGTTGTTGAGCGATCGCAGGTAATCCAAAGTAAATCATAAAAATTTGCACTATCAAAGGGGTTCCCCGGAAAAAATCCACATAGGCCCTCGCCAGCCAACGCACAGGTGCAATCCGAGAAAGCCGTACAATGCCAATGAAGGAACCCCCAATCATACCCAGCACCACAGAAATGATTGTTAATTGCAGCGTCGCCAACGTTCCTTGTAATAAAGTGGGGAAAGCCCGCAAAATCACATTAATTGATGTGGATATTCCAGATAAACTACCACCAGTCTCGTTCTCAAAAGGTGATTTAGTCGGTAATGATGGCGGTGGTTCAGCTTTAAACCATTTTTGGTAAATTTGGGAGTAAGTGCCATTTCTCAACACCCTATCCAAACCATCATTAATTAATGCTAAATTGGGAGAGTTTTTAGCTGTAGCAATGCCGTAAAATTCTTCCGTCAGCAATTGCTGCACTACCTTAATATTCTTGAGATTACCTGTATTAATTGCATATAAAGTTACAGGCGCATCATTAATTACCGCATCCACATTACCATTAGCCAATTCTTGCAGGGCTAGAGGTGCAGAATCAAAACTGCGAATTTGGACACCGGGAACACTCTGAGTTTTTTTTGCACCAGTTGTACCAATTTGCACCGCAATCTTTTTATTTTTGAGACTATCGAATCCGGTAATATCTTGATTATCTGCCCGGATAGCGATCGCCAACCCCGCCTTAAAATAAGGACGAGAAAAAGCAATAGTCTTTGCCCTCTCCTGTGTAATCGTAATCGAACTAATGGCTGCATCAACGGTTTTCGCTTGCAAAGCTGGGATAATGCCATCAAAAGGCAAACTTTGAAAATCCACCTTAAAACTAGCAGCAGTTGCGATCGCATTCATCAAATCAATAGAAAAACCCTGCAACTCACCACCTTTACCTTGAAACTCAAAAGGTGGAAACGCCGGTTCAGTAGCAACCCGCAAAGTCTTCCCAGCACCAGAATTTATACCACAGCCAGCCAACAACAAACAACTCAACCCCACAACCACAAACCAGCGGACAAAAAATCCAGCCATATTCTTCTCTCTGTGCGCCTCTGTAGTTCGTTAAAATCTTACCGCAGGGGAGCGGGGGAGCAGGGGAGCGGGGGAGGCAAAGAAAATAACTACTGACAACTGACAACTGACAACTAACTTCCCACTTCAACCAATTCCACACCAAACACCTCAGCAAAGCACTCGGCGACAACAGAACGTACCTCTTGACAAGTAATCCCCGGAATCCATTGCGCTAAACTCCCCACAGGTTTATCAGCGATACCGCAGGGGATGATGCGTTCAAAGCCTGTCATATCGGGGCAAACATTTAATGCAAAACCGTGCATCGTAATCCAACGGCTGACTTTAATGCCAATAGCAGCAACTTTCCGCCCGTCTAACCAAACGCCAGTAAAAGAGGGAATGCGCGAACCTTGCAACCCGTAAACTGCCAGTACACGAATTAATACTTCTTCGAGTTGCCGCAAGTACCAATGCAAATCTTTACAATAATGTTGCAGATTTAAAATCGGATACCCTACCAGTTGACCAGGACAATGGTAAGTAACTTCGCCGCCACGCTCGATTTTATGCACCTCAAAGTTACTTTTGTCAAGGGGGAATTTAATAAATTCTGGATTGCTTCCTTGCCCCAAAGTGTAAACTGGCGGATGTTCCAGCAAGATTAACACATCATCTAGATTAGGGTGATGAATGCGTTCGGTAAGGAGCGATCGCTGCCATCTATGAGCATCCAAGTATGACATCAATCCTTGGTTATATAACAAACAACGATTCTGCGATAAGCTATTACTACGGATCATGCCAAAAATCAACTGGGTTATTGACCAAATATATTTCAACTTCCAAGATTGGAATCAACAATTGTCAAGCTATGCAAAGGATTCTAAAGGAACATCAAGGGAACCTGCATTGGAAAATACAAAGTGCTAGCTTGAATATATAACCTTAATAGGTGTTGGGAGGAATTCTCTACAAGCAGCATCACGCCACAACAATCAGAATGAATACATTGGCTGATGGCTCTAATCAACTGTTTGCATTTCAAACCGGATAAAACTTCCACAAAAACTTGTGTTATCTATCAACAGCGAACAAATCTCCTGGAATACAACAAAAGTAACTACTGACAGTTTCGTAAGTTTTGTAAACGTTGCTTTGACGAAGACAGCAGTCATGGAGACTATTGCTGAGACTGCTTCAATCGATAGTTCTGTGTGCCATGCCATTGCCTTAGAAGCAGTTGGAAACCAGCACAGATAAAATTGGGAGGTCAATCAAGGGTATGTTTGGTAACAATTTAGATGCAGCCAAGTTAGAGGAAGTGCAACAGCATATCAAAATAGTTCACGATTTGTTTTGGCGGTAGTTATATATCTGACCGCAGCATCTTTTCATACAAAACAAATTCACTTTAAATATTGAGCGGGAGAGTTTACATGAAGCTTGTCATCCACGGCAAAAATATTGAAATTACTGAAGCAATTCGGGATTACGTACATCAAAAGATTGAAAAAGCAGTTAGTCACTTTCAGAACATTACAAATGAAGTGGATGTCCACCTTAGCGTAGCCCGCAATCCCCGAATCAATCCCAAGCAGGCGGCTGAAGTAACTATTTATGCCAATGGTAGTGTCATCCGTGCCGAGGAAAGCAGCGAAAACTTATACGCCAGCATTGACTTAGTAGCAGATAAAATCGCCCGTCAACTGCGTAAATATAAAGAAAGACGACAAGATAAGAAAACTCAAGCCCAACCAACTAACGAAGCATTAGTAGCGGAACCAGTAGCAGCAGATTTAATAGGCGATCGCACTCCCGAATTACCCAACGAAGTCGTCCGTACTAAATATTTTTCCATGCCGCCAATGACCCTTGCAGAAGCTTTAGAACAGCTGCAACTGGTGGGACACGACTTTTATATGTTCCGCAATGCTGAAACTGGAGAAATTAACGTAATTTACGAACGCAACCACGGCGGTTATGGTGTAATTCAACCCCGTAACAATAACGGTCATACCAACGGCAAAAATGGCAAGTCAGCCCATAGTCATGTTGTCATACCGGACAAGTTGCACTCGAATAAATAGTGACTGGGGACTGGGGGCTGGGGACTGGGGACTGGGGACTGGGGACTGGGGACTGGGGACTGGGGGCTGGGGACTGGGGACTGGGGACTGGGGACTGGGGACTGGGGACTGGGGGCTGGGGACTGGGGACTGGGGACTGGGGACTGGGGACTGGGGACTGGGGACTGGTGACTGGGGACTGGGGACTGGGGACTGGGGACTGGGGACTGGGGACTGGGGACTGGGGACTGGGGACTGGGGACTGGGGACTGGGGACTGGGGACTGGTGACTGGGACTAGGAAAGAATTTAGTTCATTATTAAAGAACGTTTTTCTTCCTAATCCCCAATACCCAATACCCAATACCCAATACCCAATACCCAATCCCTCATCTCGCTGCAAGCTGTTGCAATGTTTTCAGGGCTTCTTCAACGTGACCATTAAAGTTGAACATGGAATCAAACACGTATTCCACAACTCCCTGCTGGTCAATAACATAAGTAACACGACCAGGGAACAAACCAAAAGCTGCTGTTGCACCATATAGCTTCCGCACTTGGTCGCCCTTGTCACTCAAAAGGGTAAAAGGGAGATTGTGCTTCGCCGCAAATCGCTGGTGCGATTCGCTGGAGTCACCACTGACGCCAATCACTTCAGCGCCAGCATTCTTAAACACTTCATACTGATCGCGGAAAGCGCAGGATTCCACTGTACATCCTGGTGTGTCGTCCTTGGGATAAAAGTACAACACAACAGCTTGTTTGCCCCGAAAATCTCTCAAACTCACATTTGAGCCATTTTGGGCAGGTAGAGTGAAATCAGGTGCAGTATCTCCAACTTTAACTGGCATAGCTACTAATAAATTCACGATTTGATAGAAATTGGAATGGACAACGAAAATACGTCGTTCCAGAAATTTTTTGTCTAGTTAACAAAATTTTACCTTGTATTAGAGTATATAAATTTTGCTTGATAACATGCATCAGGCAGGTTAGTTTAGATAGTCATCTAAGACCAAATTCTGCCCATGCGTCTGACTTCACTGGATGTTTTCCGTGGCATAACCATTGCTGGTATGATTCTCGTCAATATGGTGGGAGTCGCAGATGATGTATATCCACCCTTAGCCCATGCCGAATGGCACGGTTGCACACCAACTGATTTGGTATTTCCCTTCTTTCTGTTCATTGTTGGTGTAGCCATGACTTTTTCTCTGTCAAAGTACACCGAAGCGAACAAACCCACCAAAGCTGTTTATTGGCGAATTCTACGCCGCGCCGCCATTCTCTTTGCCTTGGGTTTACTGTTGAATGGATTTTGGAATAAAGGTATTTGGACTTTTGACTTAAGTAACATCCGGTTTATGGGGGTGTTGCAGCGTATCAGCTTGACTTACCTACTGGCTTCCTTGGCAGTTCTTAACCTCCCACGCAAAGGGCAATGGATACTAGCAGCAGTTCTACTTATCGGCTACTGGCTAGCATTGATGTACATACCAGTTCCCGGTTATGGCGCGGGAGTGCTGACACGGGATGGTAACTTCGGCGCTTATATTGACCGCTTGATTATACCCAAAGCACATCTGTATGCAGGCGATGGTTACAAAAACTTAGGAGATCCAGAAGGACTATTTAGCACTATACCTGCGATAGTGAGTGTCTTGGCTGGCTACTTCACAGGACAATGGATACGCAGCCAACCTGTGCAGTCGCGCACAAGTACAGGGTTAGCATTATTTGGCATTGGTTGTTTAATTATTGGTTGGGCGTGGGGGTGGACATTCCCCATCAACAAAAAGCTGTGGACGAGTTCCTACGTTATTTTTACCAGCGGTTGGGCATTACTGTTGCTAGCAGCTTGTTACGAACTCATCGAAGTGCGGCTGATACGTCGTTGGAGTAAAGCTTTTGAAATTATGGGCTTAAATGCGATCGCTCTTTTCGTTGCATCCGTGTTATTGATTAAAATCTTAGTCAGAACCAGCATCGGCACAGGTGAAAACGCTACCAGCAGCTACAATTGGATTTATCAAAATATTTTCGCATCTTGGGCAGGTACACTCAACGGTTCACTATTATTTGCCTTAGTCACCGTCTTATTATGGTTAGGAGTTGGCATTTTCATGTATCGCCAACGCTGGTTTATCAAAGTTTAACCTCTGACTTAAAAGTGCTGGGTGCTGAGTGCTAAGTGCTGAATGCTGAGTAAAAATCTCAGTCTCCAGTTCCTCTGTCATGCTTGGCGGTGAAACTTGTTTCATTGGGACTGTGTTCTTCCACCAGACGCAAAGACATTAAAAAACCTTTGCGTCTCTGCGCCTTTGCGTGAGCTAATTCCATCCTATTCCTCTGCATTAAAATCCACCTGATCATAAATATCCGCCAATAAAACTTGGCAAGGAACAGAAGCCAAATTTAAACTTTCTTCCCCATCTTCAAATTCCGAAAATATCCATTTATTATTTTCCGTTTTAAAGTACTGCTCAACATGCATTTTGTACTGGTCAATCAGAATATATTCTTGAAAACTAGCAATCGACCGATAAGCAGCAAACTTTTCATCTCTGTCATAACTTTTAGTAGATTTTGACAACACCTCAGCAATAAATACTGGATTAATTAAAGTGTCTCGTCTTCCTTCTTGATATTCCAAAGGAGTTCTCACCACCATCACATCTGGATAAGTGTGAATTCGCCTATTAGGAATCCAAAGACGCTGGTCAGTGACAAAGACTCGATAAGGCTGACGCTTGAGAAGAAAATTGAGCGTACCGCTTAAGTTAAGAGCGATTTGGTTGTGATTAGGTGTTCCGCCTGTCATTTGGATAATTTGCCCATCAATGTATTCATGACGTTCTTCTGAATTAACTTCGAGTTGCAGATATTCTTCAGCTGAATAGTAGCGTTGTTCTTGTAATTGCATAATCATTCTTCACTTTTGGAGCTTGTAATTATAGTTTTTGAGAATAGCAGCGAGATTCATTAGGCTTTTGATTCTATTTAAATTAGCTAAATACCGAGAAATTATAGAAAGACTAAATCCTCAAGGTAGATAGCTGAATTAGTATAGAATCAAGCTTGACATTTTGAGTCAGTTAACTGATTTTTTTACTTTAGTTAACGCAATGACTGCATCAATTACCCCAACACCTCGACTTGTTCAACAGCATTAAGTTCGTCAAGAATTCGCCAAAGTTCCTGTAACATTGGGTCTATTCCGGTGCGGGTGACAGCGGAAATTAAGAAAACTGGGGCGTAGGAAAGGTGATTTAGTTGGATAGCTAGTGCTTCTAAATCTACTGTTTCCATATCAACTGCATCAATTTTGTTGAGTGCGAGAATTTGCGATCGCTCTGTTAAACCCCGTCCATATGCTTGCAATTCTTGCTGAATTGTATTATAATCCCTAACCACATCATCACTAGTCGCATCAATTAAATGCAACAATACCCGCGTGCGTTCGATGTGGCGTAAAAAATCATGTCCCAACCCAGCACCTTGGGCGGCGCCTTCAATTAAACCGGGAATGTCGGCAAAAACTGTACCATCACCAGTAGGTTTCCGCACTACACCCAAATTGGGGATGAGAGTAGTAAAGGGGTAATCTGCTATTTTTGGACGTGCGGCTGATAAAGATGAAATTAAAGTAGATTTCCCTGCATTTGGTAGTCCAATAATTCCCACTTCCGCCAAAAGTTTCAACTCCAGACGCAGCAGCTTTCTTTCTCCTGGTAAGCCTGGAAGGGCGTATTCTGGGGCGCGGTTACGGTTACTCAAGAAATGCTGATTTCCTAGTCCACCTTTACCGCCTTGGGCAATACGTAATTTTTCTCCAGCTTTGATTAAATCACCCAGTAAAGCGCCTGTTTCAGCATCATAAACAGCCGTACCGCAAGGAACTTCGATAATTAAATCCTTGCCATTTGCCCCAGTGCAGTTATTTGGGCCGCCGCGACCACCGTTTTCGGCTTTAAAAAGATGGTTGTATCTGAAATCTAGCAAGGTTTGCAGGTTTTCCTCGGCGACAAAAATTACCGAACCGCCTCGTCCACCATTACCACCAGAAGGGCCACCAGCTGGTACATACTTCTCTCGGCGGAAGGCGACAATACCATCTCCACCCTTACCAGCTTCTACTTCAATTTCTGCTTGATCGATAAATTGCATAGTTAGTCAAGAGTCAATAGTCAACAGTCAACAGTCATTAGTCAATGGTAATTACTTTTGTCTATGGACTGTTGACCAATGACTAATAACTAAATATATGGTGAAACATCTTCACCACATTCATCTGCTAAATAGGAGAGGGCGCGAAAACGTAAACCTACAAGTTGTTCATACAGTGGATTGATTTTACACATTGGTGGGATGTGAACAATTTTGTGTCCAAACAAAATCACATCTCGTTCAAAGGGACATTGAGAGGGAATCATTTTACATAAAAAACGGGCAACTCTGGGGTCTTCGATGTTTAACCCGTCCAGCCAGTCGCGCATGGGGTGGAGTGGGTCGTATGGGTGTGCTTTGGGTAAAGCTGGGGCGGGAACCATTTGCTGTTCTTTGTGTTCTAAGGTGTGGCGCAGGGTTTTGAGTATGTCCTCTTGCAGTTCCAAAGCTTGGCAAAACTGGTGCAGGATTTCGTCTTCGCTAAGAGAATATGTACCATCTGCGATCGCAATCATCACCGCTGTACGTAAAAAATTTTCTGCCGTTGGTGTACCTTTACCCAAAACTGCGGCTAATTCCTCTGGTGTAATTACTTCTAGCGATTCCCATTTTAAACTAGGAGCTAATTCTGTTTTGGTGATACTGGCAATTGATTGCTGTTCTTGTTCATCAAAGTTACCATCTGCCCAAGCAACAGTAAGTAGCCCACGCAACCAAGCAGCAATTTGTTTGGGGCTGTAGGGAGAATCAACGGCATTTGTCATAAAACTCACACCTCAAGCTTTCCTAAGTCAATACTAGGCTACCAGCAATAAGGGAATTGGTAATTGGGCATTAGTTTACTTATTCTCCCCCTCATCCCCCCATCCCCCTCATCCCCCTCATCCCCCTCATCCCCCTCATCCCCCTCATCCCCCTCATCCCCCTCATCCTCCCCTCAAGTGAGATTATGAATTATACTCACTCAGTAATCACTACTCAGGACTGAGGATGCCGTCTGGTCGGACACACGATCGCATTACTTTGTATGCTTTGCCATTGGTGGCGGGTGTCACTTTGTGGCAAAGTCGTAGTAGCAATGTGACTTTGTTGGTTGCAGGTGGGTTTTTGTTTGGCGGGCTGATGTTTGGCCCGGATTTGGATATTTATTCTCTGCAATACCAACGCTGGGGTTTCTTACGTTGGATTTGGCTACCTTATCAAAAAAGTCTGCGCCATCGCTCTTTCTTATCTCACGGGCCGATTATTGGCACTACGCTACGGGTGCTTTATCTGGCTTGCTTATTAGCTGTGTTGGCACTTTTCGTTTTGGTAATTGTTGCCAAGCTGTGGAATCTGACTTTTACTTGGCACGATGTGGGTGTAACTATCGGGCGATCGCTTACTAATTACAGTATAGAATTCTTCGCCCTATTTTTAGGCTTAGAACTCGGTGCTATGAGCCATTCTCTCAGCGATTGGAGTGGTTCAGCATACAAGCGCGTGCAAAAGCAAGGGATTCGCGGTTTACTTCCTAGTGGCAAAATGAAGAAGCGTAAAACTACGAGTCGCCCTAGTCGTCGGTCTAAACCAAGAATTAGTAAAAGCCGTACAAAACAATAGTCTCTCAAGAAACACAGGGAGTAGGGAATGGGGGGTTTGAAAGTATTTCTTTATATATTTTACGGGAACACTAAGCCGCGCACAAGGGGCGCGGCTTAGTGTTCCATTTTATTGATTTTTAATCAATTGTTTTTGCAAAGCTACAACCACAGCTTGAGTGCGATCGCTCACTTCTAATTTCTGTAAAATCGCATGAATATGAACACGCACTGTTCCAGGTGCAATATACAGTGTATGAGCGATTTCTTGATTGGTTTTTCCGGCGACTAACAGTGACAGAATTTCTAGTTCACGCCCAGTTAGCGGATTGGAAGGCTTTATAATGTTATCTTGCTCAGGTTGAGGTGGTTCATAACTCAAGAAAGAACGAATTTCTTGTGTTGCAGTTGCATCCCACCAAGAAGCACCCGCAGCCACAGAACGCAGTGCTAAAACTAATTTTTCAGCAGCAATTCCTTTGAGACAGTAGCCTTGTGCGCCTGCTTCAATTAAACGTGTAATTAAAGGTTTTTGCGAATGGGAAGTGAAAACTAAAATTGGTAGCAGAGGATTTTGCTGTTTAATTTGTCTACAAGCCTCGATTCCACCAATTCCTGGCAAACCCACATCTAATAACACCACATCCAGAAGATTTTGCTTGACTAACTCGATAGCTGTTTCACCATCTTCAGCCTCAGCAACTATTTCTAACCCTGGTTCTTGTTGCAATCGCACGCGCAAGCCTAGTCGAAAGAGTTCATCGTCCTCAACAAGTAGAATTTTGATTGGAGTAGAGGACATTTCACGCAGTTACAGATTGAAATGGATAAACGGGCAATTTGAATGCAAACATCGCACCAGTTGGAACTTTGTTCTCTGCCCAAATTATACCTTTGTGAGCTTCAATAATTTGAGGAGATAAATAAAGCCCCAATCCTGAACCTTTGGCTTGGCGATCGCTATGTCCTTGATAAAATCGTTCAAATAAATGAGGAAACTGTTCGGGTTGAATACCTGCACCCGTATCCAAAATCTTTACCACTTGGTAAGAAGCTTGTGATTCTAAAACTACTTCTACCCTTGCACCGCGCCGCGAATGATTAATTGCATTCACTAAAAGATTGTTAAAAACTCGTTGCAGTTGCAGTGCATCACCCTGAACCCACAAGGCGCTTCGCCAATCAGAATGTTAAGCATACAGCTACAGTTGTCGCCTGAAAGTTGGCAATTTTGCCAAACCATGAGTTTGTCAATAATATTGGCCCTGTATAAAGATATCCAAACACATATTCAGTTGGTGTCTCAAACTCCATTAACATCACAGCACCAAACAGCCCCAATATGACTGCCAATCTGCTCAATTGTGAGTTTTTAGTCATTAATTTGGTTGCAAATAGAAACATTTAGGATATATAGCAAAGTGCTGAGTTTTGTAGGGTGCGTTACGGACGATCGTCCGTAACGCACCGCAAATCTTTGGCGGTGTTGACGCTGGCGCGATAACGCACCCTACCAGACTACGTTTTCAATTGAACTTCCATATTCAAATTCTAATTATTCTTTCATGGATTTTGAGCAAGTTAAATTTAATTATCATCAACTATTTTTTTGTAAAAATAAGCGTTTAGAAAATATATAAACGCACTAAACACTTAATATATAGCTTCACCTAAACGCTAGATATAGAAAAATAAACGCTAAATCAATAAAAAATAAGCCTATTTTTATATCTTCTATCTCTTGTTTTTGTGACTAAATAAATAGATGATGTAAATTAATTGAAACAAATAACTACAGCAAGAATTGCTATGTATAAAAAATTAGATATTTAATCTTAATTCTCAATTCAACAGAGTATTTAATGAAATGAGAGTACAGAAATAATTCCGAATTAATAATTGGTATATTTTATGCTACAAGGATGGATTCAAATAGTATTAACGCTACTAATTATAGTAGCAATAACTCCCTTTTTTGGGCGATATATGGCGCGTGTCTACCAAGAACAACGCACTTTTCTTGACCCAATTTTGAACCCTGTTGAGCGAGTAATTTACTCTTTGATAGGCGTTCAAACTAAAGAAAATATGACAGGTTGGCAATATGCAAGAGCTATCTTATACAGCAATTTAGTCATGGGGTTGTTGATTTTCTTCATCCTCAGAAGCCAAGGATGGCTACCTCTCAACCCTACTAAAATAGGCGCGCCAACTTGGGACACAGCTTTGCACACAACTATATCTTTTATCACCAACACTAACCAGCAGCACTACTCTGGTGAAACCTATCTCAGCTATGCCAGCCAAATATGGGGTTTAGGTTATCATATGTTCACCTCGGCGGCGACTGGTTTGGCGGTAGGAATCGCCTTTATTCGCGGTTTGACTGGTAAACCTTTGGGTAACTTCTATGTAGATTTGACTCGCTCAATCATGCGGGTTTTGCTGCCTATTTGTATTGTGGGTAGTATTGCTCTTATGGCCGCTGGGGTTCCCGAAACTTTAGCAGGGCCAGTTGTATTGCCCACCTTAGAAGATTCTAATATTAGTCAAGCGATCGCGATCGGCCCCGTTGCCCATTTTGAAATCATCAAAGAACTGGGAGAAAACGGCGGCGGCTTTTTTGCCATCAACTCAGCACACCCATTTGAGAATCCCAACGGGTTTTCTAACTTAATTGAGATTGTGGCGATGCTGTCAATTCCCACAGCCTTGATTTACACCTACGGTTTGTTTGCCAACAACACCAAACAAGCTTGGTTAGTCTATGGTATGGTGGGCATTATTTTTGTAGCATTCATTATCATCACTGCCATTGGTGAATATAACGGCAATCCAGCTGTAAACTCATTACTGGGAAGTATGCAACCGAACCTAGAAGGAAAAGAAGTCCGGTTTGGTTGGGCGCAGTCTGCATTGTTTGCTGTTAGTACCACTGGAACCATGTGCGGTGCTGTGAATAGTTTGCATGACTCATTTATGCCCAACGGTGGTTTTATCACCTTGTCGAATATGTTCCTGCAAATCATTTGGGGTGGACAGGGTACAGGCACAGCTTACTTATTTGCCTATTTAATTTTGGCAGTATTTGTCACAGGCTTGATGGTAGGACGTACACCAGAATTTCTGGGACGCAAAATCGAAAAGCGTGAGGTGGTGCTTGCAAGTTTTCTGATTCTGTTGGTTCACCCCATCGCCATTATGATACCAGCCGGAATCGCCCTAGCATTTCCTGACCAACTAGCAGGAATTAGCAATCCTGGTTTTCACGGCTTTGCTCAAGTTATTTATGAATATGCCTCAGCTGCGGCTAATAATGGTTCGGGATTTGAAGGCTTAGGAGATTCTCAACCATCACCTTTGGCTATTGCAACTGGCGCAAAAACTACTGCAACTGCTTTGTGGTGGAACGTGAGTACTTGTTTGAGTCTTTTAGTAGGGCGCTACATTCCCATTATCGGTTTGCTGTTACTAGCAGATAGTATGTCCCGCAAACAACAAGTTCCTTTGACTGTTGGGACATTGCGAACTGACACCGGATTATTTACAGGCGTAACCGCAGGTGTAATTTTAATCCTCGGCGCACTGACTTTCTTCCCACTACTAGCATTCGGCCCCATCGGCGAAGCTTTCTGGATTGCAAAGTAGTTGTTAGTGGTCAGTTGTCAGTTGTCAGTTGTCAGCGATGCACTGACTTGTACTGAGCGCAGTCGAAGTAGCTTGTCGAAGTGTTGTCAGTTGTCAAGGTCGAAATTTTAGTTTTAAAGGCTTAATGTTTAAACCTAAAGGCTTAATGCTTAAACTTAAAGGCTTAATGTTCAAACCTAAAGGCTTAATGTTCAAACCTAAAGGCTTAATGTTCAAACCTAAAGGCTTAATGCTTAAACTTAAAGGCTTAATGTTCAAACCTAAAGGCTTAATGTTCAAACCTAAAGGCTTAATGTTCAAACCTAAAGACTTAAAAAACATCATAAATTCAAAACACAGTTTGTCCCACTAATCTCTCCCCTGCTCCCCATCTCCCCATCCCCCCTGCGTTGAAAGCTCCCCATAATCTATGACAACTAATATAGAATCATCTCCTTCACCCCGTCCTCCCCGTGTTCCCCAAGGAACTCGTGACTCCCGCAGACACACGCCCAAGGCAGACATGCGAGGACTTTATCAAAGAGCAATTAAAGAGTCATTTGTCAAGCTCCATCCCCGAATTGCTGCCAAAAACCCGGTGATGTTTGTGGTTTGGGTAGGGACAATTGTCACTTTCTTAGTAACTCTTGACCCCAATTTATTCGGTACTTTACAGGTAGATGTCAACCAGCAACGCCTGTTAAATGGGTTAATTACCTTAATTCTATTTTTCACAGTTGTGTTTGCTAACTTTGCCGAAGCAGTCGCCGAAGGACGAGGTAAAGCACAAGCTGATTCTTTGAGGTCAACACGTTCCGATGCAATTGCTCGTAAAATACTTCCCGATAATTCAATTGTGCAAGTTAATTCTACAGAATTACGCCGCAACGATTTGGTGAAAGTCATTGCCAATGACATGATTCCTGCGGATGGTGAAGTGATTCAAGGCATCGGTTCGGTAGATGAGTCGGCAATTACTGGGGAATCTGCGCCTGTACTCAAGCAACCAGGTACAGATATTGCCAGTTCTGTCACCGGAGGTACACGCCTACTCTCAGATGAGTTGACAATTCGCATTACAGCCGATCCTGGTCAGGGTTTTATTGACCGGATGATTTCGCTTGTGGAAGGAGCAGAACGGACGAAAACTCCTAACGAGATTGCCCTGACAGTATTGTTAGCCGTACTGACACAAGTTTTCTTAATTGTCGTGGCAACCATGCCTCCCTTTGCAGGCTACATCGCCAACTTTATTAGTACTGTGTTTGGCGCGGAAGCCGGAAACAGTTTGCGTGCAGGTGCTAGCGTCGCCATCTTGATTTCGCTGTTAGTAGCTTTAATACCCACAACTATCGGTGGATTACTCAGTGCGATCGGGATTGCCGGGATGGATAGAGTTGCCCAGTTTAATGTTATCGCCACCTCTGGACGCGCTGTAGAAGCCTGCGGTGATATCAATACCTTGGTGCTAGATAAAACTGGTACAATTACCTTGGGAAATCGCATGGCTGATGAGTTTATCCCTGTTAATAGTTACACAGTTGTAGATGTGGCACGAGTTGCTTTAGCTGCCAGTGTATTTGATGAAACACCAGAAGGTAGGTCAATTGTCAAACTAGCCGAAAGTTCTGGCGTGAAGGTTGATTTCGACCTCAAACAAGCAGAAGGTGTGGAATTCTCAGCCAAAACTCGGATGAGTGGTACTAACTTACCCAGCGGGAAGGAAGTCCGTAAAGGAGCGGTGGATGCAATTAAAGGCTTTGTCCGTTCTCGTGGTGGTCGCATTGCTGATGATGTAGATGTAGCCTATGAGCGAGTTTCTCGTTTAGGTGGTACACCATTAGCAGTTTGCCAAGATGACCAAATTTTCGGTGTTATCTATCTCAAGGATATTGTCAAACCTGGCTTGCGAGAACGATTCGACCAACTGCGGCGCATGGGTGTTAAGACAGTCATGCTTACAGGTGATAACCGCATTACCGCAAGTGTAATTGCTTCTGAAGCCGGAGTTGATGATTTTATTGCCGAAGCCACACCAGAAGACAAGATTAGCGTGATTCGTGGCGAACAGTCTCAAGGTAAGCTAGTGGCAATGACAGGCGATGGTACTAACGATGCACCGGCCCTTGCTCAAGCCAATGTGGGTTTAGCAATGAACTCTGGTACGCAAGCTGCCAAAGAAGCAGCTAACATGGTGGACTTAGATTCTGATCCCACCAAATTGATTGATTTAGTGACTATTGGTAAACAATTACTCATTACCCGTGGGGCGTTAACAACCTTCTCCATCGCCAACGATATTGCCAAGTATTTTGCCATTATCCCGACGATTTTTGCGGCGGCTGGCATTGGCGCACTTAATATTATGCAATTAAAAAGCGCCCAATCTGCGATCGTCTCGGCACTCATTTACAACGCTTTGATTATTCCCGTACTTATTCCTCTAGCGCTCAAAGGTATAAAATTCCGTCCTTTAACAGCAGACCAACTATTAAGACGTAACATCCTAATTTATGGTTTGGGTGGTATTATTGCACCTTTCATTGCCATCAAACTCATTGATATCATTTTACCTTTGTCTTGAAAGTGCTAAGTGCTGAGTAAAGAGCAGGGGAGCAGGGGAGCAGGGGAGATGGGGAGCAGGGGAGATGGGGAGCAGGGGAGCAGGGGAGCAGCAGGGGAGCAGGGGAGCAGGGGAGCAGGGGAGCAGGGGAGCAGGGGAGAACTCCTGACAAATGACAAATGACAACACTTCGACAAGCTACTTCGACTGCGCTCAGTACAAGTCAGTGCATCGCTGACAAATGACAACACTTCGACAAGCTCAGTGCATCGCTGACAACTGACGACTCTCACTAGTTAACTTTATTCACGCCGACCTACTTAGTATGAAAGCTCCTAGTATGCACATTCTTCCGATTTCTTTACCTCAAGTATTTGCAGCAATAACTGAAATTTGGTTGCAATGGCGTAAACAAAAACTGCCTTTGTATCTGTTTTTAGCAATGTGTTTTAACCTTTTACTTGCGCCTGTTGTCTATGCTGCCACTGGTGGACAATTTTCTCACTTTCAAGCTTGGTCATTAGGATTGTTAGGGTTAGTAACATTGAGCCTTTCTATATATTTGTTTTTTGTGATGTTTGTACCGGAGAAATTTTAATGAGTTTTGCAACAGAAGCCAGCAGAGCAATTCGTTCTACCATAGTTTTTTGGGTAATTGGCGCAATTATTTATCCGTTTGCGATGATTGCTTTTGGACAAATTGTGCTTCCATCTCAAGCCAATGGTAGTTTAATTAAAGATACCCAAGGTCGAGTTGTGGGTTCTAGTTTAATTGGTCAACCTTTTACTAGCGATCGCTACTTTAACACTCGCCCCAGCACCACGAGTTATAGCACCGCCGACCCTAAAAAAGATGAGGCTGGGGTTCTCAAAACAGGAGTTTCTGGTGCTAGTAACTTAGCTCCTAGTAATTCAGCTTTATTAGAACGCATCAAAGGTAAAGATGATCCAGATTCTAGCAAACGAGCTGAAGGTGATTTAAATCGATTAAAAACAGCAGGTGTGCAACCTACCGCAGATTTAGTTTACACCTCTGGTTCTAGCCTTGACCCCCACATTACCCCTGAAGCTGCCAAAGCGCAAATTGCCCGTGTAGCCAAAGCGCGAGGAATCGAACCCCAACAGTTAGAAACTTTGATTAATCAAAATACTGATGGTCGTTTTCTTGGAATCTTTGGTGAACCTGGGGTTAATGTCTTGAAGTTAAATCTAGCTTTAGATGCATTAAAATCTGCAAGTTGAATCATAAAAATAGAGATGATTACAGCAAAAAAAGTCGAAACATTGTTTTTTTTTACTTTATAAATTGGATGTTATTTACATCTGTTTACTCCTGGTTCATCCTGGGATTAAAACATCCAACTTTTTCCTTAATTGCAAATAGCAGTTTGTTTACAAATACTGAAGAATCAAAACTGTTTCAGCGTGAACGTGGTGGTGTTAGACGTGTAGGAGGAAATAGTGGGAAAAATATTACAAAAGGAACTTTGAGCAAATTAGTCTAAATCTTCAAATTAAGGAGTAATCCGTTGTATGTGCAGCGGTTTTGCCGATAACCAACAATACCTAGAGCCTCTAGAAGAAAATAGCAATTCTGAATTAGATAAGTCAGACACCTTACTCAATGGTCGCTACCGTATCCTCGAACCTCTAGGACAAGGAGGCTTTGGAAAAACCTTTCTCGCTCTTGATGAGAAATATCTCCAAAATAGCCAATCTTTTGATTATTCAACATCTAACTTCTGTGTCATCAAACAATTTTTGCCCCGGTCTCAGAACGGCTACTATAACCAAAAAGCATTTGAACTATTTCAGCAAGAATCTCTGCTTTTAGCAGAACTTGCTAAGCATTCCCAAATTCCTCAACTACTAAATACTTTTGAGCAAGAAGGTCAGCAGTATTTAGTCGAAGAATGGGTGGATGGACAAAACTTAGAACAGGAATTAGCTGAAGCTGGAACATTCAATGAAGCAGACATTCGGCAGTTACTTGGTGAGTTGTTACCTTTATTGCAGTTTCTTCACACTCATCAAGTGATTCACCGAGATATTAAACCCGCTAATATTATTCGTCGCCGAAAAGACCGCCAATTATTTTTAGTAGATTTTGGGATTGCTAAATATAACTGGCAGAATTTGAAAACTGGAACCATGATTGGTAGTGCTGAATATGCTGCACCAGAACAGGTTCGAGGTAAAGCTGAATTTGCCAGCGACCTTTATAGCTTGGGTGTTACTTGCTTATATTTGCTTACCCAGATGTCGCCCTTTGACCTCTATGATTGCAGTGAAAATGTTTGGATATGGCGCTCATATTTAGTTGAGCCAATAAGTCCATCTCTAGAGAAGATACTCTGGAAGTTAGTGCAACCAGCAATTAGACTACGCTATCATTTTGCAGCAGAAGCGTTGATAGACTTAAATAATTTAGCAAAACAATTTGATGGTTCATCAACATTTTCTGCAAACACAGATATGGATGAAGAAAATTTTGAAACACCTTACTTTGGGTTGAAGCGTGAAGCAGATTTACTTGCTTCTGTAACATCGTTTGCAGATAGTTCTGTTGCATCTGTCACCATCTTTGACCCAAAAACAAGAATTTGGCATTACATACCTGCTAAAACTGAAGGTGCGGAACTAGCGCGAAAAGTAGCAGCGTTTTTAGCCCCGCGTTTAGCTGCGGCTGAGGCTACACCTCCTTTGCAAGAGACAAAATTAACTGCGGTTGATCAAAAAACTAGGCACAAACTAAACAAGATGTACCAGATAATTGTCACTGCGATCGCTTTTACTATCACTTGTCTAGCTTTAGTACTAGAATCAAACTCGATTTCTACCAATTTGAAAGTTGAAATATCGAGAATTTTTCAGCAATTTATGAACATCGGACAAAAGGAAAAACCACTGCATTGAGTCTTTAGTTTGTTTTTCTGATTGGTTACTTATCACTTTTCCGAAGTTCTGAATTAGCAATTATTTTTTCACAGCTATGAACTTCAAAAACTTTCATCTTCAAACCAATTTTTCTGTTGGTATTGTTTTTCAGCCTAGTCAGCCCAAATTGGTAAATCAACCTGAACAAGATATCGGTTATCTAGCAGGTATTTTTGTAACTTTCACTATTATTGGCTTTTTCTTAGGATGCTTTTTACGGTATAAAAAGTGTCAACAGCAACGCGCTCAGCATTCAATAGAAATCATCCGCACAATTGGATCATTAGATAATATCCAAAAGCGAGTACCTGATATCGAACAACAGATGACTACTGAAAGAAAACAGCAAATTGAGACTTTAGAAAAAATTTGGCATAAGTCTTCTTCGTAGTGAGTAACTACATCTTTACATCACCTCGGTGTGATTTTGTTAACTAATCTTGGTTAAAGTGTTTATAGCGATGCCATAATCGGCACTTTAACAGCCACGTTCGCTTTGAGAAATTTCACAGCTTCATTAATCAAAACTAAAGGCATTTATGAGACAGAAAGAAACAGTATTTGTCATTCCTACTCATCGATTGAGAGATGTAGCACAAACTATTGAAAAATATGACGAAAATTTTTGGGCTAATGGTCATGCTCTCAGAATAATAGTATTTGATGATTCCAGCATTGCCAACTACGAGAAATATTATCCACTCCTAGAACAAACTAAAACAGTAAACGATATATTTTATGTTGGCCCCCATGAAAAAGAAAAGTTTATTACTTTCTTAAACGAGAGACTGCGGGATAAAAAACTAGAGTCACTTGTCAAGAATCTATTTCGACCTAGTTACGGCGGAAATCGCAACTTTACGCTGATGTACACCCTTGGACATTTAATGGTCAGTGCAGATGATGATATGCGACCTGATGCACTAATAGAAACTAGTCCAGAATCTCTATTACCAGATGAAATTTGTCGCGGTAAACTGATCAAATCTAATCAGGAAGGTGGCTACATCCATAAATCTTTTGATTTACTTACAGCTTTTGGTGATGTTTTGGGTAAAAAAGCTAGCCATATACCAGAAAATTACGAAACTGGAGAGTTTTTGATTGATACAGCAATGGATTTAGAGACTAATACAACAAAAGGTTATTTTATAGAAAACTCTTTGTTATTGCAAAAAGGAAGAGTTTTAAATAATTCTATTGTTAAAATTGCTCAGACATTTCGCACGGGAACTAACGATATTGATACGCTCGATTTTGTACATATGTATCTTAATGATGAAAATCAAATTAGTCCAAATGACCTGAATGATTATTATATTCTCACTAATTTTAGACCTGTTGTTACTAACAAAAATTGGAGAATGGATTGTGGCGTTGCTGGATATGACAATCAGTTTGGATTACCACCATTTTTTCCTACTCGACTGAGGTTTGAAGATTACATTTATCGACTTTGGATACAACAAGAGGGTGTTGTAGCTGCACATGTTGATGCAGTACAAAACCATATTCGCAACAATTATATGCGTAATCCTTTAGCCAGCGAAATTTTTAATGAGGAAATATGCAGTTTGCTCAAAAAGAAAATTAAAAGCAGTGTATCTCATATTGATGACTTGGGAATCAAGTTTGATTACTCTGGTGAGGTGACTCTACTCGACTCTGAAGAAATTTTAGAAAAAATCTCTACCATCCACGAGCAGGTAGTTAAAGCTTCGTTGTTTACACAAAATGAAGAACGTAGACAGTCTCTTCAATTGTTTGCTAATAACCTATCGAGAGTATTTTATAGCTTTGAACCCGACTTTTTTCAGCAAAATGTCTCCAGAATTGTCGATGATGTGATTAGTCAATTTCATGCTTCTCTAGAAATATGGCCGACTCTGGTTGAAATTTGCTACTTACACAAAGATAAGAAAGATTTGCCGCAAACCAGAGTCAAAAATAAGAAAGTCAAGTCAAGAAATGGATTTAAAACTGGTGAATTAGTACAGAGTTGAATAAACACTATAGTGGATTGTAAGAGGTTTTTTAGATATACTTGCTCAAAGCGATCGCAGTTCTTCTCTTTTACCTAAAAAAGCGATCGCCCCAAATTTAATACATAAAAAGTACAAAAATTCAAATTTTTTTAGGAAGTTTGAAATATTGAATGAGAGTAAGATGAAGCTTATTGACGTTGATACTCCAATCATGTCTGAACTCCTTCCCTATTTCAGCTAACAGTACATATATTCGTCCTTCCCGTTGTGGCAAACACAAAATTTTTCTTAGTATGGTTCCTGGTGTTGGCAAAACCTACAGGATGCTGAATGAAGCTTGGATGGTAAGATTTATTCACTAGATCAAATTGAGCGATCGCTGCAAAACTTAGCTGTTTAGGTGAAAATAAACAAATGTTTATTTTTTATATAACGTTTAATTTAAAAAAAATATATCTAATATACGTATATTTATTACAAAAAATCATGCACAATAGCATTAGAATTAAATAAAAAATATTTTTTATTTAACAATAAAACTATGCTTGAACTAAGCTTATTTGGTGTTTTAATTCAACCCAATAGTATTTACTGTAACATTCATTTAAAAGAAATTCAGTTACCTGAAAAATGTAGTTTTTTAGGAATCTTAAGAGAAGATCAGATCATCCCTGCACAAGAGAATCCTGAAATTTCTTCTGGAGACTACATCCTAGCAATAGCAAAGCATCCTATGATGGTTCCAGCGCTAAAAGTCACTCTTAAGAAAATGCATTCTGTTTATTATTCGCTCAATACTTGTTTACTGGAATCTCGACCAATAGCTAGTAAAGCTTCTTCATTTTAGTGAGAGCATGTATCTAAAATAATTGGACTTTTGCACATCCAAATAAACAGCATTTAGTCAGTTGATCTGCTTCAATTTCAATATTAATTCTGTTACGTAAAACAGGATGAAAAAGGATTAAATAGCATTTATCTCCTTGGTAAATAGAGAATTTTAATATGCAATTTTTGGAACTAGTAAAAACTTATATATATGCAGAAATAAATGTGAATCAGTCTACCTTGATTGAAGTTAACCTGATAGGAATAACACATAATTATACAAAAAGCAAGGATGGTGATATACCCACAGCTATAGTATTTTTAGCTCCAATTTGCTTTATAATTGTTGGTGCAGCTTTTTTGTTTATTATTTCACAATTTTTGGAGATTACACAAAATAAAAAGGACATATTTAACATTGATTGCATGAAAGAATGTCCTTGTAGAAGGTGTAAGTTTTTTGTTGATAATAATTATATAAAGTGTGCAGTAAACCCCTCGATTGTTTTAACCAAACAAGCGATTAATTGCTCTGAATATCAGCCTTGATAGAAACTTTTACTCTAATAAAATTAAAAGCAGCGGGAAACTCCACCCACAAGCGAATGGAGTTTTTCATCCGGAAAGTGACACAAGAGGGATAAGAGAAGCCGTGCAAATCTTGTCAAAGCATCTATTAAGCCAGAAAATTCAGAATAACCATTCTGTGAATCTATGGAAGACAATACTATCGAATGGTATGATATCAGGGCGTTAGAACAATATACCTGAACAAAACTAAACTCACCTATTGCCTCGCTGTCAAACTCAAATAAAGTAGTGTCAAGGTAGGATTTTGCAGCAAGCTTGCTTCGACCCTACCGACAATATCATGTCAGATTAAAAACTTATCATTCAGACTGCAATGGAATTAAATCGAAACAATAGTGATACTTTGGCGGCGTTGCAGGAATTAATTCAGGTGGTGGCAAAATTGCGATCGCCTGATGGTGGTTGTCCTTGGGATTTGGCGCAAACTCCCGAAACGCTGACACCCTATGTGATTGAAGAAGCTTATGAAGTCGTTGATGCGATTAAAAATGGTGACAAGGAAGCGATCAAAGAAGAGTTAGGTGATTTACTTTTACAGGTGGTACTGCAAGCCCAAATCGCCAGTGAATACGGACAATTTTCTCTCCAAGAAGTAGCCGCAGGTATTAGCCAAAAGTTGATTCGCCGTCACCCCCATGTGTTTGGTGATGTATCGGTGCAAAGTGTGGATGAAGTGCGGCAAAACTGGGAACAAATCAAAGCCACAGAAAAGGGGGAAACATCACCAGAAAGTCAAAAACTCAGTGCCAAACTCAGTCGCTATGGACGTACCCTTCCCCCACTGACGGCGGCCATGAAGATTTCCCAGAAAGCTGCTGCTGTGGGGTTTGAATGGGAAAACATTGATGGAGTTTGGGAGAAGTTTCACGAGGAATTGGCAGAGTTTCAACAGGCTTTGGCTGAAGAAACACCCCAACGACAACAAGCAGAATTGGGAGATTTACTGTTTGCAGTTCTTCAGCTTGCCCGTTGGTATAATCTTGATCCTAGCGCTGCATTGCAAGGCACAAATCAGCGATTTGTCCAGCGGTTAGAAAAAATGGAGGCAGTTGTTGACCGCCCCCTTTCTGATTACAGTTTGGATGAGTTAGAAACTCTCTGGCAACAAGCAAAAGCTCAACTTGCTAAAGAGATGACTGATGATATCATGTCCGTTTAAACACTTATGATATCTGTGGAGGTCGGTAATTGGTAATTGGTAATTGGTAATTGGTAAACTGTATTTTTCTTTCCCATTACCCATTACCCAATGCCCAATTTACAATTTCATCGTGACAGTTTTAACTTCGGTGTATTGCTGTAAGCCATATTCACCGAGTTCCCGTCCCATTCCTGACTGTTTGAAACCACCAAAGGGTGCAGCAGCGTCAAATACATCGTAACAGTTTACCCACACTGTACCAGCACGCACGTTGTGAGCGATCGCATGTGCTTTATTAAGATCCTTTGTCCAAACAGCGGCGGCGAGTCCATACATGGTAGAATTCGCCCGTTGAATTACTTCGTCGATGTCTTTAAACTTGATGATGCTCATCACAGGGCCAAAGATTTCTTCTTGGGCGATCTGCATCTCATCGCGGACATCGGCAAAAACTGTGGGTGCAATGAAGAAACCTCTGTCTCCAACTCGACTACCACCACAAAGCATCTGGGCACCTTCCCGCATCCCAGACTCGATATAACCCATCACCCTGTCGAATTGGTCTTTGTCTACCTGTGGCCCTTGTTGTGTGTCCTCATGGAAGGGGTTGCCGACAATCCGCTGTCTGGCTTGTTCTACACTTTTAGCAACGAACTCGTCGTAGCATTTTTCTTCCACAAATACCCGTGAACCGGCACAGCAGCATTGACCTTGGTTGAAGAATAGGGCATCGTGAGAACCTGCGATCGCTGCATCCATGTCAGCATCAGCAAAGACGATGTTGGGACTCTTACCACCAAGTTCGAGAGTAACGCGCTTGAGATTGCTTTTGGCAGCGGCTTCCATAATCAGATGTCCGACTTCAGTGGAACCAGTAAAGGCCACTTTGTCAATATCCATGTGACGAGCGATCGCAGCCCCAGCTGTTGGGCCATATCCTGATAAAATATTCACCACACCAGGGGGAAAACCAGCCTCAACAATTAACTCACCCACCCGCAGTGCTGACAAAGGTGTCTGTTCAGCGGTTTTCATCACCACAGTATTACCAGTTGCCAAAGCCGGTGCTAGCTTCCACGCTTGCATTAACAGTGGGAAATTCCAAGGGATAATCTGACCAACCACACCCACAGGTTCGTGGCGAGTGTAGCAGAAGTAAGGGCCGTTAATCGGGATAGTTTTACCTTGTACTTTATCAGCCCAGCCTGCATAGTACCGGTAGCAGCCGATGACTAGCCCCAAGTCGGTAAATGAATCATGTAACGGCTTGCCGTTGTCTAGAGTTTCCAGCCGTGCCAATTCATCAATATTCTGTTCAATTAAATCTGCCAGTTTATAAAGCAACTCGCCGCGACGAGTTGCAGATATCTTTGTCCATTCGCCGCTAATGAAAGCAGTGCGGGCTGCTTGGACTGCTTTGTCTACATCTGGGGCATCTGCTTCTGCTACATTGCAGATTACCTCACCTGTAGTCGGGTTAATGGTTTCAAATCGGCGATCGCTGACACTTTCTACCCACTCGTTATTAATCAGCAACCGGGTTGGGCCAATTTTGACCTGTTGTTCTGGCACTTTTGCTGTAACCATCAGGCCCTCCTTTAATTTATAAAAAATTTGCTTAAATCTATATAATTATGTTTTATCCTATACAGTAATTTGTGGGATTTCTTTATTAATTCTTAGCATTTCGTAGATACAGCGAAGACAGAAGTTGCTACAGCCTGCGCGAAACACGAAAACGTTAACCCAGAAGTCGCTACAGCGAAGACAGAAGTTGCTACAGCTTGCGCGAAACACGGAAACGTTAACCCAGAAGTCGCTACAGCGAAGACAGAAGTTGCTACAGCTTGCGCGAAACACGGAAACGTTAACCCAGAAATCGCTACAGCGAAGACAGAAGTTGCTACAGGCTGCGCGAAACACGGAAACGTCAACCCAGAAGTTGCTACAGCGAAGACAGAAACAGTGTCGCCTCAGTAGGGCCAGTAACGGAACCACTGCGGTGAGGCAGTTCGGAATCGACGCAAGCCGCCAAGACCCCAATCCCCAATCCCCAATCCCCAATCCCCAATCCCCAATCCCCAATCCCCAATCCCCAATCCCCAATCCCTTTAAATTTAACGCCCAGAGCGTCTACGCAGTCTATCAATGGTGACTGCCACAATAATTACCAGCCCCTTGACGACCAATTGCCAGAAATAAGACATGTTCAGGAGGGTCAGACCATTGTTGAGAACGGCTATGATCAATGCACCAAGCAAAGTTCCGGGCATAGTACCAATGCCGCCTGTAAAGCTCGTGCCACCGAGAATTACGGCAGCGATCGCGTCTAATTCATACCCATTGCCCAACATGCCAGTGGCACTATAAAGGCGGCTGGCGCTCATAATTCCTGCTAAACCTGCCAGCAATCCACTGACACCATAAACAAACAGCAACACCCGATTGACTTTAATCCCAGTTAGTCGCGCAGCCCGCTGATTACCACCCACAGCATAGATTTGTACACCCAAAACAGTCTGCCGCAGCACAAACCAACTAGCTAGCACAGTCAACAACGCAATCATCACCAGCCAAGGAAAAGGGCCTAAATAGCTGTTACCTATCCAAGCAAAATTTAGGTTACGGTTGATTACCGTTGTGCCATTGGCAACCAAATAGGCAGCACCCCGCAAGGCAGTCAGCCCACCCAACGTGACAATAAACGGCGGTAAATCCAGAAGGGCGATTAAAGCACCATTGACTAAACCTAAAAGCAATCCCGTCAGTAATGCCGCAGGTACAGCCGCCCAACCCAAAGCTGGCAGAAGCGATACCAAAACGGCAACAACGGCAGAAACACCCAAGATGGAACCAACTGAAAGGTCAATCCCTCCGGTGAGAATTACAAAGGTCATGCCGGTTGCCAGCACAATGTTGATTGATGCCTGTCGCAAAATATTTACGAGGTTCCCCGCTGTGAGGAAGTTAGGGGTGAGGGACGTAAATAAGATGCAGATTAGCACCAAAATTGGCAGAATTCCGGCAACCTGAAGAAAATTCTGCAATGATTGACGTTGGCTTGACTTTGGTTGTTCGCTAGGTCTATTTTTGGTTGGTCTGAACTCAGTTTGACTCATAATGTTGCTAGCTCCGATGCTCCTGTGGCATAATGCATAATGTTTTGTTGGGTAATTTCTTTGCCAGGGTTGCCATCAAGTTCACCTACGAGTTGCCCTTCTCGCATCACCAAAACGCGATCGCTCATACCGACAATCTCCGGTAGTTCGCTGGAAACCATCAACACAGCAACGCCTTGTGCGGCTAAGTCACTAATAATCCGGTAAATTTCGCTTTTTGCGCCGATATCTACGCCGCGTGTTGGCTCATCCAACATCAGCACTCTTGGTTTGATGGCTAGCCACCTCGCCAGCAGTAGCTTCTGCTGATTCCCACCGGAAAGATCCACCGCTCTAATTTCCAAATTAGCCAGTCGGATATTGAAGTTTTCCACAGCTTCACTGGCAATTTTGCCGAGGGAAGCCCAATTGAGAATGCCAGCTTTGGCATCTTCTTTGAGAGTGTTGAGAACAATATTCTTACGCGAACTCATTTCCAGAAACAATCCCTGGTCTTTGCGATCCTCTGGAACATAGCCAATGCTGGCGGCGATGGCGTCACCAGGGGAGTTAATCTCCAGTTTTTTGCCATTGAGAAACACTTCTCCACTGACTTTGGCATCAGCACCAAAAATCAGCCGAGATAGTTCGGTACGTCCTGCGCCAACTAGCCCCGCCAGACCGACAATTTCCCCAGCGTGGAGTTGCAAGTTAGCAGGTTTAACCTTGCGTCCATCGCTTAAGTTTTTCACCTCCAAGACCACAGGCCCTGGTGTTGTTTGTCGCTGATGTTCGTAAAAGTCTTGCATCGAGCGACCCACCATCATCTGCACCAAACGTTCTGGTGTAATTTCGTCGCGGTTGAGGCTGCCTATATATTCTCCATCACGCAGCACACTAACGCGGTTGGATAGGGCGTAAATTTCTTCCATGCGGTGGCTGATGTAGATAATCGCAATACCGTCATTCCGTAATTTGCGAATTACTTCAAATAAATGTTCAGTTTCCCGGTCTGATAGTGCAGCCGTTGGCTCATCCATGACTAGAATGCGGCTTTTATCCTTCAACGCCCTGGCAATTTCAACTTGTTGCTGTTCAGCAATTGACAAAGTAGAAACCACATCATTGGGTGCAAAACTCGCTCCCAAGCTTTGCAGCACTTGCTTTGCTTCCCGCTCCATGCCTTGCCGGTCTAAAAATTGACCCCGCCGCAACTCGTTACCCATATACATGTTTTCGGCAACGGTTAAATTCGGTGCAACATTCAGTTCTTGATAGATTAAATTAATACCAGCTTGCCGTGCCGTACCCGGATCAATGATTCTCAAAGGTTGACCATCAATGCAAATCTCACCTTCATCAGCAATGTAAGCCCCAGCCAAGATTTTCATCAATGTACTTTTGCCCGCGGCGTTTTCCCCCATGAGGGCATGAACCTCTCCCGGATATATGGTGAGGTTGACATTGCGTAAGGCAGGCACACCATGAAACTTTTTAGTAATCCCGCGCATTTCTAGCACCGGTCTCACCAGCGGTGCATCAGAAAGCGAGGCTTGAACATCTGTTGTCATTTGCAACTCCCCTTTTATTTGAGTGTTGATACTACTAGGCAGCAGGGGAGCAGGGGGGCAGGGGAGCAGGGGGGCAGGGGGGCAGGGGAGGGGGGCAGGGGGGGCAGGGGGGCAGGGGAGAGTGAGATACTAGCTTTGAGTGCAACTTAGTATGATTATTCCTTCCCCATCTCCCTATCTCCCTCATCTCCCTATCCCCCTCATCCCCCTCATCCCCCTCATCCCCCTCATCCCCCTCATCCCCCTCATCCCCCTCATCCCCCTCATCCCCCTCATCCCCCTCATCCCCCTCATCCCCCTCATCTCCCTATCCCCCTCATCCCCCTCATCCCCCTCATCCCCCTCATCCCCCTCATCCCCCTCATCCCCCTCATCCCCCTCATCCCCCTCATCTCCCTATCCCCCTCATCCCCCTCATCCCCCTCATCCCCCTCATCCCCCCATCCCCCCATCTCCCCCGCTCCCCCTCACTGACTCGTCCACCCTTGGTAACTGCTAACGTTATCTCGCGTGATCAGTTTGACTGGAATCAGAATGTTGGGATTGTTGGGTTTTTTGCCATGAAGGATGTCGTTACCAACCTGAACTGCCTTTTTAGTCATCCCTAAAGGATCTTGAGCGGCTGTGGCAACAAACAAACTGTTCTTGTCTTCAATGGCTTCCTTCGCTTCCGGGGCACCATCGACACCAACAATAAAAAATTCGCTGCGTTTTGCTTGCTTGGCTGCTAGTTCTGCTCCCACACCGGTGGGGTCGTTGATGGCAAAAACCGCATCTACCTTGGGAAAGGTTGCCAGTAAATCACTCATCACTCTCAGCCCTCCATCCCGGCTGCCTTCTGCGTTCTGGTCTTTAGCAAGCACTTTGATACCAGGATATTTGGCGAGTACCTGCAAGCAACCATTCACCCGCTCAACTACTGAGATGACAGGAGGGCCATTGATAATCACTACATTACCTTTGCCCTTGAGGCGATCGCTAATGTATTGGCAACCAAGTTGTCCAGCTTGCACATTATTAGAGGTAATGGTGGCATCTACACCCCCCTCAGCACCAGTATCTACGGCAATGACAGCAATGCCTGCTTTTTTGGCTTTTTCCACTGCTGGGGCAATTCCCTTGCTGTCACCCGCGTTGAGGATAATCAAGTTGGTGTTAGCAGCAATGAAATTTTCAATTTGGTTGAATTGCTGATTGAGGTCGTAGCCGCTGGAAACCACGGTGGTTCTGACATTTTCACCACCTATTTTTTTGGCTTCTGTTTCTGCTCCTTGCGCCATCAGCACGAAGAAGGGATTACCCAAGTCACCAACTGTAACAGCGACCGATTTTAGTGTTGAATTCTGATTACTTTGATTGTTTAAAGTTGTTCTGTTGTTTTGGTCAGCGCTTGTACAACCTACAAGAATGCCACTCACAAAACTTAATACCCCAGCTGTGTAAACGCGCAGCGTCTTGTTAACAGATATCGCTACTCTATTCACATCCATCTATCTCCTTTTTGGATTTTAGATTTTAGATTTTAGATTTTGGATTTTAAATTTCGGATTGAGAATTACCTTGGTGCATTTGGGTTCTATGAATCCATCTATCGCAATCATTTTTCAAATTGGCATAACAGCTTTTTACCCAGTCCCCAATCCCCAGTCCCCAATCCCCAATCCCTAATCCCTTTCTCACATTTGTTCTAATTCCATCCCTTTGGTTTCTTTAATAAAAAAGAGAACGAAAAACAATGAGATAGCAGCCGCAATTGTATAAAGTCCATAGGCAGCACCTAGCCCGAAATATTGGAGTATGGGGGGAAATGTTGTGGATACCACAAAATTTGCAATCCATTGCATTGCAGCGGCAACTGAAAGTGCAGCAGCGCGAATTTTGTTATTAAACATTTCTCCTAACAGCACCCAGACCACTGGCCCCCAGGAGAAACCGAAGCAAAATACATAGATGTTAGCTGCTAAAAGAGCCACAATACCTACTGAGCCGGTGAGAGTGGGATTGCCAGCAGCATCCAACTGGGCTGTCCTAAAAATAAAAGCCATCGTCCCTAAGGTAACGGTCATACCGATTGAGCCTAAGACCAGCAAGGGCTTGCGACCAAATTTATCGACAAAGGCGATCGCTATTAGTGTAGTAACAATATTGACGGCTGCTGTAATCACCGTAATCGTTAAGGAGTCTTTTTCAGAAAAGCCAACTGCTCGCCACAAAACGCTGCTGTAGTAAAAGATGACGTTAATACCAACGAATTGCTGGAATACAGACAAGGCTATTCCTATCCAAACAATGGGTAGGAGTCCACCACTTCTACCCAAAAGGTCGGTAAACTTAGGCTCACGTTCAAGCAGCACTGTTTGCCGAATTTCTTGGATTTTAGCCTGTACGTTACCCCCCAAAATCTTGGTTAAAACGTTAGCAGCTTCTGGTTCCCTTCCTTGGGCAACTAAGTAACGCGGGGATTCAGGAATTGTCAGGGCTGCCATGCCGTAAAGTACGGCTGGAGGGATTTCTGTCCAAAACATCCAACGCCAAGCAGCTACACCAAACAAAAAGGGTGATTCAGCTGAACCGGCTGATACGGCGATAAAATAGTCGCATAGCAGGGCAATAAAAATCCCAACGACGATCGCTAGTTGTTGCAGAGATCCTAATCTTCCGCGCAAATGAGCGGGAGAACATTCTGCAATATAAGCTGGTGCGATCGCACTGGCAATACCGACTGCAATCCCACCTAATAACCGCCAAAAGGTAAAATCCCAGATACCTACGGGAAGCCCGGAACCAATGGCACTAATGGTAAACAATACTGAAGCTACCACCATCGCTTTGACTCGACCATAACGGTCTGCGATTTTCCCTGCATAAAAGGCTCCTGCGGCAGATCCTAGCAATGCCAGCGATACTGCCAGCCCAGTCTCTACACTGTTGGCATTAAAGGTTTTAGATAAAGCTGCAACCGCACCATTGATCACAGCCGTGTCAAAACCGAACAAAAAGCCGCCGAGGGCAGCAGCACCAGCAATCAATATCACATAGTAGGCATTGGCTTTACGAAGTGTGGAAGTCATGGTTATATCTCATATAAATTGTGAAATTACTTAGTAAACTGTTCCATATACAATCGTGTTGACTGATGACTGATGACTATTGACTGTTGACCATTGACTATTGACCATTGACCATTGACTATTGACTGTTGTAATTGGATTTAGAAGTCGAAGGTTGTGCGAATCACACCGACATACTGCGAATCGTTTCTACTGTCGTTTTCTGGGTTGAAAATCATCCAAAAACCAGGTGTCACCGAGATGTTGTCATTCACTCGCCAACGGTAGAATGCTTCTAGGTGGTAAGAGTTGTCTCTGTCTTCACGCACATCACTGTTGGATACACGCGGCGGCAAACCAAAGAGTATTCCTGGCAGATTGCCTTCACCTCCCACATCTGGAAAGGACATACCAATCGCCCCAAACCAAGCATTGGCATTGTCACCGTTGTTGACAAACAGAGAATCTGTTCCTCCCCTACTATTGGCAATATCACTGAAACCTGAGTTCTTGGCAGTTGCCCAAATGTATCCACCCCAAGCGTGGATTTGGAAATTTGGCGTCAAGCGATAGTATCCCTGTGCGCCTACAACGTCACTAGTAGTGGCAATGCTGTTGCCAAAGGGAGAACTTGCTAAGGCACTGCCTGTCCCACCTGTCAAACCAACTCTGTCACCAGGGCTATAGCCATGAGAATAGGCAACACCAAAGGCTCCTTGTTTGCCATAATATTCCAAGTGGGCGAGGGCGTTGTAACCACCATCAAATAACCCATTTCTCGCTGATGTCAGATTGGGATTGTCTGCTAAATAACCCAAAGTTAGAACCAAGTTTTTGCTCATGTTCCAGTTGACAGCAGCACCGCCGCCGCCCCGCCGAAACAGGGGACTGTATGACCCAAATAGTGAGGGAACGCCGTTCCCGTCATCAGCGATGGTCGGAGGAGTCATTGTGTTTGTGATGTCTGTGTAGCCAATACCTGCGGGGCCGACGACGAAGGAAAGGGAATCACTGACTGGGAAGTAGTAACGGATGTGGGGAATACTGAGTGTGTTGTCGCTGTCAGTATCAAAATTCAGGCGTGTCATCCCCGTGCCTGTGACTGAGGCAATTTGACTCGTGCCGTTAGAATTCAAAAAGTTGCCAAACTCTAGCCGGACTCGCAACAAATCTTTGCCTGTAAAGCTACTCTCAAAGTTGAGACGACTGCGATTTGCAAAGTAGGCTTGGGATTGATCGCCATTTCTACCCACACCGTCGCCAAAGGTATCGCTGACGGCGGTAATAATTTGGGCATTCAGTTTGGTTGTGGTGGAAAACTGCTGTGATTCTAGTGTTGCTGTACGTGCTTCTAGAACATCAACCCGCCCGCGTAAAGTTGCCAGTTCTGCTGCAAATTCTGTTTGCAACTTTTGCAGCACTGTTAGGTCTTGTTTGTTGACCATATCAGTAGTGCTTGTGGCAATTAATTCATTGATTCGATTTAAGCAAGCATTTAAACCGGCTGCAAACTCGTAACGGCTCAAAGCGCGGTTGCCGCGATAAGTGCTGTCTGAATAACCTGCAATACAACCGTAGCGTTCGATCAGTGATTGCAGTGCAACGAATGCCCAATCGGTCGGTTGCACATCGGAAAACTCGGAAACCGAAGTTACCTGTCCCTGCAACGTGCGATCGCCATCTGCTGCCCAAACCACTGGAACTGGCAACAGTAGTAAAGAAAAGCTACAAAAAAGAATTTTGAACATTTGTATAATCTAAAAAAGGCTTTGATTTTGACTGTGTAATTACGGTGCTTGCAATTATTCAAATAACATTCCTATGTCTTCAAAAACGCTGTTAGCACTTGCTGCAATCAGGTTTTAATGTTGCTGAACTGTGTTGACAAGGCAGCCCAATCAATAGTTTGGCTAAGCAAAGCTGACGCATCGCACAAATGCTTTGCGTTTAAAACACTCAAATGTCTAATATTTAGTTTTATGCTCACTTTTAAAACATTTGCTCAATAATTAAAATCATACATAGTCCCTAATCAATTGTGAGAATTACTAAGTAATTTGCAACATATGTCGATACATTCCTTTACAGGAGTTGAAATTATGGCAAATATAGGCACTTATGATTTTGCTAATCAGATTATTGTGATTACCGACGGCGCAGAAGAGCGAGGGAATAGATATTATTAACTATGTGAGCAAAAAATCTATATTTGGGAATATATTCAAAAAATCAATTTTGGTGTTAATCAATGCATTTTGCAAAACCACATTGTTAAAGGTGAACTATGAGAGAACCTGATGCGGAGCGTCGCGATCGCAAGTTAGATCTGGCGGCTCATGCTGCGTGGTTGTACTATATCGCCGGGAATACGCAAGAAGAGATTGCGATTAAATTGAATGTATCTCGCCAAGCAGCACAACGCCTTGTGGCTCTAGCCGTGAGTGAAAAACTGATTAAATTTCGCCTCGATTATCCTCTAAGTGAATGTATTGCCTTGGCAGAGTCACTACGAGATAAATTTGATTTACAGCTTTGTGAAGTAGTTCCCAGTGATGTCGGCATTGGGGTATGTGCTGCTACCTACTTAGAAACCTATTTAACCGCTAAAACCCCAACGATTTTGGCATTTTCTGGTGGTCGCACCTTGCGAGCGATGGTAGAGGAGATTCCGACGATGGATCAACCCCAACATAAGATTGTATCGATTTTCGGTAACATGTCTCACCACGGGCTTGCCGGTCGTTATGAAATTGTGATTCATTTGTCCGATCGCGTGGGTTCGCAAGCATATCCAGTACCAACCCCCGTAGTTGCAACCAGCATCGAAGAGCGAGAACTATTGCAGACGCAGCGATCGTTTATTGCGGTGAAAACACTCGCAGAACAAGCCAAAGCCACCTTTGTGGGTATTGGTCAAATTGCCTGGAACGGGCCTTTACATCAAGATGGATTTATTAGTGATGATGAAGTCACAGAATTGATCGAACTAGGTGCAATTGGAGAAATTGCCGGTTGGGCATATGATCGCCACGGCATTTTGATTTCAGGTGGAATCAACAGTCGGGTTGCAAGTGTACCGCTGCAACAACCAGCCCAGCGCCTCCTTATTGGAATTGCAGGCGGTGAGAAAAAAGCAGAATCGATTCTAGCTGCATTACGTGGCAGATTGATTTCTGGACTGATTACCGATTATGCAGCCGTCCAAGCCATTTTGGCAGCAATTTGAGGGGGATGGGGGGATGGGGGGATGGGGGGATGGGGGGATGAAGGGATAAAGAAATGACAACTGACAACTGACCACTGACAACTGACAACTGACCACTGACAACTGACAACTGACAACTGACAACTGACAACTGACAACTGACAACTGACAACTGACAAAAGAAACGGAGGCAGTTGTTAACCGCCCCCTGATAAATTAAAGCTTGGATGTATTGAAAAATGCTCAGGCAGCAGGCTAGAAACTGAGTTATCTGCTGCTCAAAAACATAGTCAAGACTACTCCCAGGATAATCGATCCACCGCCGAGGATGAATGACCAAAAGCGATGGTAACTGTTGACAAAAGTGCCATTTTCGCTCTGAAGTTGGATCAGATCCATCCAAGGAGCAACACCTCGACGGAACCAACCTACAGCCCCAACCTGTTCACCAATCAAGCTTTGTACTCGCTTCATGCCAAACAGGAAATTACCAATTGGGCCAAAACGTGAGGCGTAGTGCAGATAAAGCATACCGCTGCGGTCTTGGATTTTCAAATCGGAACCAAATTTATAACCAGCGTCGCCACGCCCAATTAGCTGTCCTTGTATTTTTGCAGGTTGTCCGCGCAAGGGGCTGGCGTAGGGGTCTGACATTAAGGTGAGAATGTCTGTTTCTGGTGCTTGCTTGTAGTTGGGGAACATGACAAGGGCTTTTACCAGAATTCCTATTCCTAAACCGATGAATGGCGCACCGAATGTGATACTTGAGTTGGCAGTACTTGAGAACAGGATAACGCCAAGTACTAAGCCAGCTATGAAACCAATAGTTTGGGCGCCATACAGCACAATATCCAAGAAGAAGTTACCGTAAAGTTTACTCTTACTCAGGTTTTTGCCTTCTCCTATAACCCGCCCCATGTCAAACTCAGTTGGTAAACCTAACTGTTCCGCATAGGTGCTGAGGGCGCGGACTCGTTTGCCTGTCAGGGGATGGGTAGAATTTAACTCCATCCACCAGCCCCAAGGGTTAAACATATCCCACAAAAAGACGCGACCAATTTTTTGTGGGTCGGATGCAATGCGGTAGGCGGTTCCTGTGGAAGCTGCGGCTTTGGGGTCGTAGATACCCAAGGCGCGAGTTCCTTCTATTAAACGGCTGGGTTCTGGCGATCGCGAACCTTCTTCTAAAATCCCGTAGGCAATCTTCACCAAAGCGCGGGATAATCCATTGGGATTACCTGTGGTTTCTGCTGCGAAGTGGTCTGCAAAGTATTCTCTGGTGCGGGAAAGGTACAGCAGTAGGTAAGTACCAATGATGTAAAATATGTAGGCAACGAAACCAGCGGTTTGGATGGCATCTTTGATTTTGTTATCGCCGCCGCCACGACCCAATGTTCTAGCTGTGCTGTAAATCAAGTAACAAATTTGCACTAAGGTAGAAGCCACCGTCATCACTGCAAAGTCCCAATGCACGATGTGTCCCAATTCATGGGCGTAGACGGTAGCAATTTCATCATCGTCTAGATAAGTGAAAAGTCCCTGACTGACGACTAAGCGGGCGCTGTTTGGTAATGACCCGTAAGTAAAAGCCGTGGGGTTTTGATCGTTAATGATTCCTAGACGCGGTGCTTTAAGATTTTTCTGTTGGCAGACTTGACGAATAACTCTGGCTGTCTCTGGACTGAGGGTTTCAACTTCTGCTAATTCTACCCAACGAGTCTGGTAAAGCCAGCTTTGGATTAAATCCATGAGGAACGGAGACAGGAAAAAGGCAGCGATGTTGAAAATTAATGTAATACCAATAGCGATCGCTAGTCCTTGGAGAGGATCGTTGCTACCCAAAATAAATACTAAGCTCAAACCTAAAACCAACACCATGCCAAACAGCAAGGTCATGGTAATACCAGAGGCTAACACCAGACTACCACCCACGCCTTTCATCGCTAATTTCACACCAGCGGTAGCACGTCCGGCTTTTTGGATAGCACTAGATTGGGTTGCTGGCGGTTCCCAAAAGGATTGGCGGGCTTGTTCTGCCCAGTTGCGTACTTCTGGGTTTTCGCTGACTATTAACTTATGCCACAGGGCGGTAGCTTTTTCAATTTCGCCTGTACCTTGATAAGCTTTCATCAGCCACATCTGTGCTGAAAGATAATCAGAGGAATTGTGATCTAGACAATTCCGACTGAATTGTTCCAGCAAGTTAACTGCTTGTTGATAACGTCCTTGTTGAAAGGCATCTAATCCAGATTGCAATGACATAGGATCTCCTTTGCAAAGGAGTGATATTTGATCCATGAATACTCAATAGAATCAACCTTCGTCATCGCAATTACGGAAAAATAGCAAGTATCAATTTTATTTTTAACAAGATGACTGATGATTGATGACTGTGGGATATTTTTTATTTGGAAGTAAATGTAGGGTGTGTTATGCCGAAGGCTAACGCACCGTCAACCATTCAAGGTGTCTTGCGCTGGGCGACAACTATGTTAATAAACGTAAATGTAGGCTAACGCACCGTTAACAATCTTATTAAACCCATTGAACCCCACCCCACCAAAGCGTAGCTTTGTTTCCCCTCCCCGTGAACGGGGAGGGGTTAGGGGTGGGGTGCAATGACTGTGGGAATCATAACTAATTAACCGGACTTGATATGATGACGGATAGTTGATAATTGATCAAGGTGCGGCGCTTGGCGACAACGCACCCTACATTACCGCCCCGTTGTAATTATTGGCTCAACAGATTAACTACTTCACTCAGGAGTAGCTTGACTTTGTACAGAGTATATAGCCTTTCTTGCTCATATCGCTCTGGGTACTCCATCCTTCTACCTTCTAGAGATACCCTAATCAGCGCCATCTGTTCATTAGTTGGTTCTCTCATCTCATCAAGTGCTTCCCCAATACTTTGAATATTCCCAAAACTAGGTGATTTTATCCCCTTACCTTGTTTTGTTTGTGAGAGTGCTATCACAGGGAAGGCCATCAAAGATGTAATATAGCTGACTTTGTAGCCTGCATTCCCCGTTGGCTTGACGCTGTATCGCAAGCAAAGGTCTTTTAACTCTTGAAGTGTCATCGCTTCAAGTTCGGAGCGACTAAACATAAAATAAAAGTGTCCATCTAAAGGTGGATATCGGTGATGTCCCATCCGCCAAGTTGAGAACATCACCGATCTAAAAGCTTAATCGATTGGTTTCAATTAATTCAAGTCATATTTACTTTTCTCAACAATGCCGAATCCAAAAGGTACACCAAAAAATTTAGAACCCGGACAACGCAAGGGCGAAGAACCTATGACTGAACAGATAAGCTTTAGAGCCACCAAATCTATGAAAGAAGAGGTGAAAGCACACGATGACCCTGCTGATTTCTGTAGACGTGCGATTCAAGAGGCGCTAGACAGAGAAAAGAAAAAATAGGCAAGGCATGGGGGAGCAGGGGAGCAGGGGTGCAGGGGAGCAGGGGTGCAGGGGTGCAGGGGAGCAGGGGAGCAGGGGAGCAGGGGAGCAGGGGTGCAGGGGAGAATAACTACTGACCACTGACAACTGACCACTGACAACTGACCACTGACCACTGACAACTGACCACTGACAACTGACCACTGACAACTGACCACTGACAACTGACTATTGACCAACCAACATTGATAGGATAAGTAAAAGCCATAGATTTTTCCGACAGTTAAAAGTTCTTGTTTGACATGACTACTCTCGAAGTTGCTTTACCTTTAGTTACGATCGCTCAAAAAACTCGCTCCTGTGCAAGTAAGCTGGCAATTCTCTCGACTGCGGCGAAAAATCAAGCAATCGATGCGATCGCCCAAGCTTTAGAATTAGCGAAAGATGAAATTTTGCAGGCTAATGTTGCTGATTGTGAAGCGGCTACTGCATCAGGAATTCCCCAACCGCTTTATAAACGCTTGCAGTTAGATGAACATAAGTTAAGAGATGCGATCGCTGGTGTTCGAGATGTCGGTAAGCTAGCTGATCCTGTTGGGAAAGTGCAGATTCACCGCGAACTTGATAATGGCTTAATTCTCAAGCGGATTACAAGTTCATTGGGTGTTTTAGGTATTATTTTTGAAGCACGTCCAGAAGCGGCAATTCAAATTGTCTCTTTGGCTATTAAGTCTGGTAATGGCGTCATCCTTAAAGGTGGTAAAGAAGCTGTTCGTTCTTGTGAAGCCATAGTTAAGGCAATTAAACAAGGTTTATCTCAAACTGCTGTGAATCCTGATGCGGTGCAGTTACTCACAACTAGAGAAGAGACTTTAGAACTTTTGAAGTTAGATAAATATGTAGATTTAATTATCCCTAGAGGTTCTAATTCTTTTGTGCGGTTTGTGCAAGAAAATACCCGCATTCCGGTACTAGGTCACGCTGATGGTATTTGTCATCTTTATATAGATAAAGACGCTGATATTGCTAAGGCAGTGACAATTACAGTTGATGCTAAAGCACAATATCCTGCTGTTTGTAATGCTATTGAAACGTTGCTAGTTCATCAATCAATTGCTACAGAATTTTTACCAAAAGTTGCTAAGGCTTTAGCAGAACGTCATGTAGAATTAAGAGGCGATGAACGTACTTTGGCAATCTTGCCTGATATTACCAAGGCAACAGCAACAGACTGGGAGACAGAATACAGCGATTTTATTTTGTCCATTAAGATAGTGGATTCCATAGAAGATGCGATCGCTCATATTAATGAATATGGTTCTCGTCATACTGATGCGATTATCACTGAAGATTCTGCCGCTGTAGAAACTTTCTTTGGACTGGTAAATTCAGCCAATATATTTCACAATTGTTCCACCCGCTTTGCTGATGGTTTCCGCTACGGTTTTGGTGCAGAAGTGGGAATTAGTACCCAACAAATGCCTCCTCGCGGCCCTGTCGGTTTAGAAGGATTGGTCACATATAAGTATCAAATGACTGGTGATGGTCATATTGTAGCTAACTACACTGGGGCAAATGCCAAGCCTTTTACTCATCAGGATTTAGCGTAGGGGACATGAGCTAAGGGACTTCCAAATTGCTAAGTATCTGGTTAAGACCGTCATTAGTCATTAGTCTTTTGTCCTTTGTAAGTACAGATGGCTAATAATAAGGAACGTCCAAATCAAGTGATTGTGCAAAATAAATGTATTTTAGCGTGAGTTCGATGAACCTCTCCCCAACCCCTCTCCGACGTGGAGAGGGGCAAAAATTTTTCGAGTTTTGAACGAAAAAATCAAGGTTTCATATCATGTCCGGCAAAATAACCATAATTCCCGTTTTACCCCTCCCCAACCCTCCCCTTACCAAGGCGGGTGGGGTGATTTTATTATGGGTAATTAAGCGGACTTGATATCAAAGCCTCTCCCACCGTGGGGGAGAGGTTTGGAGAGGGGTCTTTTATACTCGTCGAACTCACGTTATTTTAGCTTGACACTGGTTAATAACCTGATAGCAACAGTGTTTTTCTGAGCCTAAAACAATTTGATCTTTGGGAATTCCGGCTTTGACAAGTTCGTTAGCGATACCGTCTTGTGTACCGTCTCTTTGAATCCAACTTTTATCGTTGATAATGTTAATGTGAACAAGATAACCATGTACCCGTTGTTTGTTTTCCCATCCTAATGTCAGTAGCAAATAATGGTTTGCATTTTGGTCAATAATTAGCTGTCTTTCAAGTTGTCCGTAGGCGTAGGGAAGTAGGGGATACTCGGTTAATATTTGTTGAATGATTTGGCGATGAGTAATTAAATTTATACTAATGCTTTGAGTAATGCCTGAAGTTTAAGCTGCACTTCTGCAAACTCTTTATCAGGGTCGGAACCAGCAACGATACCAGCACCAGCATACAGTCTAGCGCGATCGCCGTCTATCAATGCTGAACGAATGCCAACAATAAACTCGCAGTTCCCCTCAGCATCTATCCAACCAAGAGGCGCAGCATATAAACCCCTCTCAAAATTTTCATAACGACGAATTTCTGCACAAGCAATGTCTCTGGCTGCACCAGCAACCGCAGGTGTAGGATGCAGTTGTGAGATAATCTTTAAGGGGTGTACGTTAGCAGGAACTATGGCGCTAATTGGTGTCCATAAATGCTGGATGTTAGATAATTGTCTCAGTCGTGGTGCTGATACCTGGGGTAACAAGCCTAGCTGAGTTAAGCGTTGAGTAATGAAATCAATTACTAGCAAATGTTCATGTCTTTCTTTTTCACTATTCAGTAAGCGGTTAGCATTAGCAGCATCCTCTGTTGGTGTTTGACCTCGCGGCGCAGAACCAGCTAAAGCATCTGTGATTAACTGTTGGCTATGAATACTAATTAATCGTTCTGGACTAGCACCAATAAAGTTTTGTCCTTTACCGTTACTTGTAGAAAAAATATAACAATTAGGATGTATTTGCCGGAGATTATCTAATGATTGAAATAAGTTAAAATGAGTAGTTGACTTGACATCTAATGCCTCCGCTAGCACAATCTTACTTAAATGATTAGACTTAATTTTTTCTAAGGCAGATACAACCGAATTTTTAAAATGTGCAGAATTATTGACAGGTTTTTTGATAAACTGTCTGGGAAAATCAAGTTTTGGATGGTAAGATTTTAGAGATTCAATAATTTGTAGTTTTGTCTGTAATTTTTTTACTATATTTTCAACATTTATCCTAGCATTAATAATTATATTATTTACTAATATACAACGCTGATTTTTCACAGCTATTTGCCAACGTGGCAGAAAAATAGTGGCAGATGGAAATGGGTAATTTGCTTGAACATTTTGATCAAAAAAGCTGAAATAGCAAAAAAAGTGAGTCCCAGCAAAAGCTTGGTTAGTATCACCAAAATTAATGATATTTTTGAGACAAGATTTGATAAAATGCTCAGCTTGAGTAAAACGGTCTTGCCCATCAATTTGTAATTTTGCTATGGCATCAATAGCCGCGATCGCTTCTCCTTTGCCCTTGTTCTCAAAGTAAAAATTTATTTCATTTGCTTGCGAAAATCTCTCCAATACAAGTAGAGGGTCTACCCAGTCAATAACCAGCGAAATACTCACAATTTGCTTACAATCATTTGTGAGGCAATTTTCCTGAACGGATAACAAAAAATGGTATAAGTCTTTGTGTTCTACAAAGAATTTGCTGCGACATGGTGAAACTGTCATGGATCTAGCAATAGTAAACTTTTTTTAAGTTATCTTCCTAAAGTGTAATTAAACGTGGTCGTATTTTTACAGGTAACATATTTAGTTACCATTTCACCAGAGTATGGTTTGCTTTGTTTGTGGTGTTACTAGATGCTGACAAGCCATGCTCAGTTTTGGGTTGCAATCAGAGAAGGAGTGTTACTCATGGGAAGTTAACCAGCCGACAACAGTGGGGAGTTGAAAGTGCTGAATTGAATGTACTGAGCGCTGATAATGTTTGTATTCAGCATTCAGCACACATGAATTATGAGTAAGGTTCTGGTAATTTAATTAATCACGACTGATGACTATCAAGCAGATTTCACGTCCTAAAATTAAATTATGGATGGCGGCAATAAAACCGCCGATGTATAGCGTTGCTATTATGCCCATTTGGATAGGAACGGCGGTAGCTTTCGCCCAGACAAAAGTTTTAAATGTAGCAGTCTTTTCTACTTTTGTAGCTGCGGCAATTTTAATTTTGGCGTGGGAGAATATCAGCAATGATGTTTTTGATTCTGAAACGGGAATCGATAAAAATAAACATCATTCTTTGGTGAATTTGACTGGCAATAAGCCCTTGATATTTTGGTTAGGAAATTTGTGTTTAATTTCGGGTTTGTTGGGAATACTAGGAATCGCAATTTGGCAACAAGACCCAACGGTAATTGGGATAATTTTGTTGTGTTGTGCTTTGGGCTACATTTATCAAGGGCCTCCCTTCCGCTTAGGATACCAGGGTTTAGGCGAAATTATTTGCTTTTTTGCCTTTGGGCCCTTAGCGGTGACAGCAGCATATTACAGCCAAACTCAAACTTGGTCAATGACGAGTTTAGCAGCCTCAGTAATTGTGGGAATTGCTACAAGTTTAATTTTGTTTTGTTCACACTTTCACCAAGTTAAGGATGACATAGCCGCAGGCAAGCGATCGCCAATCGTCCGTTTAGGTACAGCAAAAGGCGCCCAACTCCTGAACTGGATTACAGGCAGTATTTATCCCCTCACTTTACTGTTTGTGCTGTGGGGAACTTTCCCTGTATGGACATTGTTGAGTTGGCTGAGTTTACCTTATGCCTTCAAATTATGTCGCCACGTCCAACAAAATCATCAGCAGCCGGACAAAGTTAGTAACTGTAAATTCATCGCCGTCAAAGTGCATTTTTGGAGTTGTTTATTGTTTGGTGTGGGATTTATGCTTTAGTCAATGGTCAGTGGTCAATGGTCAATAGTCAATAGTCAAGGGTCAGTGGTCAATGGTCAGTGGTCAATGGTTAGTGGAAAATCGCAAACAACTAACAACTGACAACTGACAACTAACAACTGACAACTAACAACTGACAACCCCAATAAGTAAGCTTAATTTTCGTGTAGTGACTTACAAATTTAAATTTCGTCCTTATCAGCGTAGGTTTGTGCGATCGCTAGCTACCAGTCACGGTATTTGGGATATCCGCGAAGGCATTATTCTCAGGCTTAGCGATGAAACAGGTATAGGTTGGGGAGAAATTGCCCCTATTAGTTGGTTTGGTTCGGAAACTCTAGAACAAGCTTTAGATTTTTGTCGCCAACTACCAACAGAAATCACAGACGAAACAATTTTTTCCATCCCAGATGACTTACCTGCTTGTCAATTTGGCTTTGAGTCGGCGTTAGAGGGAGTGGGGAGGTGGGGAGATGGGGGAGAAGTTTTACCTCCTCATCCCCCTCATCCCCCTCATCCCCCTCATCCCCCTCATCCCCCCTCCCTCACCTTTAGCGGCTTATTACCAGCTGGGGAGGCGGCGTTGTCAGAATGGGAAAAGCTGTGGTGGCAAGGATATCGCACGTTTAAATGGAAAATTGGGGTGTATGCGATCGCGCATGAACTAGAAATTTTCAACTTATTGACACAAACTTTACCAGTTTCTACCAAAGTGCGATTGGATGCCAACGGCGGACTTAGTTATGAAGAAGCTCAGCTATGGCTTTCTGCTTGCGATCATATCCAACTAAATATTGAATTTATTGAACAACCGCTACCTGTCAGGCAATTCGAGGAAATGCTGCAATTGGGTAAGTGTTATAAAACTCCAATAGCTTTAGATGAATCTGTCGCCACACTCAAGCAACTTGCAACCTGTCACCATCAAGGTTGGCGAGATATTTTCGTCATTAAACCTGGGATTGTTGGTTCACCATCTCGTTTGCGGCAGTTTTGCCAACAACATGAAATTGATGCTGTATTTTCATCTGTATTTGAGACTGCGATCGCCAGACAAGCTGCACTCAAACTAGCAGCAGAATTATCCCGACATCATAGGGCAGTTGGTTTTGGCATCAACCATTTTTTTGAACAAGCAGAAGAAACCTGGCTGCAACATCTATGGAAAGACTTTTAGACTATCTCAATAACCATATTCAACATGATTGGCTAATTGGTTACAACAACAGTCAACTTCAAGAACTAGCCCAAGAATTATATTTAGAATTAACCCAATTATTAAAGTATAAAACAACAATAAAAATTATCCTAGCTGAACGTGACCCAGTAAAATTTTTAGCAAGTTTTATCGCCGCTTGTGCTGCTAATTGTTCAGTTTTTTTGTGTAACCCCGACTGGGGAACACAAGAATGGCAACAAGTATTTAATTTAGTACAGCCAGATATAATTTGGGGAATTGGGAATTGGGAATTGGGAATTGGGAATGGGGAACAAAATTCTACCTCATCCTCCTCATCCCCCTCATCCCCCTCATCCCCCCAAATAATGATTCCCACCGGTGGTTCATCGGGACAGATTAAGTTTGCTATCCACACCTGGGAAACTCTCAAAGCATCTGTACAAGGATTTGTAGAATATTTTCAGCTAGAGCAAGTCAATTCTTTTTGTGTGTTACCGCTATATCACGTCAGTGGTTTAATGCAATTTATGCGTTCCTTCACCACTGGAGGTAAATTGGCTGTTATCCCATTCAAAACATTAGACGCTAGTCAAATATCCAATATTAAAACCTCAGATTTTTTTATATCTTTAGTTCCAACACAATTACAACGTCTTCTGCAAAATCCAGAATTCACCGATTGGCTAACCCAATTTAAAACCGTACTTTTGGGAGGTGCGCCAGCTTGGGATGAACTACTAGAAAAAGCGAGATTTCACCGCATTCAATTAGCACCTACCTATGGAATGACAGAAACCGCCTCTCAAATTGCTACCCTCAAACCCGATGATTTTCTCAACGGTAAAATTAGTAGTGGTCAAATTCTGCCCCATGCGAAAATAAAAATTTGCAATCAGCAAGGTCAAGTCTTAAATTCCAATCAAATAGGTAATATCACCATTCAGACTAAATCTCTAGCCCTTGGCTACTATCCTCAAACTTGGAATAATCAGGATTATTTTCAAGTAGATGATTTAGGATTTTTAGATGAACAAGGTTATTTAAATATTGTCGGGCGTAGCAGTGAAAAAATTATCACAGGCGGAGAAAATATTTATCCAGTAGAAATCGAATCTGTAATTAGAGAAACTCAAATGGTTGCTGATATTTGCGTGATTGGTATCCCAGATCAACACTGGGGACAAGTATTAACAGCCCTTTATGTTCCCAACAATTCAAATACTTCTACAATTGAAATTCAAACCGAACTCCACAAGAAACTCAGCAAATACAAAATTCCCAAACACTGGATTCCTCTATCAAACTTACCCCGCAACACTCAAGGTAAAATCAATCGCCAGCAACTACAGCAAATAGCCACAGAATACCTACAAAGTCTCTCTTAACCTTCTTCTTTCCGCGACTTCGGCATCTTGGCGGTTCGTTTCCAACCACCGAACAATTTCTTCAGGCAATTCCTGTTTCCTTCTACTACTTGCATCAATACAAACATGTCGAGTAATTGCCTTAGCGACAATTACATATGCAACCGAAACTTCATAAGTAATTTCAAACTTATCAACACCCAGCTTTTGGGGAATTAAACTAATTGCTAAATTGTCCCCACAAAACATCGGACGATAAAAATCTACACTACTATGGACAATGGGGAAAGCTACAGATGGATTAGTAAAAAAATCTTTGAGATTAATCCCTGATGCTGCTAGAGATTCTTCATAAGCTTCATGACAAATACTCAAAATATTTGCAAAATATACAACCTGGGCGGCATCAGTATCTTGAAAACGAACAGTGCGTTTATAAGTAAAAGTCATCTTGAAAAATTAGAAATTAAAAAGAGCAAGTGGTAAGCTTGCTCTATAAATTAATTTTACTGTAAAAACAAAACTTCTCACTTTAAAGGATAATATATATCCTCAGAACTAGGATTGAGGTAAGGACGCTGTAAATCAATTAAATGCCGTGCAAAATGTTGATCAATTGTCTTTATACGTTCCTCGATCGCGTTTTTACCTTTTTGCCAAGCTTCCAACAAAGCATTAGCGACAATTTGGCAACGGTTCAACCCAAAACTTTCCCGCGCCGCAAATTTTTGGGTTGGTTCTTCGGCTAAACCCAGCCCAGGTGCCAAAAACTTAGTGAACAGAGGGATTTCAGCCTGAAAATAAGATTGATGTTCTGTATATACAGCCTGAAGTATTTTGTGCATTGCGGGATAGTCGTGACGTTCAAAGTAGAGTAACCCGGAGTCATAGCGCCCGTAGGCACAGGGATTGTAGAGTACCTGAAACGTAAAAGGAATGCTAGCTGTATTTAGTTGCTGTGTCAAACTATCCATCAGCGCGATCGCACCAGATGCAGTAAAATTAAAATACACCCTTCCCGTACCCAAATCTTCGTCTGGGTTCCCCTGCTTTTCCTGTCCTACATTACTCACTGCTAGGTAACACCCATTTTGCAGGCGATTTTTAGGCATCCAAATAGCAACTGATTCACCAGCTTTCACAGATTTTGTACTGGGTTGGAGATGGCAATCTGGCTCAATGTATAATGTCAAACCACCTTTAGTCACTGCCATACTACCATCAGGTTCTTGGCGCAACACTTGCCAGCTAGGGTCAAAATAACCACTTCCGTGATTACTAGTGTGCAGTTGTTCATAAAATTCCCAATCAATCTCCAAAATAGAATTGTTCTCTAAATTTTGCTGTGGCAGACAATTAGCACTATCACTATTGACAGCTAAAATGCTTTGTAGAGAACCATTGTAATAAATACCATGAAGAAAATTTCGCAGTAATAGCGAGAGGTATTTATGTTGTAAGGCAGGAGAATTTTGTTGAAACCTTTCTGCTACTTTAGCCGGCAGAGAAAAAGGTTGATAACTGGGATGGTGAATACAAAAGTTAGGCTCGATTTGGATATTGCTAGCAATATCGAACAGAGGATTTAGAAGTGGATTAACAGAATAATCTAGCATTAATCAATTCAAAATAAAAAATATGTAAGTACAAAAAAGTGAACTTTTGATGGTTGTCACTGGTCAATTTGGATTACTTCCTTACCACTTGGTAACACCAGTTGCTTCAAGTTGGCAAAGCCGCCCTGGCTCGTCTTAGTGCCTTTGTGGTTTCATAAATGACCAATTCAAAATTCAAAATATAACATTTATAATTTTGCTTTTTGAATTATTCATTTTCGTTTTTTTAACAACCCCGCAGGCGAGTTTTTTCATAATAAAGAGGCACTAACTGCTGCTCCTTTTCCGGCTGAGGTATTTTATGGACTTTTGCCAAAGGGCTGATAATTTCTGACTCACTGATCCCGAAAAGACTCATCACAGACTGCTCAGGTATAGTGAGTAAATTTTTAGCAACTTGGAGCATACAGATATCACCATTATCAAAGTATTTACAAGACTGAATTGTTTCTTGAATTTGGTGAATTAATGCCAGTCCTACAAACTGAATAACTCGCACCAAAAAATCACTACGGTACTCCAAAATCATGGGGAAAGCATTCAAATAAGCCCGAATGAGAGCCAGCAATGAAGGTTGAATCACTTCAAGCGGTGTCATCGCCAGACGTAAAGATTCTTCTAATTCAATGGTGGGGTCTACCACAAGACTCTTAAGCCAAATTCCTAAATAACTTGCTATTAGAGTACCCAAATCAAAAGCAGGATCACCCCAAGCGCAAGCTTCCCAATCAATTAATCGCACTAGGCAATTGTCTAGTTGATTCCAACGGGAATGAATTAATATATTGTCTAACTTCAGGTCGTTGTGAGTCAAGCAACAAGGTTGCCATTCATAAGCCAAATCTGCGATCGCTGACTCTAAACTCTCGTAACGTTGATAGAGAACGTAAAATTTCAGCGCCTCACTGGGAATCTTACCAAAAATCTCCGGCCCAATTGAGCCTATCCCTTGTGCGGGGTTGTAAAAGTTATAGCGAAACTGTCCTTCGGGAGCAGTTAACATAAATTCACGATATTCCCGCCCTTGGAAGGTGGCGCGGTGCAGCCCCGCCAACGTGATGGCGATCGCACTGGCAATTTCTGGTGGGAAGATATCGTTGTGGCGGTAAAATCTCCCCAGTTCCAGATATTCACTCAAGTAGTTACGGACAAGGATAGAATTTTCCTCATCAAAATGTAGCACTAATGGCGCGATCGCTCTAATGTTACCGAGAACTGGAAACTGCTGAAGCAATTGGTGAAACAGCCACTCATTAAAAAATTCATGAGGAATTCCATCACCTCCAACACTACGTTCTTGTTTAACTAGTAGTTGGCGATTACCCCCTAGAGTCACCAATAAATTGAAATTCTTCTTCCTACTTTCAGGTAACTCAGACTCATTTAATGAGCCATCTTCCGAACTACACAGACCTGCATCTTGCAGATACTGGATAACGTTGTGAGAAGACAGTGGTAATAACATGTATTATGTCCTACTTCGTAAAATTGCTGAGAAAATCACCTAATGTCGGGATTGATTTAGCTTTAGCAGTTTCGGTAGACGGCAACAACTTTGCTAGTAACAATAATGATTACTCTAATTTATTAATATCTTATCTTTTACATAAAATCCTGCCAAAATGGCAAGATAACCTTTATTTTTACTTTAAATTCTAGTGGTAAACCGCATTAAATCTTTAAACTCATCTAGTTACTTACTCACATAGATATAGAGTTTTTATTCAAGCACTTTCATGTTACTCTGTCTCCAGATTTGCCTGACATAGAAAAAAGTTAACGATCTGGCGTATGTCATAATTTTGACTTAATACAGTCAGTAGAATGTTAAATGATGAGTGCAACACTATAGCTAGCTGCCAAGCTGCATAAAAGAGAGCATTCTGCTCATACTCCATATAGTTTTTCTGGCATCCGAAGGCACTGATGGTTTCCAATAGCATAAATTTTGTGTAGTATGTACAACATTATTTTTGCTTTTCTCAATAAAAATTAAACTACAGTTATTCACAGCTTTTCGGACTCATAAATATTGCTCAAATAACCGAATAACTGACCATAAAACTGTCTTGAGATGGATACTTTTGGATGCTAAATATTCATTAAGCAGCGAGGATTTTTGCTTGTTCTGATATGATGCTGCTAGATGCAGTATGAGCAACAATTCAAGCCATAGTGAGCGTGGTTTACCCTACTCCATCGTTCAAAGCTGTGATCGTAGAGCAGTGTAGATAGAATCTGTCAGATTCTCAACAAGCGAAAATAACCTCAACCACATATTCATTGCATAATCACTCATGTACTCCAACAAAGAAGCAAGCTACGCGTACCGTCTTTGAAAGGAGAAGTTCCTTGACTAATGACAGACAGTCATCAGTCAACAGTCAACAGTCAACACAATTGGATATGCAACGCCAAATGTGAAGCAACTTAACATACAACATTATTTTTATTTATCATTACAAATTGCAAAAAACCGGATATTTTATCAAGCTAATAATTAATTTATTTTTGAATAGATATTAATAATTTGTGCTTAAACCTTCAGTGTATAGGGCATAGGGCATAGGGTATAGGGCACTTGTACCGAGCGAAGTCGAGGTAAGCCGAAGTATTGGGCATTGCTTATTCTTCCTCATCCCCCTCATCTCCCCCTACCCCCAGGGCTGTTTCGTTCCATCTCAAACAGGATTTGTCAAGATAGTTAGCGAGAAAAATTGTAAGTGAGGGTGACGAGGAGATGAACTTTTAAGCACTTAAACATCAGTAAAATTCTTCATTTTTTCGGCACGTTGGTAATAAAATAATCAATTTTTAATCGCTAGAACCCTTGATTTTTAAAGTTATTTAGGGAATGAAACAGCCCTGCCCCTACCCCCCTGCTCCCCTGCTCCCCTGCCCCCCTGCTCCCCATCCCCCCATCCCCATTCCCATCCACACTAATATACATGTACTATATAGAATGATCTAAGGCAGGAAGAGGCATAATTGTCTGAAAACAACAGGAGGATAATTGTTACTTTCCAGCAACAAGTTGATTTACCATCACCGCCAATGCCAACACACCTAAAATAGTCATTAAACCCGCAGGCATAAACTTGCGTGTTTTAGCCAATCTCAATGCAAAAAAAACTACCAAAGCAGCAGTTACCAAAGCTGCTAAAATCAAAGCCCAGGATTGTCCTTGAAATTGAAAATAAGCGGCGAAAAGCAACAATAAACCGCTAATGCTACCACTTAGGAGTGAAACTTTACTATTAGCCTGAATGTAACCAATGATGCCACCAACAATCGCTAAGATGCCATAGACGAGGACAGCAATTATACTTAAATTCATTGTTAAAACCTATGTAGATTTTGATTTTGCCGCCAGGGTCGGCAGACAATTTACCATAGCTGTTTAGCTACATCACCTAGTTGATTGATGGATAATCAAACGATGCCAGCAGCAAGTACCTTATCTTTTACCCAGGTTCAATTCCTCCAGCGTCAAGCATCCTCTCTTTTACTTTACCAATCTGTTCTCCAAGGCGAAGTGGGGATTGCATTTCTTGACCTGTTGCAAGCTATACGTTACACTGATGCCGATGCCAGGGGTTGCCTCCAAGCCTACGGCAATTACTTCCATGCTTTGGCTGCTAAAAATCAAAATTGGGAGGACTACCTAATCACTCAAATTCTCATCTGTGAGAATCCTTTTAGTAGGCTGGCTCAACAACAAGAATTTGAAAATTTACCCCCGGCTTTAATAGCAGCGGCGCAGCATGATTTACAGCTGTTGCAGAGTCTTTATGAATGTAGCAGCGCTTCTTTAAGCGAGTGGGTGCAAGGTGTAGCCCATTTGCCAGTTTCGCCTGTTGTGTGGTATCGAGAGCTAGATGGGGTAGGTGTAGAAAAAATCCTGTTTCTACAACATTTAGAACATTGGGCTGATGGCGTAGAAGAATTAGCTGCTTACTATCGGCAATTTGGCACGGGTTTATTCGCAGAATATCGCGCCTTGCGTTGGCAAGCTGGTGAGTTTGTTGGCATCCGTCATCCTGATCCTGTGAAACTAAACGCACTTGTGGGTTACGAGTCTCAGCGAGATGCCTTGTTAAAAAATACGGAGTTTTTATTATCGGGAGAAGCGGCACTGCACGTATTACTTTACGGTAGCCGGGGGTCGGGAAAATCTTCTTTGGTAAAAGCTTTGTTAAATGAGTATAGTGATGGTGCTGCTGGCAAACTCCGCTTGCTGGAAGTGGCAAAATCTGACTTAAAAGATCTACCACAAATTGTGGAACAGTTGCGGGGTGTGCCACAAAAATTTATCATCTTTGTCGATGACTTGTCCTTTGAAGAAGATGACGATGCTTTTAAAGCGCTGAAAGTGGTTTTAGAAGGGAATTTAACCGCACGACCGCAAAATGTAGTAGTGTATGCTACTTCCAACCGTCGCCATCTGATTCGGGAATTTTTCGCCGATAGACCCAACCCCAAGGATAACGAAGAAGTCCACGCATGGGATACGATGCAGGAGAAGCTTTCGTTTAGCGATCGCTTTGGTCTAACCTTAACTTTTGAGGCAACCGATCAGAAAACTTATTTAAAAATAATAAACCATTTAGCGGCACAAGCCAAAATTAATCTTAGCCAGGAAGATTTAGAATATCAAGCATTACAGTGGGCAACTCGCCACAACGGTCGTTCTGGACGTACAGCACGCCAGTTTGTTGATTTTTTGAAAGCAGACTTAGCACGATTGGCTACAACTAAAAATACATCTGACACGCAGATCTAAAATTAATTGACGAGTGATTGTACCTGTTTATTACTTACAGAACAATGTTATGCACAAATACTTACAACAAAAGCTAGCAAAACAACAATGTGAAAACTAATGGCCTTAAGGACTACTTATTCTGACAACTTAACTACGCTAAAAATCAGCAATATGCAATCAGCAATGGTAAGTAATAAAGTTATATTAGGCATAATTGCCTTTAGTGTGAGTTTTGGCTTAAGTCTCGTTCCCAACTGGGACTTTAATCGCTCCTTAATCACAGCTATAATTACTGTACTTGCTACCTATACAGCAGCATTGATTGTAGATCAGCGACGGAGAAATCATGAACTGCTGGTTTTAAATTCACTCCGCAAGAAAATTAAAGATATGGAGGCACTTAAATCGCGTATTGTCAGAGAAATTAACCAAATAGAAGAACATCGTAATTTATTATATACAGAATCAAAACAACTGCAAAATCAAATTATAGAATGCCGCAACCAAAGAGATAGTCTTCACCGAGAGTTAGGAAATTTTGCTGGGCAGAAAAAGCAACTAGAAGCCGAATCTAGCAACCTCAAAATTGAACTTCATACTCTAGAAAACAGTAAAGCAGAACTGAATAATTCCTTTTCAAGCCTGACAGCAGAAAAACGCCGTTTGGAATTGCATTGTAATGTGTATCGTTCGGAAATTACTCAGTTACAAAATCATATTTCTGAACTTCAACAGGAAAAACAAGAACTTGAAAGCAATCTAACTCTACTAGGCAGACTTAAGCCCCAATTAGAAGAAAAACTCTACGAACTGCGAATGACACTGCAAGATTTAGAAACAAAAGTTAATCATCAAAATGAATTACTTGCAGCCATAAAGACTGAAAAAGACAACACAGCAGTTAGCCTCAATTCATTACATACCCAAATAGTAGAACAACAAGCCGAGCTACAGCAGTTAAAAAGTGAAGTTTCATTATTACAAGATGAACGCGATTTGTTGCAAAACCAAGTTTGGGAATTACTCCAACAAACAGAAATACTCACTCAAGATCCTTTAAATACAACTGCTGAAGAAGAGATTGAAACATTTCCTTTTTCAGAACTAATTGAACCCTTCGCGTCAACAGAAATCACAGCCGAAACATCTGAAATTTTACCCGAAGAATGGACTAATTTTCTAGAAAAGTTACCAGGTTATGAAATTCAGGTGTTAAAAGCTATAGTCGAGCAAGATAATCCTAATGCAGCTATTAAACAGATTGCCGAAGCACATATTACAATGCCAAATCTGTTAATTGACTCTATCAACGAATGTGCAAATGATACAATTGGTGAATTAATCATTGAGCCAAGCAAAGAAATTCCCCAAGTGTATCCAGAACATCTGATTAACGTCAAAAAAATGCTCGCTATGTATAAAGACCTCATGGCTAGACCCACCTCATCAAATTAAATGAACCTGGTAAGTCATAATATTATTAGACATTAGGCATATACCTAACCTATCGGCTATGTGCCTCTGCGTTGAAAATATGGTGAAGTGAATTACATGGCAAAGCTCAAAATCTCGAAAAAAATCTCCACTGCTTTAATCAATTCCTTAGGTGCAGGAGTAGTACCCAGAGTGGGAGTTGAATATATAGCAGTTGGTCGGGAAAAAGAACTTCAAAGCCTATCACAAAATCTTAATGACATTGCAGAAGGTGTAGCCGCCTTTCGCTTTATAATTGGCAATTATGGTTCAGGCAAAAGCTTCATACTGCAAATGATTCGTAACCGCGCTATGGAGCAAGGATTTGTAGTAGCTGATGCTGATTTCTCTTCAGAACGCCGACTAGCAGGAAGCAACAATCAAGGTCTAGCAACCTATCGAGAATTAATGAGTCATCTTGCTACCAAAACACGTCCAGATGGTGGTGCTTTAGTTTCAATTTTAGAAGGATGGATTAATAAAATTCAACAAGAAGTGGTAAAAGAAACCAGCCTTCGTCCTAATGATGATGGTTTTGATGACCAAGTTGAAGCAAAAATTAGGGAAGTAGTTCAATATATTGAAGACTTAGTTCACGGCTTTGATTTTGGTAGCATTATTGTTGCTTATTGGCGTGGCTATCGATTAGATAATGATGAATTAAAAAATGCGGCAATGCGCTGGCTGCGTGGAGAATTTAGAACTAAAGTTGAGGCCAGAACAGCCTTAGGAGTCCGCGTTATTATTGATGATGATAGTTGGTACGATTATATCAAACTCTGGGCTAAATTTGTAGCCGAAATTGGCTATAAAGGACTATTAATTATACTCGATGAAGCTGTAAATTTATATCAAATATCTACTACCGTTACTCGTGAAAAGAACTATAACAGACTCTTAGCAATGTTTAATGACACCATGCAATGCAAAGCAGAACATCTTGGCATTTTCATTGGTGGAACAACTAAATTTTTAGAAGACCCCAACCGGGGACTTTTTGCAGACCAAGCTTGGCGAAGACGCACAAAAGAAAGCCGTTTTGTTACACAAGTTGATGTCCAAGAATATCTAGGGCCAGTGATTCGACTAAACCCGTTGAGTGAAGTAGAAATACTGACACTTTTGCAACGCTTAACAGAAATACATGCACTCAATTTTGGCTATGAAAAAACTTTGCCAAATCGGGAATTACAAGATTTTGTCCAAGAAATTGTTAGTCGCTTGGGCGCGGAAGCATTACTGACACCAGGGGAAATTGTCCGAGATTTTATTAGTGTATTAAATATCCTCCATCAAAATCCTGAAATTACGTTTATTAAACTAATTCATGGTTCTAAATTTAAACCTACTGCTGTGGGTTTAAATGCAAATTTAGATGAGGATGATGCAGCAGAATTTAGTTTGTGAGTTACTGAATTAAAAATCCTTTGTGCCTTATAGCGTTTCCTAAGCAAGTGAGGTACACCTTAACCTCACCCCGATAAAGCTGTGCTTTATCTCCCCTCTCCTTAGTAAGGAGAGGGGTTGGGGGTGAGGTTATCATATGTACTTGACTAGAGTGGGAAATGCTATAGTAGTAAAAAATTATCAACCAAAAATACACAAAGACACAAAGGGTTTTCATCCGTTCTACTTATTATTTATAACCAATAACAAATGAGCGATGCTTTCACCAGACTTGCACCCTTTATCCAAGAATATATTTATAACCACAACTGGACTGAATTACGACCGATTCAAATTGCAGCTTCTGAAGTTATATTTGACACTGATGCTCATTTATTAATCGCTGCTGCTACTGCTGCGGGAAAAACTGAAGCCGCATTTTTACCAGTTTTAACTCAGTTATATGAAAACCCGGTAAATACTATAGGTGCATTATACATTGGGCCAATTAAAGCATTAATTAATGACCAATTTGAACGCCTCAACGACTTACTAAAATCAGCAGATATCCCTGTTTGGCATTGGCATGGTGATGTTGCTCAAAGTCGAAAAAACAAGCTTTTAAAAAATCCTCAAGGTATTCTACAAATTACGCCAGAATCTCTAGAAAGTTTATTAATTAACAAAAATAGTGACCTCATGCGCTTATTCGGTGATTTGCGATTTGTAATCATCGATGAAATTCATGCTTTTATGGGTTCTGAACGTGGTTGTCAAATTATTTGTCAATTGCAGCGTTTAGGAAAGTTGACGCAAACCCAACCCCGCCGCATTGGTTTGTCAGCAACTCTCGGCGATTATTTGATGGCTGAAGATTGGTTGCGTTCTGGAACTGAAAAACCAGTGATTACTCCCAGAATTGATGCAGGGAAACGCCAAATCAAACTGGCTGTAGAACACTTTTATATCAATACGAATCAAGTTGGTTCAGAGGTGACAGCATATGAAGAATATGTTTTCAATCTTAGCAAATCTCGCAAATGCCTAATCTTTGCTAACAACCGCACCCAAACCGAATCTGTGATTGCATCATTGCGAGAAATTGCCGCAGAACAAGCACAACCAGATATATATCATGTACATCATGGGAGTATATCTGCTAGCTTGCGGCAAGCTGCCGAAAATGCCATGCGCGAACCCAACAATCCAGCTGTAACTGCCGCCACATTAACTCTAGAATTAGGCATAGATATTGGTCATTTAGAGCGAGTAATTCAGTTAGAATCACCTCTTTCTGTAGCTAGCTTTTTACAGCGTTTGGGACGCAGTGGTAGAAGAGGTGAAGCTGCTGATATGCGCTTTGTCTGCACTGAAAATGAACCATTATCTGAAGCGTCTTTACCAGAACAAATTCCCTGGCAACTTTTGCAGTCTATCGCTATTATCCAACTTTATTTAGAAGAGCGTTGGATTGAACCAATCAAGCCTGTTAAATATCCTTTGAGTTTGCTGTATCATCAGACAATGAGCATTTTAGCAGCAGTTGGAGAGCTTTCACCTGCTGCTTTAGCGAAACAAGTTTTAAGCTTGCCTCCATTTGCTGCTATTTCTCAAGAAGACTTTAAACTATTATTGCGCTACTTAATAGATATTGACCATATTCATCGAACTGAACAAGGTAAATTAATCATTGGTTTAGCTGGTGAGAAAGTTGTGGGAAAATTTCAGTTTTATGCTGTTTTTCCAGACAACCAAGAATTTGTGGTTAAGCAAGCAGCGACAGAAATTGGTAGTATTGCCATGCCACCTCCTGTTGGTAATCAGTTTGCCTTGGCAGGAAGAACATGGGAAATTTTAGAAGTTGACTTCAGAAAAAAGGTAGTCTTAGTCAAGCAAGTAGAGGGTAAAGCTACTATTTATTGGCGTGGTGGTAGTGCTACTATTCATACAAAAATTTTGCAAAGAATGCGGCAGGTTTTAATAGAAGATGTAGAATATAACTATTTACAAAATAATGCAAGGCAACGTTTGCAAACAGTTCGTAAATTGGTACAAACTGCTGGTTTAAATAAACAAAATATCTTGCAATTAGAAAAAGGAAAATGCTGCATTTTCCCTTGGATAGGAACGGTGGCTTACCGTACTTTGGAAAAATTGCTCAATTCCTTTTGTCGGGAATCGTTAGAGATTAATAGTATTGGTGGGGTAAACCCCTACTATTTAATAATTAAATTAGGTAAAAATAAATTTAAAGATGTTTATCCAGAAATTCTATCATTATGTGAACAAAGAATTACGTCAGAAGATTTAGTAAGTTCCTCAGAAGCCCCAGAAATTCAAAAGTATGACGAATTTATTCCTCATTCACTTTTACGCAAAGCTTTTGCTTATGATTGTTTAGATATGGGAGAACTCAAGCAGCAAGTCACAAATTGGTAATAACGGGACTTATCCTTATTGAGGTAATCTTAGACTAAAAAGGGAGTAATAATGAAATTTATTCAATTGTGCGTACTGATGGATTGACTGCTAATAAAGCATTGATGGTGACTATAATTCCACCTGGCACACTAAAAAGGATGATGAGATTTAAATCAGCTAATAAGCCAGCTAAAGCGTAGGAAAACGGAGCAATCCCAAAGGCAGAAAACATCCCCAAGCTCATAACTCTCCCCAACATCTCAGGGGGAGTTCGCTTTTGAATCCAAGTAATTCCTAAAACAGTAAAAAAGCCACTACAGCAACCCAGTACAGCTATTGTTATGCTAGCCAACACTATATTTGGTAACAAGCCAAGCAAGAACAAACCGAAGCCTTGTATGCTAGCGAGACTAAGCATTAAGATTCCCAAACGTGGAGGATGACGAAGAAATCCGGTCATTAATGTTCCCAATAGCGCACCGCCACCCCAAGCCGATTTCATAGTTCCTAATGCGATCGCACCTCCAAAAAAGCGACTTTGAGCTAATGATGTAATACCAACTTCTAACGGGCCAAGGAAAAATAGATTGATCGCCGTTATCACTAGCAAAACTGCTCTCAGTGCTGGATTATGCCATACATAATTTAGTCCCTCACGGATACCAGTAATTAAACTAATAGTTTTACTAGTTAAGGAAGGTTTTTTGATAGACTGGTCAAAAATCTCTGGAATTTCGTTAGTTATTTGCTGACGACCACTTTTGATCAGTAAAAGTGTCACGACTGAGAAAATGAAACTAGCAGCATCAATTGCAAATGCTTTCTCAATACCAACACTAGCAATTAGCAAACCGCCTAAAGCTGGGCCAATCAGTACAATCAGTTGAGTAACTCCCTGACTCAAGGTGTTACTGGCTATCAACTGTTCCTGAGTCACTAGGGTAGGAATAATCGACCTTGCAGCGGGGATGGAAAAGCCTTCTACGATTCCAAAGCTAATAGCAAACAGGTAAAGAAGCCATATCTGTGCCGCTTGCAAAAAAATCAACACCGTCAGTAAAGTTGTCAATACTGCACACAATGCGTGGCAAACTAGCATAATGAACCTGGGTGAAAGGCGATCGCTAACAACACCACCAAGCAACATCAAAATAGCACGCGGAACTGCTGCTGCCATTAACACTGCACCCAAGCTGACAGGAGAATTAGTCAACTGTATAGTTAACCAAGGCAATGCCACTAAGAAAAATTGATCTCCTAAAAGTGAAACACTTTCACCAATAAATAAAAGTAGAAAGTTGCGTACAGTCAATGGCTGCCAAAAAGGCAATTCATCTTTACTTGAAAATGTTGATTTTCCCATTGTTTATATAATTTTGGGATAGTTAGTACTGTATTTGTGAGCTATTCAAAGCTATTCACTCTTACCAAACAAGCAGCAGTATTCTGATTGTTACTTTTACCATGTCGCACTTAATTAAGTTGACGCGCAACAACATAGAGTCCCTTCAACTCAATAAATGACAATTGAGCAACGACTCTGGTAATGTAGCATTAATTGTTTTGGAGTTGCAGAAAAGCTTTAGACATTATTCAATTAGATAGATATTTAAGTCAAAAGACAGTCTGTCAAACTTAGCATTATTTAATAAATAAGCGTTAAAACAAGTCATATATATTATTTTATATATATAAAAAATAAAAATTATTATTTGAATAACCAGACATTATTAAAAATACTTATCTATTAGCACTTGCTAATTATGAGTCATATGTTATATGCTTTTTCATTAAGTTGCTGAAAAGATAAAATACCATTTTAGAGGACTTTTCTCCCAAAAATCGTAAAAGTAATAGCAACATAGTAAATTGTTTATCTTTTCATTTATCGAAATATTGACATCACCAAAAAATATATTTTCCAAAACCTCATTGTGGGTGTTTTGCCAACTAGACAACCATTTGTATAACTAAATTCCTCAGTGGCAGGTTTTTTATTGTTGCAACAAATGACTATTGATAATAATTTTGTATAATAAATATCTTTCCATAGTTTTATATTTTTATATCCAGTAAATTGGATTGCTATTTTTAGCAATTAAAAAATCAGTTATCAGTATGAGTACTATGAAAATCAACAAAGCAGATTCAGAAAGTATTGGAGCCGAAATTGTAGATGTAGATGTTGCTTATATTACCAAAGAAGAAATTAATATCATTAAAAAACTTGTCTACGAGTATAAATTAGTAGTTTTTAGAGGACAAAATATTGATGATGACCAATATATAGAATTTGCTAAAAAAATTGGTACACCACAAATCTATCCTCAAGACAATTATCATCACCCAGACTATCCTGAGATTTTTGTATCTTCTAATGTTGCAAAAGATGGTAAAAAATTTGGTGTTCCTGGAACTGGTCGGTACTGGCACACTGATTGTGCATTTCTTGATGAACCGTTACCATTGACCATGTTATACCCACAAGTGCTGCCGAAGTCGATAAGAGAAACTTACTATATTGATATGCAGCAAGTTTACAAGAAATTACCTCAAAATTTCAAAAGCTACATTGATGGAAAATACATGGTACACGAAGCAAAATGGCGTTATAAAGTGCAAGAATGGGATATAGATAAAGCCATCATAGATATTTTGAGTGATTTTGAAAAAAAATTTCCACCTGTTAAACATCCGGCTGTAATTAAGCATCCAGCCACTCATGAACAAATCTTGTATATTAACCAAGGTTTTACTACTGGTATCAAAGGTCTTGATTCTGAAACAAGTCAAGAACTTTTACAAGAATTATTTTTATTTATCGAGCGTGATGAGCATATTCATACGCATACATGGAAAGAAGGCGACATTTTGTTATGGGATAACAGAACCCTCAATCACAAAGCATCTTCAGTACCGAAAGGTGAAAAAAGCGTCAGCTATCGTATCGGTATTTATGACGGATTACCATTCTATATTTCTTAATTGACTTAGGAAGAGATTTATGAATATCACCCAAGAAATTATCAAGGAAGAAGAAGTAAGCCAAGATTTATTGAATGTCTTCCTTGAACCATACAAAGAAGATTGTAGATATTTGAAACAAGCTAAATTTAAATATCCCAAAATAGGAGAAGTGAATAAATCGCGAAGCACTCATCAAGGTTTATGGTTGATTGAAGGTGAATTTTCGATTCCCGAATCTTGCTATATTGCCGCTACTGGGCATTTTAATTCTGTAGAGTTTAATATTTGTTATAACCAACTATTTTATATCATAATTAGTTATTTAGTGAAAAATAACTTATTTGAAGTAATGAAAGACTGGGATTTAGAAATTTATAAACAACTACAACTTAGTAATTTTTTGATAGTTAAATTTTCTAGTACTTTCAGAAAACCAATAGATTCTAGTCATTTTCAAGGGACTCTATCAATCAATAAATATTCTGTGCGTGGCAATTTGATTATGTTGAAGACTTCATGTGCTTTCTATGATACCAATGATGGTTGGTCTGAAGGCGATGTTACCATCGCTGTATTAAACAGTGAAGTAGAAAAAAAAGTTGATAATTCTCCTGAATATGTAAGCGCCTAGATTTATTTAGACAGTAAAAATAGGGGAGATAAAGCACAGCCGCACCGTAAATCTCTTGCGGTGCGTTATGGACTATCGTCCATAACGCACCCTACTAAACTCAAATTTTTTGTGATAGTAGCAATAGAAACGCTATATTCTAAACTGAATAAAAATACTTTGTTTATCCATGCATTCCAAACTTGTTAATGAACCTGAATTACAACAAATTGAACTAGCGCAGACGTTAGCGCAACCGTATGAACTTTTACAAAGATTGATAGAAATGAGTTCAAGCGATCGCCAAGCCGTCTTAATAGGTTATCTTCAAGAACAAATTGCCAAAGCTATCGGTATAGATACATCGCAACTAGACATACAGCAACCCCTAAACTACATGGGACTTGACTCCCTCATCGCTGTAAAGTTGAGGAACCGATTGAGAACTGACCTGAAAGTAGATATACCTGCGGTCAAATTTATGGAAGACTCTAGTGTTACTAGTTTAGCCACACAAGTCAGCGCACAACTAACAGATACCGAATCTCACCCACATATATCAAATTGGGATGAGCAAAAAGTAGCCCAAACCGAGATCAGTAATGATGAGTGGCTAGAAGGTGAACTATGAATGTAGCTGAGTTCCTCCAAGAACTTTCGCAGCAAAATGTGGAATTATTTATTGATAGCGATGGCTCCGCCAACGCCAAGGGCGAACGCCTGCGTTATCGTGGCCCCAAAGACGTATTAACTCCCACAATACTACATAAAATTAAGCAACATAAAACAGAAATACTACAATTACTGCGATCGCAATTTCACACCTGTAAATCTTACCCCCTTTCTTACGGTCAGCAAGGCTTGTGGTTCATGTACCAATTTGCCCCAGAAAGCGGGGCTTATAACATTGCATTTACAGTCCTCATCCGTTCTCAATTAAATGTTTTAGCCTTACAAAGTGCTTGCCAAAAGTTAGTCAATCGCCATGCAACACTACGTACTACATTTGGTCAACGCAATGCTGAACCTTTTCAAAAGATTCACGAATATCAAGAAGTTTGCCTGGAAAAAATCGACGCTGCAACATGGAACTGGGAAGAACTAACTGCAAAAGTAATTGAAGCATATCAGCGTCCCTTTGATTTAGAACAAGGGCCTGTGTTGCGTCTATGTTTATTTACTCGCTCTGCACAAGACCATATCTTTTTACTAGCAATACACCATATTGCTGTTGATGGGTTCTCTTTTGGCATTCTTCTAGATGAGTTACGTTTGCTATACCAAGCGGAAAATACTGCTGAAGCGGTATCTCTTACTACTAATATTTGCCAATATCAAGACTTTGTGCAATGGCAGCAGCAAATGCTGACAAGTCCTGTAGGTGAGCATCTTTGGTCTTACTGGGAGAAACAATTGGCTGGTGAATTGTCACTGAAGTTACCTACAGATAGACCAAAAGAGCAATTCCGAAGCCAAAAAGGAGCTTCTTACACCTTTGAGTTGCCTCAAGAATTGACCTCCAAGCTCAAAGATAGAGCGAAAACTTTAGGCGCTACCCTTTACATGACTCTCCTCACAGCCTTTGCAGTGTTGTTGCACCGCTACACAGGTCAGGAAGATATTATCATTGGTTCTCCAACTGAGGGGAGGAGTCAACCTGAATTCGCTAGGACTGTGGGTTTTTTCGTAAATATCTTGGCCTTACGAATCAATCTTGCTGGCAAACCTACATTTTCCGAGCTTTTAAATCAAGTACGCTACACAGTATTAGAGGCGATCGCACATCAAGATTATCCCTCACCTTTATTAGTAGAGCAATTCCAACAACAGCACAATCTCAGCCTGACAAAAATTCTCCGCGTCTCGTTTAATTTGATGAAATTACAGGAGTTGGGAGAAGACATAGAATTATCTGTTTCCAGTCAAGCAAAAGCTAGAGTTGATTGGGGTGGGTTATGTCTAGAGCCTTTTGTCATCCCGCAGCAGGAAGGGCAGAATGATTTAGTCTTTGACATGATGGAAACGTCCGAATCATTGCTTGGTCTTTTGAGATACAATAGCGATTTGTTTGATGCAGCAACTATTAAGCGCATGGCGGGGCATTTCCAAACTTTACTAGAGGCAATTGTCATCAATTCCAACCAGCGAATTTGGTCATTACCTCTACTAACGGAAATTGAGCGACATCAATTGCTAGTAGAGTGGAACAACACCCAACTAGAGTATCCCCAGGATAAATGCATTCATCAATTGTTTGAAGAACAAGTGGAATTGACTCCAAATGTGGTGGCGGTGGTGTTTGCAGACCAACAACTGACCTACCAGGAATTAAATGCACGAGCCAATCAACTAGCACACTACCTACAAAGGTTAGGAGTAGGAAAAGAGAAGTTGGTAGGTATTTGTGTTGAACGTTCTTTAGAAATGGTTGTGGGACTTTTGGGGATTCTCAAAGCTGGTGCAGGTTATGTACCGTTAGACCCCACTTATCCCCAAGAGCGTTTGACCTTTATGTTGTCAGATGCACAGATTTCGGTGCTGTTGACTCAGCAAAAGCTAGTAAATCAACTACCACAGCATACAGCACTGGTAGTCTATTTAGATAGTGACTGGGGAGAAAATCTGCATCAGGAAAACCTCATTTGTGAAGTTAAGCCTGAGAATTTAGCTTATGTAATTTACACCTCCGGTTCTACAGGAACGCCTAAAGGTGTAATGATTGAACATCAATCTTTGGTAAATTTTACCCAAACAGCAAAGGTTGCATACAAAATTCACTCAGGCGAACGCGTACTACAATTTGCTTCCATTAGTTTTGATGCGGCGGCAGAAGAAATCTATCCTTGTTTGAGTAGCGGTGCCACCCTAGTACTACGTACTGAAGATATGTTGAATTCTGTACATGATTTTGTACAAGCTTGCCGGGATTGGCAACTAACAGTGTTAGATTTACCGACAGCATATTGGCATCAGTTAATCTCAGAATTAGCGATCGCTAAGTTGACTTTACCAGAATCATTACGGCTGGTGATTATTGGCGGAGAGCAAGTATTGCCGCAGCTAGTGGCAATGTGGCAGCAACATGTGGGTTCTCTGCCAAAGCTAGTAAATACATACGGCCCTACTGAAGCAACTGTAGTTACCACAATCTGTGACTTATCCGATGCAACATCAATAAAACTTGATAGAAACAATGTACCAATTGGCAGACCAATTTGTAATGCTCTGTACATATTGGATCAATATTTGCAACCGGTTCCTATTGGTGTGCCTGGAGAACTATATATAGCTGGTGCTGGTCTTGCTAGAGGCTACCTCAACCATCCAGAATTGACCAAGCAGAAATTTATTCCTAACCCCTTCGGTCGAGGTAGGGGAGAGTCAAAACGTTTATATAAAACTGGAGATTTAGTTCGATATCTCCATGATGGTAATATTGAATTTCTTGGTCGAATTGATCATCAAGTCAAAATTCGCGGCTTCCGTATTGAATTGGCAGAAATCGCAGCTGTGCTGAATCAACATCCAGCCGTGCGTACAGGTATAGTTATAGTCCAAGAAGATGTGCCAGGAGACAAGCGTTTGGTAGCTTATATAGTTGTTAATCAACAACAAGTTACTGTTAGCGAGTTGCGTGGCTTTTTGATAGAGAAACTGCCAAAATACATGATACCTTCTGCCTTCGTGCTGTTGGAATCATTGCCGCTAACACCCAACGGCAAAGTTGATTTACAAGCGCTGACTGCAAGCGATCGCGCTCCACTAAATTTAGACAAAACTTTTGAACTACCTCGCCATCCTGTTGAAGAAATCCTAGTAAAAATTTGGACTGAAGTTCTCAGAGTTGAGCAAGTTAGTATCCAAGATAATTTCTTTGAATTGGGCGGACATTCGTTATTGGCTGCTCAATTAATGTCCAAAATTAATCAAAAATTTAGCCGAAATATCCCCCTGAGCATACTTTTTCAATATCCTACTGTCGCAGGTTTAGCAAATTTTCTGATAAATAATACTTCTGCTTCAGTAACACCTTTATGTTTAGTTCCTATCCAAGATCAAGGAAGTTTACCACCACTTTTCTGTATGCACTCAGCAGGCGGACAGGTAATGGTTTATCAGCATCTTGCAGCTTGTCTTGGTTTGGATCAACCAGTCTACGGTTTACAGTCCCGCGCTCTTAATGACCCGGCTATTGAGCATCACAGTATTGATGATATGGCTTTGGAATACGCTCACGCCATTCGCCAGTATCAGCCCAATGGCCCTTATTTTCTTGTAGGTTGGTCGATGGGTGGAGCGCTGGCTGTTAGTGTTGCTAAACAATTAGAGCAACAAGAGGAAATAGTGGCTTTTTTGGGACTTTTAGATGCCTTTTTAGTTCCAGATAATGGCCCAGTTTACGAAGACCTTTTAGCAGAACTAGCATTGAGGTTTAGCAAGTCTTTTGCTGATGCTGTGATGGCTATTAATCCTACTGAAAAACAGGCATTACGAGAAGAATTGACAAATTTACCTTATTTTGAAAGTCTGCGGCGGATGCTGGTTTGGGGACAACAACGCAATTTACTTTCTCCTGAGATTTCCTTCGATATTCTAGAAAAACAAGTAGCTTTAAACAAGATTCACGAAAAATTATTTAGAGGTTACTGTCCTCCCTTAATTCAAGCCAACCTTTATATATGGTGGGCTTCAGAACGGCTAGAAAAAAGACTACCGCAAACAGATTGGAGTCAATATACTACAGGTACAGTTCATCAAAAAAATGTAGATAGTAATCATTTCAATATTATTCATCCGCCAAATATTAATATAATTGCTCAGCAATTACAGGAATGTTTAGGAAGTTTGCGATCGCTCAAAAGGAATATCGATGATATATAACGATGAAATTACAACATTAGCTGATTTAGTACGTGTGCAAGCGCGTCATTTTTCAGATACTAAAGCGTTGATTTTTCCAGATAAATTTCTCACTTATTTACAATTACATACACAAAGTAATCGAGTTGCTAATGCACTTTTAGAGCAGGGAATGAAAGCCAAATCGAGAATTGCCATATTAGCTAAAGATTCGCTACATAGCTTTGAAATATTATTTGCTTGTGCTAAAATTAATGCAGTTTTAGTGCCTATTAATTGGCGTTTAGCTGCTTCAGAAGTTAGCTATATTCTTAATGACGCTAATGTAGAAATTCTCTTTGTCGGGTCGGAATTTCATTCATTAGTTAAATCCATTAAAAATGAAATTAATAGCGTTAAGACTATTATTGCCTTGGAAAAAGTTGAACAGGATTGGCTAAACTACAATGCATGGTATCAGCAACACAGTGATGTTCAACCTCATATCATTGTTGAACCAAATGATGTAGCGGTGCAAATGTACACAAGTGGTACAACTGGTCGTCCTAAAGGTGTTCAACTAGGACATTATAGTTTTTTTGCAATTGCTAAAGAAATAGTCAAACAAAATAAAACTTGGATAGGTTGGAACGAAAAAGATAAAAGCTTAATAATTATACCTTTGTTTCATATTGGCGGTTTATGGTGGGCTATCCGTGGGTTAGCGTCTGGTGCTGAAAATATTTTGTTAAAAGCTTTTGTGGGAACTGAAGTTTTAGAAGCTATAGAAAAATATCGTATCACTAAAATCTGTATGGTGCCTGCAATGATGCAAGTTCTGTTGACTGAACCTAGTTGTCAACAAACAGATTTTTCATCACTGCAATACATTGTTTATGGGGGTTCTCCCATTGCTGAATCACTATTGAAAACAGCAATAAAGACATTTAATTGCAACTTTGTGCAAATTTATGGTATGACCGAAACTGGAAATTGTGCAGTTAGCTTACCTGCAAATTCCACTAGACTCAAATCTGCGGGTAAACCCTTTCCTGGCGTATCAGTTGCGGTTGTGAATAATCAAGGAAAAGCCTTAGCTATTGGGGAAATCGGTGAAATCTGTATTAAATCACCAGCAAATATGATTGGTTATTGGAAATTACCAGAGGCGACAGCAACTACACTCGTTGATGGTTGGATTCATACAGGGGATGCAGGCTATTTTGATGAAGAGGGGTATATTTATATTTGCGATCGCGTCAAAGATATGATTTGTTATGCTGGCGAGAATGTGTATCCTGCGGAGATTGAAAATATTTTATACGAATATCCTGCGATCGCTGAGGTTGCAGTCATTGGGATTCCCGATGAAGACTGGGGAGAAAGTATTAAAGCAATTGTAGTTTTAAAAGCAGGGATGCAAGCAACCGCATTAGATATTATCAATTTTGTCCGGAGTAAAATTGCTGATTTTAAGTTACCCAGGAGTGTTGAATTTGTTGAATCTTTACCAAGAACACCAAGCGGTAAAATCCAAAAAGGTAAGCTTCGGGAAAAATATTGGCAAGGTTATCAACGAAAGGTTAATTAACTCTTAAAAACTCGTGCGGACTTGAAAACCAAAAGTGCGTCTATCACCATAAGATACCAGCGTATCAAGAGGGTTAAAAGCAGTGGTGACGTATGTCTCATCAAAGATATTGTTCGCGTAAAAGTAGATACCGTAGTTCTTACCTTCATAACCCAGACGAGTATTTACCAACGCGAAGGGATTTTGTTTGATGGTGTTGGCTTCATCAAAAAAGTAAGTACCGATTCCTTGCAATTCCACTCTGCTGAATATTCCACCTTTACTACGATATTGCAGCGCTAAGTTGTAGGTATATTCAGGAGCAAAAGTCAAACGGTTCCCCTGAAAGTTTTGTCCAGTAAACGGGTTAGTATATCTTGTAAATTGTCCATCAGCGTAGCCAAACCCAGCGATGATATCCAATCCATCAAAAGGTGTAGCTCTAATTTCTAATTCCACACCTTTTACTTCAACTTCAGCATTGGCATTATCGCGGGTAAAACCATCATCTCCGATCACAGATACTTGATAATCGTTGATGTCATTCCAAAAAGCAGCAAAGTTAGCTGTCAGGCGATTATCTAACCAAGATGTTTTGACACCAACTTCATAGTTCCACGATTTTTCTGGTCGCACAACCAATAATGCAGTATTTTCTGTGCTGTAGTTTTGAGTTGGGGGTTTATAGCCGCGAGTGACGCTAGTGTAAACCGAAATATTCTCGTTGAAGGCATATTGTACGGCCAACTTAGGCAAAACAACATCATCAGAAACAGTAGCATCGTTATAGCTAATACCAGCAGGAACCTCACCACTAGCAGATTGAAATACCCTGCGACGATTTAATTCTTCGCGGTTGCTTTCATAACGCAATCCGGCGCTCAGTGTCAGTGGCGCAATAAGTTTATAATCAACTTGACCAAAGGCAGCGTAGGTTGTTTGATTGTAAGTTGCGGAAGTATTATCAGTTCCAGGTTCAGATAATCCAAATGTAGCGGCTCCTAATGCTGTGTATATTGTTGATTGAGGATCTAAGATTAAATCTCTGTGTTGATAATAGCCACCAACTAACCAACGAAAGCGATCGCTATCAATAGGAGATTGTAACCGAATTTCTTGACTCCAGATAGTTGAAGTGATTTCTGAATCGTATCGTCCTAAATCATCTGCACTATAATCTGCGTCAGCCTTATAACCAAAATCGGTAAAGTTGTGGGCTGTAATCGAAGTTAAGCGAAAAGCAGGCCCATCGTAAGCTACTCGTAGTGATTGGGTGTTGATAGACAGGTCTGTTGCACCACGGTCATTCAAAGCAGTTTTAAATTTATCTGTTTGGCTAAGAGGAACAAAAGTATTATTTCCATCTCGGTTTGCAGTCCCAATTGCATTAAATGAAATATTCCATTCTGGTGCTGGTGTCCAGAGAATATTAGCACGTCCAGCGATACTTGATTGAGGATTGTCGCTTTCGTTCAAGAAAGTGTTTTCGGTGAAGCCATTTCGTGAATTGTAAGCCCCAGACAAGCGAAACCCTAACTTTTCAGGAATAATGGCATTACTCAACGACAACTGCGCTTGATATTGATTGTAATTTCCGTAACCAAAACTGGCATTAAATTCTGGTGAATCGCTAGGTGGGCGGCTAATAATATTTACCACTCCCGCTTGACTGTTACGTCCATAGAGAGTGCTTTGTGGCCCCCGCAATATTTCTACCCGTTCTAAGTCGAATAAGACTCCTGGGAGAAACTGGTGAGCATTTTCATAAGGGACATCATCAATATAGAAGCCAACAGTGTCTCTAGTCAGGTAATTGCTATTACTCAAACCCCGAATGCTATAGAAATTGAAAGCGCGATCGCTTGTAGTTGTAAAGAAGTTGGGAGTATTCGCCGCAATATCCCGAATCGAGTCGATCTGCGCGTCTTCTATTTCTTTTCGTGGCAGGACTGTTAAGCTGATAGGTACATCCTGTGGATCTTCTGGCGTTTTCTCGGCTGTGACAAACAGTTCTATAGGTGCAGTAGGTGATAAGCTAATAATTAAACCGCGATCGCTTTTAATCACTTCTGCGGTGGGTAGGTCTTGTGTCCCAGTCACACTTACTCGTATTCTGTTAGTGTCCAGTTGAGTGACTGTAACTAAAGCAATTCCCTGTGCGGGGTTTTCGGCTTGGAAATCCTTACCCTCTGGCAAAGCTAACACTGCATTTGGTATATCTGCAATCAATGTGTTGCTATCACTAGAAATCACTGGTGTTGATAGTTGTCCAGTTGAGGTTTCTAAGACAACTTCTAAATTAGTTTTTGTCAAGTTGAGCCGCACACCTATCACTTGGATTGCTTGGGAGGTTTGCGTTTCCTGTGCTAGTGCTGGCTGCGTTCTTTGGCTAACTTCGGTTGGTACAGCAACCCCTTGGTTTAAGATTTCAGCATTAGTGGCGGGTAATTTGATTTCACTGAGATTAGGTATCTGTAAGATTTGCTTCAGTGATGCATCGGCAGTTTTTTGCTCGGTTTTAGCGTCTTGTGCTTGTACAGGTAATCCTATAAATAAACCAAATGCCAAAAATTGCAGTAACAAAAAACATTGTTTCACCTTTGTTCCTCACACCCACACTAAGACTTTGTTTATTTTTTTACCTCTTATTACAGCTTGTCAAAAGACATAGCGTCAAACTTGATAGTCAGGACTCAATAGAGCAATTTCTGATAAGGATGAGAGTCGTTGCTGTAAACTTTTCAGTAAAGCTAAAGTTTTTTCATAGATTGTAGTTTCTCCTTGTTGGGCAAAGAGTTCAATCGCCTTTTGCAAGTCGGCGATCGCAGCTTGTTCATGGCCAAGTTGATGGTAGGCTATACCCCGATTCAGATAAGCTTGAGCATTGCTTGGATTTAGTTTGAGTGACTCAGAAAAATCCCGAATTGCACAAGAGCGATCGCCGCTTCTACCACAAGCACAACCCCGATTATAATAAGCTCTGTAGTCATTGTGATTGAGTTGAATTGCTTGTGAAAAGTCCAGCTTAGCTGCTGTTAAATCTGACAACTCAAAACTAGCCAGTCCTCGGTCATTGTAAATATCCACTTTTAGCAAACTGAATGATTGGGGAATATTAATCAGTGCTAGATTGTAATCTGATATCGCTTGCTGGTAATTACCCAACGCGGCATAAGCTATCCCTCGGTTGTAGTAAGCTCTAAAATCATCAGGTTTGATTGCGATAACTTGATCATCGTCAGCGATCGCTGCAAGATAATTTCCTTGTCTGTAGTATGCTAGTCCTCGGTTAAGGTATGCTTCCACATTGTTGGGTGTCAAATTTAGAGCTTGATTGCAATCAGCGATCGCATTGTGATAATCTCCTAATTGCAGATAACCAAGACAACGATTGCTATAAGCCCAAGCAAAATCATTTTTGAGGTTTATCGCCTCAGTAAAATATTGAATAGCTTCAAAGTAACTCCCGTGCTGCATTTTTTCATTCCCTAGGTTGAATAAGTCACCTTCTCTTATTTGGGTGTCCGATGTAGATAACGAATATGCGGGTGCAGTGACAAAAAAGCAGGCGAGTGCAACAGCAATACCAAAATTGAGCATGAATCGGTAAAAGCGACTCATAAGTAATATCTCACATTATTAGCAGAGCAAAACCAGTAGGTAAGGCACATACCCTACCTACTATTGCGTAACTAGAGAACAACAGCTTTATTCTCGTATTTTGGCTTTATTTCCAGCCTTTGTCTGCTTGTCCCAGCACATATGCTGCAACATCTTCAATTTGATTTGGTTTTAAACGACCTTTGAAAGCAGGCATAGCGTTTTTACCATTTGTAACTTGAGTGATAATCGCTTCTGCTGAGTACATCCCATACTTTTCTAAAGCATCTTTTTTCAAATTTTTGTTGGCTTGAACCAAGTTTTTACCGCCTGCATGACAAGAAGCACAATTAGCGCTAAAGACTTTGGCGCCACTGGCTGCGTCTGCTGCTAAAGCTGGACTATTGCAGGCAAAAGTGAAAATCGCTACACCCAGCAACAATACTGAAATAATCTTTTTCATTCCATGTTCTCTCTGCAAAAAGTTTATTCGGCACAATATCCGCAACAATTGTCTAATTCATAGCTGGTGTAGTCAAATGACAGGTTGTCAAACTATCTGACGCCAGCTTTGTGTCGCCATCTACAACGGCAAAACATTCACCTTATCCTCTTTGGTCGATATCATCCGGGCGTGCTGTTCTCAAAGAACTGCTATTTGATGGTGTGGAGATGCTACACAAACGTACATTTGGATGGCTGACAAACTTGTAAATAATTTTGACTACATAAAACATTAAGCGAGGAAAGCGTATGAGAACTGATTTTGATTTTCCCAAAAAAGATTTAGTTGGCCCCGTTGTGTTTCGTCCCGATTTCAATAACTTTGAAACAATTAACGTCAACCAAGCCTGGTCATTGTTTTTCAGTGCAGGTCAAGACGACAAAGTACTCGGACAAGAAACTGAATTAGGCAAGTTTTTCACTAACGTTTTAATTGCTGTAGGCGTAACGGGAACTCTTTGGGCAACTTTCTTCAGCAACTTGGGATAAACAATAGTTTTCAGGTGGTCAATTGCATAAATTTACTTGAAGTCTTGGTTGCTATAACCAAGACTTCTTTTAAATATTTGGCGATGTCTAATGATGTAATGCTAGTCCTCTACACCACAATTAACTAAGAGTTTTCCAGTCTTGCTTTCACAAATTTGACAACTGGTCATTTGACAAGAACTGAGCCGTTATCGAGAATTGGTAAGTATCTAGATAAAAGCACAGGTAAAGTGATGCAGTTGTCTGTGAAATTAGCAGCGATGGGCTACGCCCCGCCAAAGGCGATCGCAATAGTAGCAATTGGGCTTACTGCTGTTTTGGGAAATTATGCTGTAGGTTTAGCCTCCACCCCTCAAAGCCAAGAAGTGACGATTAGATTTAATGCCAAAGTTGGTAAACAGTCCTTTGAGTGTGGTCAGACATATACTCTAGGTAAACCAGCAACAAAAGTTACCGTCTCAGATTTCCGCTACTATGTATCTGATGTTGCTTTAATTGATATCAAAGGCAAAGCCGTACCCCTAACCTTAACCCAGGATGGCAAATGGCAATACCAAAACGTAGCTCTATTGGACTTTGAAAATAAGTCTGGTGCTTGTGCCAATGGTACAGTGGAGACAAGAAATCAAGTAATTGGTACAGTACCCAAAGGCAATTATCAAGGACTGCAATTTACTTTGGGTGTGCCGTTCAATCTCAACCACGCTGATTCTGTCACAGCTCCATCACCTCTAAATTTAACTTCACTATGGTGGAATTGGCAGTTTGGTTACAAATTTGCCCGTATTGATTTGGAGAACCAAAGCTACAGTTCGAGTACAGTTACAAAGAATAGTGAATCAGGTCATACCGCTGTTGGTTTTCCCATCCACTTAGGTAGCACTGGTTGTCAAATCACTGAAGGCAGCCAGAAACCATCAACTTGTGTTAATCAGAATACCTCAAAAGTTGTCATAGCCAACTTTAATCCTACAAAAAACGTCATCATTGCTGACCTTGCAGCGTTGGTGGCGAACACGAATTTAGCAGTCAACCAACCAAATAGCCCTCCAGGTTGTATGTCATTGCCTGATGATAGTGACTGCACTGGTATTATGACTAATTTAGGTCTACCCTTTGGCGGTAAACCTGCTTCTAGACAGAAATTCTTTAGAGCTGAGTGATATTTTCGATATTATCGTCCTTTCTGCTTTTTAACTTGTCAAATGAAATTTACTCGCTGGTTGACGCTAGCTACTATTTGTCTGCTATCGATTTGCCTGTCAATTGGACTGAATACAGCCGTTCGTGCATCCGCGACTTCAGAATATGACTGGAATCTCCCACCTTGGATGCCAAAACCAATTGTACCAGTAGATAACCCGATGAGTTCTCAAAAAGTAGAGTTGGGACGGCATCTATTCTATGAAAAGCGCTTGTCAATCACAGGTGAATTTTCTTGTGCCTCTTGCCATATTCAAGCACTTGCCTTTACTGACGGTAAACCAGTCGCTGTAGGAGCAACGGCAGAAAAACACCCTCGTAACGCTATGAGCCTTGCCAATATTGCTTACAACCCGGTGTTGACTTGGGCTAACCCTCTAATGACTAAGTTGGAAAATCAAGCTCTAGTACCAATGTTTGGGGAGCATCCGGTAGAAATGGGTATGGCGGGACGAGAGAAACAGATATTGGCGATGCTGCGAGATGATTCTAAATATCGGCAAATGTTTGCAGCCGTGTTTGGAGATAATCAAGATGCAATTAGTCTCAACAACCTGATTAAAGCTTTAGCCACTTTTGAACGTACCTTAATTTCTATTAACTCTCCCTATGACCGCTATCGTTTTGGAGGCGATGCTAATGCCATTTCCCCAGCAGCCAAACGGGGAGAGAAATTATTCAATAGTGAAAATCTAGAATGCTTTCACTGTCATGGAGGCATTAATTTTACGGATTCAGTTATGCATGAACGGTTGGCATTTGTTGAAATTGCCTTTCATAATACTGGACTTTACAACATTGATGGCAAAGGAGCTTATCCGCCAGATAATACGGGTGTTTATGAAATAACTTCTGTTGCATCAGATATGGGTCGATTCAAAGCTCCTACCCTGCGAAATATTGCCCTGACGGCTCCCTATATGCACGATGGTAGTATTGCTACTCTCGAAGAGGTCATTGACCACTACAAAGCTGGTGGGAGAACTATTCATGGCAAGTTTGCAGGAGATGGGAGTAAAAATCCTCTCAAAAGTAAATTCATCTCTGGTTTTAAATTATCTGAAGGCGAAAAACAGGATTTACTTGCATTCTTGAGAAGTCTGACTGATGAAACATTTATTACTAATCGTGGATTCAGTAATCCGCAGGTTGAGCAATGAAGAAGAGGAAAGGGGAAGGGAACCCCATATTTAAAAATAGGGGTTTCAAGTATGGACGCTGATTTTTATCGCACTACGTGGCGGGTATTATCTGATTTGAATATTCTGGACAATTCAGATAGGGGCTTTATACCATGTGGGGAAAAGTTTTAACTTTAATTCCCTTACCCTTTTTATTTTCCCCTTTTTGGTAACATAAAAATCTAAAACACTTAACCCCTCTACCCCCATTCCCTCGTAGGGAAGGGGGGGTTTAAAAGCCTCTCTCCTAAAAGGAGAGAGGAATGGAAGCGGGGTTTTTAGTATACTTTACGACTTACCAAACATCCTCTTAAAAAGTGTTCAAAGTTTTGTTTGCCCACCTTCGTCTTAACCCACCAGTCATTTAATGTCAAAAAATAAAAGTATAAGCACAAAAAGCCAAGATAAAGTGTCGAGTTAGACTTATAATATTCTATGGCACAGATAAATTTAACAGAGGAGGTAAATAAACTAGGGAACAAGAAGAATAACTAATCACAACTGACAACTGCCAACTAGCAACTTACTTATAAATTTTTTTTCAATATACGCAGTGGATATCCCAACCATGACACAACATCATGAAAATCTCCAAAAAAAACAGGCTCAATTTCAACATTTGACATGATTTGATCAAGTTCAGTATCACTAAGGGGTTCATCCCATAGTCCATGTTCAACAAGATTGTTGGCATGATAAATAATGCGATCGCGCAACAAATTCAATTGCTCATCCGGTGGGGCAGCAGACAGCCGAATGGTCAGGGGAAAATTCCCAAACAACACCACTACCTTACCAGGTTTATAAGAGGGGATATTTTTTGCCATTTTGCACTCATTCTCAACTTTTTGACCTCTAATACCAATTCGTTGAAATCTGGTGACAGATTCAAACCTAGAAAACCAAATTATATCTGACTTTCTGAATTACGAATTAATATAACTGTTTTGGTTTTTCCATTTAACCAGCAGCCCCTTGGTACTAAATTGGAATTATATTGTTAACGTATCCTGACAAATCCTGCTTGATCGAGCAACTCTTGTCCCTGATTTGTTAATAGCAAGTTAGCATAAGCTTCACCCGCTTGTTGTTCAAATTTTCCATTGGCATTGATAACTACCACTAATCGACGACTCAAAGGATATTCCCCGCTGCGGAAAGCATCGTTATTTACTTGATTGCGCTTTGTGGGACATTCAGAAGCAGCCACCAAGGGAAGTTTGTAAGGAGGAATGAGTTTATTAGAGTCACGACCTATAGGCAATGCTTTGACACCGCACTGGGGAACCAACAGTGTTGCTGAAGACCAGTAAATCCCTGCCGGGTCGGCAGCGACTAGACGTAAAGCCTCGGTTGTAGTTTGCGTTAACTTGAAGCGATCGCCTGCATCTCTATCTTTCTTACCATAGAGTTGGATTTTGAGGTCTGGCCCGCCAACCTGCCGCCAGTTGGTAATTTTTCCTGCAAAGATAGCATCATATTGATCCACAGTCAAACCAGGGATATTCAAATTGGGGTGAACAACTGCTACTAGTCCATCAATCGCCACCGGAATTTCTCTGATTTGAATACCCCGTTTTTGCCCTTCCTCATACTCATTGTTGGCAATGGGACGAGAAGATTGAGCAAATTCTAGTTGACTTTTGAGCAACATTGAGATACCTGTTACAGAGCTAGGTGCTTCCTTTGGAGGGTTAGCATAGCGTAGCTGAAACTGCGGCCAGACACTTTGAATTACTGGATCTATTTCCTTGCGGACAGGTGCCCAAGTCGTACTACCGCCGTAACTGATTAAACCACTAGGAACATTCTGTACTTGAGCAAATGTTTGAGGATTAGATGCTTGGGACTGAGGAGGATTATTGCTGGGTTTGAGTGGACTGGTGGTCAAGCCAGAAGACTTGAAGAATAACCAAAAACCACCTCCAACTAGCCCAACGGTAATTATGAAAGCTAAGGCGAGAAGGGTAGTTTCATTCTTGTGTGACATAATAATCGATAATTTTAGATTTATCACTTCTGTTCTTAATATTTCCCAAATACTGTTGTCTGTATCGTTACGATTCGTGATGCGTAGAGCAAGCGTCATTTATGCGGGGGATATAAGCGAACAGGATGAATTATTCATCCGTGATACAATTACATTAATGATTGTGACGTAAAGATGCTGGTATTCGAGGCAAAGCTTAAGGGAACGGACGAACAGTATCAATCGCTTGATGATGCGATTAGAACTGCGCGTTTTGTTCGCAATGCTTGCCTGAGATACTGGATGGATAACAAAGGTACTGGTAGGTACGAGTTGAGTGCTTATTGCGCTGTACTTGCTGCTGATAATAACTTCCTTTGGGTTAACAAGCTCAATTCGATGGCTCGTCAAGCATCTGCTGAAAGGGCGTGGTCTGCAATTGCTCGATTTTTTAACAACTGCAAAAAGAACAAACTGGGAAAGAAAGGTTATCCACGCTTTAAAAAAGAACAAACACATGGCTCTGTTGAATATAAAACCAGTGGGTGGCGCTTGTCTGCTGACCGTCGCCACATCACTTTTAGTGATGGCTTCAAAGCAGGAACCCTCAAGCTTTTGGGAACTCGTGATTTGCATTTCTACCAACTCAAGCAGTTTAAGAGAGTGCGGGTTGTGCGGCGTGCCGATGGGTATTATGCACAGTTTTGTATTGACGCTGAGCGAATTGAAAAGCGAGAGCCATCTGGCAAAACCATTGGTATTGATGTCGGATTGAACCATTTCTACACAGATAGTGAAGGTAGCACGGTTGAGAATCCGCGCCATCTCCGCAAAACTGAGAAGTCTTTGAAGCGGTTGCAACGCCGCTTTTCTAAGACCAAAAAGGGTTCTAAGAACAGAGCCAGGTTTAGAAATAAACTGGCCCGTAAACACCTCAAAGTAAGTCGCCAGCGTAAAGACTTTGCCGTAAAGTTGGCAAGGTGCGTAGTGAAGTCTAACGACCTCGTGGCGTATGAAGATTTGATGGTGCGGAATATGGTGAGGAACAGATGCCTTGCTAAGTCAATTAATGATGCGGCATGGACACAGTTTAGGCAATGGGTTGAGTATTTTGGTAAAGTCTTTGGCGTGGCGACAATTGCAGTAGCACCTCATGGAACCAGTCAAAAATGCTCTAATTGTGGTGAGGTTGTCAAAAAGACTCTTAGCACTAGAACTCATATTTGCCCTCATTGTGGACATATTCAAGACCGCGACCATAACGCTGCAAGAAACATACTTGAGATAGGACTCCGTACTGTGGGACACACAGGAACGTTAACCGCCTCTGGAGATATCGACCTCTGCTTGGGTGGGGAAACTCCTCCAAGTAAGCCGAGTCGCAAAAAGAGGAATCCCAAGAAGTGATTCTTGGAATCCCCGTCTCTTTAGAGCGGGGAGGATGTCAAATCTTTGACAAAGAATTGAGCATATAGGAAATCCTAAGAAATAAATTATTTCGCCTAAACTTGTTGACTATTGGCTGTCAACTGTCAACTAGACCAAATCTAGACTACGGACAAAACAATGTGTCCCGTGTGTCCCGTCCTGTAGTTGGATTAGTACCCTTAGCCACCTTGCACAATTTTTTTTGTTCATCTGGACGCAGCAGTACATCAGTAAAATCTGCTCCGTCAATTATCGCACCATCAAACTTGGCGTTAGCTGCAAATGCACCTTCCAATACTGCATTTGTTAAATTCGCTTTAATCAAGCGAGCTGAATCTAGAGTGGCATTTGTCAAGTCAACTCCCTCTAGATTTGCAGACTCCAAATTTGCTGCAAAGAAGCTGACACCGCTCAAGTTGGAATGGCTGAAGTTACTCTGGCGGAGATTAGCTTTGGTAAAACTGGAGTCTGTTAAATCACGGAAAGAAAAATCAGCTTCTATCAAAATTTCCTTATTGTATTCTAGGGCTAAAGCTGTTGGAGGAGAACTGACAGTTGCCGTCATGCCAACTATTCCCCAAAGCAGTAAACTGAGTAAGCTTGCCCAAATTTGATTACTTAATTTAAAATTCATGCTATTTTAAGCCAATGGCGAATCTTCCTCCATCTCATTATCCCGATATTGGTTCATTAGGAGAAGACCTGGTAGCACAATGGTTGGAGTCTACAGGTTGGGAGATTCTGCACCGTCGGTTTGCTTGCCGATGGGGAGAAATTGATATTATTGCTCAGCATCCTGGGAGGACAGAGGAACTCTTGAGCAGGGAATTCCCTACTCAGGACTTTACCTTAGCCTTTGTGGAAGTGAAAACCCGCAAGCCTCTTAATTGGGATGCAGGAGGCAGAAGTGCAATCACCTCACAAAAGCAGGCAAAAATCTCCAGAACCGCAGGCATATTTTTAGCTGAGTATCCCCAAAAGGCAGATTACACCTGTCGCTTTGATGTTGCTATTGTCTACTGTCAGCGAATCACAAAACAGCACACTGAACTGACAGTTGTCCAACAAGCTTTAGCTAGGGCATCAGCCGCAGGATACCAATTTTATCTGCAAGAATACATTCTGGCAGCTTTCGACTCGTCAATTGATAGCTAATGGTAATTGCTAATAAAACGAATATCTCTATTACCAATTACCATCTTTGTAATAGTAGTGTTCAAACTAAAAGTGATCACGCCAGCGTTTCGGGGCAGTAACCCAGACCACGGACAAACTGTTGCCGGAAAGCTTCAATTTCTTCTCTTTCTGGGCTACCGTGAGAGACGATCGCTACTTGGTAACGACGCATGACATCCACAGGACACTGCCCTGCTTCCAAACTCCAAAGTGCCATTTGTACCCGCATAGGCGGCTCATAGCTAATTCCTAATTCATTTAGGAAAGCCCGAAAGTCGCCATCCTCTTGCTGCGAGACGTGACCTTTGAGTTTGATCCTAACCACCCACCCATCAATTTGATGAATCACGGTGACGAATGAAACAGGCATCTGGGGTCTGGCATGAAGGTGTTGAACAACCCTCAGAGTTAGACTGGCATTTGCCAGGTAATACAAGTATTCCATGTTGTTGCTTGGTTGGTGCTTGGGATCAAAGCCAATCCTACATATCTATATTCGTAAATAGATAGCTGTTCCCGGTAGGGTAAAAGCCCCCGTTTTTGCATGGGGAGGTTTACCCAATTTTTATCTTGATGTTTGCGTGTTACCTAATAGTATGCATCAATTCTCAAGTTAAAATTGAATGTTTCTTGAGGAAATCTCAAACCCAGTTTTTGAAGGCAGTATAAGTTTAAATGGAGCAACAAATAGCACACCCTAATTTGCATCATTCCTCTATTCCAGAGGCAAAAGATATCAACTTAGACCGTTTATTATCTGGGTATGACTACCAACTACCTCCAGAATTTATTGCCCAAAATCCGGCATTTCCCAGAGATAGCTCACGGTTATTGGTAATAGATTCTCACACGACAGGTAACAAAACAGCACCCCTACACCGCATTTTTCGTGATTTGCCAGAATTACTGCATCCTGGTGATTTGTTAGTGATGAATAATACAAAAGTAATTCCGGCGCGACTGTATGGTCGTAAATCGACTGGTGCAGAAATAGAGGTGTTGCTATTAGAGGAACGGCAGTATAACTGTTGGTTAGCTTTAGTTAAACCAGGAAAGCGCTTCAAGCGGGGAGCGAAGATTGTTTTTGAAGCAAAGAGATTGGGAATTGGGGAAGATTCTCACCCAGTACCGAGTCCCCAGTACCCAGTCCCCAGTACCGAGTCCCCAGTACCCAGTCCCCAACTCACAGCTACAGTGCTGGAGACAGATGAGGCAACTGGAGGACGTTTGTTGCAATTTGATGTGCCTGAGGGAAAGCCTTTGGTACAACTGTTGAATGCATTTGGTGAGATTCCTTTACCACCTTATATCACTGCATCGGCAGCGGCGGATGAACAATATCAAACAGTTTACGCCCAACAGCCAGGAGCGATCGCAGCTCCGACGGCAGGATTACATTTTACTCCAGAGTTACTGGAAAAGTTGCGCTCTTGCAATATCAATCAAGCTTTTGTGACGCTACACGTTGGTGTGGGCACTTTTCGCCCTGTGGAAGTGGAAGATGTAACTAACCACCAAATGCACGAAGAATGGATTGAAGTGCCTGCTTCCACAGTAGAGCAAATCCACGCCACCAAAGCAGCTGGCGGCCGAATTATTGCTGTGGGAACAACGGCAGTACGCGCCTTAGAAGGAGCAGCTCAATCTGGGGATTTGCAACCATTTTGTGGCAAGACAAACTTGTTTATCTATCCAGGTTATCAATGGCGGGTAGTGGATGGTTTAATTACTAATTTTCATCTACCGCGTTCTAGTTTGCTGATGCTGGTGAGTGCCCTGATCGGCAGAGAACGATTGTTAAATATATACAATGAAGCGATCGCTTCTCGATATCGCTTTTATTCTTTCGGTGATGCCATGCTAATTTTGCCACAAGCTGTAGAAGTTAGGAGTTAGTACGGGCGCAAAGCATTGCGCCCGTAAGGAGTTAAGAATTTTTAATTTTTAACTTTTAATTTTTCATTTTGTAGTGGGTACTCTGACTTATAAGGATTTAATAACAAGTACAGAGATGCCATTTATGTATAAACAGCATCAAATTAGTCAGTGGTTTTCCTGCTTCCCCACGGTGGGGTTCCACCAGGTTTTGAATTGGCAGAAGCCGCATTTGGGATTTCTCTGTGCTGCCTCTGCATTTTTGGTATTGGCTGCGCCAACAATGATTGATTTACCAGGGAGCAAGCTACTAGCAGCAACTCCAATCTCTCAGGATTTGGAAGCAGCTAGTTTTTTCCAGCAGGGAGTCACGCGCTATAACCGCAACGACTTACAAGGTGCAGAATATGCTTTTCGCCAAGCGTTGCAGCGTGATTCTAACCTAGGAATGGCACGGAATTATTTAGGTAATATTTTCTTGATGCAAAATCGCCTGGATATCGCTGTGCAGGAATATGGAGAGGCGATCAGAATTAATCCCGATCTGGGTGAAGCTTACTACAATTTGGGGTTAGCATTGTACCGACAAGGGCAAAAAGATGCAGCAATTACTGCTTATCGCCAGGCTCTGGTGGTAGATCCGACAATCGCCGCAGCACAGTATAATCTCGGTTTAGCGCTGTACGAATTAAAACAGCCACAAGAAGCGATCGCGGCATATCAACAAGCCATTAATCTAGATAGCAGGGATGCCAATGCTTATTTTAACTTAGCGATCGCCCTGCAAGAACAAGGTCAAATTGAGAGTGCGATCGCTGCCTATCGGCAAGGCTTACAGCTAGATCCTAAAAACAGCATAGCCTACAACAATATGGGAAGTTTGATGGCAATTCATGGTCAAACCTCACAGGCTATTTCTGTCTATCAGCAAGCTATTCGCCAAAATCCCAAGGATGCCTCAGCCTATTACAATTTAGGAGTGACTTTATACAATCAAGGCAACTACAAGAAAGCTAACGGTGTATTAAAACGTGCCCGCAACGAATACCGTGAACAAGGCAACATGGAGCAAGCTGACAAAATTGAGCAATTGATGCAGCAAATTGTCCAGAAGACAAAGCCACAGCAGCCTCAAGTCAGTCAAACCGCTACTACTCCTTCTCAGTCTCCAAACCCTACAAGTAATGTAGCAGCGCCCGAACAACAGATGCCAAATCAATCAGAAACTCTTGAACAAACGCCAGCCGAACCTGCTGATGTGCCAGTTTCTGTGGAACAACAGCCTACTTCAACAAGTCCAACTCAATAAATCTAATTTGAAAATACAGAAGAGGAAGTAGGGAGTGGAAAAGAGATATTTTCATCCCCTCGTTATAAGCATTTCTAGGGGTGCCGTGGCATCCCTAGTTTATTTTTGCTCAACTACTTACTTGACCTATAGGAATCATATCAAGTTTGGCTAATTACTTACGATCTAGTCGGTTTGCTTGGTAATAGGTAATGGGTAATGGGTAATAGGTAATTCCCAATTACCAATTCCCAATTACCAATTCCCAATTACCGACCTCCACAGATATCATAAGTGTTTAAACGGACATGATATAAGTAATTATTATTTATTTTTTAAGTAAATCAATTATCAATTATAAATAATTTAAATAAGGTTAGGTTTGTTAACAAGTCCACAGTCAACAGATGCCAGTTGTGTGTGGTGAGGGGGTCGCAGTCTTAGCAGTTCCCTCCGCCCTTCCAAAGTAGCGTTCAAAAATCAATTTTTTTGGATTATTGACTATTGAGATTGACAGCCTCAACTAAAAATTTATGACACTTGCCTAATTCCTGAAAATTTTATTTGATGTGTAACTTTTTATAAATATTTCTATAAGCAGTAGCAATTTCTCTAAGTAATACTGATAAGAAAATTGCATTGGTGTTATTTGAAAAGCATATTAATTTTTATGAAAAAATAAGTAGTTTTGCAGTGAATGGAACCTCTCCGCAATCAAATAGGCATGTGTTCAAGCATGAAAATGTAAGTATTGCACCAGAGGAAATGACGCGATCGCGGTGGTATAGTTTTTTAACTGAGTTTTGCTCTCAAGCCTTTGTGGATATTGTTTTTGTTTAGCAATTGGGCAAATAAAGACTGCGTAGACGCAAAGCGGCTTGTCGCCAGACATCGCTTCAGATACTTTACCGCAAATGCGCTGATGCTTTCATTTTCCATCTTAATAAATTCCGCATAAACACGGTTACGCAAATTTATGATTCCGATCAAAACTGCGATTATCGAGTTTATTAGGGTGGATTTATGAACAGCCCTGCAACGACAATTATTCGAGTCAACCTGGAGAGGGCGAAAGAGGTATCTCTTGAATGGGAAAAAGCTTCATACAGCCAACTCAGTGCTTATTGTTTGGAAATTTTAAGGGAGATAGGATGTACCGATACTGAACTCCCAGTCAATTTACAAACTCGTGAACAGCAGTTAAATTTCATCACAGGCTTTGCATCTTATGCTTTTGGGGAGGTTTTAAATGTCCAAAATGTTAATTGAAGAAGTTTCTAATGAATCAGAGTGGGCAGAAGAAACTAGTTTGCCTGCAACAGATAACGATTTGTTAATTTTAACCGAAAAATTTTTAGGGTTTGAAATCCCGTCTAAAGTTTTTTTACAAGCTATGGCTATTGCTGCTTACGACTGTGCAGCAGCTTTTCGCTACACCGATAACTATCTGAATATCCTCAAGAATAAGAATAAGCGAAAAAATTTATTGTTGTTAGAGTCTTCGCATGGGTTTGAAAATAATTGAGGTAGATTCAAAAGTATACCCCGCCCCTCTCCAATCACAATGAGAGGGGTTTTGTTTTTGATTACAAATTCAGGTGTTAGTTGTCAGTTGTCAGTTGTCAGCGATGCACTGAGCTTGTCGAAGTGTTGTCAGTTGTCAGTTGTTATTCCCCCATCTCCCCATCTCAAGAGCCGTCTTAATATCAAAGAACGTGAGATGAGTTTCCAGGGCACTAAAAGCGCTCTAGAGTACCTAGCGGTTACTTAGAGCGCTGAAGGGGATTAAGGGTATGTGATCAAGTGACACTATAAAAGCTGTCACGTTTACTGATCGGAATTATACTTAAAAGTAATACCGTTAAGTTAGGAAAATTGAAGTACTTTCGCTACACTCTGATAGTTATCACTATTAGAGTGTAGTATTTTTTATAGCATATTCAAAACTATTTTGATGACAAACTATAGTTAAATCAGGCGATCGCTCAACATCACAGACTCATCACAATTCTCTAGCAATTGAGTTTTTCAGCTATGTTTCGTGTTTTTGGCAATGCGATCGCTCTTGAAAAGTTTTTAGATTAGGGTGAGTTCGACACGTTAAAAAAGGCACAAAAAAAGGTTGAAACTGTATTTAGACAAAAATACACATGGTGTCGAGGGCGCTTGACTTGCAGTACGTGATTCCCCAAAATGGTACTTTCTAGTGGATATATAGAATGGTAATCATAAAGGTATAGCGGCGGATTCACGAAACGCGACCAGTTAAAAATGCCCAACTTCTAGATTTTTGAGGTATTTTAAATGGTATCCTAATATTCACCATAGTGTACTTATGCTTATACAAGCTAGCAAATATGTGGGATACTTTTTTTAACTGCACTCCTGTATTCACCAGGCTAGTAGTTTGATTTGTTAAGGAACGTGTACAGATGCATCAAAGTAAACCAAGTGACTTTATTGAACGCAATGATCTTAAAGCATTCCTGTCCTTATTGAGAGATTGGATGGCAATTCTTTTGATTGCTGCGATGAGCATTTGGGCAAATAATATATATGTTTATCTGATTTCAGTATGGGCGATCGGCATCTTTCAATTTGCCATTGGAGAAGCGTTACTACATGAAGCTGTACATTTTAATTTATTTAAAACCAAATCGTGGAATGAACAGCTAGAGTTTCTCTATGGATTTCCTGTCTTCAGAACAGTATCCTCCTATCGGGAACAACATTTTCCTCATCATAGTTATTTTCTGAGCGAGAAAGATTATATCCCTGAATACTATGAAATGTTGGGTTTAAACAAGCCAAATAAGAATGTGTTCTTTTTGTTGTTTGTGAAACTAATTATGGGATTTAGCGTCTATCATTTTATAAAATACGATCATGGACTTCTTAAAGGCGTGGACTGGCGTCCTTTCAAAACGGGCTTTAAGTTGCTTGTGTTCTGGTTGGTTGTAGTTCTCAGCTTCTATTTATCAGGAAATCTTGAAATTTTGTTGCTGTACTGGTTTGTGCCTCTAGTATGGTGTTTTTCGAGTTATTCATGTTGGTCTGAGGTACAGGAACACTTTAATACCATCTCACATTCGAGATCAAACCTTGATTTTCTCACTAACCTTTTGACTCATAACACCGGGTATCACTACGTTCACCACCTTTACCCTACTATTCCTTGGTATAAGCTGCCAGAGGCACATGAGGCTTTTAGTTCAGACAGTCCAGATATCTCATACGGCATGTTTGATACTTACAGGCAATGGACACGCAAGTCGGTAGTATCTCATGCCAGTGGTACTGATTCTGTGTGAGGTTGATACACAATAGAAATCATCTACCTTGCTACTACAGCTTAGGGGCATTTAACCCAATGCGATCGCCGTCAACATTCCTATCGTGAAGTACGCCGCACTTCGTAAATACAGTCATAATAGGATTGTTGCGTATTGAACCTCTAACTGCTGGCACTTTGGGTGTTATTACCTTTTAACTTATAACAAAAATTGTTCATGCTAAAGTTGCTTTGTCTGGGAATAAGCCGTGAAATTTGGTAATTTACTCCTCAATATAAGCGTCACTTATAGCCGGAGGCAGAAGGCAGCAATGCTTTCGGTAGGAGGTAAAAACTTTACTGTTGCTGACATTCACGATTTCAAAATGTCCTAATCTACGATTCGATTGCTATATTATTTATTTACATACTGCAATGAAATTTGCAAACTAGATTTATAAAAACGAGTGTAATACAAACACTGGTTCATAAAAATATATTAATATTAGCAGGTATCAACTTAAAAACTTAATCAGTTGACTTGGCAAATCAAAACAATGAATATCTTCAACATCATTTAAAAGACTTATTAGTTTTTGGGCTGATTGTAATAAGGCTTCCTTGGTAGATAAACTAATAATTTCATGATTATTAGTTAATAATTCTATTTCTTTTTCAATTCCAATATACCTATAATCTATAGTTAATTCATCTCCATGATTAATATTCTCTAGAGCGACAAAAAAACCAAGACATGATAAAAGATTAGGGTTACTGGCATGATTAATATAGCCTGTATTGTCAATATATCCTATATTTTCATGGGTTTCACGAGAGTGTAAAAAGTAATGACCACCCCATCTCATGCCAGCATTCATCGGAAATTCATCTGCTTTGCTCAACTCTTCAGGGTAATCTTCTTCCAAAATAAATTGATTGATTGTAAAAATAGTTGCTGGAATGAAGATGATACTTCCTTTATGGACAAATTCTAAACTAAATAATCCCTTTCCTGCATTCGGTATACTAGACTTTTTCACTTCTGTTTTGATGCACAACATAGATTATTCTACTTAATTAAGATATCTCAATTATTACTTTCAGGACTTACGCAACTGGCACACATATTTTCTGCAATGGCAGTCAATAGGAGCCAGCGCGAAGCGGTGAGGCAGTCCGGTCTTGGGGTCTCCCCAAGTAGAGGAACTGCCTCACCCGAAGGGAGGTTCCCTCGTTGATTGCGACTGGCGTGAAAGTGCCCGTCGCGCAAAGAGGAAATTTAAGATAAATATTGAGCGTTCACAAACAAATTAGGATTGCTGTAGTCTGAAGATGCGAGCCACTACATTCAAGGTCAGCTTTTTGTGACAAAGTGCCGTTAGGATTAGTCTCATCGGTACTCCTGGTAGTTGTAGTTCTCGAATTCTATGAACAATTTCACTCCACACTCGTTGTTTTGGAGAATATTCAATTGCAAAATTTTTCGGAAAAACTGCTGACACAATTTAACTCACTAAATAATCTGGTATGAATACCTTAATATGCCCATTTAATAATTAAGAAATTACTATTTTGATATTTTGTAATTCCTTGTATTAATTATCTTAACTTTCTCCTTCTTTGACAATAATTTAAGTACTTAATAAAATTCACTTATGTCTATAGGACTCATATTTGATTTTTGAACAAAACTTAGTACAGCTTTATTCCTTCTTCCCAGTCCCCAGTCCCCAGTCCCCAGTCCCCAGTCCCTTACCTCTACGAGTGATTCTCCAAATCAAATCGGATTGCTATAGATATACTTATTTTATTTAAGTAGAATTTCAGTAATAATTTCAGGAAGGCTCATCTCCAAAATTAAGGAAATTAAAAATTTAATAAGTATAGGACTTACGCACTGTACAAATTAACCATAATATGATTGATAGTATTTGGTCGTTTCAGGCGCTTCGCATAACCCTGATTTATTGGGATATTTGCGTAGGCGTAGCCCGTCGTAGACATCGCGGTAGTGCTAAACATGGCTGAAACACCCAAATCGGGTGTAGTACTTCAGAATTACAAAAGATGAATAATGAAGTGCGTTAACGAAGTAACGCACCAGTGGAAATTCTTAGTATTGCTAAGGCACAATCAGCACTGGACAAGGGGAAAGGTTAATTACGCGGGTAGTAACACTATCAGTTGCCCCCTCTTCAGTTAAACCTAGTCCCCGACAGCCCATGATAATTAAATCTGCCCCGATTTCATCAGCAACATCGCAGATCGTAAATGCTGGTTTACCCTGCCTTTCCAAGACTTCAGCTTGAATACCTTGCCCAGAAAATAAAGTTTGGGCATTTTCCAGCAGTTTGGCAACTACCTCTGGTGACACCATTGGATCTGCACTAGGTGTCTCTTTTAGCGGTTCTTCTACGACAGATAGCAGCACCAAGCGGCTACCGTATTTTTGGACAACGTTGGCAACTACATCAGCAGCTTCCCGCGCTTCCCGGCTTTGATCAATAGGAAATAGCACTGTCTTGAACATCTCTCTCACCTGGGCACCCCTGACTCCGGTAAAATCTGGATGGTTCTACTTTCAAAACAATAACAAAAAGGCAATCAGGAGGGTCTGGCTGTGTCTAAAAAAACTGTGGCAAGTTTATCTGCTGCCGATATATCTGGTAAACGCGCTTTGGTGCGGGTTGACTTTAATGTGCCTGTGGATGACCAAGGCAACATCACAGACGATACTCGCATACGCGCTGCCCTGCCAACCATCCAAGATTTGACGCAAAAGGGAGCTAAGGTAATTCTAGCAAGCCATTTTGGTCGTCCCAAGGGTGTGGATGAAAAATTGCGCCTGACTCCCGTTGCTAAGCGCCTCTCTGAGTTGTTGGGGCAAGAAGTCATTAAAACTGATGACTCTATTGGCGATGAAGTCGCTGCTAAAGTGGCGGCGTTGCAAAATGGCCAAGTTCTTTTACTAGAAAATGTCCGTTTTTACAAAGAAGAAGAGAAAAATGACCCAGAATTTGCCCAAAAATTAGCAGCTAATGCCGATTTTTACGTAAATGACGCTTTTGGTACTGCACACCGCGCCCACGCTTCTACTGAAGGTGTAACTAAATTCCTCAGTCCTTCTGTGGCTGGCTATTTGGTTGAGAAGGAATTGCAATATCTGCAAAGTGCCATTGAAAATCCCCAACGTCCTTTGGCGGCAATTATTGGCGGTTCTAAAGTCTCCAGTAAAATTGGCGTGATTGAAACGCTGTTGGAGAAGTGCGACAAACTGATCATCGGCGGTGGGATGATTTTCACCTTCTACAAAGCCCGTGGTTTGAGTGTTGGTAAGTCTTTGGTGGAAGAAGACAAGCTAGAACTAGCGAAGTCTTTGGAAGCAAAAGCAAAAGAACGTGGTGTTAGCTTACTACTACCCACAGATGTGGTGGTGGCAGATAACTTTGCCCCCGATGCCAATTCTCAAACTGTTAGCATTGAGAACATCCCAGATGGTTGGATGGGTTTGGATATTGGCCCTGACTCTGTAAAAGTCTTCCAAGAAGCCCTTGCAGATACCAAGACAGTGATTTGGAACGGGCCGATGGGTGTGTTTGAATTTGATAAATTTGCTGTAGGCACAGAAGCGATCGCTCATACTCTGGCCGAAATCGGCAAAACTGGTACAACCACAATCATCGGTGGCGGCGACTCTGTGGCGGCTGTGGAAAAAGTCGGTTTGGCTGATCAAATGAGCCATATCTCCACTGGTGGTGGTGCTAGCTTAGAATTACTCGAAGGCAAAGTACTACCTGGTATCGCGGCTTTAGATGAAGCGTAAGTAGGGAATGGGGACTGGGGACTGGGGAATAAGATTAAGAATACTATTTTCCAATCCCAATGCCCCATGCCCTATGCCCATGCCCATGCCCAATTCCCAATCCCCAATCCCCAATACTCAATCCCTAAATATGCAACCAAAATGGCTCGAGTTCCCTACGAGGGAATGGGGGTTTCAAAACCTCTCCCCGAAACGGAGAGAGGTTTGGAGAGGGGTTCTTAGTATACTTTTCGACTTTTCAAACATCCTCTAACAGTCAAAAGTCATCAGTCAAAACTTCAAGCGGGATAATTTAATTTTTGCAATTCCCCAACTTGTCATCCTTCTTAAGAAGGATAGTAGTTAACTAATTTAATATTTACACTAATTTATAATACTTGTCCGCTGCAAAAATCATTGTGTATATTTGATGACTGAAATCACTCAGGACAAACCAATCCAGCACCACCCAAGACTCGGAGTTGAAGTATTGCAAGGTTGTAATCTGAGCAATCTTACAGATTTACAATCGCGTGAATTCAAACAATCACTTTGGGAACACGGCGTTGTCGTAGTCAGACAGCAACAGCTGACCGCAAAGCAGTTGGAAGAATTTGCTAGGCAGACTTTCGGCAATTTGATGTTTGGCAACCCCTCTAAAAAATTAGATCCTGATATCAGTCCAGATTTACAAAGCCCATATGTGTATATGCTGGGCAACCCCAAGGGGCTGACTCAGGAACCAGTAGATAAATATGCATGGCAATGGCATCATGATAAAGACGGCATCCCGCGTACAGAAGGACTTGATATGAACGCCCTGTACGTTGTGATGCTTTATGGAGTCCAACTGCCTGCGGAAGGTTTAGATGGGCAACCCCATACAACTGAGTTCATCGACATGGTTGAAGCATACAACAACCTAGATCCTCAACATCAACAGGAACTAGAGCCGATATCGTTGTATCATATGCCACCAATGTTTTCTCAAGCGAAAAATGCAACGGCTGAAATCCCCATGAAAGTGCATCCAATTGTGTCTACGCACAAAGTCACCGGTCAAAAGGGATTATATTTAGGCTCAAATTCAGCAATTCCTGTGGGTATGGAGGATAGACCAGAGGAAGCAAAACATTTCTGGGAGAATTTATTTCAGACTGTTCTAGACTGCACGCCAATCTACTCTCACGTTTGGCAGCCAGGAGATATTGTCTTTTGGGACAATTCACAGGTAATGCACAGAGGTACTCCCTATGATGCTTCGTTGCATCAGCGTATTGCACTGCGATTAGGAGTCGTGGACAATACATAATTATTAAATAATTTTACTTAGTTTATCTTTGAGTTGCCAGAACACAAGAGTTATATCATGTCCAGATAATTATATCATGTCCGTTTAAACACTTATGATATCTGTGGAGGTCGGTAATTGGGAATTGGTAATTGGTAATTGGTAATTGGTTTTCAGTATTACCTATTACCCATTACCCATTACCTATTACCTATTACCAAGCAAACCGACTATATCGTAAGTAATTAACCGAACTTGATATTAGTTATGATTCCCCCAGTTATTGCACCTCACGCAAAGCCGCAAAGACGCAAAGGTAGAAGGTAATTGCGCTAGAAAGCCTGCTATATATGGTTTACCGGACATTGGTCTCCCCTTCAGCTTGCGTTGGTGTAGGTTCAGGTGTAGTAGTTTCTGTAGGTGTCGATATAGGTGTAGGTTCAGGTGTAGTAGTTTCTGTAGGTGTCGATGTAGGTGTAGTTTCAGGTGTTGGTGATGGGGGAGGAGTGGGATTTTCTACTGTGATACTTAGTTGATAATCTAGTGGTTTTGATGCTGTGGAAACTACGACAAATTCATAAAATCCGTTTTCTGGTAATTTAGTTGACAAACTACGCTGCTTGGAATCTTCCAAAAACTGGATTTTGCCAGAAGGGGAATAGACTGAGAACAAAATTTGGGAATTTGCTTGTAGCTTCAATTCCATAGATTGTTCTTTGGCAAGTTCAGCGATGAAAACTTTACCATCGCCAGGCTGGAGAGTTCCACTAACTGTTTTGCTTGTAGCCCCAGGATCAAAGACAATTTTCTGGAAAGCACTCTTAGAAAGGATGGCGTTGAATTTATCGTAAACAAAGCCATACCAAACTTGTCCAATGGGTTGATTGATAAATTTTTTACCCTGCTGTTCAGGAAATACATTGAAGAAGGCAGCATCACCTAAATCAAACAAAGAACGACTACCAACGTTGATTTGGTTGACTTCGACTTTCCAGCGATCGCGTTCGGCTGTAGTATAAGTACCGAGTTGGCGACGCGCCCTACCACTCAGTGACGACAGCTTTTCAAGTAATGATGCAGCTGTTTTATCCCATTCTGCCCGTAAACTTTCATCTTCGGAACCATCACTGAGACTGCGTCCCTGCAAACTGGGATTTTTCTCCCAGAAGAATTGATTTACCAAGTTAACGTAGAATGTCTCATCAATACCCAACTGTTGACGGCGATCGCTTAATCTTTGTTTACGCTGCCGTTCTTCTGCTGAATATTGCGCCAAAGGATCGATTGGCTGATTATTGGTTGGGGTGGGGCTAGATGTTGGTGTTGGGTTGTCTCCCACATTTCGTTCCCCACTATTTACTCCCCACCAAACTAATCCCGCTGTACTAACCAGCGCCAGTGCTACTACAAAAGCTTTTGTTGGTGTCCACCAGCTTGTGGGCTGGATTGGAGGAGGGGGATATGACGGGGGTGGGGGGGATGAGGGAGATGAGGGAGATGAGGGGGATGAGGGAGAGACGGCGACGGTGGCAGATGTGCGATCTGGGATGGGGGTAGGGGACTGAGGGGGTTGAGTTTGCGGATAGCTAACTGGTGCTGGGTTGAGTGCTTCTAGGACTTGACGAGCTGACTGATAGCGATCGCCTGGTCTAGAGGATAGCATTTTATCTAATACCTGTCCTAAAAGCGGACTCAAGGTAATTTCTCGTCGCCATTGCCAAGTTAGGGTATAGGTATCAATTAATTCTTGCGGCTGTTTGCCTGTTAGTAAAACTAGGGCTGTTGCTGCCAAAGCATACAAGTCACTGTGGGGAGATACCATCCCAGTTTGCATTTGTTCTGGGGGAGCAAATCCCACTTTACCTAGTAAGGTTGCTGCTGGGGGAGATGCCACTACACCAGGTTGATAATATTGGGAAGCGACAGTTGCCACTACTTGTTTAACACCGCCAAAATCAATTAACACTGGTAATTGATCAACGGTGCGTAAAATTAAGTTATCTGGCGAGATATCCCGATGAATTACATTTTGTGAATGGATATATTCTAAAACTGGCAAAAGTTGCTGTAATAGCTGGCGAATTTCTGCCTCTGTAAACCTTAAACCCTGCTGTTGACGGTTATTTAATAAAGAATTATAAGTTTCCCCTTCCACATAATCTTGCACCAAAAACAGGTATTCTTTGCCCTCTAAATTGATGCGTAACAGTTCCCGGAAGCGGGGAATTTGGGGATGTTGTAGTTTATAGAGAACACTTGCTTCTCTCTCAAAGAGTTCTGCGGCTTTTTGAACAACGTAGGCGGTTTGAACTTGGGGGGAAAATTCCTTTAAAACACAAGATTCGCGGAAGCGGTTGATATCTTCTGCTAAATAAGTACGTCCAAAACCTCCCTGGCCGAGTTGACGCACAATTACATAGCGATCGCCCAAAGTTAGCCCTGGTTGGATACCATAACTTACAGGCGCACCCGACAACTTTTCACCACACTGGAGACAAAAACGGCTACCTGGGGAATTTTCGTGACCTTTAGAACAATATAATTTAGTCATTAGTCATTAGTTAATAGTCAATAGTCAATAGTCATTAGTCAGTGGTCAGTGGTCAGTGGTCAGTAGTTATTCTCCCCTGCTCCCCTGCTCCCCATCTCCCCCGCTCCCCTGCTCCCCCGCTCCCCTGCTCCCCTGCTCCCCTGCTCCCCCGCTCCCCTGCTCCCCCGCTCCCCTGCTCCTCCATTATGTGCCAGATTTTACTTTACTAACTTGATCGGCAGCGATCGCATACCAAATTTGACCGAAAGTCTGTTGATTCAGTTTCCCACGCGGCTGACCAGGAAACAACTGATCGAATTTTTGATATGTGTCTTTGTTGAGTTGCTTAATTGTATAGTTCCCCAATTGTCCCGCTTGCGCTTGCCGTCTCCAATTGTCGTAATCTTTTTGACTATAACTCCCCAGTTTTTGACGTGCTGCTGTACTGAGGTTAGCTTGTTCTAGTTTATTCAACAAGTCGCTAGCGATACTAGACCATTCATCTCGTAAAGCAGCATCTTCAGGCTTTGATGTGAGGCTACGCCCCTGTAATCCTGGATTTTTAGTATAAAATGAATTGTCAACTAACTGCGTAAAAAATCCTTGAGGAATTTCTAATTGTTGGCGACGACTTAAAATTTGCGTGTTGTCTTCACGATTTTTGTCACTTGCTGGTTTAGCAAGAGGATTTGGTATCTGGGGAATTTCAGGGAGCGAAAATGATGGTACTTTGATTGATGATACGCTACTAATGACTGCATTCACTGCTGCCCATGTTCCTGCGCCAACTAAGACAACCAAAGCGGTTGCCCCAAGACTGACAGCAAAAGGGCGAATCCAAATCGGCAAAGGTATAGATTGAGCTATTAATTGGGTTTGACTGTGGATTTTACTGATAACAGTATTAGTGCGTTTTCGTCCAGGGGCAACTACCATTGTTTTCAGCTTGGTAGCATGAGTACTTGGTGCTTGAGTGTTAGTTGGCGTTGGTAAATCTTTGAGGATTTGCTCGGCTGTTTGGTAGCGATCGCTTGGTTTATAACAAAGCATCTTTTTTAACACATTTTCTAGGGTAATACTGGTATTGATTTCCTTTCCCCAATACCAAATTCCTTGATAGCTGTCGTACAATTTTTGTGGTTCTTTGCCTGTGAGTAATACCAATGCAGTCACAGCTAAAGAGTAGAAATCGCTACTAAAAAATACTTTTCCTTGTCGTAGTTGTTCTTCTGGTGCATAGCCTTTTTTACCCAAAAGAGTGTGATTCACAGCCAACTTAGTGAACCAAAAACCTTGAGAGGCGGGTAATTGCTTAACACCACCAAAATCAATTAGCACCGGCAGTTGATCGGAACTTCGCAAAATCAAATTATCCGGAGAGATATCGCGGTGAACTACATCCTGTGAGTGGATGTAAGACAACACTGGTAAAATCTTTTGCAACAAAGTTATAACTTCTTCTTCGGTAAAAGTCTTACCCTGACTTTGGCGCTTTTCTAATAACTGCGAATAATTATCACCATCTATATAATCTTGAGCTAACAAGAAAAAATCTTTACTGCCTATTTGCACTTGCAGCGAAGCGTGAAAACGTGGAATTTGCGGATGTTGGAGTTTTTTGAGGACACTTGCTTCTCGCTCAAATAACTCCTTAGCTTTTTGTAAATCTTGTTTTTGTTGTACTTGGGGTGCAAACTCCTTCAGCACACAAGTTTGATGGGATTGATTTCCATCCTCCGCCAGATAAGTGCGTCCAAAGCCGCCTTGTCCTAGTTGGCGTATAATTCGATAACGATGATTAACAACCTGTCCCACAGCAAGAGGCAATGGTTCACCACAGTGGGTACAAAAACGATTACTGTCATTATTCGAGTGTTGTTTACTGCAATAAACCTGCATGGTGCTGAAGGATGAATTATGTTTTATTAAGTTACTACCACGAATACAACTCTAATTACGGACATTAGGGACTGGGGAAGAAAAACTATTGACTATTGACTATTGACTATTGACAACTGACTAACCATCATGAACTGGAAATCACAAAGCCAACGGGCAATTAAGGCATTTGAAGATTTTGTATCTACCCCCCTAGAAACAATACTACAACGGCATCTCAACACTTCCAGCCAATCAGCAGTCTTAGCTTTATTTTCTGATGTGGCTGCAAATGTACCTGCTTACAAGGCTTTTTTAGCAGAACAAGAGATTGATCCTAATGCTATCCAAACCTTTGAGGATTTTCAGAAACTCCCAGCGATCGCTAAAGAAAATTATATATCCCGTTATCCTTTGTCTGACTTGTGCCGCTATGGGCAGTTGCAAGCGTGCGATATGATAGCCGCTTCTTCCGGTTCTACAGGAAAACCAACATTTTGGCCCCGTTTCTTCACAGATGAATTGCAAATCGCTACACGTTTTGAGCAGATTTTTCACGATAGTTTCTACGCAGATACCAGACGCACCTTAGCTGTGATTTGTTTCACTTTAGGCACTTGGGTAGGTGGCATGTTCACCACTAATTGCTGTCGCTATCTTGCTAGCAAAGGTTATCCTATCACTGTAATTACTCCTGGTAACAACAAAGACGAAATTTTACGTGTTGTACAAGAACTTGGTTCAACTTTCGAGCAGGTTGTATTGTTGGGATACCCACCATTCCTTAAAGATGTAATTGATACAGGCATTGGCCGTGGTATAGAGTGGCAACAATATCACCTGAAGTTAGTGATGGCGGGAGAGGTAATTAGCGAAGAATGGCGGAGTTTAGTTGGTGAAAGAATTGGTTCAACAAATTCCTGCTACGATTCTGTATCACTCTACGGCACTGCGGATGCAGGTGTATTAGGCAATGAAACACCCTTAAGTATCTGCATTCGCCGTTTTTTGGCAGAACATCCTGATGCTGCTAGAGCTTTATTTGGAGAATCGCGTTTACCCACATTGGTACAATATGACCCGATGGGTCGCTTTTTTGAAGTTGAGAATGGCTCATTGCTATTTTCTGGTGACAATGGCATTCCCTTGGTGCGTTATAACATTTTAGATACTGGCGGCATCATTAATTATGATGCCATGCTGCAATTTTTGGGAGAATGGGGATTTAACCCAGTTGAAAAACTCCATTCTGACACTCAGCACTCTCCAAGAGGTATTCATTCCCTACCTTTCGTGTATGTTTTCGGACGTTCTAACTTTACAGTTTCCTACTTTGGGGCAAATATCTATCCTGAAAATGTGACTGTAGGATTAGAACAACCAATCATTCAAGAATGGGTGACGGGTAAATTCGTGTTGCAGGTAAGGGAAGATGCTGATAAAAATAAATCTTTATCTGTGGTTGTGGAATTAGCACCAGGTGTAGAAGCTAGCGAAGATAAGCAACAAACCATCACAGCTTCAATTCTCTCGCAACTGTTACGCCTCAACAGTGAGTTTGCTAACTATGTACCTCCAGAATACCAAACGCCACAGGTTACATTAACCCCAACTGGCGATGCAGAATATTTCACTGCTGGAGTGAAGCATCGTTATACACGCAAATAGGCAAAGGTGATAACCGAATAATTCGTAATTAATAATTAATTCATTGAGAGACTGAGCAACTAACTAATGGATTTATATCAGATCATCAGGATGAGAATGTAGTCTGCATTCGGCGCATTTACCTTTTTGTTTATTGAAGGTTATAGTTATCCTTTGATAAATTTTAGGGTATTCGGCTTGACGTTTGCTCTAGTAAGTCCACCAAGCAATAGTAAACTGATATATAGCCTTTCCTAAGCAACTGAGGTATCACGATTACCTCACCCCAATAAAGCTGTGCTTTATCTCCCCTCTCCTTGGTAAGGAGAGGGGTTGGGGGTGAGGTTATTAGATATACTTGGCGCTTACTGGGAAATGCTATATGCTAACCTCTGCTTAGTTCTGCTCTAACTGACAGGATAATATTAGGTTAGGTGTTAATTCTGTGATTTTTCGTAAATATTTACCAAAATGACTGTGGCTGCTAAAAATAATAATTCAGTTAATCATGTTGAAAAATTCTTCTGCACAAATTCAAAAAATTGCCAATATTTTGACCGAATCTTTTCTTGATGATCCTAGTTTTTCTTTTATTTTCGGCAATAATTCCCATCAATCCAATGCTTTAAATGCTTTGTTTGAGACGTTCGTCACTGACGGAATAAAGCGAGGTAAAATCATGATTGCACCAGATGAACAAGGTGCTTGTATTTGGTATCCTCCCGAAGTAGAAATTTTTGATGAGCAATTTCAAGAAAACTTGGGCAAAATGATTGGCAATATCTCAGAAATAGCTGATAAAGAATCAAGTAAACGCTTTGAAAAGGTAATAGAAAGAATCAGTGAAAATGAACCTAAACAGACGCGTTGCGAAGTATTTTTTATTGGTTTGAAGCCATCCGCACGTGGACAGGGAATAGGTAAAACTTTATTAAAACCTGTTCTCGATTACGCCGATAAAAATCAAGTTGGTTGTTATCTTGTTTCTTCTAATCAACGTAATATTTCATTTTACGAACGACATGGCTTTAAAAAATCTTGTCTAATTGAAATTAGTAATACCTATTCGATGACTAGAATGTGGCGCGATTGTGTTAATTAGGAAATGTTTTCTCAAAAATGATTTTGATTGAGAGTTATAATGTTGTTAGGACTTACGCGCATTGTCATATATTTTTGGCAAAAATCGTCAAAAGTCAAGAGTCAAAAGTCAAAAGTCAAGAGTCAAGAGTCAAGAGTCAAAAGTCAAGAGTCAAAAGTCAAGAGTCAAGAGTCAAGAGTCAAAAGTCAAAAGTCAAAAGTCAAAAGTTAAGAAAAATTATTGACTCTTGACCTTGACGACCCTAACAAGTAACTATCTAAACTAGATGTGTTTTAGCTTACTTGGTTGAAGTTTGCGCTTGATTTATATAGGGACAATTCATAAATTGCCCCTACAGCATCTACCTACTAGGCGCACCAATTTGTTGACAAACAATTTGCATGGCTTTACCTGGTGAAGAAGTGGCGACAAAAGGTATTTCTCCTTTTTTATTATCTTCTTGAAGTAGTTGTCCCTCTGAGCCGTAAATGGCTATGTGATTCAGAAACAGCCGCGATTCTTGACACAATGCATGGAATGTCGTCTCGAATATGCCATCTTTATACATGCCATAAAGCTTGTATGTTGTGCCGATAATAGTTTCTTTGTCTAAAGCTATACTGTTCCCTAACTTGTCCTGTCCTACTGTAATATATCTTTCTGTCTCTTGAGCGATCGCTACATTACTGCTCAACAAGATAGCGATCGCTCCCACCATACCGCCTATTTTAATAAACATCTACGTTAAAAGTATAAGATTTCATATATTTCTACTCGTCATCTCAGTATTTATGGCACGGTATAAGCACTGAAATTAGGAAAGGGAAAGGCAAATTAGTCAGTGATCATTTCAACTAACAGCGGCTTCTAACAACTTGATTGTCCCAGCTTCGGCATCTATTTCCACTTCTAGACCAATTGGCAAGATAAATTTATCTTTGAGATGACCTATCATAGAACCGTACCAGGCGGGAATACCCAAAGGGAGGATGTGGTCTTGCAATACTTGCATTAAGGTAAATGATGGTTCATCTCCAAGACTACAATCAGTACATTGCCCAAAAATAAAGCCAGCAATTTGGTTAAGTATGCCAGTGTTTTTTAACTGAGTCAGCATCCGGTCTACTCGATAAACATCTTCATTGGTATCTTCTACAAATAAAATAGTTTGGTACCAGGAAGGTAAGTAAGGTGAACCTACCATTGCTGATAGTACCGACAAGTTACCACCCACAAGTTTACCTTTGGCTTTTCCCGGTGCGATCGCTTCTACTCGCACTTCGCCAGTGTTAATATTTTTCATTGTCACAGCTTCTCTATTAAATAAGATGCGCTTGAGGTAATCCAACACAAATGGACTCCAAGTAGATATGGCGACGGGGCCGTGAAAAGTTATCATGCGACTGCGGGCATTGATTGCTAACAATAAAGAAGTAATATCGCTATATCCCATCAAGATTTTAGGATGGGAGCGAATCAGGGGATAGTCGAGTAGCGGTAAAATTCGATTACAGCCCCAACCACCACGCATGGTGATAATCGCTTTCACAGAGCGATCGCTAAACATGGTATTGATATCAAGAGCGCGATCGGCATCTTTACCCGCTAAATAGCCATAACGGTCTAAAATGTGCGCCCCAAGCTTGGCTTTTAATCCTAACTCTGTCAAATATTGCTTAACTACTTCAATCTGTTTAGGTTCAACAATACCCGCAGGAGCAATTAATCCTACAGTATCACCCACTTGCAAATGGGGCGGTTTTATGATTGTGTTTGGAGATTGTTTTCCAATAGCAGTCAGTATTGGAATCTGAGTGGCTAAAGTAGCTAGTCCACAGGTTGCGAGAAATTGGCGGCGCTGGATATTCATGATGGAAGTTTACTGATCCAAAAATACTAACAATATCAGGACTTACGCAACTGGCACACATATTTTTGGCGACGTGTGTCAATAGTCAAGAGTCAATGGTGAAAAATCAAGCTTTTTTGGACTATTGACTTTTGACTATTGACAACCCACACGAAAAAAATATGACACTTGCGTAAGTCCTAAATATATCTACTCGTACTAATTAATAATTCGTAGTTTGTAATAAGCTAAAACACGTCATCAGTCAACAGTCATCAATCATCAGCCAACAACTTCACCGGAATAATTTATTTTCTGGAACTCCCTAACAGCAGTTTCGATGTATGTGTGCAGAAACTTTAAAACCTCTCCCCTGCACCCTTTCTCCCCTGCTCCCTTGCAGGCTTAATGATAGCCTTTAAGCAAATATAATATCAGCCTCAATTTTCAAGTTAAATCTATTATTCAATATACAGCTAGTGGTACGGCAATGCCGTACCACTACAAGGGTTTGTATTTAAATTGCTTGAAAATAACTGTAGGTGTAATTGTTAGCTAAAAGCTGACATTAGCAGCATAGATTTGAATTTTAAACCAATTGAATGCTATCAACAACAGAGAACCCAGCAGGATTGTTCTGGATAATGGCGAATGTAGAAGCTTGGAACAACAACTCACCAGTTGAAGAATCATAGGTAAAATCGCTGAGGGAGGCAGCACCAAACCCTAGTTGATAAACCACGATTTTGTCACTTTCAGCAGAGTTGAAGTCAGTGATGATGTCAATACCCTCGAATGTGTCGTTGAAGATAAATTTATCAACACCAGCTTCACCAGTTAGGATATCATTGCCGCTACCACCAGTGAGGAAGTCACTGCCACCACCACCAATTAAGATATCGTTACCGTTACCACCAGTGAGGAAGTCACTGTCGGCACCACCAGAAAGGGAATCATCGCCATCATCACCAGAGATAGCGTCACTGCCATTGCCACCAGAGATTGTGTCACTGCCATTGTTACCAGAGATGAGATCATCGCCGCCATTACCAAATAGTTGGTTATTTTGGCTATCACCAGTAATGATGTCATCTTGATTTGTACCCTTGGCATTGTCAAAGTTCACCACTGTAAATGTATCTGTATCTATACCAGGTACAGAAATGCCATTTATAGTTAGAGTCTGAGCTTCGAGGTTGATATCAACTGATTCAATCTCTGCTTCGGAGGAATCTATAGTGTTATTGCTTACACTACTATCAGCGATCACCGTTTCGATGCTAAAGTTTTGATCTGTACCTAGACCCCCACCTTTGACGATGTTTCCACGAAAGAGGAGGGTGATGCTTTGGCCAAGTTGACTATAATCTACTGTGTCATTACCTGTACCCCCAATAAACGAATCGTTGCCAGCACTTGGCCTAAAGATGTCATCACCGCCATTGCCGAATAGTTGGTTGTTCTGGCTATCACCAGTAATGATGTCATCTTGATTTGTACCCTTGATATCGTCAAAGTTCACCACTTGAAATGGCCTGACATCAGAAACAGCATTGACAATTAGAGTCTGAGTCTGGAGGTTTACATCGATTGATGCACTAACTGCTGTGGTGGCATCTATAGTGTTATTCGCTACAGTGGAATCAGCAATTATCGTTTCGATTTGATTGAGTTGGTCTGTGCCAAGACCGCCAGCTTTGTTGATAATCCCAGTCGGTAAAAGAGTAATGGTTTGACCTAATTGGCTGTAATCAACCGTATCATTACCTGTGCCGCCATCAAGAATATCATTGCCTCCCCTGGCTACAAACAGGTCATTCCCACCATTGCCAAATAGCTGGTTGTCTTGATTGTCACCTGCAAGGGTGTCATCTAGATTTGTGCCAAATATATTGTCAAAGTTCTCTATCTTAAGCAGTGTGACACCTGAAGCACCATTGACACGCAAAGTTTTAGTCTGGAGGTCAACGTTGATTGATGCATCAACCGTAGTGGAACCGTCTATAGTGTTATTAGTAACACTGCTATCAGCAATTATCGTCTCGACTCTAATGAGTTGGTCTGTACCCAAACCGCCATCTTTGTTGAGAATCCCGGTAGTTAGGAAACTGATACTTTCACCGAGTTGGCTATAATCTGCCGTATCTCTACCAGTTCCTCCATCGAAGGTATCATTGCCACTACTCCCCACCAGGGTATCATTGCCAGCATTACCATCTAATTTGTCATTACCGCCACCACCTGTTAGCTTGTCATTACCAAGCCCACCAAACAGTTGGTCATTTCCAAAGCCACCAAAAATAGTATCATTACCTTCCAAACCGAAGATTTGATCATCTGTATTGGTGCCAGATAGAAGATCATTGGCAAAAGTACCATTAATTTGAGCCATGAGGTAATCCAGTTTTGTATGTAGTAAAAGTTTATGACAGTTAGATTTTTGGTGAACAAAGCTAAATTTTGCTAAATTAATAGTCAAATAAGCATTAAATTGATTTATGTTCCAAGCCTATATGATGCTTTAACCTCTCCATAACCATATATAAGACTGCTATTAACGCGATCGCTCACAACAAAAAATCAAAGTAGACTTCCAAGACAGAACTCCACGCCTCTAGCCCTTTCAAGGTGGCTAAAAATCCTCAAAAAATTTACGGAATTTTGGGCTTTTTACCTCCGTATCTTAGTGGCTTAGTGGTTCACGAGTCAATTTTTTAACCACTAAGACACTAAGATACTAAGAAAAATACATTACACCTCCTAGATTCCCTATGCCTGATTTTTAGAATCTACCTAGAGAGTTAATAATCCCTCTTAAAGAGAGTATGCTGTTGCTCTGTTGAACGATAAAGTGAAAAAGGAAGATTTCCCGGAGGTGGGTGTGGAGCGCAAACGTTTGATTATCGAGATGGGGATGGGGATAGATCAGCACGGACAAGAACCGACGGTAGCAGCAGCAAGAGCTGTACGTAATGCCATTGCTCACAATGCTTTACCTGGTGTTTGGGAAATCGCCGGTTTGAGTGACCCCAATGAAATGATTGTCCAAGTCCAAGTAGCAGTACCCTATCCAGAACAAGTTAGGGAAGAGGAAGTCTTAGCTGTACTACCTTTTGGCAAAAAAACTCTCACGGTAGAGTTTGGGGGAATGGTGGTGCAAGGACGAGCTATTGAATCTCTGAACGACAAAAATGACGAAATGTTGATAGCGATCGCTGCTGTGACAGTTTTGATTGAAAATTAGTAGCTGAAGCCGCGATCGCTACATTAGGTAAATCAAATGACTAATCTCCAAGAAAAACACTGGGAAAAATTATTTGGATTCCTCACCACAGAACCCACTTCTATGTACGGTGTCTGGTCTGTCTACTCAAGAGAAAAACAAGTGATTAAGTCGTCCCAAGGTATCAGGACTTTGGTAGCTAACGCTGATTTCACAGTAATTACTCACATCAATCAATTTCCATCACCCGATCACAGTATTCCAGATAAGCAATGGCAAATTCAGAAGGAAACTTGTAACCTACCTGATGGCTTATTGCATCCAGCAGATCCATCTAAAAGGGCATTAGCACTTACAGATTATGGTGCCAGCGCTTGGGTTTCACAACAACTCAAATCAGGATGTAGCTTCTCGGTTGAGTTGTTTTTAAAGCATGAAGATTGGAATAGTAGCATAGGTAGTATATATGCTGAAAGCGGTAATTTAGAAAAAATTTTACATCTGCGCGAACATTTAGGCAGCTTTCCCGAAAACCATACAACCCCAGAAATCACCCATTTGTCAGGAAATTGGATTGGTATTAAAGAATCCATCACCGCAGATTTAAAACTTTCAGCTTCGTCAGAAATTTCTGAACTAATTTTAGACCCAACTGAAGCTAAGAATAAAACTTTCTTTTTACCTGATAGTATCGTTGTGAATATTCCTGAAAAAGTGCAGGTGGGACAACCATTTACAATAGTAGCCGGGAAGCTATTTACAGAAAATATCTATAAACGCCTCACGGCTGAATACAATAGTTATGGAGCCTTCACACTATTAATTTCAGAAGTATTCAGGTTGCAATAAAAGTTTTAAAAAATAAAATTTTAAATACTATATTAAGTAGGTGGGCATAATTAAACCTAAGATTGCCGCAGCGAGGAGAAACGACAAAGCAATCGCTGCGGAAAGTCTATGTTATATTTATTTACACCCATCTACTTATATATAAAAGCACATATACACAAATTGTAATTAACCGGAGTGAATTATGACATTAGAAATTAATAGACCACCAACTTCTACCTTTGAAACACCTGAAGAAAAACAAGAATTTAACTGGCGACAATGTTGGTATCCTGTCTGTTTTGTCCAAGACTTACCAAAAGACCGACCTTATACTTTTTCATTGTACGAAGAACCTTTTGTATTATTTAAAAACCAAGATCAAAAACTTGTTTGTTTAACAGATCGTTGTCCTCACCGTGCTGCTAGACTCTCCGATGGACAACTAATTGATGGTAGAATTGAATGCTTGTACCACGGTTGGCAGTTTGGTACAGATGGTCAATGTTTGCATATTCCTCAGTTACCTGCTGATGCGAAAATTCCTGTCAATGCTTGTGTGTCGTCTTTTAAAGTTGTAGAACACCAAGGTATCGTTTGGGTTTGGGCGGGAGAAAATGAAACTGCTGCTGAAGAATTAATTCCCACTTTAACAGATTTAGAAACACCGGGATTTCTCAGCACAGATTACATGCGTGATCTACCTTATGACCAAAGTTATTTTATAGAAAATGTTATCGACCCCGCACATGTTCATATTAGCCATGATGGTCTTCTGGGCAATCGAAACTATGCCCAGCCGTTGGAAATGGAAGTCATCGAAAGCTCAATTCAAGGAATTTGCGGACGGTATAGGATAACACGGTTACCTAATCAATCTTGGAATTATTTAGATTTCATTGCTCCTAACTTAATTACTTATAAAATTAACTTTGAACAACGAGGTTGGCTAGGTGGAACAGCTTTGTATTCCATTCCTCTCGGTAAGGATAGATGCCGAATTCTCTTGAGAAATTATGGTAATTTTTTAAATTGGAAACTCAAGTATTTGCCTCTATGGCTAGATCACATCATGGTGCGAAACAAAATATTGGAAGGAGATTTGCAACTTGTTGTAGAACAAAAGGCACAAATTGAGCGTTTAGGAAAAAGTTTAAAAGAAGTCTATTTACCGTTGAAAACGTCTGATACGTTGGTACTTGAATACCGCAAGTGGTTGGATAAATTTGGTGCATCTTTGCCATTCTATCAGGGTTATGTGTCTGGCAAAAATATTGGCATGGGCGAATGCAATCAAAATTCGGCATCCCTAGACCGATTTGTACAACACACACAAATTTGTAATTCTTGTAATCGAGCTTATCAGGTAACAAATCAGTTCAAACAAATCTTGATAGGAGTAGCGATCGCACTAGCATCTTTAGGCATATTAATAGATAATCCCCAGTTGAAAATAGCCATAGTTTTAGCTGCTATTGCGTCTGTCGGTTTGACATTTGCTGCCCAGAAACTCAAAATTCAATTTGAACGTTCCTACACGCGCCACTAATTTTCTCCTGTTCAAGTAACACTATCCAATTTAAAAATTAAATATTATGAACCTACAAGAGCAAAACTGGACAAATTTATTTGGTAATCACACTCTTGAAAATATTGCTTGGCATGGAACCTGGACTCAATATTCCCCAACCCAAGAAGTTATCAATACCTTTCAATGTGTGAGAAAGTTTCGCACCAATGAAGAGAAAACATTGATTTATCACACAAATAATTATACTTATTCTGATGGAAGTACAGAAGAAAAAAGCTGGCAACTTGAAAAGCAGACTTGTAACCAGCCTGATGGCTTAGTTCATATAGCTATTCCTTCGATGAGGGCGCTATCTTTTGGTCAAGGTGCAACTGTTTGGTTAAGTAAAACACTGGAACCAGAAAAAAAATTCGCACTTGAGTTATTTTTCCTACACAATGATTGGCGAACTAGTATCGGCATTATTTATGCAGAAAATCACGATATAGAAAGGATGACTCAGATTCGTGAACATTTAGGTAGCTTTACTATAGAACCTCCTGGTTCTGAGGTGAAAGAAATTGCTGGTCAGTGGATAGGAAAAAAACAGTACATGACCCCTGATTTAACAGTCTCCGATGCCGAACCAATTCCAGAACTAATCTTAGACCCTACAAAAGGTATAAATAAAACTGTTTTTTTACCTGATGGTGTAGTTGTAAATACTCCTGAAACAGTAGAAATTGGTAAGGAATTTCAAATTGTAGCCGGTAGATTTGTAACCCATAATATTTTTAAACGACTAACAGCAAAATATAACATTTTGGGGAATTTGGAACTATTAATTTCTGAAGTATTTGAACGGCAATTTGAGAATAAATAGGGAGTATGCAGGAGAATAAGATAATTTATTTTTGGAGTTATCTAAATTTGAGCTAAACAAACCTCCATAGGGGTGATGATACAGCCAAATGCTGTTCTAAAGTAGAGGTAGTTTTGGTTGCTGTGGCTTATATGAATTTTGGATTAGAAAGACTTCATTACAAGGCTGTTCTGTGGAATTTCAAATATTACTAAGTAGGTGGGTGAAAATAAACATGACTATGTTACGAAACGTAAATATACCTGAAACCCTTACTACTGACAACTAACAACTGACAACTGACGACTGACGACCCTCACTAGTTAACATCTCGGCTTCGCTCGATGTTAAAGCTGAGCGAAGTCGAAGCTTTAACTTTATTCGCACCGACCTACTTACTTATCTAAATTTGGTATCAAAAATACTCAACTGCCTTTGAACTTAATAACCTATGCTTGAAAACTATCAAAGTCAATTTCCTCCGGTTGTACAGAAAGTTGTTATTGTTGGTGCTGGCCCTGGCGGCTTGGCGGTGGCGATCGCTTTGCGAAAACATGGCATTGATGCCCAAGTTTACGAAAAAGCCCATGCATTGCGACCAGTGGGGGCTGGGCTGTCGCTACATCCCAACGGCTTGAATAGTTTAGAAGCGATCGCCCCAGGTATGGCTGACGCTTTGAAATGTTCGGGTAGCCAGATCCGCAAAATGAACTTGAAGAAAAGCACCGGAGAGATGATTGGCAAAAATTTAGTCACTTTTACGGAAAGATACGGTCAGCCATTGTTACAAATTGGATGGTCATGCTTGCAAGAAATTCTCGCTTCAAGATTGCCAGGCGATGTTATCCACCTCAATCATCACTACATTGGCTTTGAGCAAAGTGACAGCAAAATCAAAGTATATTTTGCAGATGGCAAGACAGTAGAAGCAGACTTACTCATCGGGGCTGATGGGTTAAATTCCCAAGTCAGACAGCAACTAACTACTGAGGGAGAGCCTCGTTATGCTGGTCGGCTGTCTTGGCGTGCTGCGATCAAGTTCAGCCATGAACTATTAGCTGCTGACGAAACAACATTAATCAGCACATTTACAGGCAAATATTTCTTAGTTATTGACCAGAGTCAAGGATACATATTTTGGAGTGCTGGAGCGCTATCACCTGACAAAACTTTGTCCTCAAATGGTGCTGAGGTGAAGTTAAGAGTTCAACAACTGTTTGCAGACTGGCCAGAACCGATACAGGCGATCGTTCAAGCAACGGATGCCACAGAAATTGTAGAACGACTTATTTATGACAGACCACCTTTGCAAAAATGGAGTCAAGGCAGGGTAACGCTTTTAGGTGATGCTGCCCATCCAATGGTACCAGCCATTGGACAGGGAGCGAATACAGCCTTTGAGGATGCCTGGGAACTCTCCCAGTACCTTGCCTATAGCTCTAGCCTGGAAGCCGCCCTTACTAGCTATGACAACAGTCGCATACAACGTACCCAAGTAATTCAAGCTCGTAGTGCCATAGAAGGAAACCGCGCTTTAGATATTAAAAATGAAGTATTTTTGCACGAATCGCTAAGTTTGGCACAGGTGAGCCAATCAGAGTTTGATGATTGGCTGTATAATCCTAGACCATGCATAGTTAGTGATCAAAAAAGCTTGTGACCAACCATACAGAAGCTATTGAAACAATAATCGCCGCCTACTTTGCCAACATTGCAGCCATGAATCCAGAAGGCTGGGTAGAAAACTTTGCTGAAGATGCCGTTAGTTACGATCCGGTTGGCGAACCACCAACAAAAATTCATGAAGGATTCCGTCAGTTTATCGGACAGTTGCAAGCAGTCTTTGAAAAACTGGAACCGATAACTGAGCATATCTTTGTTGCTGGCAATGAAGCAGCAGTCAAGTGGACAATGCACGGACTCAGCAAGAGTGGCAAATCAGTAACCTTCGAGGGAATCACGATTTTCGAGATTAACGAAGCTAGCAAGATTCAAACGACTCGCGCATATTGGAATCCCGCTCAGATGGTAGCTCAACTGCGCTCTTAAGCCTTTCAGGTTGCTAAGAATACACAGCAGGGGAGCAGGGGAGCAGGGGAGTGGGGGAGCAGGGAGATTAATTTGTAACCGTGATTTAGCGAATTGCGGACTGACAAATAAAAAGAATGTACTTTTGTAACGGTTAACAGTCATCTGACTTTTCACGGTATCTGGAAAACCCCGCTTCCATTCCTCTCCCCTACAAGGAGAGAGGCTTTGATTTCTCCCCCTTCCCTACGAGGGAAGGGGGCTGGGGGGTTAGGTCTAGCGTTAGCTTTTCCACATGACGTGAAAAGTCAGATCAGTCATCAGTCATCAGTCAACAAATGTTACCTTTTGGGTTAAGTATCAGCGATTATCAGAGATTTGTCCGGAAGATGCTGTTGGTAGTGCGAACAATTAATTGGTAGATGCACCCTGATAATTAACTCCCCTGGCTGGCTAACACTGGTTGGGGGATTTTTTTTCGCTGTAGTGCGATTATCAGAGATTTGTCCGGAAGATGCTGTTGGTAGTGCGAACAATTAATTGGTAGATGCACCCTGATAATTAACTCCCCTGGCTGGCTAACACTGGCTGGGGGATTTTTTTTCGCTGTAGTGCGATTATCAGAGATTTGTCCGGAAGATGCTGTTGGTAGTGCGAACAATTAATTGGTAGATGCACCCTGATAATTAACTCCCCTGGCTGGCTAACACTGGCTGGGGGATTTTTTTCGCTGTAGTGCGATTATCAGAGAATTGTCCGGAAGATGCTGTTGGTAGTGCGAACAATTAATTGGTAGATGCACCCTGATAATTAACTCCCCTGGCTGGCTAACACTGGCTGGGGGATTTTTTTTCACTGTAGTGCGATTATCAGAGAATTATCCGGAAGATGCTGTTGGTAGTGCGAACAATTAATTGGTAGATGCACCCTGATAATTAACTCCCCTGGCTGGCTAAGACTGGCTGGGGGATTTTTTTCGGTATCCCTGACAACCACGATTATAAGAGATTGATCCGGAGGCTGCTGGTGAAACCACGAATATTGATTGGTAGATGCACCTAAATAAATACTTCTCTGGTTACTTGACACTCACTAACTAACTTTTGATGCTGGGTAAACAGCACCCTGTTTACAACAATTTTATCCGGAAATTACTCATTGAGTCTCGAACAAATCAATTACTGATAAACCTACCCTAATAATTAACTCTCCTAGTCGGTTGCCACCACCGGGGGATTTTTTTGTGCTGAGAAAACAGCAAGTATATTTGTGACAATTTTATCCGGAACATACTGTTTAATCCTAGAAAAGATTGTTAGTAAATACACCCTGATAACTAACTCCCCTAGTTGGCTGCCACCGCTTGGGGATTTTTTTGTCTGAAGGAAAAACAACTTCAATTTGTACAAATTAATCCGGAGGATTGTGTTTCAAGTTAGAACAATTAATTGGTAGATGCACCCTGATAACTAACTCCCCTGGCTGGCTAACACCCACTGGGGGATTTTTTTGGAAAATCTGTTATCTGTCTGCTGTAACTGCCGATATTGGCTTAGGGCAATATTCTAGCGCAACTTTAGCAAAATATTCTAGTGTATGTGGTGTGCCATTTCTTTTAGTGTCACCGTTTGTTGACCCAGCTTTGCTTTGAATCTTCGCAAGCATCCTTTTCCCTATAGGGTTTTCAGGTTACTCTTGGTGCGTATTACATCAGTTTAGATGCTTTGACTCACAGCATTAGCCAAATAATGAATTATTTAAGAATATTGGTTTTTTTGCGATCGCTAGACACCCTGTAAAACTTCTACACCCTAAAAGTTGGAAGTTCGCCTATCATATCATTAATATTGTTTAACTTTCTATGTTGGTTTCTAAATAATTTTTATTCCCTGATGAACTAGATAGTCCATCTAGAAGTTCTTACCCCAAATAAATAATAGCTCTAGTCCTTGTTCTGAAGGCTCTTTGCGCTCCAGAACGAACCAAAAACACACTTGATATTGAATTGCAGCCAGCTACTTATTTGCTGAAATGCTTAATTTTTTTCTATAGGTATGAGGTTTATAGGTTTAAATGCTTTATGTCCATTGTTAGCGTTCTAGTAATATGCTACACTCACCAGAGCTATGCTAAAATATACCTCTAATATGCAGAGAGGCACAGAGCCAGATGAGTTTAGCTGTCATTAAGTTCTCTTCGGAAGAGTGCGGCATCTGCCACAAAATGTCTTTTTATGACCAAAAGGTGGCTGAAGAGCTGGGTTTGCAATTTATTGATGTGAAAATGCAAGATACAGCTACTTACCGCAAGTATCGTAAAATTTTGTTAACCCAATATCCAGATAAATCAGAAATGGGATGGCCCACTTATATTCTCTGTGATTCTCCAGAAGAGGAATTTCAGATTATAGGTGAAGTAAAAGGGGGTCATCCCAAAGGGGAGTTTAGAAGCCGCCTGCAAGAGGTTCTGAATTCAACGGCTAGTGCTTGATGCTTAAGTCAGGGGAGCAGGGGAGCAGGGGAGCAGGGGAGCAGGGGAGCAGGGGAGCAGGGGAGATGGGGAGATGGAGAGCATAACAACTGACAACTAACAACTAACAACTAACAACTAACTCCTAACTCCAAACTCCTAACTCCTAATTCTTCGCTTTAGTCTGAACTAATCACCTCGAAGGATTTGACTTCTAGGACAGGGCCTATCATGGCAATTGTCATGACATCTTCGCGTACCTGTCCTTTAACTTTTGCTTTTTGTCCGGCTTTGAGTAAGCTTTTATCTGCACCTTTGAGGATTTCGTAGGTAACACCCTCATCTGTGACTAACGCCCAAGCGCCAGTGCCAATTTCACGACGCTCGATAGTGCCTGTAACTGTGATGCTCATAATGTAAGTGGGGAGTTTGGAGTTTGGAGTTTGGAGTTTGGAGTTTGGAGTTTGGAGTTTGGAGTTTGGAGTTTGGAGTTTGGAGTTTGGAGTTTGGAGTTTGGAGTAGAAATTCCCAGTCCCCAGTCCCCAGTCCCCAGTCCCCAGTCCCCTTCTATGCTGGTTTACTTTCGTTTTTTAATGCTAATCTAGCCAGCCCATAACAAAGTAGGGCATTGACGATGAGGAAGAACCTAGCTAAGTTACCACTTCCTAAACCCCAAACTGCTGGGTCGTAAATTGCACTGACTGTCAAGCAAGCTGCAACACCTAGCGTGGAACCAATGGCAAACCATTTCCAACTAGGATGTCCTAGTAGTAATGCTATTAAAACAATGGGAATCAAGACACTGGCAAATAGGGGATTAAAAGCATTGGTGCCCTGTATGCTGTTGCCTAGTTCGGGAATGGAACTGCCCAAAACTCGGAAAGGCCACTGGGGAAGGTCAAAGATATAAATTCCTTTGAGGAAGAATAAACCAGAACTGCCAGCAATTAAGCCACTGGATAAAGACCAACTCCAAGTGAAGGGAAAGTAAACTCGTAAAAACCAAGCCAACAAATACGAACCCAATACCATTAAAACTTTGGGCAACAGTGCTATGGCACCGCCATCAATCCAAAAACCTGGGTTAAGATAGCCGTTATCGCGTAACCACCGGAAGAAATCTTGGAAAGTGATTTGCCCTTGAATGGCAAGTTTGACTGCTGCTTCGGCATTGAGTTGTCCGGCGCCGTAATAGTTTAAACTATCATCTGGGATAACTCTTGCTGACTGCTTGAGAACTTTTAATACTTCATCTGGATCTTTGATGCCAGTAGCTTTGATTAATGCTGCCACACCCGCAACGTGAGGGGAAGCCATGCTAGTACCTTCAAGTCCCACAAATGCAACTTGGCCGTTTTCGTCGATGCTTTCTTGCAAAATGGTACCAGCTTTACTACCACCAGGGGCGGAGATATCAACCCCAGCACCAAAGTTAGAATAGCTTGCTTTTTCGCCATCTGGGCCGAGTGCAGAAACGCCGATAACGTGGGGATAACGTGCTGGATAACTTGCCCCATTGGCGTTTTGATTGCCTGCGGCGGCAATTATGACTACACCTTTTCTATGGGCATATTCTATTGCTTGCTTAATTAACTGGCTGTCACCGCCACCACCCAAGCTCATATTAATGACATCTGCACCTTTATCAGCAGCAAATTTAATGGCTTCGGCAATATCAGCAACGGTACCACCGCCACTGGAACTGAGTACCTTTAGCGGCATGAGGCTAGCTTCATAAGCAATGCCAGCTACACCATAGTTGTTATTGGTAGATTGAGCAACAGTACCGGCGACATGAGTACCGTGTCCGTTGTCATCTGTGGCTGATTCACGGTCGTTAACAAAATCATAGCCTTTGACAAGCTTTGTCTGTTCCAAGTCGCGTACACGAGTAATGCCTGAATCAATTACAGCAACGGTGACGCCGCTACCTTTGGTTTCTCTCCACGCGCCTTCGACACCGATTTGGTGCAAGTTCCACTGTTTGCTGTAATACTGGTCATTAGGGCCAGTTAACGAGGGGGTTACTTGCTCACCATCTGAAGATGGTAAAACTGTTCTTAGCCCAACCGCTTCACTTGGTTGGGGAATTATCCTGTAGATGTAATTTGGCTCAATGAATTCTGTTGCTTTAGCAAATTGAGATTTTTGTAGTTCTTTCAGTCGCTGGCGATCGCCTTTGATAATATAAACATTGTCCTGGGCTGAAAATTTGTTGTCTAATTGGGGTATAACGTTGTATTGAAGGGCGATCGCTTGTAAATCCTGCTTCACTAATTCTCTTGGAATATCTTCCCGAAAATCAAGCAAAATCGTGTCGAACTCACCTTTAGCTGCTAGCCCCTGAAAATTCAGGTAGCCAAACACAGCAGTTACTAACCCAATGACAAACAAGCACAATAATATAAGTCTTCTCATATTAACTCATCACCGCTTTTTGCCAGTTTGCTCACTACGATAACTTATATCCGTCTCTATGTGGATGTATTTTGCACTTTAGTTCACAATTTTTACTCAGATTCAGGATAGTTTAAACGATGGAACGTGGTCTTTTGTGGTTGCCTTTGTTAGCAATGTTTTTCTGGTTGGCTTGGCAAGGCTCGAAGGAGTATCAAAAAGTCGAGGCTTATCGTGCTTGGGCGGAACAATTTGAAAGAGCTAAGTATGATATTTATGCTGTATTAGGTCAAAAAGGCAACAATTTAACTTGGGGAAAACCCACAACAAAAGGGCCAATCAAACTAGAAACATTTTCTCTTGATGATGTCCAAGAAGTCAGACTGTTGATAGATGGCAAATCAGTAGGATTGGAAATACTTCCAGAAAAAGGTCGGACAATTGAATTAGAGTTTTTGTTTACTGAACCCGCTAACTCGGTGCGCGTTCCGTTTACAGAAATTCCCTTGGCAGCAGAATGGGGTAAGTATTTGCAGGGAGCATTGCAAAATTTACAATTGGAACAAAATCAGTAGGCATTAGTCATTAGTTATCATTAAAGATGAATTTTCAGTAGGGTGGTAGTGTGGTGTGTACTAGCCCTAATGTAAGCGTTTTTTACTAATTACGCCTCAAGTTTTTGCTAGATATACCAATCCTATTTGCATTGTGACAATTACTTTTTTTTAACGAACTACCAAGCACGTCAAGAAAACAAATATTTTTACAAATTTCTCTGAAAAAATCTCTTGCAAAAGTCTCAACTTTTAATTCTTCCTCTGCGTCTTTGCGACTTTGCGTGAGAAAAAATAATTTTCATAAATTCAGGAATTGCCCTAAATAATTTGTAGTCATTATTATTGATTAAAAATGGTAAAGCTCTTTTTTAAGAGTATAGTTAGGGATGAAAAAAATTATTCCCATTTTTGGGATTGCTTTACTACTCAATGCTTGCGTTTCTGGTTTTAACACTTCTTCTCAAGCAAACAATAATATTAACCCTCAAGCTCAAAACTGTCCAAAGACTACGGTTGTCTCTTTACCTGCTGTCAAGAAGAATGAAAACTTTTATGACAGGTTTGATTTCCATATTCGCAATATTGTCACAGATGCAGATACCGTTAGGTTTCAGAGTGTAAAGCAGGATTTTGTTTTCTGCCGTAGTAACAATTCTTGGACAGTGCAGCCAGGAACTTTACCCAAGGAATTACAGCCCCAAACCAACTATGCAGCATTCGCACAACAGACAGTTAATCCTCAGTTCAAAAATATCGATTTTCAAGGTAAAACCTATCAGTATCGAGTAGTCAGAGAACCAAAGTTTTCTGTGGGTGAAAATAGTAATATATCAAGACCCAATGAACCAGAACCAGCAAAGGATAAAGTTGTTTTTGAATTAGTTACTCCTAATGGTAAAAAGCCTCAAAAACAAACTTTATATACTCTCAAAGATTTACAGGATGCAGGGGTCAAAGCTGGATATTCTGCCATAGGAAGCCAATTAGGTTTTCCCCGCATTACATCTGCTGTGATTTATGATAATCGCATCTGGTGGTCAGTGGCTTTTGAACAAGGTGAAGGTAACAACGGTATTGCTACTATTGTCAGTTATGATCCACAGACCGATAAATTTAGCCTGATTCAACCAGAACAACTATGGTCTACACAAATTACTGATTTAGCCATCACTGGAGATGGAAAGAATCCTACTTTTTGGATGGGTACTAATGTAAGTGGAGAAGGCAATCTTTATATTCCTGCCAAAGGATTAGTTGCTTACCGTCCTAATTCGCAAAATCCTAATTCTGGTTCTTGGACTGCTTACACTGTTGATAATAGTCCTTTAGTGGGGGCAATTCCTGATAAACTCAAGTTGGAAAATGATCAACTGTGGGTCAGTACTGCTAACGGCGTTTGTCGAGTGAACTGGCAAACTGCTGATAATCGTGATTGGTCTTGCTGGCAATTTACAGTAATGGCTAAACTGCCATCAGATGGATTACCACTTTACAGTGCATTGACTAATAAAACTCCTGCTGTATCTTTATCTGGTAATAACAGTAAAGATGTAGAGGTGTTGTGGTGGAGTCCTACAAATTTCCAAACTCTCCAGGGACGCTATGAGGTGAGATATCCTCAAGGCTTTATGGTGGAGGTAGATGAGGGTGGAAGTATTTATGAGTTTCAGCGGTCTTTACCACCAGGAAAACCGCCTGTTTACTGGCCTGGTTTTCAGTGGCATTGGAATGGCGTTAGCGCAGCTCCTCCGCAGGAGGCTCGCTTTGTGCGAGGATTGGATGAAGTTTCTCTGAATTTAGTCGGCGGCGGGCCACGAGGCATTGGTTCTGGTCAACTCTCACCGGATACGCCAATTAATTGGAATGCGATGCGTGGCGATTTAGAGTTACTTCAGCTTTCGGCTAAATCAACTAGTGTAAAATATTACTCAGGTTGGGTTGATGCAGCCAAGCTTCAACCTTATCTCACAGTTGTGCCACAAAAACAACCACAAAACCCACAAACAAATCCTTTGGCTGCAAAAGTCAACGAATTGAAGTAGAGATTTTGCAATGCAACATCTCTACGAAATGACCTCTGTTTCCCACTCCCCATTTCCAAATTTATGAACGCTGAAACAATATCCAGTGTGCCTGTTGCTTTAACCATTGCTGGTTCAGATAGTGGTGGTGGTGCAGGAATTCAAGCTGATTTACGTACTTTTGCCTTTCATTGTGTTCACGGTACTAGCGCTATCACCTGTGTCACGGCACAGAACACTTTGGGGGTGGCGCGGGTTGATGCTATGCCAGTGGAGGCAGTTGTGGCACAAATTCAAGCAGTGGTTGAGGATATCGGCGTACAAGCTGCAAAAACGGGAATGTTACTCAATCAAGAAATTATCTCTGCTGTTGCAGAGCAAGTGGAAGCTTTACAAATCGATAACTTAGTGGTTGACCCGGTGATGGTATCACGCACGGGGGCACAATTGATTGATGATGAAGCTGTGAAGACTCTGCGCGAGAATTTGATTCCCAAGGCGGCTATTGTGACGCCAAATCGTTATGAAGCACAGATTTTGAGCGGTTTACAAATTAATTCCCTGGATGATATGGGCCAAGCTGCTCAAACCATTCATGAAAATTTGGGGGCGAAGGCTGTTTTAGTTAAAGGTGGAGGAATGCAAGGAAATTTACGTGGTGTTGATATCTGGTTTGATGGCGAAAAACTAGAAATCTTGACCACAAGGCAAGTAGAAACCAAAAATACCCACGGTACTGGTTGTACACTATCAGCAGCGATCGCTGCTAACCTGGCAATGGGAAATGACTTGTGGCCTGCTGTACAACAGGCAAAGGAGTATGTCACCACTGCACTTTCTTACGCCCTAGAGATTGGCAAAGGGCAAGGCCCTGTGGGACACTTTTTTTCATTGTTACAAAATTAGCTTTTTGGTCAGTTGTTATTTGTCAGTTGCAAGTCACCACTGACCACTAACTTTATTCCAAATGTAAAGAAAAAATCTTTGCTCTCTCGGCATTTTTCTATTATTCTTGGGCATAGCTTCAGGGATGCGTATAATCTTATAGTCTCTCTGGATGAACTGATTACCTTTATTTTTTATACCAAATCACCAATGCGAACAACCACAGGTTCTGTTCACAGCAATCCCCCAAAACCAAACACCCAAACCTACCTACCCTCTGTACCAATGTACGTATATAGGGAATTGGCAGCAGAGTTACAAGCTACACAGGCAAAGTTAGATGCACTGAATGCCAAGAACCAACAACTTGTGCAAGAAAACCAACTACTCCGCCACGAGGTTAGCAAAGTAGTTCAGTCTTTTTTACACCTGCAAAAATTGGTAGGTTCTGATGCTAGACCTAGTTCTCACCAAGCCCAAAATTCTTCTTTTGATGGCAAAAGTCTAAATAACCATCCAGCGACTGACACACATCCACGTCAGCAGGTTTCTCGTTCGCGTCAACCTGCTGTTTCCCAAGTGTCGAACAGCAAAAGTCATGGTTTTGACTTCTCTGTGCCTACAGTAAACATAAATGCTCCAATGCCACAAACAGTCCTCATTGAAGAGCAGGAAGTCGCCTATTATCCTACCGCACAGTCACAGACAAAGGAATTCAATGCTTGGTGGTTAGCATTCACTATCTTGTTAATTATGCTTACCGCTTTTGCTGCTGGTTATTTGATTGTGCGTCCCCTATTTGAATATCAGAGTCGTTAGTTGACACATGCATTGTTTGTGTAATTTATCCAAAATCACTGTGTCAATAAATGAAATTTGTCTTTTAAGTTACAAAACTACATACAAAAACGTTCATTAGAGAACAATATCACATAATCACAATCTCAAGGATTGATTGCTCAATCCTTGCCACTGCTAATGTCAGAATTGCTCGTTTAGGGCGTATATAGTTTAAAAAAAATTGCAATTCTTACATATCTATTTGAAATAGTGCAAATGGTGAAAGTGTCAGACAGTGGATCTGGTTAGATAGATAAACGAACCTATTAGAACTAAGGAGTCGAGAAGATGAAGAAAGTAGAAGCAATTATCCGGCCATTTAAGCTTGATGAGGTAAAAATTGCTTTGGTGAACGCTGGTATTGTGGGGATGACGGTTTCTGAAGTCCGGGGGTTCGGACGGCAGAAAGGCCAAACAGAACGTTATCGGGGTTCTGAGTACACCGTTGAGTTTCTGCAAAAGCTGAAAGTGGAAATCGTTGTCGAGGACAGCCAAGTTGATATGGTAGTGGACAAAATTATTGCTGCTGCCCGCACAGGCGAAATTGGCGACGGCAAAATTTTCATCTCTCCTGTTGAGCAAGTTATTCGGATTCGTACTGGAGAAAAGAACACAGAAGCAGTTTAAATCAAAGTTGCATATATAGCAGGGGACTAGGGACTGGGGACTGGGGAACTTGGGGCCCCCACGACCCTCTGGGTTCGTAGTCCCCCAGACGCTCGTACCGACGCTCCTTCGTCGCTAACGCTTCGCTAACGCTAGCGCTGCGCTAACGACGGGAACCGCTCCTGTCGGGGGCTGCCTTCTGTCTTCTGCCTCCTGACAAATGACAAATGACAACTGACAACTGACTATTAGACCTCTTGCATAAATATTTTTTTTTCTCACGCAAAGGCGAGGCAGCGCGTTGCGGGGGTTCCCCCCGTTGAAGCGACTGCCGTCGCAAAGGCGCAAAGAAAAGATCGCAAAGAACGACTTTTGCAAGAGGTCTATTCAACAAAATCAGGTCGCGCCTGTTGAGTTAACTGTAACTTAGCCTCTAAAACTGTCCAATTTTCCTGCTCAATTAAGTTAATCAATTCGTCGAGGTTGTGGCGATATTGTTGCAAAGACCCAAGCAATGCTTGGCGATTATACTGCGCCATCATCAATCCCAACTCAGGATTTCCACCACCTACGCGACTGGTATCTCGAAAACCTGAACTAGCTAGGTTTTGGGCTAGCTGTAAAACGTCGGGGTCTGTTTCACCCATGCAAGCAGCAATTAAAGCAGCACTGACCATCACGGGTAAATGAGAAATCCAACTAACAGCGCGGTCGTGTTGCTCTGGTTGACAATGGTAGATATTAGCCCCAAGCGATCGCACAATTTCTTCAACAACGGAAATTACACTCGTTGGTGTTGTCGTGTCTGGTGTTAATACGTAAGGTCTACCAAGAAATAAATCCCGTTGTGCTGCTTCTATACCACTATCTGTTGTTCCTGCCATTGGATGACCACCAATAAAATTTTTCCAAACAGGAGCAAGTGCCTTGACTATCGGTGTTTTTACTGAAGCAACATCAGTGACAATCGTAGCGGCAGATAGATGAGAAATCAATTGCTGAAATTGCTGAACAATCAACCCGATGGGTGTACAAATAAATACAACCTCTGCACTTGCCAAGAGGCTCATGTCAACAGATGCTTCATCAACGCTACCTAAAGCGATCGCTCTTTTACAGGTGGATTCACGGCGACTGACTCCCAAGACATGATGACCAAGCGATCGCAAGTCATAACCCAAGGAACCACCTATTAATCCCAGTCCTAAAATACCAATTTTCATTTTTGATTTTGAAAGTTTATCTGTTAAGTATTTTCACTTTATCCTGGCTAGGCAATGCTGAAGGGGAGAAGGAATAAAAACTATATCAGTGCTAACTCACTACAAACTTTTATTTACATGTATCTACTTCAAGTTGGCATCTAATACCAAATTGAGATAGGTTGTATTTTTTTAAATCTATAAAATTGGCTATCTATTCAGGATTTCCAATCCCTTCGGGTGACGCTCGCAGACTCGCTAACGCTACGCTAACGGCAGTCCCCCAGACGCTCGTACCGACGCTCCTTCGTCGCTAACGCTTCGCTAACGCTGCGCTAACGACGGAAACCGCTCCTGTCGGGGGCTGCCTCACTAAAATCTAAAATCTAAAATCTAAAATCTAAAATTGGTATAAGAGGTAACATTAATGACTGTAGAGGAATTCCTGGAACAATACGCAGCAGGTATCATAGACTTTAGTGGTGTTGACCTTAGTGAAGCTAACTTGAGTGGTGCAAAACTCAGTGGCGTGAATCTCAGCAAAGCCAACTTAAATGTAGTTAACCTAAGTGGGGCAAATCTCAGCGCAGCTAACTTGAGTTCTGCCAATCTGAATGTAGCCAGATTAAGTGGTGTGAATCTTGATAGCGCCAACCTTAACAATTCTAACTTGAATGTAGCCAATTTGATTCGAGCCGATCTCAGTCGCGCTCAACTGCGACAAGCCTCACTAGTTCGGGCTGAGTTAATTCGCGCCGATCTCAGCCGTGCTGACTTGTTTGAAGCTAATCTCACCAGCGCCGACTTGCGAGAAGCGACACTACGCCACGCAAATCTGCGTAGCGCTAACTTGAATGAAGCGATTTTAAGAGGGAGTTCTTTAGTGGGAGCCAAGTTAGAGATGGCTAATTTAAACGCTACCGATTTGAGTCGCACTGATCTCAATGGTGTGAATTTGCGAGAAGCTGAACTCAAACAGGCAAATCTCAGCCATTCTAACCTCAACAACGCAGATTTAAGCGGGGCAAATCTTCGTTGGGCTGATTTAAGTGGGGCAAATCTTCGTTGGGCTGATTTAAGCGGGGCCAAATTAAGTGGGGCTAACTTAATGGGCGCAGACTTGAGCAATGCAAATTTAACCAATGCCAGTTTAGTACATGCCGATTTAACCCAAGCAACCTTAATTAAAGCAGAGTGGATAGGTGCTGATTTAACAGGAGCGATTTTAACAGGGGCAAAACTGTATTCTACCTCGCGTTTTGGTTTAAAAACCGAAGGCGTGATTTGTGAGTGGGTTGATCTTAGTCCTAATGGCGATCGCACCATCATCCAAAAGTTTGAGTCGGAAGACCCACGAGACTTTTTCAATGAAACTCCACCAACCATCCGGATTATCGTCGATGCAGCCCTAGAACACGAAGCCAACTTTGCCCTCGCTGCTGCTTATTTCCAAATTGCTCAAGAATATCGAGCGCTCAAACAACCTCCTAGCATGGAAATAGGGCGTCGCCGGACTATTTTCACTTTTCGATTAGATAGTGACGAAGCTTTATTACCTACAGCTTGTATTGCCATTCTTCCCTTTAAAGATGCTGCTAACACCCAAAAAAATATTTATACAGTCATAGAAATGTTGATAAAAGAAGATCTACCTCACCTAGGGGAAAAAACACCCCATCGGCTCAAGCAATTAATTGCTCTAATTCAGGAAGCTATTAATCAAGCTCAGACTATTAGACAAATGAAAAAAAATCTGGAATTAGCAGCCAAATTAAATTTCTTTAGAGTACCTACCCAGACAATATTAACAAATTCCAGCGCTCAAACTTTAATTGTGTATTACAATCCCAACTTTGGTAAACGATTTATTAATCCCTCTGAACTTGATGTAGGATTTTTAGCTGAGATGTCCAGTGAATATGCTATGTCTATCTTGCCTTCGTTAAACATGGTTGTGGATTTCGTCAAAAGTTTTCATTATGCCAGTCAGTAGTGCTGAGGCGCGGAGTTAGGAGTTAGGAGTGAGGAGTTAGGAGTTAGGAGTTAGGAGTTAGGAGTTAGGAGTGAAGAATTATTTCCCTTATCCCCCTCATCCCCCCATCTCCCTCATCCCCCTCATCCCCCCATCCCCCTCATCCCCCTCATCCCCCTCATCCCCCTCATCCCCCTCATCCCCCTCATCTCCCTCATCCCCCTCATCCCCCTCATCCCCCTCATCCCCCTCATCTCCCTCATCCCCCCCATCCCCACATCCCCCCTGCCCTCTGTATGTGAAACTAAAAATAAACTTCAAATAAACTTCTGGAGGAAGCAAATGCCGGATTTTTTTAATAAGATGATTGGTCGGACTCGCTATGTGGTCTTTCGCTTATTTCTACATTTGGCTGGGTCTGAGGTGGCACCTATTTTAGGAGTATTAAATCGTGGTGCAAGGGATGCGATCGATGCTGATGGCGACTTGCAAGTTTTGGGAGAAGGATTGGTAGAACTGTGTGAAACTCTGTTACGATCTGATGAATACTGGCTTTCTGCTTCTAATGAAGGCGATGTGTTTTGGGATGAAGGTGAAGCAGGAGATTACGTCAATCAGTTATTTAGCGACTCTGCTGAACGCTACGGTGCGGACTTGGATTTGGGTTCTAACTCTGGAGTGAATGAACCTTTTTCTATACCTGTGACACGTAACGTAGTTGTAATGATTACAGTGGCTTATGAAGGAGAAGTGCCAGCGTTGGAAACCGACCTTTCTAACATTCAAGCGCTGAAGGAAGGTTTAAAAACCTTAATCAATTTGCACTACAACCACAAACTACGGGCTATCCAAGTGCATTTCTCGCCAGCACAGTTAGGCGATGAACTCACTAACGATCAGCTGTTGCAATATTACCCAGAACTGATACCTTTGTAGTTTGTTGGGTTGTCCGTACTACTAGCCACATTGAGAACTTGTTAAGCTCAAAGATAAGGAAATAGTGCAATGATCATGAACGTACTGCGTAAGTTTACAGTCGTTTTTTTAGCGCTGAGTTTGTGCTTGACAACTGTCGCCTGCGGGGGGGGAAACCAAACTACCCCTACCGGCAGGAACGTTAGCCAAACCTCTGCTGCCACCAAGTTGAGTGATGGTGAGTATCAAGTGCAACAAGCGACATACGATGATGCAACTGGGGAGTATCAGCTATTGTTACTCAACAATACACCCCCAAACTTTGCCACTGAAAAGTTGCAAATGGCAAGGCTGACTGATGATGAAATCAAACAGGGTAAGAAAGCTTATTTAAAGGTGGAAAACGGACAGCCAATTTTGTACGTCCCGGAAGACTTCAAAATTCAGTATGTCCACAACGTCACCGAGACACAAACCAATCCCCAAACAGGACAACCGCAAACTGTTGTAGTCCGCCAAGAAAGTAGCTTTTGGACACCATTTGCTGCGGCAGTAGCTGGTAACATAGCGGGACAAGCGATCGGCAGTATGTTATTTAGACCCCAATACTACGTGCCGCCTGCTTATCAGCCAGGAGGAGTCCTAATTGGCCACGGTGGGTATGGTAGCAGCTATGACCAAGCGGTTAACAGTTACCGGAGTCGCTATAATGCGCCACCCGCAGCCGTGAGAAATCGTACTGCTTTCCGCACTACGGGTGTGATTAGAAGGTCATCTCCTAGTGGTTCAACTGTACGCACCACACCGCGTACCACTACCGGGAACCGTCCCAGTGGTTCCGGTTATGGTGCTAGTGAACTCAGACCTTCGGGTAGATCCGGTTCAACCCAACGCACTCCTAGTTTTGGTAGTGGACGTTCTCCAGCCCGTCGTTCAACTGGTTTTGGCAGCAGACGCCGCTAGATAATACCAAATTTGCCCAGGCGATCGCATCAAAAAATAAAATGGTAACAGTTGATGCGATCGCCTGATCATGATCTAAATTCAAAGCAATCTGTCACCTACATCACTGTTCATTTGTCAAGGTCTGATCAACCACAACCTGATAAGTAGAATTACTCTTTTAGGTTAACAAATCGCACTAAAAAATCAAATGCCCAGCCATTGCTTTCGCTCTCCAAGGGGAAACCACCAATATTTTTGGTTTTGGCAAAAAATACTTGAAAGGGCTGGAGATTTTATTACTTGTACATGCCTGATCACAGTTATTTTCCAATTAATCATAAGAATAAATTATAGCGTTTCCTAATCACATGAGGTACATAATAGCCCCCTCCTCGCTTGCGGGGAGGGGGTTGGGGGTGGGGTTCTTGTACCTCACTCAACCGAGAACCGCTATATATAATTTTGAACAGAATAAGTTCCTGCTAAGTAATTTCTGCACAATAAGAATTGCATCTGTATCAAAAATCAAATGCGTTTTATTAAAACTAGACGGAATTTCATAATATATCGAAGGGCAAACATATCTAAATATTGACTTGCACCTTTGATGCATGAGCGTTGCAAAAATTAGCCTTGCTCACTCTTCATGGAGTAGAGGCGTTGGCGTAGCCCACACTTCGGCTGCGCCCTTCGGCTACGCTCAGGACAGGCTCAGTGACCACCGTAGGTATCGCCACTCTCATCATTCAACATAAGTATTAATTATATAGGACAAAGATCCTAGTTTTGACTAGGATCTTTGTTCGATGCGGGAATCAAGCAGATCGCTATATAATTGATTTCACGCCTTGTAAAAATTTAGACAACTGCCTAACCGAGCAGACATCAAGCTAGTTTTAATCCTCAAACGCAGAGGTGCAGGGGACTATTTTACTGCGTTTTCTTAACCTAAATGTTAATTCTTTATTAAATCAAGTCGCATTAGTCTCGCGCCTGTGGGAGCATTCTAATGCTATAAGTTAAAACTCAAAGCTAATTAGTCTATTTAAACCAATAACCCATGCAAACCCCTGTTTCTGCCCCTATTAGGCTAGAAATCAACGCTTCTGTGCAATTCGGCTCTTGGCTATGCCAGCAAAATCTCAGCTTGGCATTCACAACCTACCAAACCAACCGCCTTTTTTTCGTTGGTAGCCAAGCGAACGGACAGCTCAAGCTCAACGAAAGACTATTCGACAAACCAATGGGGCTATATCTAGTAGGCAAAAGCCTCTACATGACAACCCGCTACCAACTCTGGCATTTTGATAACTTCTTGGGTAGTGGCGAAAAACATGGGGAATGCGTTAGCGAAGCGCTGCTGCAAGCAGATCGCCTTTATGTCCCCCGCACCGCTTACACCACAGGCGATGTCAACGCCCATGAACTAGTCTTAGACGATGCCGGAAAAGTGATTTTTGTCAATACCGACTTTAGTTGTTTAGCCACCCTCAGCCCAGATTACAACTTTGTCCCCATTTGGCAACCGCCCTTTATTTCCAAACTCGTCGCCGAAGATCGTTGTCATCTCAATGGGTTAGCAATGGTAGAGGGCAAACCCGCTTATGTCACTGCCTGTAGTACCACAGATACAGCCGCCGGGTGGCGTAATCATCGCGTCGATGGCGGAGTCGTCATCGACGTTACCCAAAATGAAATCATCGCCACAGGCTTATCCATGCCCCATTCTCCCCGTTGGTATCAGGGGAAATTATGGTTACTTAATTCTGGCACAGGGGAATTAGGCTACATCGAGGAGCGTCAATTCCATCCCATCACCTTCTGCCCTGGATTTGTGCGTGGATTAGCCTTTTGGCAAAACTTCGCCTTTGTGGGACTATCTCAACTACGTTCCCAGACTTTTACCGGCTTAACCCTAGAAAATCGCTTAAATTCCCAAGGCAATCGCCCCCAGTGTGGCTTAATGGTAATTGACTTGCAGACAGGCACAGCCCTGCACTGGCTATATTTTCAGGGAGTAATAGAAGAACTATTTGATGTTGTAGTTCTGCCTGGGGTGCTACAACCCCAAGCAATTGGTTTACAGTCAGATGAAATACAGCGCCTAGTCACATTTCCCAACAGTGGGGGCATTGTCACCACCAAACCCACCGCCAAACGTCCCAGTAAGGGGGCAAAACCTCCCGTTGCGGGATTACCGACCTCTCCCCCAGCCCCTCTCCTACAAGGAGAGGGGAGTAATAGGGATATCTCATCCCCAACCCTGCAAGGAGAGGGGGGTATGATTGCTCCCCCCTTCCCTAGTAGGGAAGGGGGGCTGGGGGGGTTAGGTCAAACCGTCCGTTACCAACGGGTGTATCACCTCAACAGCAGCAACGCCAAAGACTACAATCACCTCACCTATCCCAGCCTGCAAAAACGCTGGCAAACTCAACCGCCCCAAGGCGAATTAACTGGGCTTTCTGCTTCCCTAGACGGTGCAATAGTCGGCTTTGCCATCAGCGAACGTTTAAACCCCCAACAAGCCGAAATCATCTCCCTATTCGTCTTACCCGAATACCGTCATCAAGGAATTGGCACGAAGTTAGTTGCCTATTTAGAAAAAGAATTAACTCAACAGGGATGTGTTGAAATCATCCTCAGCTATTCAACCAGTACACTCACCAATGTCGCTTTAGAACCGCTACTTTCTAAGCTACATTGGCAACCACCCCAAATTAACTTGGTGCTTGGCAAAACCGCTACAGAAAAAATTGCCCAAGCACCTTGGTTAAACAAGTATCCCCTACCTCCAGCCTTTGAGGTGTTTCCTTGGTTAGATGCCGGTTTATCCCTGCCGCCTAATGTCGAGGCACACCGCTTAGAACCCCTAAATAGCTTGGGATTGCGCTATCGGGGGGAGGTTATTGGTTGGGTGTTAACCCATCGGGTGGCACCTGACACAATTCGCTACACCACTTTTTCAATTGCACAAGCATTTGAGAAGCGGGGGCGAGGGGTTTGGCTGTTAGCAGAAGCGATTCGTCGTCAAGTTGACAGTGGTGTTCCCTACCTCACGGGTTCGGTTTCTTACCGTTATCCGCGTTTGTTGAAGTTTGTCAAACGACACCTGACTCCCTATTTAACTGGGGTAGGGGAAGTGCGACAGACGAGTAAGTTGATTAACCGTACATTTGAATCAAGAGAAAACTAACATGGCTGACCCGAATTTTAAGACCCCAATTACCAACCCCTTCGGACTGAGGAATTTTTTCCGTTCTGTTCAACCCATTCTTGCCGATATCGATGGGGATGGAGACTTGGATGCTTTTGAGGGTGACAGTGAAGGCAATATTCAGTTCTACCGCAACAGTGGAACTACGGCTCCTCCCACCTTCACGCAGGAAGTCGGCAATCCCTTCGGACTGACGGGGGTGGGGAGATATGCTAAACCCACCTTTGCCGATATCGATGGGGATGGAGACTTAGATGCTTTTGTGGGGAATTTTGGCGGCAATATCCTGTTTCAACGCAACAGTGGAACTGCCACGGCTCCTACCTTCACGCAGGAAGGCTACAATCTCTTCGGACTGATGGATGTGGGTTATTCTGCTAAACCCACCTTTGCCGATATCGATGCTGATGGAGACTTGGATGCTTTTGTAGGGAATTTTGACGGCAATACCCTGTTCTACCGCAACAGTGGAACTGCCACGGCTCCTACCTTCACCTTGGAAGCCACCAACCCCTTCGGACTAACGGATGTAGGGCAAATTGCTGCACCCACCTTTGCCGATATCGATGCTGATGGGGACTTGGATGCTTTTGTGGGGAATCGGGACGGCAATATTCTGTTCTACCGCAACAGTGGAACTGCCACGGCTCCTACCTTCACCTTGGAAGCCACCAACCCCTTCGGACTGACGGATGTGGGGTCTAATGCTGCACCCACCTTTGGCGATATCGATGGCGATGGGGACTTGGATGCTTTTGTGGGGAATCGGGGCGGCAATGTCCTGTTCTTCGAGAATCAACCCATTTCTACCCCCACTGTCAGCATCACCGCACAAACTGCCACAGCCAATGAAGGCGGCAGTAACGGTGTCTATCGCATCAGTCGCACCGATACCACAGGGGATTTAACCATCAACCTCACCCTTGATGGCGGCAGCACAGCGGCGACTGCCGACTATACCCTCAGTGGTGGTAGCGTCACGGTTTCTGGCAATACCTTAACTGTCACCATTGCTGCTGGACAAAGTTTTGTTGACGTTGACTTATCTGCTATTAATGATATCGCTGCTGAAGCAGACGAAACCCTCACCCTCAACTTAGATACTGGTACTGGTTACACGGTAGATGGTACCAACAATACCGCAACGGTTACTATCGCTGCCAACGATACCGTCGTCACCAACACCAACGATTCTGGTGAAGGTTCCTTGCGGCAAGCGATTCTCAACGCCAATGCCTTTGCAGGTGCAGATACAATTACCTTTGCGGGTAGTGTGTTCGCTGATGCTACACCTGACACCATTACCCTAACTTCTGGGGAATTAGTTATTACTGATGCCTTGACCATCAATGGATTAGGGGCAAGTAACCTGATTATTAGTGGTAACAATGCCTCTGCTGTCTTTAATATAAATGATAGCAGTGGCGATCAAATTGCCGTAACCATTGACGGACTGAAGATTACGGGTGCTTATATAGCTAATGGCGATCGCGCATCCATCACAAATAGAGAAAACCTGACCATCAACAACAGCACTATCTCCGGCAATAATGGGTTTTTCACCGGTGGCATCGCTAACTTGGCGGGAACAGTTACTATTGCCAATAGCACCATCTCTGACAATACAGCCAATATTTCGGTGCAAGGAGGCAGTGGTGGCATCTATAGCAACGAGGGAACAGTTACTATTGCCAATAGCACCATCTCTGGCAATACTGGGTTCGTGGGTGGTATCTTTAACGCAGCAGGAATAGCTACAATTACCAGCAGCACCATCTCTGGCAATACTGGGATTCTGGGCGGTATCGTTAACTCAGGAACAGCTGCGATTACCAGCAGCACCATCTCTGGCAATACTGGTTTGGTGGGCGGTATCCTTAACTCAGGAACAGCTGCGATTAGCAACAGCACCATCTCTGGCAATACATCAGCAGATAGCGGCGGCGGGATCTACAATGCAGACGGCACCCTCACCTTAACCAACAGCACTATTACCAATAACACGGCAGACTCCGACAACAATGGCAGTGGCGACGGCGGTGGTGTATTCAATGATGTTGGCACCGTCACCGTCCAAAACACCATCATCGCCGGCAACTTCGATTCTGGTAACGAAGCCCCGGATATTGCGGGTGCAGTCACAGGCAATGGCAACAACCTCATCGGTAGCTTGACTGGCGCATCTGGCAGCATCGGCACTGGTAGCGATATCACCTTTGCCTCGGCTGGCATTACCAATATTAACCAAGTCATCGCCTCTCTCGCCGACAACGGCGGTGCTACTTTCACTCACGCTATAGTTTCCGGTTCGGCTGCCATCAACGCGGGAGACAATACCCTCATCCCTGTGGGTGCCACCACAGACCAACGGGGTATCACTCGCACCATTGGCGCTACTGTGGATATTGGCGCTTATGAATCGCCTTTCATCCCCCCTGTTGCCGCCAACGATACTGCCACCACTGATGAAAATACCCTCGTCAACATCAACGTGTTGGTAAATGACACGGATGCTAATGGCGACAGCCTGAGTGTGATTGAAGTTAATGGCAACAGCATCACAGTCGGCACACCAATTACCCTAGCTTCCGGTGCTACCGTGTCTCTCAAAACCGATGGTACTTTGGACTACAACCCCAACGGTCAATTTGAATCTTTGGGTGTGGGTGCTACTGCTACTGATAGCTTCACTTACACAGCTAGTGATAATGGCAACGGCGGCATCAGCACAGCAACGGTTAACCTGACTATCAACGGTGTTAATGATGCGCCAACAGGTTCACCCACAGCTATATTAAGCAACACACCAGAAGATACAGCCATCAATATTACTGCGGCTGACTTATTGGCAGGTTTTACGGATGTAGATACTAGTGATACCCTCTCAGTTACCAACTTAACTGCCACTAACGGTGCATTGGTGGACAACTTGAATGGGACTTATACCTTCACTCCAACTGCCAACTTTAACGGCGCAGTTAATCTGACCTACGATGTCACTGATGGCACAGCAACCTTAACTGGACAAACCCGCAGTTTCTCTGTCACCCCAGTTAACGATGCGCCAACAGGTTCACCCACTGCGACGTTAAGCAACACAGCAGAAGATACTGCCATCAATATTACTGCGGCTGACTTATTGGCAGGTTTTACGGATGTAGATGCGGGTGATATCCTTTCCGTTGCCAACTTAACTGCCACTAACGGTGCATTGGTGGACAACTTGAATGGGACTTATACCTTCACCCCAACTGCCAACTTTAATGGTGCAGTTAATCTCACCTACGATGTCACTGATGGCACAGCAACCTTAACTGGACAAACTCAGACTTTCTCTGTCACCCCCGTTAACGATGCGCCAACAGGTTCACCCACAGCTATATTAAGCAACACAGCAGAAGATACAGCCATTAATATTACTGCGGCTGACTTATTGACAGGTTTTACCGATGTAGATACTAGTGATACCCTCTCAGTTGCTAACTTAACTGCCACTAACGGTGCATTGGTGGACAACTTGAATGGGACTTATACCTTCACCCCAACTGCTAACTTTAATGGCGCAGTTAATCTCACCTACGATGTGACTGATGGTACAGCAACCTTAACTGGACAAACTCAGACTTTCTCTGTCACCCCCGTTAACGATGCGCCAACAGGTTCACCCACAGCTATATTAAGCAACACAGCAGAAGATACAGCCATTAATATTACTGCGGCTGACTTATTGACAGGTTTTACCGATGTAGATACTAGTGATACCCTCTCAGTTGCTAACTTAACTGCCACTAACGGTGCATTGGTGGACAACTTGAATGGGACTTATACCTTCACCCCAACTGCTAACTTTAATGGCGCAGTTAATCTCACCTACGATGTGACTGATGGTACAGCAACCTTAACTGGACAAACTCAGACTTTCTCTGTCACCCCCGTTAACGATGCGCCAACAGGTTCACCCACAGCTATATTAAGCAACACAGCAGAAGATACAGCCATTAATATTACTGCGGCTGACTTATTGACAGGTTTTACCGATGTAGATACTAGTGATACCCTCTCAGTTGCTAACTTAACTGCGACTAACGGTGCATTGGTAAATAACAATAATGGGACTTATACCTTCACCCCAACTGCTAACTTTAACGGCGCAGTTAATCTCACCTACAATGTCACTGATGGCACAGCAACCTTAACTGGACAAACCCGCAGTTTCTCTGTCACCGCCGTTAACGATGCCCCTGTTGCTGTTGATGACAGTGCTTCCACATTCTTTGCTACTACCGTCAACATCCCAGTTAGTAGCCTACTAGCTAATGATACCGATGTTGATAGCACCGGACTTAGCATCACTGGTGTCAGCGGTTTTACTAACGGTACTGCCTTCCTGAACAATAACGGCACAGCCAGCAACACCGCAGATGATTTCGTTTCCTTTACCCCAAATCTTCTGTTCTCTGGTAATGCCACCTTTAATTACACCCTCAGCGATGGTAGCCTCACTGATACTGCTACAGTTACTGTGGCTGTCGGTCTGATCAATAATGGTACTAATTTTGCGGATAACCTGATTGGCACCATCGGTAACGACATCATCAACGGCGGCAATGGCAACGATACCATCAAAGGCGGCGCAGGTAACGATAGCCTGTTTGGCGGTAATGGTAGCGATGTCTTGTATGGCGATGGTCTGATGGATGGCGGCGCGGGTAACGATACCCTCAACGGTGGTAATGGCGACGATACCCTCTACGGCGGTGCAGGTACTGATTACCTCACTGGTGGTAATGGCAGTGATCTCCTCTATGGTGGTATTGGCAGTGATTTCCTCACAGGTAACAATGGTAATGATATATTTGCCTTTGCGGCTGGGGAAGGGACTGATACCATTACTGATTTCTCTGACGGTCAAGATTTAATCGGACTGTATGGTGGTTTAAGCTTTGGGCAATTAAGTTTCTCTGGTAGCAATATCAAAGTGACTTCCACTAATGAAATTTTGGCGACGCTGACTGGTATTAATACTACGACGCTGACTGCTGCTGATTTCGTAACGCTTTAATCCAATACGGTTCATGCAACGCTGACTTCGCCGACTTTAGTTGCATGAAAGAGCAATTTAGGTGCATCAAAGAGCAACTAAGTTGCATCGACTTACACCTTTGATGCACTGACCTGCACCTTTGATACATCGACTTGCACCTTTGTTGCATTGGCTTGCACCTTTGTTGCATTGGCTTGCACCTTTGTTGCATCAAAGAGCAAAAGTTAACCCAAGGAACCAACAGCACCAATGACTCAAACTCCCGTTTCTGCCCCTAGTGGACTAGAAATCAACGCTTCTAGGCAATTCGTCCCTTGGCTATACGAGCAAAATCTCAGTTTGGCATTCACTACTTACCAAGCAGGCAAAGTCTTTTTCATAGGCTTGCAACCAGACAAACGGCTGTCGGTGTTCGAGCGGACATTTGATCGCTGCATGGGTTTGTATAGCCAGAGAAGCAGCTTATATATGAGTTCCCTGTATCAACTGTGGCGATTGGAAAATACTCTTGAACCTGGACAAGTTCACAACGGCTATGATGCTCTCTATCTGCCGCAACTGGGTTACATAACTGGAGATTTAGACATCCATGACATCGCCCTTGTCAATTCCCCAGAATCAAATAATCTACAGAAATTGATATTTGTCAATACTCTATTTAGCTGTCTAGCTACAGTCAGCGAAAGCCACAGCTTCGTCCCGGTGTGGCAGCCCCCGTTTATCTCCAAGCTGGCGGCAGAAGACAGGTGTCATCTCAACGGGTTGGCAATGCGCTCAGGAAAACCGAAGTATGTCACAGCTGTGAGTCAGTCAGATGTAGCCGAGGGATGGCGGGACAAACGAAGCAATGGCGGTTGCGTCATTGATGTTGAAAGCAGCGAAATCGTGTTAGCGGGACTGTCAATGCCCCACTCTCCCCGGTGGTATCGAGACAAACTGTGGTTACTCAACTCTGGTACAGGGGAATTTGGTTACGTGGACTTAGAGCGGGGGGTATTTGAACCCGTAGCTTTCTGTCCAGGTTACCAGCGCGGATTAACCTTTCACGGCGACTTCGCGGTGGTGGGGATTTCTCAACCCAGGCACAACAAAACTTTTAGCGGGCTGCCACTAGATGAGAGATTGCTAGCCTTGCAGGCAGAACCTCATTGCGGACTGCTGGTAATTGACCTCAGAAGTGGGGATGTTGTCCATTCCCTGCGCTTAGAAGGGGTGGTGCAGGAACTGTACGATGTGGTGGCATTACCAGGGGTGCGGCGACCGATGGCGATTGGTTTCAAGAGCGATGAAATCCGGCGGCTAATCACTGTTGGCACAGATTCTTGACCTGCTGCCTCTTGTTCAACGGAATCTCTAAAGTCTCAAATCTCAAAACAAAGGAAAAACTCATGGCAAATTCAGTTTTCAACTTATCTAACCTCAACGGCTCTAACGGCTTTATTCTTAACGGCATCGCAGCAATTGACCAATCAGGCTTTTCTGTCAGCGATGCCGGGGATGTCAACGGTGACGGCATCGACGACCTGATTATCGGAGCAAGATTTGCCTCCCCCAATGGCAGCTATTCAGGGCAGAGCTACGTAGTGTTTGGCAGTAGCAGCTTTAGCGCGACCCTTAACCTCTCCACCCTCAACGGCACTAATGGCTTTATTCTTAACGGCATCGCAGCAGATGACTTATCAGGCTTTTCTGTCAGCAGTGCCGGAGATATCAACGGTGACGGCATCGACGACCTGATTATCGGGGCAAGAGGTGCCGACCCCAACAGCTCTTTTTCTGGGCAGAGCTACGTGGTGTTTGGCAATAGCACAGGCTTTAGCCCGACTCTTAACCTCTCCACCCTCAACGGCACTAACGGCTTTGCTATTAACGGCATCGCAGCATTTGACTACTCAGGCAATTCTGTCAGCAGTGCCGGGGATGTCAACGGTGACGGCATCGACGACCTGATTATCGGGGCAAGCTTTGCCGACCCCAACGGCTCTTTTTCTGGGCAGAGCTACGTGGTGTTTGGCAATAGCACAGGCTTTAGCCCGACTCTAGACCTCTCCACCCTCAACGGCACTAACGGCTTTGCTATTAACGGCATCGCAGCAGGTGACTTATCAGGCTATTCTGTCAGCAGTGCCGGGGATGTCAACGGTGACGGCATCGACGACCTGATTATCGGGGCAAGAAATGCCTCCCCCAACGGCTCTTATTCAGGGCAGAGCTACGTAGTGTTTGGCAATAGCACAGGCTTTAGCCCGACTCTAGACCTCTCCACCCTCAACGGCACTAATGGCTTTATTCTTAACGGCATCGCAGCATATGACAACTCAGGCAACTCTATCAGCAGTGCCGGGGATGTCAACGGTGACGGCATCGACGACCTGATTATCGGGGCATACGATGCCTCCCCCAACGGCTACTCTTCAGGGCAGAGCTACGTAGTGTTTGGCAATAGCACAGGCTTTAGCCAGACTCTTAACCTCTCCACCCTCAACGGCACTAACGGCTTTGCTATTAACGGCATCGCAGCAGATAACAACTCAGGCGTATCTGTCAGCAGTGCCGGGGATGTCAACGGTGACGGCATCGACGACCTGATTATCGGGGCATACAATGCCTCCCCCAACGGCTCCTCTTCAGGGCAGAGCTACGTGGTGTTTGGTAATAGCACAGGCTTTAGCCCGACTCTAGACCTCTCCACTCTCAACGGCACGTCAGGCTTTATTCTTAACGGCATCGCAGCATTTGACCAATCAGGCAATTCTGTCAGCAGTGCCGGGGATGTCAACGGTGACGGCATCGATGACCTGATTATCGGGGCAAGAGGTGCCTCCCCCAACGGCTTTAGTTCAGGGCAGAGCTACGTGGTGTTTGGCAACCGCGCCGCTGTCCTCGACCTCAACGGCACTAACGGATCAGGTATTGATTTTAGCACTACCTTTACTGGCACTCCTGCCTCCATTGTCGATAGCGACTTTACCCTGACAGACAACAATGCTACCTTAGCTGGTGCTACCATCACCATTACTAATCTTTTGGATGGCACAGCCGAAAGTCTGGCTGCTACTGCCACCGGCAACATCACCGCTAGTTACAACGCCACCACAGGCACTCTCACCCTCAGTGGCACGGATACAGTTGCCAATTACCGACAAGTCCTTGCCAGCCTCACCTACAACAATACCGCTACTTCACCCAACACCACTAACCGGACAATTGAGTTTGTCGTCGATGATGGGCAAGCTTTCAGTAATACCAGTGCGGTGGCGACTACCACCTTAGCCTTTAACCAGAATCAACCGCCTGTTGCAGTTAATGATGCTTTCAGCACTGGTGAAGATACAATTCTCAATGGGAATGTGCTAATTGCCAATCCCACCACGCCCGACAGTGACCCGAACAACGACACGTTAACGGTGACACAGGTCAATGGCAATACTGCAAGTGTCGGCAACCAGATTACTTTAACGAATGGTGCTTTACTCACGCTCAACAGCAATGGCACTTTCAACTACAACCCCAACGGTCAATTTGAATCTTTGGCTGTTGGTGCAACTGCTACCGATAGCTTCACTTACACTATCTCCGATGGCAACGGCGGCACTAGCACAGCCACAGTTAACTTGACCATCAACGGCGTTAACGATGCGCCAACAGGTTCACCCACTGCGACGTTAAGCAATACAGCAGAAGATACAGCCATCACCATTACTGCGGCAAACTTATTAGCAGGTTTTACGGATGTCGATGCTGGTGATACCCTATCAGTTACCAACTTAACTGCCACTAACGGTGCATTGGTAAATAACTTGAATGGGACTTATACCTTCACCCCAACTGCCAACTTTAATGGTGCAGTTAATCTGACTTACGATGTGACTGATAGTACTGCAACCTTAACTGGACAAACCCGCAGTTTCTCTGTCACCCCCGTTAACGATGCCCCTGTTGCTGTTGATGACAGTGTTTCCACATTCTTTGGTACTACCGTCAACATCCCAGTTAGTAGCCTACTGGCAAATGATAGCGATGTTGATAGCACCGGACTGGGCATCACTGGTGTCAGCGGTGCTACTTACGGTACTGCTGTCCTGAACAATAACGGCACAGCCAGCAACACCGCAGATGATTTCGTTTCCTTTACACCAAATCTTCTGTTTTCTGGTAATGCCAGCTTTAATTACACCCTCAGCGATGGTAGCCTCACTGATACTGCTACAGTTACTGTGGCTGTCGGTCTGATCAATAATGGTACTAATTTTGCGGATAACCTGGTTGGCACCATCGGTAACGACATCATCAACGGCGGCAATGGCAACGATACCATCAAAGGCGGCGCAGGTAACGATAGCCTGTTTGGCGGTAATGGTAACGATGTCTTGTATGGCGATGGGCTGATGGATGGCGGCGCGGGTAACGATACCCTCAACGGTGGTAATGGCGATGATACCCTCTACGGCGGCGGCGGTACTGATTACCTCACTGGTGGTAATGGCAATGATCTGCTTTATGGTGGCATTGGCAGTGATATCCTCACAGGTAACAATGGTAATGATATATTTGCCTTTGCGGCTGGGTCAGGTACTGATACCATTACTGATTTCTCTAAGGGTAATGATTTGATTGGACTGTATGGTGGTTTAAGCTTTGGGCAACTGAGTTTCTCAGCTAGCAATATCAAAGTGACTTCCACTAATGAAATTTTGGCGACGCTGACTGGTATTAATACTACGACGCTGACTGCTGCTGATTTCGTAACGCTTTAATCCAATACGGTTCATGCAACGCCGACTTTAGTTGCATAAAAGAGCAACTTAGGTGCATCAAAAAGCAACTTTGTTGCATTGGCTTACACCTTTGTTGCATTGACTTGCACCTTTGTTGCATTGGCTTGCACCTTTGTTGCATTGACTTGCACCTTTGATGCATCGATTTGCAACTAAGTTGCATTGACTTGCACCTTTGATGCATTAAAGTTGCAAAAATTAGCCTTGCTCAGTCTTCATGGAGTAGAGGCGTTGGCGTAGCCCACACTTCTCTACGAGACGCTCCGCGAACGGCTGCGCTCAGTGACCACCGTAGGTATCGCCACTCTCATCATTCAACATAAGTATTAATTATATAGAACAAAGATCCTAGTCCAAACTAGGATCTTTGTTTGATGCGGCAATTAAGGCGATCGCTGTACAATTCATTTCGCCCACAGAACAAGTATAAGTATTCGATGCAGCGATCGCCTCGCTGGCTACAAAACTGTACATAAAATTGTCCGCTACAAGCTGAATGCAAAATTAAAACTACCACGTCCACGCAGTGCCAATGCCAAACCAGAAGTGCAAGAAGCTTTTAAAAAAAACTCCCAGTCACACTATAGCGGTTCTCGGTTGAGTGAGGTACAAGAACCCCACCCCCAACCCCCTCCCCGCAAGCGAGGAGGGGGCTATTATGTACCTCATGTGATTAGGAAACGCTATAAATCGGGAAAGCACGTATTGAAACAACAACAGGGTAAAGTATTAGAAACAGCCTATATCAAGCCTTTTTCTAGATGTCTTAATTACCAATTACGAATTATTATCACTAATTGGCTGTGCATAATCTCCTAAATTTTATTATGAATTTGCCCAAACCCAGGTTGGAGGACATCGAAATTCAGTTGCTATTGGAGGGGATTTACCAATACTACGGTTATGACTTCCGTAATTATGCTTTATCTTCGCTCAAACGCCGCATTCAAAGCTTTATGCGTTCGGAGAAGTTAGCCAGTGTTTCTGCATTACAAGAAAGGCTACTTCACGATCATCCCTATTTAGAGAGATTTTTGCTCGGACTGACGGTGAATGTCACATCAATGTTTCGTGACCCCAGCTTTTATCTTGCCTTTAGACAGCAAGTAATTCCCCTGTTGCGAACTTACCCTTTTATTCGCATCTGGCACGCTGGATGCTCAACCGGGGAAGAAGTCTATTCAATGGCGATTTTGTTACAAGAAGAAAAACTTTACCACCGTTGTCGGATATATGCCACCGACAGTAATGAAAAGGTATTACAAAATGCCAAAACTGGTATTTTTCCCCTAAGATTGATGCAAGAATATACTCAGCTTTACCTCAGAGCAGGCGGGAAGCAGTCTTTCTCAGAATACTACACCGCAGCTTATGACAATGCCATTTTTCGAGCATCTCTGAAGGAAAATGTGATTTTCGCCCAGCATAATTTGGCAACTGACAGTTCTTTTAATGAGTTCAATGTCATTCTTTGTCGTAACGTCTTAATATATTTTAATCAGACATTACAAAAGCGAGTACATGCGTTATTTTATAACAGTTTATGCACATTTGGCATTTTGGGTCTAGGACGACAAGAATCAATCAGATTTTCTCCCTATGAGAAATATTATGAAGAAATGGCCAAAGGTGAAAAGCTGTACCGGAGGCTAAACTAGTGTCCTTTAAAATCGTAGTTATGGGAACTTCTTTAGGGGGATTTTCCGCACTGAAAAATATATTAGTAGACTTACCAAGAGACTTCCTAGCACCCATCGCCATCGTGCAACACCGCCACAAAGACTCAGACAAAACCCTAGTAGGATTATTACAACAACATTCATGTTTACCAATTCGGGAAGTGGAAGACAAAGACGAAATATTACCAGGACAAATTTACCTAGCTCCAGCAGATTATCACTTGTTGGTAGAACCAGGTTATTTTGATTTGTCTATTGATCAGCCTGTGAGTTATGCTCGACCTTCCATCGATGTACTGTTTGAATCAGCAGCCGATGTTTACGGCGAACAAGTCATTGGTGTAATCTTGACAGGAGCCAACCAAGATGGTATGCAAGGACTGAAAAAAGTGAAAGCACGAGGAGGAATTACTATAGTACAGGAGCCTGCCACGGCTGAGAGCTACATTATGCCAGAAGCCGCAATTTCCGCTGTTGCAGTAGACTGGATTTTATCACTTTCAGAAATTGCTCCTTTGCTAGTCAACCTTTGTCACTCTATACGGAAATGAACTCATGCAGCCAGAACCCAAAGTAAACATCCTCCTAGTGGATGATAAACTGGAAAATTTACTGGCACTAGAGGCTATTTTGGAGCGGCTGGGAGAAAAGTTAGTCAGAGCCACTTCCGGAGAAGAAGCTTTGAGGTGCTTGTTGCATCAGGATTTTGCGGTAATTCTGCTGGATGTGCAAATGCCAGGGATGGATGGCTTTGAAACTGCCACCATGATTCGCAGTCGGGGGCGATCGCGTCATACTCCAATTATCTTTCTGACTGCCTTTAGCACTAGCGATCAAATGTTATTTAAAGGCTATGCCTTGGGTGCAGTTGATTATCTGCTCAAGCCCATAGACGCGAATATTTTGACTTCTAAAGTCACAGTATTTGTGGAACTGTTTAAAAAAACACAAGCAGTCCAGCGACAAGCAGCCCAACTCGCAGCGGTAAATGCCGAACTCAAACAAAGTGAAGAGCGATTCCGTTCCTTAAGTACCTGCTCCCCAGTGGGCATTTTTGAAATAGATACCGAAGGGCGTTGTAAGTATACTAATCCTCGTTATCAAGCAATTTGCGGCTTGAGTGCAGCCGAAAGTTTACAAAAGAGTTGGCTAGAATCGGTACATCCAGAAGAGCGAGAACAAGCGATCGCCACTTGGTCTACCCACATTCGTGAAAGTTGCGAGTACTCAGAAGATTTTCGCTTTCAAAGTGCTGACGGTAGTCTGCGGTGGGTAGAAGTGCGATCGTCACCAATGTTATCTGGTCAAGGCGAATTGCTGGGGTATGTAGGCACCCTTGAAGATATTACCGAACGCAAGCAAGCCGAAGAAATCCGCGCTCAGGTGATTCGAGAACAAACCGCAAGACAAGAAGCAGAAGCAGCAAATCGCATGAAAGATGAGTTTCTTGCCGTTCTCTCCCACGAACTCCGCACACCCTTGACCTCAATGTTGGGCTGGTCAAAAATACTCCGCTCCAAAAAACTGGACGAAAAAGCCACCGCTAAAGCTTTGGATGCCATTGAACGCAATGCTACCTCCCAAGTGCAACTCATTGAAGATATATTGGACGTATCACGGATTATCCGAGGTCAGCTCAGGCTGAATTTATCTGCTGTCAATCCGCTGACTGTAATCGAAGCAGCCCTAGAGGCAGTGCGTCCCCTAGCAGAGACGAAAGGTATTCAAATACACACTATCTTTGATAGTATCTCAAGCTCAATCTGTGGTGATCCAGCTCGTTTGCAGCAAGTTGTCTGGAATTTACTCACTAATGCGATTAAGTTCACGCCTAAGGGTGGTGATGTAGAAGTTCGGCTCTTAAGCATAGAATTGGCTCTTGGGGAAATTAAAGTTACCTCTGCTTCTGTGCCCCTTTGCTTCCATACATCATCCTACGTGCAAATCCAAGTTATTGATACAGGTGTTGGCATCGGCCCTGACTTTTTGCCTAAAGTATTTGAACGTTTTCGCCAAGCAGACAGTACCACAACACGAGCGCACAATGGATTGGGACTAGGACTAGCGATCGTTCGTCATCTGGTAGAACTACATGGAGGCACAATTGTGGCCGAAAGTCCAGGGCAAGGACAAGGAGCAACCTTTACCGTAAGACTACCACTGATGCCACAAGAAAACCAGACAAGTAGGAGTAGTGAAGCAGTAGGAGAAGAAAATTCTCCTATTTCCTCCTTCGGTGATACATCAGCTCCTCTAACTGGATTAAAAGTGTTAGTTGTGGACGATGAAATTGATAGCCGTAACTTTCTCGCCTTTATGTTTGAGGAATATGGAGCGGTTGCCACTGCGGTAGGATCAGTGGATGCTGCGCTGGCAGCCCTAGAACAATTAAAACCGGATGTTTTGATTAGCGACATCGGCATGGCAGAGCAAGACGGTTACACCTTGATTGCTAAATTACGCTCCTTAGAACCGGAAAAAGGAGGACATATACCAGCGATCGCCTTAACAGCATATTCGCGAGAAGAAGACCGCCTACAAGCCCTTTCCGCCGGTTTTCAACAGCATTTATCTAAACCTATTGACCCCAGCAAGTTGATTGCAGTGGTTGCACATGTTTTAAAATTACCGCTTACCCTGCCAATCAGCAAAGCAATATATTGAGTCGCAAGACAGTTTGATGTTTGCTTGGTTACACAACAAGCAGGAGCAAGCTGCAACTTACTCCTGCTTTTACTAGGATTCCCCAAAAGACGATGTTTCCAAAAATGCCAGCAGCTTTATGTGACCCTGCTAAGAGCCATATCCCAAACTACGATGAATTTATATGTGGTAATCCCTGATGTTTGATACAGGACATTACCTGCATGGTGGATTAAGTAGCCTTTACTTAATCTATGCTCATCATAATCTCTTTACTGGTTTTTCTGTGTATAATATTTTTATTATTTTGGCTCATTATATCCCTGTTATCCCTGCTTTTACGTGGTTTGACCTGGCTTCTCCAAACTCCAGAACAGAGGAAGCATCAAGCTTGGCGGCGCAAACGCTTACAACTACAGCGATATGAATTTCATACGAAAGCAGCCAAAGCCACCACAACCAGCCCAGGATACGCGGGTTTATGGCATCAGCTACTAATACGAGTCAATTTTGATATTGCCACAGCTGAGCGACTTACTTTACAAGTGCGTCGAAGATACCCAGGTAAAACAGACCGATGGTATCTCGAAAAGGTAATACATGACTTGGAACGCGATCGCCGTTGCTAACTCCCATCACAGAGGTGTAGCGGTTGCGGACTAGTCCTGGGTTAGCAACCGTTTCTTATGCTGCGCGATCGCCCTTAACAACCAACTAGAAAACTATGCTCGAAAAAACAAGGCTTGAAGAACTAGTAAAAATCGTTAACAAAATCGGCGTAAGTCTCCAACAATCAGCTGTTCCGCATTTACGTTGCACATTTAATTGTGTTGACTGATGACAGTCATCAGTCATCAGTCAACGACCTTTTGGCACTACTTTGTCAGGAACTTTTGACTGATGACATAACACCAATGGTTGAGCCGATCGCAACACCGCATCTAACAACCCTGGAAACAGTGCCTCTAAATCTTCATACCGCAACTGATTGATGTGTTGTGTCCCTTCTTTATGAGTCAAGACTACCCCCGACTCCCGCAAAATCTTGAAGTGATTGGACATGGTAGACTTAGCGATCGCAAAATCAAACTCAGCACAGCACTGCTCACCCTTAGTCGCCAGCAAGCGCACTATCTCTAGCCGCACTGGGTCGCCTAAGGCATATAGCACTCCCGGTAAAGAAATGTCTTTTCGGTCTGGATGATATAAGAATCTCATATTTGCATTATCTCTTAAAATATACTATATTTTATTTATTCGAGATTATCGAACAATAGAAATAAATCAGGAGGGCAATTATGTCATCCGTTACAAATGTCACAGAAGCCACATTTAAACCAGAAGTCCTAGAAAGTGAAATTCCAGTATTAGTAGACTTTTGGGCGCCTTGGTGCGGCCCTTGTCGGATGGTGGCTCCGGTTGTGGATGAAGTTGCTGCTGAATACGAAGGACAGGTGAAAGTGGTGAAGCTAAACACGGATCAAAACCCCACTATTGCCAGCCATTATGGAATTCGGAGTATTCCTACGCTGATGGTATTTAAAGGAGGCAGACAAGTCGATACAGTCGTGGGTGCAGTACCGAAAACCACCTTGAGTAAGACTCTAGCACAGCATATTCAAGAAAGTTAGTAGACGCGTAGGGGGGATGAGGGGATGAGGGGGATGAGGGAGATGGGGGAGAAATAACTAATGCCCAATTCCCAATTCCCAATACTTCGGCTTCGCTCAGTACAAGTTCCCAATTTCTAATTCCCAATTCCCAATTCCATATACTGTTTTCAAAGAGATAACTATGACTACTGATATCAACTTATTTACTCCCTACCAAATAGGGAACTTGGAACTACCTAACCGTATAGTGATGGCCCCCTTAACCCGAAACAGGGCAGGGGAGGGAAATGTGCCACACCAACTGAATGCCACCTACTACGCTCAACGGGCTTCCGCCGGATTAATAATTGCGGAAGCGACTCAGGTTGTTCCTCAAGGACAGGGGTATCCTTATACACCAGGAATTCATTCAACAGAACAGGTCGCGGGTTGGAAGTTGGTGACTGATGCTGTACATCAGCAGGGAGGGCGAATTTTTCTGCAACTGTGGCATGTAGGCAGAATTTCTCACCCAGATTTGCAACCGCATGGAGAATTACCTGTAGCACCTTCTGCCATTACTCCTAAAGGTGAGGCTTCTACCTATGAAGGGCCAAAACCCTTTGTTACTCCTCGTGCATTAGAAACTTCCGAAATACCAGGAATAGTAGAACAATACCGTCAGGGCGCAGCCAATGCCCTAGCGGCTGGGTTTGATGGGGTGGAAATTCATAGTGCCAATGGTTATTTACTTGATCAATTTCTCCGGGATGGCACTAATCAGCGCACAGATAAGTATGGAGGTACGATAGAGAATCGTGCCCGACTGCTATTAGAGGTGACAGAGGCAGTAACTGGTGTGTGGGGTGCTAAACAAGTAGGAGTACGCCTTTCTCCTAGTGGGACATTTAACGACATAAAGGACTCCAATCCCTTTGAAACCTTTGGTTATGTAGCCCAAGCACTGAACCAGTTTGATCTAGCCTACCTACATATTTTTGAGGCAACAGACGCAGACATCAGATATGGTACAACAGTTGTGCCAACCAGTCATTTGCGCGATCGCTATACAGGTACACTTATAGTCAATGGCGGTTATACCCGTGAAAAAGGTAACACTGTACTAGCAAACAAAGCAGCAGATTTAGTTGCCTTTGGTACTCTATTTATATCTAACCCCGATTTACCCCAGCGCTTGGCTGTCAATGCACCGCTAAATCAGCCAGACCAATCAACTTTTTATGGTGGCACAGAAAAAGGATATACAGACTATCCATTTTGGTCAACTGCTAGCGAACAAGTAGCTATTTCCTAATACCAATTGGGGATTTGGGATTTTGGGTTGCACTAAAGGAGGCATGGAGAGTGTAATAGGACTTACGCGCATTGTCATATATTTAGGACAAAAATCGTCCAAAGTCAAGAGTCAAAAGTCCAAAAACCTTGACTTTTTACCCTTGACTATTGAACGCCAGTCGCAATCAACGAGGGAACCTCCCTTCGGGTGACGCTCGTTCCGACGCTACGAGCGTCGCTAACGCTTCGCTAACGCTACCGCAACGCGCTGGCTCCTATTGACACACGTCGCAGAAAATATGTGTGCCAGTTGCGTAAGTCCTGTGTAAATTAGATTTGGGATTTACAATCTTACTGCAAGGCTATTTGAGCAATTTCAAACAATACTAATTATGCCAGTTTGATAGAATTTCTCACCAATCAAATTCAAATTAAATGAGGAGAGAATCTGATGAGTGCTGTTACCCAAACTCAACCTTTGGATGTACCCAGTGCGATCGCTCAGCGACGTTCCATCAAAACCTTTAAAACAGACCCCATTGCCCCAGAACTACTTCAGCAACTGGTTGAGTTGACTGTGGCAGCACCCAGCAGCTTTAATATGCAGGATTGGCAAATCATCCTCGTCCAAGATGAAGCCCAAAAAGCAGCACTGTCAGCAGCATCTTGGAATCAACAGCAAATAGTCCAAGCACCGGTTACATTTGTCTTTGCCGCCGATACCAAAGCAGGCGAAAAAGACTTGACCCCAATTCTGGAGCAAGGACTCCAAACAGGAGCATGGAATGAAGGCACTGTCAAGTATTTTCAAACTGCCATTCCGCAATTCCAAACAGCACTGGGAGATAAACGGCGGGAATATGCCATTAAAGATGCCATCATTGCAGCCACTCATTTAGTATTAGCAGCAGAAAGTTTGGGGTTGTCTACTTGCTTTATGAACGGCTGGATTGAGGAAAAAGTCAAAGAAGTGATTGGTGCAGCGGATAATCCAGATTTAGTGATCGCTGTTCTGGTTCCCGTTGGCTATGCAGCAGAACCGCGCTTGAATCCTGGTCGCTTACCATTTTCCTACAACGTCTCTGTTGACAGAATCGGTAATCCATATCAGGGTTAGTTTTGGGATGAGGTAGATGGGGGGATGGGAGAGATGGAAAGATGAGGGAGATGAGGGAGATGAGGGAGATGGGGGAGGCTTAGCACTTGAAGTTTAAAGCTCAGAGGTTCAAGTTTCAGCCTCAAAACCTCAAACTTCGACTTCAAAGATTCTAACTCCCTTATCTTCCCCATTCCCCATTCCCCATTGCCCATTTCTAAGGGACTTCCAAATATAGGAATTAAATCCATGCCAACAACAGCTTTAATTGTCGGAGCAGGTAGTGGACTGAGTGCTTCTTTAGCTCGCTTGTTTGCGAAAGAGGGAATTAGTGTAGCTTTAGCAGCTCGCCAAATTGAGAAACTCGCTCAACTCAGTAGTGAAATAGGAGCGGTCAGTTTTGCGGCTGATGTCTCAAAACCAAACGAAGTGCAGCAGTTATTCACTGATGTTGACAATAAACTGGGTTCAGTGAATATTGTCGTTTACAATCCCAGCTACCGAGTGCGGGGGCCGCTTGTAGATTTAGATCCAACTGAGGTAGCGAAAACTCTAGATATCAGTGCTTACGGTGGCTTTTTGGTTGCTCAAGCTGCTGCAAAAAGGATGTTGCAGCAGGGAGAAGGTGCTATCTTCTTTACCGGAGCCTCAGCAAGTGTAAAAGGTTATCCTCAGTCTGCACCCTTTGCCATGGGCAAGTTTGCGCTGCGTGGTTTGGCTCAAAGTATTGCCCGCGAACTAGCACCAAAAAATATTCATGTAGCACATTTCGTAATTGATGGTGCTATCCGCTCAGAAGTACGACCAGACCCAGCAGACAAACCTGATAGTACTCTTGATCCGGATGCGATCGCTCAAACTTACCTCAGCATACTACGCCAACCCCGCAGTGCTTGGACATGGGAAGTTGAATTACGGCCTTGGGTTGAGCATTTCTAAGCAGGGGAGCAGGGGGAGCAGGGGAGCAGGGGAGCAGGGGGACAATAAATAACCAATGCCCCATGCCCCATTCCCAATTCCCAATTCCCTTTTTGGCGTTGCTGAATCAGAGTATGAATTGACATTTTTCGATATAACTAAACAACGATTATTTGCGCCTTTGCGCCTTTGCGTGAGACTAATTCATACTTTCAGTCAGCAACGCCCCCTTTTTTATGATGATTACTTCAGATCATCGCAGAGATGGCGATCGCTCTCACTCACATTGGGGTTGTAATGCAAATAATCCCGCGCCCATTCGCAACCGCGCACCAGCAGTTCATGTAACTGTAAATCCGGTTGCTTCCAGTTATTCCAGAAAATTATTGTTGTGTCTTCACTGCCAGAAGCTAAGGTTTTGCCGTCAGGGCTGAAACTAACACTGAAGACTTCCTCTCGATGCCCGGTGAGGCTGCGTATTTCCTCACCTGTGGCAACATTCCAGATTTTGATGGTTTTGTCAGCACTACCAGAAGCTAAGATCTGACCATCGCCATTGAAACTAATTTACGCAACTGTTCCACAATAGCTGCTTGAGAATCAAGATTCTCAAGTAATTTTTTGCCTTTGACTTGTTCAAAAGATTCTGCCAACAATTGACCCAATAGTTTAACCCAATCTGTATAAACTCTCAAAATAACAGGTAAAGCATCTCGCTCACCAATTGCTTGCTGTTGCAGCTTAGGTATTAACCCCCCATTCAAAATCGAACTTTTGCCCACACCTGACTGACCATGAATGATAATTAATTTATGTTCAGTCCCACTAATTCTTGCTATCAACCGCTTGACATCTTGTTGCCGACTAGAAACAAGAATTTCTTGAGCAATTGTCTCTTGATGATTAACTTGCGCCAGCGTAGGGTTAATTGCGTGTCGTTGTGGATGTAAATATCCTGCACCGATGAAAGCCCGGAAACCATATTGGTGTTCGATGTTGATTTGCTCTTGCTTAATATCAAAAGCTATTCGATATTGACCTTGTTGAAAATAAAGCGATCGCAATTTCTCTAAAATAGAGATATACAATTGCGGATTATATTGAATATTACTTCTCTGTTTCGCCATTTCTAAACTAGAAATAGCTTCCGAAATTTGACCTAAATCCTGTTGTGAGCAGGCTAAAATAAACTTATATAAACTACATTCATCTGAAGGAATACTGGAACTAGTATCTAATATTTGAAGTGCTTTTTGAGCTAGTTTATTTGCTTCCTCATAGTATGAATGCTGTAGTTCAACTTCTGCCAAAAAACCATAATCTTGAGCCAATTGTAATTGATTGCCATAATTATGATGCAGGTGCAGAGCCTTGTTAGCAAGGCTCTGCAATTCATCCCATGCTTTTAAGTGCCGCAAAACTTCGCCCAGCTTACTAATATATTTTGCAACTAAATCTGGATGTTTTCCTTGGTCAAATATATCAAGAGCAAGCTCTTGATAACGCTTACTCTCTTCCAAATATCTTTGACTGTCTAAGGTATTTTGTTCAGCCTGACGAAAATAAGCTAATGCAATATAATATAGTAATATTCCTTGTCGTTGTAAATGTTGAATTTCTTGCCAAAAAGCTAAACTCGAATGATACTTAGCTAAAGCAGTTTCTATCTGGTCAGACAGGTAATTATTCCATCCAAAAATAAATTCTAAACTAGCTTTAACTGCCCGTGTTAATGGCTGTCCGCGAATTTCTAAATCTTTCTGAGCAGTTTCTAGTTCCCAGCAAATTTGTGGATTGGGAGTGGCATTACCAGCAAAAAAATCATCTATTTGTTTTTCCAGTAAATTGACTAAATCATCAGTAGTATTTTCAAATGTAATAGTAGTTGCCCAATTCTTTAAATCTGTAGCTAATGTGAGCAACTTTTGCATAACTTGGTCATTAACCCATAACAAAATTGGGAATGGAAAATTTTTTCTAAACTCTTCCCGGACTTGGTTAGCTGAAGTGAGAACCGTATCAATATGTGTCACCGACTCTAAACCAAAAACCATCAATGCATTTGGCTTTTCATTTTTCAGTTCTGCCAGTATGCTAGTGTAGAGAGTTTTAACAGCAGGAAGTAAGTGAATTTCTCGGATTTTAATTGGGGATAGTTCACCCAATTTTTGCACGATGTCTTGTTGCAAATTTCCATAATTACAATGTAACAAAGTCAGTGAAAATTCTCCTAGAGAAAGTCTAATTGCCCTCACCAGAGCTTGCAAAGATTGCTCGTTATGAGTAGCAAAATCTTCTGATTGATGCAGCGTATTCATAACTTAAATGCTCTTGCTTCTTTCAAAATTGGATTGACATCAAACCAAGAACCATTATCGTCTCGATATTCAAATACATGCATATTGATAATCTCTTCAGACTAACACTAAGTAGACGAACATAAATTAACTTTAGGATGTCAAGCAAGATGAAGTCAGAAAATCTTTACCCTTGCTGCCTTCTACTTTTTCCTTTGGAAAAATATTTATGCCCAGCTACTTTACTATTAGTTTATAAATTCTCTAACTGAAAAATCTGCTTTTTAGAAGTAAATTTTTAAAAGAAATTGCTAAATTTATTCTGTCTTTAGATAGATAAAAAAATAATATTTATAGTTATTGTTTTGAGGAATATTTTGTAATTTTTTCTGCTCAGAGATACCAATCTGGCAAAGAATAAATCAGAATGAAAAAGTTAAAATAGAACTTGGTTAACCGTGTTTCCACCGGATTAAACACTTTAGGAGAAATCAACTATGCTTGACCTTTACTATTGGACGACTCCAAACGGTCATAAAATCACCATATTCCTAGAAGAAGTCGGCTTACCTTACAAAATTATTCCTGTAAACATTGGGACTGGAGACCAGTTTCAGCCGGAATTTCTGCAAATCTCTCCCAATAATCGCATCCCCGCAATTGTTGACCATGAACCAGCTACCAAAGGTGCGCCGATTTCTGTTTTTGAGTCTGGTGCAATCTTATTGTATTTGGCAGAAAAAACTGGCAAATTGATACCCCAAGATTTGCGCTTACGCGTTGAAGTTCTTCAGTGGTTATTCTGGCAAATGGCAGGTTTGGGGCCAATGGCAGGACAAAATCACCACTTTAGCAACTATGCTCCCGAAAAAATTGACTATGCCATTAACCGCTATGTGAATGAAACAGGACGCTTATACGCAGTGCTAGATAAGCGGCTAGCAGATAGAGAGTTTGTGGCTGGTGATTATTCCATTGCCGACATTGCTGCTTATCCTTGGATTGTCCCCTATGAGCGGCAAAGCCAAAAGCTAGAAAATTTTCCCAACCTGAAGCGCTGGTTTGAGACAATTAAAGCGCGTCCAGCTACAATTCGCGCCTACGAGAAGGCAGAGGCATTCAAAAATCAGACCCTAGATATTGAAAAGTCGCGGGAGTTGTTATTTAACCAATCTGCAAAAACCATTCAGCGTTGACCAAGTTTTCAACGGCTAGCCCCTAAATTCTAATTACTCCTTTGCCACCTCAAGATTACTGTTTAGACAGCAGGGGAGCAGGGGAGCAGGGGAGCAGGGGAGCAGGGGAGCAGGGGAGCAGGGGAGCAGGGGAGCAGGGGAGCAGGGGAGCAGGGGAGCAGGGGAGCAGGGGAGCAGGGGAGCAGGGGAGCAGGGGAGCAGGGGAGCAGGGGAGCGGGGGAGCAGGGGAGCAGGGGAGCAGGGGAGCGGGGGAGCAGGGGAGCAGGGGAGCAGGGAGAAAAATTTGCATCGGTAATCTTACAGCCCGAAGGGAGTATGAGGGCTAGCCGCAGGCGAATTTATTCGCCGTCAAGTTTCTTTTTGGTTTTAAATTGCCATAAAATCGTTGAACTGTAAAAAAATGTAAAGACTTCAACAACAGGAGAACTTGGTGGGTAAGTTCACAACGGTTCAACCTGGCAAAACGCCTGCTTCATTAGCACTTTTAGGCGCTGCTGCCTTTATGGTAATTGCTGATGCACGCGTGATTGACCCACTGCTGCACATCATTGCTGAAGAGTTCCAAGTTAGTGTAGGCAGTGCTGCGGTGATTATCTCAGCCTATACAATTCCCTATGGACTGTTTCAGTTAGTGTACGGCCCACTAGGCGATCGCATCGGCAAACTCAAGGTAATTACCGCAGCGCTTGCCGCATTTGCCATAGGTACAGCCATTTGTGCTTTTGTCTCAAATATCGTTTTACTAACTTTACTACGATTCTTGACAGGAGTTGCTGCTGCTGGTATAATACCAGTCACCCTAGCTTACATTGGTGATAACTTTCCTTACGAAGAACGTCAAGCGGCCATTGGAAAGTATTTAAGTGCCTTGATGCTTGGTCAAATCCTTGGTGGCAGTTTGGGAGGGATTTTTGGCGAATATATTAGTTGGCGCGACATCTTTTTGGTATTTGGCATAACCTCCCTGGCCATTGCTGGCTTATTGTGGCTCAGAACGCGCCATCTCAGAGATGGAAATCGTACTAGAGATCGGCTGAGTCGGCAAATGTTTCAGCCTTACTACCAACTCATTACTCAGCCTACTGCTCGGATCGTAATTTTAGGGGTATTTATTGAAGGCTTTTGCGCGTTGGGCGGATATGCTTACGTCGGTGCATTTCTTCGAGACCGATATAGCCTACCCTATCTAGCGATCGGATTTATGCTTGGTGGTTTTGGAATTGGTGGACTAATTTACACTTACTGTGTCAAATGGTTGGTGCGGAGGCTGGGTGAAATTGGTCTGATTAGGATTGGAGGTTGGTTGTTGGGTTTCGGTTTTTTAGCGATCGCATTATTTCAGAACTGGGTATTGTTTATCCCCTTGACCATTTTAATGGGATTAGGCTTTTATATGATCCATAGTACCCTCCAGACCCAAGCCACCGAGTTAGCACCCCAAGCCAGAGGTGTTGCAGTCTCGTTGTTTGCCTTCAGCTTTTTTATGGGCCAGGGAATCGGTGCTGCCGTCTTCGGTCTAATTGTGGATAATTACGGCTATGCTCCTTGTTTTATTTTGGTAGGAGTAGCGATCGCTTTGCTCTCCATCTGGCTTGTCAAAACCAAGAGCAACCATACTGAGAGTTAAACGAAATTACAGGAGTTCTCGTGGCCATGAAGTACAAAAGCTACACTTTCTGAGGCAGTAAGTAGCTATGCTGGAGTTAGAAGTTAAATTATTTTCCATGCCCAATTCCCAATTTCCAATTCCCTACCCCGAAAGGGTTTTTTGAAATCTGTCTATTGACCGATAATCACCACTATAAATGTTTATAATTTTGGCATAGATTCCACCCAATTTTTACTGGTGATAATTCTTCTCTCTGGTTTGGATACCTCTGTCTTCAGTAAGGTTAAACACCGAAGATAGGTTTGTTACGGTTGTTAATGAAATTCAATTAATAGCAACAAAGTTTTTTATGACTTATACCCAAACCAGCGATCCAACTATTCGCGAATCTGTTCAAGCTTGGCAAAAATTGGATGTAGACCAACAGCTGGCTTTGTTCTGGTTTATTTACGAAGAAATGGGGGATTCAATTACACCAGCAGCCCCAGGTGCTAGCACTACTTCACCAGAAATTGCAGAAGGTTTGTTCAATCAAGTTCGAGAACTATCTCACGAACAGCAATTGCAAGTTCAGCGTGACTTAATTAATAAAGTTGATTCGCAAATTAGCCGTGAATATGGCTCTTTGAGTGATACCACAAAGTTACTATTTTGGTATCTTTTAGCCCAAGGTATGGATAGCGGTAATGTCATTCCTCTACCTGATGATTATCAGGTTTCTTCAGAAGTTAATACCTTGTTAGAGAAAATCAAGCAATTACCTTTTGAGAAACAGATTAATCTTTTCCGAGATTATGTTTCACCATTAGGTACTCAACCAAAAGCGGGTGCCGAAATCTAAAGTTTTGTACTAGTGGTCTGTCCCATTAATTTTGATGGCTGCGAGATCCCCGACTTCTTCAAGAAGTCAGCGATCTGACCACCCTCACTTATCAAAAGTAATGAGATGAACCACTAGCTACAATTTGACCTATACCAATACAGTTGTGATCAGCTTCTTGCTTTCTGTTCTGGTCTAGTGAAAAGATAAGGGGGAAAGGGAAAAGGGTGCATTGAAAACCCTTTTCCCTTTGCCATTCGGCATTAAAGTAAAACGGTATGATCTCATGTGCGTTTAAACACTTATGATATCTGTGGAGGTCGGTAATTGGGAATTGGTAATTGGGAATTGGTAATTGGTTTTCAGTATTACCTATTACCCATTACCCATTACCTATTACCTATTACCAAGCAAACCGACTATATCGTAAGTAATTAACCGAACTTGATATGATGATGCCTCGGCCTCCTGAACAATAAAAAAATACCCTACTGTTTTCACAGTCATCATTCATCAGTCAACAACTTTAACCGGGATAATTTATTTCTTGGAATTCCCAAAATACCAGGATTTATACCATTTTACGTATATATAATCTTACAAGGAGTCAAGTCATGATTACATATCGCACGATCGCCATTGATGGTTTAAATATCTTTTATCGGGAAGCTGGCTCCCCCAATAATCCAACTATTCTGCTGTTGCATGGCTTCCCGACTTCATCCCACATGTTCCGCAATCTCATGCCTGCGCTTGCCGATCGCTTCCACGTAGTTGCACCCGATTATCCTGGCTACGGCAACAGTTCGATGCCAACGGTGAATGAGTTTGACTACACATTTGATCACCTGGCCGAGATTGTGGAGAAATTTTTGAAAGCGATCGGTCTCAAGCGATATAGCCTTTACGTGATGGATTATGGCGCTCCCATTGGTTTTCGGATTGCAGCTAAATATCCAGAGCAAGTTGAAGCCCTGATTGTCCAAAACGGGAATGCTTACGAGGAAGGTCTGGGTGAATTTTGGCAGCCGATCAAAGCTTACTGGCAAGACCGTTCTCCTGAGAATGCTGACAAGCTCAGATACCTTTTCACCTTGGAAGCAACTAAGTGGCAATATACCAACGGTGTTCGTAATCTTGAAGCCATCAGCCCTGATACCTGGAACATAGATCAACCCTTGCTCGATCGCCCAGGAAATGATGAGATTCAACTAGCACTGTTTTATAGCTATGGCACGAATCCACCGTTATACCCGCAATGGCAGGAGTATTTCCGCAAATATCAGCCACCTACCTTGATTGTTTGGGGTAAGAACGACTACATCTTCCCTGCCGGAGGTGCTGAACCCTACCAGCGCGACCTGAAAAACGTTGAGTTGCATTTACTTGATACTGGACATTTTGCCCTAGAAGAGGAAGGAGATGCGATCGCAAATCACATAGGTCAATTTCTGACATCACGGCTGCAAGCTATCTCTGTCTAATGATACTAAGTTGCGTTCAAAAATAGGATCTAGACATGGGGAAGTAACATCCCCCTCATCCCTCCACTGCCTTTGCAAGAGTCTCTGACCTAGATGGCACGAAATGGCATTACATTAACAGAGTCACAAACAATTACAGGAATCATCATCATGAAAAAACTAGAAGGGAAAGTCGCTCTTGTCACCGGTGGTACCAGCGGCATCGGTCTTGCCACTGCCAAACGCTTTGTTGCCGAAGGAGCATATGTCTTCATTACAGGTCGTCGCCAAACAGAACTTGATGCCGCCGTGAAAGCGATTGGCAATAACGTCACGGGTGTTCAAAGCGATGTCTCCAAGCTGTCAGACCTCGATCGCCTGTTCGCCACCATCGAGCAAGAACAAGGACACCTCGATGTGATCTTCGCCAATGCTGGCGGTGGAGAACTCGCCCCACTCGGATCAATCACTGAAGAACACTTTGACAAAATGTTCAACACTAATGTCAAAGGTCTGCTGTTTACTGTGCAGAAGGCATTACCTCTGTTGCCAGAGGGCGCTTCTATTATCCTGAATGCCTCAATTACTTCCATCAAGGGCACTCCAGCCTTCAGCGTTTACAGTGCTACCAAAGCCGCCGTGCGCTCGTTTGCCCGTAATTGGATACTTGACCTCAAAGAGCGCAAGATTCGGGTTAACGCCATTAGTCCTGGTGTGGTTCCTACTCCTGGTTACGATCACTTGGGATTGAGTGCTGAGCAGGTGCAGGAATTCGTGGATAGCCAAGCCAGCACCATTCCACTCTTAAGAGTAGGCACGCCCGATGAGATTGCCAAAGCCGTTGTCTTTCTGGCTTCAGACGACAGCAGCTTTGTAAACGGCATCGAACTGTTTGTAGATGGCGGTATGGCACAGATTTGAAAGCCTATTATTTGAGTTCAATCAGATCAGTAGACTGCTTGATTGGAAATAGGAATTGCATTAGCTGACCCAGTGGTATAGAACGCTGCTCTTGAACAAAAACTAGGGGTACAAGTGCAGCCATCCGTAGTAAGCCTGAGAGAGCAAACAGCCCCAGCAAACCCCCAGCACCAGGCAAAGTTGCGAGAAAGCCACCAACAGTAATACCCATTGCTCCAGTGATACCAGCAACTGCACCTGCGATCGCAAAATAACTGGACTGATAACGCTGGGGTGCTATTCCCATCATCAAGTTATTAGTACATAAATCAATTGCCGCCCACGTCCCGCCAGCGAGTATATGCAACAAGGGGAACCAAACCCAAAAGGAAATTTGATCGCTTCCAACAAACAGCCACAACAGAGGTGTCACCGCCACTAAAACTCCCACTAATAACAGTAGCGGACGATTCCCAATTCGGTCGGCCAATTTCCCCCACAAAAGCAGCATTAACATATTCGCACCAGTTCCTAACCCGTGATAAATCGTTACCACACTAATATCTATATTCAAGTTATCCAGCAAATACAGGTTAAAGAAAGGAGCGCAGACGTTAACAGAAAAGCACCAGATGCTCAGGTAAAGCACAAACTTCAAAAAATTAGCATCTTTGAGCAAGCTAAAATCTATTCCTTGGGGCTGCGGCTGGGATGTGTCTGAATCCGTGGCTGTTAAAAGCTGCGGGTTGACATCAGTCATCCACAACTGGCAGATTAGACTGATTAGCCCTAGCACAATTCCTCCAAGCAAAATTACGCCATAACCTTGAAGGGTTCCGCCAGGCCAAGCCGACACCGCTAAACCCAGCAGCGGTACGCTAACAAGGTTTGTCAGGCCAAGAATACTACTACGAAAGCCGAAATACCGCCCCCGCAACCGCTCTTGTACTAACACAGCCGACCAACCAAGCCAAGGCGCACGACCGAAAGCTTCGATGATATTAGCTACTAACAAAATTCCCAATGTTAACTGTACTACTTGGTATCCAGTGATATGAGATGAACTAACCAGCACAATCGCTGGCAGAAGAATCAACCACAGCAGCCGCGACGGGACAAAAATACGGAGAAAATACCAGCGGAAGCTAGTACTTCGGTTTACTAAATACGCTCCCAACGGTTGCAGCAAATTCACTATCTGAGGAATAGCAGCCAACAAACCAATTTCTCCCGGCCCGGCACCTAACTCTAGCAAAAAATTACTGAGCAACGCGCCGCCGATGACACTATAAAAAACCGCAGCAAAGACACTCTCATAAATTAATGCCCTGAGACTTTGGCGAATTTCTGACTTAGAAATTTTTACAAACAGTTTTGGAGTTGGAAAAAGTACCATCTCTGTTAATGCCCTATCCTCTGATATTTCTTGAATGGGGATAGGAGGAAGAGAACTAGCTTCTACTGAAATTTCATCTTCTTGGGGCTGAACCATATTATCTAATCAATATTTAAAGAGTTAAATTGTTATAGCTACTCATGAGTCTATTAGCAATAAGTAGTAAGACTGATAGGACTTACCACAAGTGTCATAAATTTTTATTTGAGGCTGTCAATAGTCCAAAAAAGCTAGATTAAAGACTATGCTAGCTCACTGTGGACTGTTGACAACCCAAATCTTTATTTATTGTGCCAGTTGCATAAATCCTACCAAAGTAACTATTGGCTATAGACTGCTTTAAAAGAAAAAACTGGCATCTAAATGCACTTAAACTCTTAATCAAAAAAGTAAATTAGTTGACAGATATTGAATTCTATACAAATTTTGCTAAAACCCTTTTTATAATAAATATTTTTTTGTATGTAATTAATATTCTCTAGATATATAAAAATATTATTTTTTCAAAATAATTCTTAAGAAAGAATACTTTGAAATAGGAAAGTAAAAATTTAGCTTATACTTGTACACATAGACAGAAATAATCCTAATTTAATATACCGAATAGTATAGAATTGAGGTTGAAGTTTAACTTTTTTGAGTAGTATTATTAAATGATGTAGAAAGAGAATTGACAATATACGCTGTTTGTCTGTTTCAACTACTAATACCAGCGATGCTAAATAACTCAGGACTTACGCAACTGGCACACATATTTTCTGCAATGGCAGTACTGAGTCAATAGTCAAGGGTAAAAAGTCAAGGTTTTTGGACTTTTGACTCTTGACTTTGGACGATTTTTGTCAAAAATATATGACAATGCGCGTAAGTCCTAGTTTAAAGTGAGTCAGATAATAGAGAGTATTAATAGTACTCTGATCGACGAAAGTAAATCAAGAAGATTTCAGACTAAACGGTTTAGTTTGATAAAAAAAGTACTGTTCTTACAGTACTTTTCAGAAACGGAGTCAACTGTTCGATGACCCAGGTGAATTTAGAATCTGTCAAGGGTAGGCGAGGAAGGAAGAGGATTTTGCTGACTACTTTCGCCAACAAGATGGTAAAATAACTCACAAGTTTGGTGGACTGGGTTTAGGCTTAGCGATCGTTCGGCATTTGACTGAACTACATGGGGGGACAGTTGATGCAGCTAGCCTTGGGGAAGGACAAGGAGCCACATTTACCGTCAAGTTCCCCTTGATGGCGAATGCAGCAGCCTCACAGCCAGAAATTCCTACTACTGCTCAATTGCTTGACTTCAGCCAGTTGCGGATTTTAGTAGTGGATGACGAGCAGGATATGCGAGATTTAGTACAGTTCATTCTAGAACAACAGGGAGCGCAAGTTACCCTTGCTGCTCATGCTGCTGAGGCGCTGATGCTGTTTGAGCAAAAGCCGCCCGATATTTTAATCAGTGACATGGGAATGCCAGATATGGATGGCTATATGCTGATGCAGCAAATTTGGAGGCGATCGCCAAACCAAGGTGGAAATATCACAGCGATCGCTCTTTTTGCCTACGCTGGAGAATACGACCAACAGCAAGCCCTCAAAGTCGGCTTTCACAAACATATTTCCAAACCTGTAGAGCCACAAGCATTAGTTAATACCATCTCAGAACTAATCATCTCTGGTAAAAATAGATTAAATTTCTAAGTACTGTGATCCAAGTTTTGACTTTTCCTCTCAGCCTAGTTCTTATACCATTTCACGAAATTCTTGATATAAATTACTTTTCTTTCTCCCCCAGCCTCCCCAGCTTCCCCACTTCCTTCGGTCGTGGGGGCCCCTAGTTCCCCAGCTTGCCATCTGTATCAATCTTAAGGTGAAACGGTATTAGCGGTATGCACGACTTTGTAGTTAATTTGTTTAGTGCAGGCTCATTTATTCCTCATGGTCACTGCTACCTGTGGAAGCCAGGGTTAGTTTGGTTGCATTTAATTTCTGATACGATTATTGCCCTTGCTTACTATTCGATTCCCTTGACGTTGTTCTACTTCGTTCGCAAGCGGCAAGATTTACCTTTCTACTGGATATTTTTGTTATTCGCAGCTTTTATTATCTCCTGTGGGACAACGCACATGGCCGAGATTTGGACACTCTGGTATCCTACCTATTGGCTATCTGGTATGCTCAAAGCTGCAACTGCGATCATTTCATTGTTTACAGCCATAGAACTTGTACCGTTGGTGCCCCAAGCGCTAGCGCTACCTAGTCCCACCCAATTGTCCCAAGCAAACAGGGCATTACACGCCCAAATTGCGGAACGCTTGCAAGTTGAAAATCAACTCAGAAAACTGCAAAATGAGCTTGAGCAGCGTGTACAACTCAGAACTGCTGAACTGGTGAAAGTTAACCAGCAATTACAACAAGAAATTGATGAGCGACATCGTACAGAAGCTGCCTTACGAGTCAGTCGTGAGCGGTTGGTTTTAGCACAACAAGTTGGTAAAATAGGCACTTTTGAATGGAATGTCCAAACCGGAGAATTGATCTGGACAGAAGAGATGGAAGCCTTATTTGGGCTTGTACCTGGAAGTTTTGAGGGTAGCTATGAGCATTGGTTAAAACGATTACACCCAGACGATCGCCCTGGCGCAGATATTGCCGCCCAACAAACTATTACACAAAAAGCCGACTTTGACACCGAATGTCGGATTATACTTCCTGATGGTAGGATTCGCTGGGTAGCTGCCAAGGCAAAGATTTTTGATGATCACACAGGTAAACCTGATCGGTTGATTGGGGTGAATATGGACATTACCGATCGCAAACAGGCAGAAGCCGAACGAGAACAACTGCTGTTGCGGGAACAAACTGCGCGTGAGCAAGCAGAAGCAGCAAACCGGATCAAAGATGAGTTTCTGGCGGTGTTGTCCCATGAATTGCGATCGCCCTTGAATCCAATTCTCGGTTGGACGAAGCTGTTACAAACCGGTACTCTTGACGAGCAAAAGACAAAGCACGCCCTAGCAACAATCGAGCGCAATGCTAACTTGCAAACCCAACTGATTGGAGATTTACTTGATGTCTCTCGTATCCTGCAAGGCAAACTGAATCTCAACATTGCTTTGGTTGATTTGGCCACAACGATTCGCTCAGCAATAGAAACAGTGTGTCTCGCCGCCCAAGCCAAGTCAATTCAAATTCAAACAGTGCTGCATAACCCGGTTGTCAAGGTTGCAGGAGATTCCGGTCGGCTTCAGCAAATTATCTGGAATTTGCTGAGCAATGCTGTGAAGTTTACACCCGAAGGTGGACGGGTAGACGTTCGACTGGAGGAGGTAGAACATTATGCCCAGATCACAGTCAGCGATACGGGCAAGGGTATCAATCCCGACTTTTTAGCTTACGTATTTGACCATTTCCGTCAGGAGGATGGTAGTACAACCCGAAAATTTGGTGGATTAGGACTAGGGTTGGCAATTGTCCGCCATCTCACAGAATTACACGGTGGCACTGTGACTGCCCAAAGTCCAGGCGTTGGGCAGGGAGCAACTTTTACCCTCAGGATACCAGTAATTAAGACCGCCGAATTAGAGAACGCAGGCAATGCCAATTCTGCAACCAATGAACTTGGCACTTCACCTCTTGCAGGTCTTTCTATCTTGGTTGTAGATGATCATGCAGATACCCGCGATTATATCAGCTTTTTGTTGGCAGAAGCTGGCGCAACTGTGATTTTAGCTGCATCCGCAGATGAAGCACTGCAACTATTAATGCAATCAATGCCAGACATCTTACTCAGTGATATCGGAATGCCCGATATGGATGGGTATACCTTGATTCGGCAAGTGCGATCGCTACCATCTGAGCAAGGTGGAGACATTTTGGCCATCGCCCTAAGTGCCTATGCGGGAGAAATGAACCAGCAACAAGCACTAGCAGCAGGCTTTCAACAGCACATCTCTAAACCTGTCGAGCCAGAACATTTGCTGCGGACAATCACTTCCCTTGGCGGTGCGATCGCTGGACTAGTCAAGCACCCTTGAAGCCCATTTTTTTAGGGAGCGATCGCACCGCTGTTTATCTGCGTGATTAAACTCGGAGTACGCAATTGACTTCTGTTTAACCGGATAAACTAAAACACCTGAGAGTTTGCATAAGTAAATTTTATTCAATTCTTGTGGGGTGGGCATCTTGCCCGCCCGGTATATGCAACTATAATGTGGAACAGCTTATGATATAAGTTGTGAGAAAGTTAGCTCAAGCGATCTCTGATATAGGTTTTTATGAGCGAATATATTTTCAATAGTCTCACAGCTGATGAAGAACTTAAATTTTCTGAAGAAGCAGAGGTTTTCGTTTTTCCCACTTCTTTCGCCCAGCAGCGATTGTGGTTTCTTCACCAGTTAGCACCGGACAACCCATTCTACAACGTGTCAACAGCACTTCGCCTGACAGGTTGCCTCAACTTCACAGCCTTAAAGCAGACATTCAACGAAATTGTACGTCGCCACGAAACCTTACGCACTACGTTTGTGATGGTACAGCAACCAGTGCAGGCGATTCCGGCAGAAAGCTGCGCTAACGCACCCAGCTTAAGCATACCTCTTCCCCTAATAGATTTACGCAATTTCCACAGCCCAGAACGCGATACACAAGTGCAACAAATCGCAACCCAAGAGGCTCAACGTCCTTTCAATCTCACCACTGGGCCATTGCTGCGAGTCAAGCTGCTACAACTAGATGAAGCAGAATATGTGCTGCTGCTAAATCTACATCACATTGTTGCCGATGGCTGGTCAATTGGAGTGCTAATTAGAGAATTAGGGATATTATACAAAGCTTTTACAGAAAATCAGCCATATTTGACCACAAACCAGTCCCTATCTACACCCTTGCCAGAGCTACCCATTCAATATGCAGATTTCGCCCAATGGCAACGGGAGTGGCTGCAAACAGCAGGAGCAAACGGCATCTCGCCCTTACAAACCCAGTTAGCTTATTGGCAAAAGCAACTAAACGGAATTTCGCTGCTGCATCTCCCCACCGACCGACTCAGACCAGCAGTTCCTACCTACAAGGGTGCGAAACAATTTCTGGAACTACCACAAGATTTAACTCAGGCGTTGGAGGCACTTAGCTATAACGAAGGTGTAACCTTGTTCATGACCATACTTGCAGCGTTTCAGACTTTGCTCTATCGTTACACCCAGCAAGAGGATATTACAGTAGGTTCACCTATAGCTAATCGCAACCGTAGCGAGCTAGAAGGGTTAATTGGTTTTTTTGTCAATAGTTTGGTGCTACGTACAGATTTTTCCGGGAACCCGACGTTTCGAGAATTGTTGAATCGAGTGCGAGAGGTAACTTTAGGGGCCTATGCTCATCAGGATTTGCCTTTTGAAAAGCTGGTAGAGGAACTTCACCCAGAGCGAGATTTGAGCTATCATCCTTTTTTTCAGGTTGTATTGAGCCTGCAAAATACTCCCATCCAAGCGCTAGAGTTACCTGGCTTAACGCTTTCTTTATTAGAGTTCGACAGCAAAACTGCAAAGCTTGATTTAGAGTTTCATCTGTGGCGGGACTGGGAAAGTTTGAAAGGACAAATGGTGTATAGTACCGATTTATTTGATGATCCAACCATTACCCGGATGCTGGGACATTTCCAAACGCTCTTAGAAAGCATTATCACCAATCCAGAACAGCATCTTTCAGATTTGTCTTTGCTGACTGTGGGAGAACAACAAGAGTTATTAATTGATTGGAATAACACTAAAAGAGACTACCAAAAAAACAAGTGTTTTCATCAGTTATTTGAGGCGCAGACAGAAGAAACTCCCGACGCGATCGCACTAGTATTTGATGATGAACAACTCAGCTACAAACAGTTAAATATATATAGCAACCAACTAGCACATTATCTGCAAAAAATAGGTGTAGAAACCGAATCTTTAATAGGCATTTGTGTAGAGCGATCGCCACAGATGATCATCGCATTATTAGCCATCCTCAAAGCAGGTGGAGCATACCTGCCTTTAGATCCCAGCCTACCCCAAGAGCGTCTTAACTTCATGCTAGAAGATGCACAAGTTTCAGTATTACTAACACAAGAAAAGTTGCTCAACCATTTTGAAAACTTCTCCAATCCAATTATTTGCATAGATAAAGATTGGGCAACTATTACACAACACAGCCAAGAAAACCCAACCAACAGCGTCACATCTGACAATCTAGCTTATGTGATCTACACCTCTGGCTCAACAGGAAAGCCTAAAGGCGTTTTGCTCCAGCATCGAGGATTATCTAACTTAGCAAAAGCTCAAATGGAGGTTTTCAACTTACAACCAAGTAACCGCATTTTGCAATTCGCATCATTAAGTTTTGATGCTTCAATTTTTGAGATTGTCATGGCACTGCAAACAGGAGCAACTCTTTATTTAGCAACCAAAGAATCCCTTTTACCCGGACAACCTTTGCTGCAATTATTGCGCGAAAAAGCTATTACTCATGTTACCCTTCCGCCAGCAGTGTTAGCAGTTCTACCGACAAAATCACTTCCGGCATTACAAACTATTATTTGTGCAGGTGAACCCTGCACCGATGATATTTTCAAACGTTGGTGTAACTCTCAACGTCAGTTTTTTAATGCTTACGGGCTGACTGAAGCAACAGTTTGGTCAACCGTTGCAGAAATTAAATCTCTGAGTGAAAAAACATCCATTGGTCGCCCTATTACTAACACGCAAATTTATATATTAGATCAGTATTTACAACCTTTACCAATTGGAATTGCTGGCGAATTATATATAGGTGGTGAGGGATTGGCACAAGGCTATATTAACCAAGCAAAATTAACTGCTGAAAAATTTATTACCAATCCTTTTAGTAATAACAAAGGAGCGCGACTTTACAAGACGGGTGATTTAGCTCGGTATCGACCAGACGGTAATATTGAATTTTTAGGACGCATCGATAATCAAGTAAAAATTCGTGGTTTCCGTATTGAATTATTAGAAATTGAAACAGTGCTGACTCAGCATCAAACTGTGCAAAAAGCAGTAGTAATTGTTAATGTTGATAAGTACTTGGTGGCTTATATTATTCCCTATGGAGAGACGCAAAATTTACCGTCTTTACTCAGGAAATTTTTAAAAGAAAAATTACCAGAATACATGATACCAAAAGCTTTTGTAGTGCTGGATTATCTGCCGCTAACAGTTAGTGGCAAAGTAGATCGTTTAGCGCTAACAAAACTCCACAGTCCGACTAGCCGCTCAATAGATAAAACATTTATCGCTCCTCGTACTCCAACCGAATTAATGTTGGCAAAAATTTGGGCTGAAGTCCTGAATGTTGAGCGTGTGGGTATTCACGATAACTTCTTCGACTTGGGAGGAGATTCACTGTTAACTGTACGCCTGATGAAGCAGATACACAAACAATTTGAGCGTGAATTACCGCTATCTACCTTATTTTTAAATCCCACAATTGCAAGTTTAGCAACTTCTCTATCAGACACAGACTCTCTACCGTGGTCTCCCTTAGTTCCAATTCAACCTGCTGGTTCAAGTCCAGCTTTTTTCTGCGTCCATCCAATTTTTGGTGTTGTCTTTCCTTATTACGAATTAGCTGCTGCTTTGGGAAAAAATCAGCCATTTTATGGGCTACAACCTATTGGACTTGACGGAAAAACTCCTCTAACTCGTATTGAAGATATGGCTAGCCATTACATTCAAGCATTGCGTCAAGTGCAGCCCCAAGGCCCTTATTTTTTAGGAGGCTGGTCTTTTGGAGGTTGGGTTGCTTTTGAAATGGCTCAACAACTGCAAAAGTCTGGGGAAGAAGTGGCTCTACTGGCCATGCTTGACACTTTAGCACCAATTCCGGGCAATATACCTTCTTTGGGTAATGGTCTCAAATTTATGCTGACTACAGTGGGGAGATATATATGGCCCTTTTTCCTCGATTATTCCTATCTAATTATGGCGATCGCTAAGCATCGAATTAACAGTTTAACTTCTCGGTTGACTAATTTTAATAAAATTGCGCGATCGCTCGAAACAAATTTGTTCTCTCACTTACTCCTGAAAGAGGATGCCAAAGTTAACGTTATACCTGAACAATCCAAGTTAAGACTTTTAAGCGAGTTAGCAATTCGTCCCATGCTTCGTGTTTTCTATGCCAATAACCAAGCAGTTATCAACTACGTTCCGCAACCGTATCCTCAACGAATTAATCTTTTCAGAACAAAGGTGCAGTCAAGCATTACCAAGGAAGATTTAAGTATGGGTTGGGATCAGCTAGCTGTGGGAGGAACGGAAATTCATCATATTCCTGGTAATCACTTAACTATGCTGAGAAAACCCCATATCCAAGTTCTCGCCGCACAGCTAAAAGCCTCTATTGAGAAAGCACAAAATTTCAGATAAGGATCAATATGTCTTCTGAAGAAGTCTTCGTTTTTCCAGTATCTTTTGCTCAACAACGGTTATGGTTCCTCGACCAATTAATCCCCAACAATACTATCTACAATGTGCCGACAGTAATTCGCTTAACAGGTTCGCTTAACTTAACGGCATTAGAACAGACTTTTAACGAAATTGTGCGTCGTCATGAAACCTTACGCACCACGTTTATAGTGTTAGATGGACAACCCCTACAGGCAATTACACCGAGTTTAACAGTACCTATTGCTGTATTAGACCTCCAGGAATTACCCGCTGAACAACAGGAGATTCAAGCAAAGTGCATTGTGACCGCAGACATAGAAAGTCCTTTTGATTTATCCTCCGGGCCATTGCTGCGAGTAATCCTGCTTGTGCTTTCCCAGACAGAACATATTCTATTACTGAATATGCACCATATTATCTGCGACGATTGGTCTATTGGGGTGCTAATTCGGGAACTGGGAACGCTGTACGCAGCTTTTACACAAAACCAGCCTTCCTCTCTAGTAGAACTGCCTCTTCAGTACGCCGATTTTGCTCATTGGCAACGTGAATGGCTGCAAAAAGAAGTACTGCAAACCCAGTTAACTTACTGGCGGGAGCAATTAAACGGTATTTCTATACTGCATCTGCCTACTGACAAACCAAGACCAGCTATACAAAGCTATCAAGGAGGAACACAATTTTTAGAGTTACCGAAAAAGCTAATTGATGCACTAGAAAAGCTGTCACAGCAAGCAGGTGTCACCTTATTTATGACGCTACTGGCAGCATTTCAAACGTTACTTTACCGCTACACAAACCAAGAAGATATCGCCATAGGTTCGCCTATTGCTAACCGTAACCATAGCGAAATTGAAGGAATAATTGGTTTTTTTGCCAATAGTTTAGTACTACGCAGTAACTTATCTGGAAACCCCACTTTTCGGGAACTACTAGGCAGAGTACGGGAGGTAACATTAGGAGCATATAGCCACCAAGATTTGCCGTTTGAAAAGTTAGTAGAACAACTGCAACCAGAGCGAAACTTGAGCCACCATACCCTATTTCAAGTGGTGTTTGGTTTTCAAAATGCGCCGATGTCAGCCTTAGAACTGCCTGGATTAGTACCTAGCTTGATGAATATTGACTTGAAAAAAACGCGTTTTGATTTGGAACTGCATCTGTGGAAGTGTTCTGAGGATTTTAGGAGTTTATGGGGTCGAAACTGGCAGTATTCTGAAGGTCTCCGGGGCATAATAGTTTACAATACAGATTTGTTTGAACAAGCCACTATTAGCCGGATGGTGGAACATTTTAAAACTCTGTTGTCTGGTATTGTTGCAAATCCAGAACAAAAAATTGCCAATTTACCATTATTAAGTGAAGTGGAGCGACATCAGGTATTAGTGGAATGGAATAACACCCAAGCAGATTATCCTCAAAATAAGTGTATCCATCAATTGTTTGAAGAAAAAGTACAACAATATCCTGATGCTATAGCAGTAGACTTTAATAATCATCAACTCACTTATCAAGAGTTGAATACTTGCAGCAATAAGCTAGCACAATACTTACAAAAAAACGGAGTCTGTTCAGAAATTTCAGTTGGTATTTGTATTTCGCAGTCTATAGAAATGATCATCGGTTTATTGGCTATTATCAAAGCAGGGGGAGTGTATGTTCCATTAGACTTTAGTTATCCTCAAGAACGCCTAAGTTTTATACTTGAAGATGCACAAATTGCAGTATTGCTGACACAAGAAAACTTGCTCAAGCATTTTGCAGGTTTCTCAAAACCAATTATTTGTATAGATAAAGATTGGGAAATTATTAGCCAAGAAAAGGAAGGCAATCCCCAAAGCAATTTAAATAGTGATAATTTAGCCTATATTATTTATACCTCTGGTTCTACAGGAAAACCCAAGGGAGTGGCTGTACCTCACAAAGCTGTAAATCGGTTAGTGTGTAATACTAACTATATAAAATTGTCACCATCTGACAAAATTGCCCAAGCCTCCAACGCTTCTTTTGATGCAGCGACATTTGAGATTTGGGGAGCGCTACTGAACGGCGCTCAACTTGTGGGAATTAGTAAAGATGTAACCCTTTCGCCTCACAAATTAGCATTACAACTACGAGAAAAAGGTATCAACGTTCTGTTTTTGACCACTGCTTTATTCCAACAGGTTGTGAGAGATGTTCCGCAAGCTTTTGCTACCTTGAAATATTTTTTATTTGGTGGCGAAACTGTTGATATTAAATCGATTAAGAAGATTTTTAAGCATGGTGCTAGCAACCATTTAATTCATGTTTATGGCCCTACAGAGAATACAACATTTTCCTCTTATCATTACGTACAAGAGTTACCAGAATCAGCCACATCTGTTCCTATTGGTCGTCCTATTAAAAACACGCAGCTTTATATATTAGATACCCATTTACAACCTGTGCCTATTGGTGTGATTGGCGAAATATATATTGGTGGAGAAGGGCTAGCACGAGAATATCTCAATTGTACTGAATTAACTGCTAAACACTTTATTCCTCATCCTTTTAATAATAATCCCAAAACACGTCTTTATAAAACGGGTGACTTAGCTCGGTATCGACCAGATGGTAATATTGAATTTTTCGGTCGCATTGACAATCAAGTAAAAATTCGCGGCTTCCGCATTGAGTTGTCGGAAATTGAAGCGGTGCTGAGTCAACATCCCGTAGTGAAAGAAACAGTCGTCATTGCTGCTGAGGATGTACCTCATGATAAATACTTGGTGGCTTATATTATTCACAATCAGGATCAGATATTGACGCGAGAAGCGCAAAGCTTTGCGTCCTTACTTCGGCAATTCCTCAAAGAAAAGTTACCAGAATACATGGTGCCAAGAGCCTATGTGCTGTTGGAATCTCTACCTCTAACGCCTAATGGCAAAGTGGATCGTCGTGCTTTGCCCATGCCTGATACAATTACTTTCAGTAACCAAGATTATGTGGCACCGCGATCGCAACTCGAAGAGTTACTTGCAGAAATTTGGGCTAAAGTCTTGGGAAAACAGCAAGTAGGCGTCCACGATAATTTCTTTGAATTGGGCGGTCATTCTCTACTGGCGACTCAGCTAACTTCCCGCATACGTGACACCTTCCAAATAGATTTGCCTGTAGGCAATTTGTTTGAAGCGCCAACTGTTGAACAACTTGCTGAGTATATTGACACAATGTCTTGGGTAGCAAAAGGTGTGGATAAGCCTGAAAGTAGGGGAACTCAGCGAGAAGAAGTGGAATTTTGAACTGGGGGCTGGGAGGACTATAGTTATAACCATCCAACTTTCACTCCCAAGAATGATTTATACAGTTTTGTAAGTGTGATATAAATGCCACGTTAGTTAATAAACAGTGTAGAGTGGCAAAAACAACTATAAAGTTAATAAGCTTATTAAATAAGCATTATTCCTTCTACCTTCTAATAAGTAACAACAGTTGCGAAGGGGTGTAATTTTGAATACAGTTGAGTTTTTATCTTATCTTCGCAGCTTAGATATTCAAGTTTTTATTGATGGTGAAAAGTTCCGCTGTAACGCCCCTGAAGGAATTCTGACAGCAGAACTACGTGCAGAAATTCAAAAGCGTAAACCAGAAATTATTCAATTTCTACAACCATCTAATCGTACTAATAACCACAGCTTTAAACCTCTCGTACCTATTTCCCGGTCAGAAAATCTTCCCCTCTCCTTTGCTCAACAAAGGCTGTGGTTTCTTAACCAATTAATTCCTAATAATCCTTTCTATAACATTTCACTAGCACTAAAATTAACAGGTTCCCTCAATCAAGCTGCCCTAGAGCAAACTTTTAACGAAATTGTGCGACGACATGAAGCTTTACGCACCACTTTTGTCATGCAGTCAGGGCAACCAGTTCAGATAATTAATCCTACGCTGACAATACCATTACCAATAATAGATTTAGGACAACTGCCACAAGCCGAACGAGAAATAGAAGCACGACGCCTCACTATCCAAGAAGCTCAACGTGCTTTTAATTTATCAACTGATTCGTTACTGCAAGTAAAATTGCTGCGGTTGGATGAAACACAATACATCCTGCTGCTGACTATGCACCACATAGTCTCCGATGGTTGGTCTATTGGAGTGCTGATTAAAGAGATAGCAGCACTCTACACAGCCTTTGCCAACAATCAGCCTTCTCCTCTAGCGAAACTTACAATCCAATATGCAGACTTTGCATACTGGCAACGCCAATGGTTGCAAGGGGAAGTATTAAAAAACCAACTGAGTTATTGGCAGAAGCAATTAAACGGCATTTCTATGCTAAATCTGCCAACTGACAGACCAAGATTAGCTGTTCAAACTTACCAAGGTGCAAGGCAACCTCTGCAATTATCAAAAAGTTTGAGCAAAGCACTTTTAACTCTCGGACAGCAAGCAGGGGTAACTTTGTTTATAACCCTACTAGCAGCATTCCAAGTTTTACTTTACCGCTATACACAACAAGAAGATATTGCTATTGGTTCACCTATTGCCAATCGCAACCGTAGCGAAATTGAAGGATTAATTGGTTTTTTTGTCAATAGCTTAGTACTGCGTACTGACCTCTCAGGAAATCCAACTTTTCGGGAATTATTGAGTCGAGTTAAACAGGTAGCTTTAGGCGCTTATGCTCATCAAGATTTGCCTTTTGAAAAGCTGGTAGAAGAACTACATCCAGAGCGGAATTTAAATCAAAATCCGCTATTTCAAGTTGTTTTTGCGCTACAAAATGCGCCGATGTCTGCGTTAGAGTTACCTCGTTTAACTTTAAGTCCGCTACCATTAGATACGGAAACAACACGCTTTGATTTGGAGTTTCACCTGTGGGAGCCAAATACTCAAAATGGTTTATGGGTAGATAGCTCAGAAGGAATTAGTGGTTTTGTAATTTACAGTACTGATTTATTTGATCAGGCTACTATCACCAGGATGTTAGGACACTTCCAAACATTACTAGAAGGTATAGTTGCAAATCCAGAACAACGAATTGCACATTTACCACTTTTAAGCGAATCTGAGTTAGATCAGTTGTTGGTTCAATGGAATAATACGCAAATAGATTATCCTCAAGATAAGTGTATCCATCAGTTATTTGAGAGTGTTGCACAGCAAAATACTGATACCATAGCTTTGGTATTTGGTGAACAACAACTCAGCTACAAAGAGTTAAATAAACGCAGTAACCAACTTGCACATTATCTCAAAAAATTAGGAGTTAAAGCTGAAGTTTTAGTTGGACTTTGTGTAGAACGCTCTTTTGAAATGGTAATCGGAATGTTGGGCATCTTGAAAGCAGGCGGAGCTTATGTGCCTCTAGACCCAAGCTATCCATCTGAACGTTTGCACTTGATGCTGAAAGATGCTCAAGTTTCAGTTTTATTAACTCACGAGCAATGGCTGGAACGTTTAGAAAATAATAATTCACAAGTAATCTGTTTAGATAAAGATTGGGAAATTATTGCTCAAGAGATTGAAGAAAATCCGACTAACGAAGTTACAGTAGACAACTTAGCTTATATCATTTATACCTCTGGTTCAACAGGAAAGCCTAAAGGTGTAGAAATTGAACATAGAGGATTGTTAAATTTAGTATTTTGGCATCAAAAAGCCTTTGCAGTTTCACATCTTGACCGAGTAACGCAGATTGCTGGGGTTGCGTTTGATGCTTGCGGTTGGGAAATTTGGCCTTACCTGAGTGCTGGAGCAAGCATCTATATTGTAGATGAGCAAATCAGGCAAATGCCTGACCATTTACGAGATTGGTTAATATCAAAAGCGATCACAATTTCCTTTCTACCAACACCTTTAGCAGAAAAAGTTTTATTATTAGATTTTCCGGAGAATGCAGCGTTACGAATATTGCTCACAGGTGGTGATAAACTAAATCAATATCCTTTAGCTTCTCACTCTTTCCAAGTATTTAATAATTATGGCCCAACTGAGAACACAGTTGTGACAACTTCTGGGCATATTTCTGTTAACAATAAAGATAATTTAGCACCTGCAATTGGTCGCGCGATCGCTAACACGCAAGTCTACATATTAGATCAATATTTACAACCTGTGCCTATTGGTGTTTCAGGAGAATTGTACATCAGCGGTGATGGATTAGCACGAGGTTATTTCAACCGTCCTGATTTGACTGCTGAGTCCTTCATTTCTAATCCTTTTACTAATAAGTCAAAAGCACAACTTTATAAAACAGGTGATTTAGTTCGCTATCGATTAGACGGCGACATGGAATTTTTAGGTCGCCTCGACGACCAGGTAAAAATTCGTGGCTACCGCATTGAGTTGGGAGAAATTGAAGCAGTACTCAGTCAGCATCCAGCAGTGCAGCAAACTGTAGTCATAAATCGTGAAGATGAACAGGAAAAACGCCTAGTAGCTTATGTAGTACCAAAAACCGAATATAACAGCGAACAGGAAAATATGCAATTAATGCAATTGCAGAATGAGCAAGTTTTGCAATGGCAGATGCTCTATAACGAAACTTATAATCAACCTGCTAATTCCGATCCAAAATTGAATTTTATCGGCTGGAATAGTAGTTACAGCAATCAGCCAATTCCAGCAGAACAGATGCGTGAGTGGGTGAATAACCAAGTCGAGCATATTTTGGCTTTACAACCCAAACGAGTGTTAGAAATTGGTTGTGGAACAGGTTTAATTCTGTTTAGGGTTGCACCTGACTGCACAAAATATTGTGGCACAGACTTTTCCTCAGTTTCACTTAACTATATTCAGCAGCAGTTACAAAACCAAGAAATGCCGCAGGTAACGCTGTATCAGCAAATGGCTACTGATTTCGAGAAAGTAGAAACAGCAGCTTTTAATGTAGTAATTATCAACTCAGTTGTACAATATTTTCCTACTATTGATTATCTGATTCGTGTATTAGAAGGTGCTGTGCAGGCAACTGCACCGGGTGGCTTTATCTTTATAGGAGATGTGCGTAGTTTGCCACTTTTGCAAGCTTTCCATGCATCAGTGCAACTGTATCAAGCTGAACCTTCCCTTACACGGTTCGAGTTGCAGCAACGGGTAAAAATGCAAATATTTCAAGAAACAGAGTTAGTCATTGACCCAGCTTTTTTTACTGCAATCAAGCAACACTTTCCACAAATTAATGATGTACAAATTCAACTGTTGCGGGGTAAACATCACAATGAGTTAACTCAGTTTCGTTACAATGTAATTCTTACTATTGAGGGCGAAACTGTTAACAATACTGAAGATTATCCAGTTTCAAATTGGTCTGAAAATAATTTAACACTGTCAGCAGTGCATCAGTTATTAATTGATAATCAGCCAGAAATATTAAACATTATAAATGTACCTAATGCGCGGGTAATGTCAGCAGTTAAAATAGCAGAATTGCTATCAGATGTAGAAGGTTTTAAAACTGTAGCTGAAATACGTAAAGCTTTACAAGAACTCGAAAATTTCGGAGTAGAACCAGAAGATTTTTATGGGCTGAATGTACCTTATAGGGTTGATATTACCTGGTCACATTCAAGTATTGAAGGACATTATGATGTGGTTTTTATACGGCAAGATAGAGTAGCTAAGAAAACTATTTTTCCACATAGCACGGCTGACTCTCGGACTTGGCAATCTTACGCCAATAATCCTCTACAAGCCAAAGCAGCACGTAAGTTAGTGCCGCAGTTACAGACTTACATCACACAAAAACTGCCTGAGTATATGATGCCATCAGCTTTTGTAATATTGGAGTCTTTACCTCTAACAGCTAATGGTAAAGTCAATCGCCGCGCCTTAAGAGCATTGCATGATGCAATCAAACCCCAATTGACTGAAAATTACATTGCACCGAGAACTCCTATTGAACAAGTGCTGGTGAAAATTTTTGCTGAGCTTTTGGGACTTAAACGTGTAGGAATTTATGACAATTTCTTTGAATTAGGTGGTCATTCATTACTAGCAACTCAGCTTGTCTCTAGAGTGCGCGACACCTTGCACGTGGAGTTACCTTTGCGTAGCGTATTTGAGGCATCGACAATTGCAGAATTATCTCAGGTGGTAGAAAGTTTTAAAGGGAGCAATGCTCAAAGTCAAGCCCCGATTTTAGCACCACTATCGCGTGAAAGTCGCCGCATTAAGCTATCTTCTTTAAAGGAACAGAACAAAGGTTCTTAGTAGTATATGAAAAAATTTGGCGTTGCTGAATAATAGGCTTCTTGCATAAATCTTTTTTTTGCCTCACGCAAAGGCGCAAAGGCGCAAAGGCGCTAACTGATATCTTGCATTATTCTCAATTAACCCTGTGGTGGGCACTGCCAACAACGTAAAAATCAAGGTTTGAGTGAACCATTAGCAGTGCCCACCCTACAAAAATGTCAATAACGCAACTGGTGCAAGATATGAACTAAGAAGAACGCGAACAAAACGACTTTTGCTCATTGTCTAATGATAATTTCCTAGACGCTATCATGATAAGCATATAAAATGCAGTGCGATCGCACAATTAAATCTAAACTCAGATGAGCATGTATCAATTTCCACAATATTTCTGGCGTTGCGCCCTGGTAGTTCTTCTAGCATTAACTCTATATGGATGGGGTGCAAAGTCAGCACATGCGCTGCTGAGGCAACATCATGATTCTCCAAGCGTTTTGCGCTATCATTCGCAAGTCTCTATCAAGGATGAAAAAGGATATGCTTGGCAAGTATTGCTGTTCAAGCAGAATTACAATAATCCAATTAAAGAATTAAGGTTGCGGTTGGTTGGGTTTCCTGGTGTGGTTGAAGTCACTCACCCCCAACCATTAGAAATTGAAACAGCAGGTGGAAAATTGCTTTTGGCATCGGATGCCTACGCTTTGGCTGCACCCGCCCTGAATGTGGGTGAATATGAATTAACTGATGTCTTACCCAAACTACCAACTACGGATGCCCTTAAACTCCATGTACCAACTAAGAACAAACAGCCATTAATTCTCAGCATCCCCAACTCTGTAGTAACTGAGTGGCAATGGCTAGTGACAGAAATTGATTAATATAAAGTACAGGCACTTTCCATACCATCCTTAATGTTCTAAGCTTGAGCGATTTGGTGGTTAGCGGCCTTCAAAATAGAAAAATCGTATTAATTGCCAATAATTAGAAACTTGTAGCAAGGCTTGATATCATGTCCGGTTAATTAGTTATGATTCCCGCAATTATTGCACCCCACCCCTAACCCCTCAGAGTCAACGGGGAGGGGAAACAAAGCGTAGCTTTGGTGGGGTGGGGTTCTTTGGTTTTTATAAGTAATCAAGCGGACATGATATGACTCAATTTCAAGGTTTCAAGGTTTCATCTATCATGCCGATTTTATTTATCTGTTGATCTACTTAATTAACTGTTGCAAATAATCTTCCACAATTTGGAATGCTTCAGGACTGTTACCATAACTAGGGTTACTTCTATAAAATACTTTTTTCTGTTTCTTGCCTAAACATACTGAAATAGAATAAGGATAGTACCTTTTATTAGGCGGCGCACCATACTCTGTTGCTAAATTCATAAACCCACTTGATTTAATCAATTTTTTCAGTTTATCCAACTGATTGTTAGTAAGTTTTTTATTTCTTGTCTGAGTAGTGACTTGACTAGGTATTGCAGATATAGGATTATTGTATGATTCTATTTTTTCACTCCAAATTATTGACAAATTTTTGACTGCAATCGAAACAGTAGGTGCAGAATATGTCAGCACAAAATTTTCTGTTTGATTCGTACATTCACTTTGAGCTAAATTATCGACTATCATCAACGAAGTAGGAACAGAACTCAAACTGTGCTGAAGCAAATTTTGCCCTATATTAGAAAATTCAGAAATGATTGCTAGGGAAAATAAAAAAATTTTCATATTAATATGTAAGGTAATTCCAGAAAATAAATTATTCCGTTTGAAGTTGTTGACTATTGACTATTGACTATTGACTGTTGACTACTGACTATTGACTATTGACTATTGACTGTAAACCGTTTTCATCAAAAACGATTAGATGCTAATTTATTCAACCATTTCGATGCTTCGTTGTACGATTTGAACTGGCTTTCACTGGCACGAAACTCTTTTGTATGAACCATTCTTCTCCCCTGAACCCACTTCGCGCCGTGGTACTTGTGCAACAATTCGTGATACAACACAAACTCAACTACAAATTCCGGTACATTAACATCATCAAGAGTCAAACTGATCACTACCCTATCTCTAGCTGACTCATAGTGTCCGAACTTACGGTAAGTGTTAATTCGGCTCCATGCTAGGCGTGGTTTGGCAAGACTTGCCGCGAAATATTCATGGTTAACTTTATGAAATAATTCATCTAGGTTATAAAACTTTCCTTGTGGATTTTCTGCCACTACCTCAGCAATCAAATCAAGCTCTAACACTAGATTAGTGTATTCTTCTGTACTGACAAATGACCTGATCAGTTGTGTATTCTGTTGATTTTTGCCAAAAAGTGCAGATTCTACTAATGCTTGCAATACTACTTTTGGTGCATTTATAAATCCCTCATTAATCATGATATTGGCTGTGCTATTAGACCTTTTCCCCTGATATAGCCCAGCTAAATTAGTTATGCCAATCATTACTTGAAGTGAGTTTTGACCACGTTCATTCAGGATTTGTTTGGCAGTTGACAACACACAGCCACTAGTTCTCAGGTGGAGTTCTAAATACTGTTCATTTGTTAAAAACTTGATCCATGAGTAGATTCTACGGGATGAAGGAGTCAGATTTGCTGGCGTTGCTTGTTGGGTAGAACATATTTTTTCAATTGTTGTTGCTGTTGTAATTAAATTTTGATTTAATTGTTGTATTTGAATTGATTCATAATTATGTTTTGCAGCTAAATTAAAAATTTTATGCAATATCTTATTTTGTTGCACTTTGATGTTTTTTAAGCGAATACCCTCAACGTTCATTTGAGTTTTGTAACTATAAAGGAATAAACAAGTTCTTACATTTCAATATTACTAGGACTTACGCAAGTGTCATATTTTTTTCGTCTGGGCAGTACTGGGTCAAAAGTCAATAGTCCAAAAAATCTTGCTTAAAGACTATTGACTATTGACTATTGACTGCCATCACAGTAAATCTGTGTGCCAGTTGCGTAAGTCCTGATTACTATTTGATGTAAGATGGTATTCTTTGTATCAAAAGCCACAGTTAAGACAAAAACTAAATTTCAAGTGTAGGAGCAATTCATGAATTGCTCCTGGGTGAATTTGGTATTAGTGATCTACTTCACTGGGGTGAGGCTCAAAAAATGGAATACCAAATCCTTGAGTTGCTAACTTTTTGGCGATCGCTTGCAAGTTGATCATCTCCTGACGGGCAGAGACAATATTGTTGGCATCTTCCATATCTCCTTTTTCATAAGCTGCTTGCAAGTAACCGAGAAGTCTGTGGTAGCCATCCAAGGCTTCCTTGGCATCTGGATGATCACTAGGTGCTGGCGTAATATTTCTCAGGTATGCTGGTCTAGCCCCATTAGCTGGCGACCCATCTTGATAAACACGTAACACCGTTTCGATTTCGCGGAACTTGCTAAAATGCTCCATACCATCGGCAATGATTCGCCCAGCTAGTTGATAGAGAGTGTCTGGATATTGGGGTTGACGAAGTGTCGCCAGTACCCGTGAATACTGACCATCTATACCACCACTGGGGGCTTCCACGGCGATAAAGTCAGCCAAGGCTTTTCTATTGAGAGGACGCAGTTGTCGGGGACGAGTATGACCGTTAGCTACAGGGATGCGACTGGCAACTTCTAAAGCCGGGCCATAAGCTTTTTTCGTCAGTCCTGCGTGGTCAAGTTCCCAAAGCAATTGATTCACCCAACGCAGGTGACGCATTTCACTCACAGCGACCAACAGCAACTCATGACTGACGAAAATTAGGTCATTGCGGAGTGTTGGCCAGATGTTCACATCTGCCTCTTCAGGAGCAACTAAGGAGTAAAGGGCGTAAAGGTATTCTAAACAAAGAACATGTTCTAAACCAGCCAAATCGTACAACTTAGTTGCTAATACCTCTGGATTTTTGTATGGATTAGCATCATCAGGTGCTGGTGGTCGATATATCTGGGAGATTTCTTTGCCCCCAAGCACAACAGCCAACTCTTGCCAGCGTTGGCTGATTTCGTAGTGATCCATTTGGAAGGGGCGGTTTTGTTGGGGAGTCCCCAAAGCACCAGCACGACCGCCTAGGGAACGATCCGATCGCAGCCAATCAATGGGTGTATTCGCCCGGTCGGGGTCGGCTGAGGCACCAGAGGGCAGTGTCGCCTCACCGAGAGTATCTTCGCCTAAAACTATATCTGGGTGATTGGAAGCCCAGTAGAAACAGGCACAGTCACGGAAATCATGCTGCCAAGGAGAACAAAGACTCTGGGTTAACTCTCCGGGCTGATAGACTTGTCCGATAACGCCGCTTTGAGAATCAACAAAAACCCGACGCCAGCCGTTCAGTTCAAGTTCAGCGGTGGATGGAGGATTGTCTTCACCGCCTGCTTGGCGTTGCCAGAGTTTGATTTTCACTAAACCAGGCTCTAAAGAACGCACCAAACGCCAGACTATTAGACCATCCAAAGGAACTTTTTTCCCTTCTGCATCTAGTTGAAATAGGGGTATGTTCTTGCCCCCTTGTTCCACAGCATCGAGATACCATGTACCTGTAGATAGGCTATTACCTGAGTCTCCTTGAAGTGCTGCCCGTAGTTGTGTCGCCGCCGTAATTAATTCTGGATTGCCTGCATGGAAAGCCGGGTTTAATTCAGGATCGCTCGATTCTATATTTAGTAGTAATGCACCACCACGTAAAGCATCGGGGTTAGAACTATCGCTTTCAGAAACAAACTCGAAAACTAAACCAGGAAAAAAGCGACGGTCAAGGTTGCGCTGGTCAAATTCTAACCCAGGATAGCAGTTGCCAACGCCGCTTTCTAAGCGTGTGGTGGCTGGATTGCCCACCACTTGTCGGTCAGACTTAGCTGTGAGGTTACGGGGAAAAATTTTCTCGCTCATAATAATTATGTGTGTGGGCGATCAAAAATATCAGGACGTTCAGACAAAGCGCGATCGTAATAACGCAGGCAGTAATCCAGCCAGCCACGGATGTAATCGCAACCATCACGCCCGGAGGCGATAACTTCAGCATGACAACCGCCACCGCATAAATAACGTGCCCAACAAGAACGGCAAGGTTCTTGGCGGTCAACTAAACGAGCTTGCAAAAACTCTTCACGCGCTGTTTGAGAAGGGCCATCAGCAAATGTTCCCAAGGCAAAACTATCTTGGTCGATAGTGCGGTGACAGGTAAAGTAATTACCTTCGGCACTCACAGATACATAACTAGCTGCGGCACCGCATGGTAAAGGGCGACAGGAACCACGGTGAATTTCCCGCAAAGCGATCGCTAAATTAGAAAAGCGCAAGTCTTCACCTGTCAGCAGGCATTGCCATTCAGCTTCAGCCACCCGGATCATTTCTTGCAGGAAAATTGCCCAGTCTTCTGAGGTCAAAGCTAGTTTCGGGTCAGGGGATGTTCGCAGAGGACTCACGCCAATTTCTTTAAACCCGATGGCACTCAGGGCTGCAACTCGTTCCAAAACTCGCAGGTCGGTGCGAGTCACTGTACAACGTGCTGCAATCCTCGCTTGTCCCGGATCTGCCAGTAAGGGGCGCAGATGCTCCACAACTGTAGCAAAGCTGCCTGTACCACGGTTATTAGTTCTGTGTAAATCATGCACAGTCGCGCCACCATCAATGCTCACAGACACAGCAAAAGCATTGTCCCGCAACAGTTGTATATCAGACTCAGTAATTAAAGTCCCATTGGTGGTGATAGAAAAACCTACCGAGATGCCACGACGAGCCGCCAGTTCATTGGCATATTCCACACTCCGGTAGAGTGTGGCTCGATTCAGAAATGGCTCACCCCCAATAAAACCGATGGTGACTCGTCGTTTCTGTGCCTGTTCAATCAGTCGCTTGATGGTCGTCAAAGCGACTTCTACAGACATTAAACGTTGCCGTCCTCCAAATCGGCCTTCATCAGCATAACAATAGCTACATGTCAAGTTGCAGGATTGGGCTAAATTCAGAGAGATGGCAGATGGTTCTTGGTCGGCGTGCCAAGCACTAACGGCTGGTTCAGCAGAAGATACACTAGCACGTAATTCGGCGATCGCTTCTGGCTGGTTATCTGCTAATGCTGCAAAGAAATCTGGGCTAACTGCAAACAGTTGGGAGTTGCCCATCAAAAATACCAATGGTGTTTCACCTGGTAGCAAGTGAAACCAAGGCTGGGGAATCTCAACAACCGCCACAGAGTTGGCAAAACTAGATTGCATATACTACTCCTGTGACTCCAAACGACGCGCCACTACTCTGGCTACATGCTGGCGAACTGGTGTGGCCACTGTAGGCGGTGGGGCAACTTGACCGGGAATCAAAGTTAATTCTGCTGGGGCTTGGGCACGCAGCTTGTCCACAAACCCTAGAATCTGATTATACTGCCGCCTTGTCAGAGATAACGCTGTGGCATCCGAGTCACGCATGTAAGGAGGCATCCGCATATCATGGACGCGATCGCGTTGGATACGGGCATCTCGATGACGAGCATCAGATGTTTCCGGCGGCTGTTCACTGAGTTCTGCCACCACACCGTAGGGAGGACGTAACAAATACTCGACTCGCACGCCGAAGGTACGTAGAAAATCTGTGAGGTTTTCCACATCTGTGAGTGAAGCATGAACGCTGGCGGCGACGGCGGAGTAAGGTAAGCGATCGCGGGCTACAGATTGACTAATCAAATCTGGTACCTTATCTGCATAAGGCTTGTCTTCGGATGTCATACTACCAAAATCAGTGCGGGGTGGCGCTTCTGCAACAGGTTCGGGTATGCCACCACGGGCATTCTCATTCAATGCTCGCGATCGGTTAGCATCCAAATTGAGTAAACTTAATGTCTCGAACACGCGTTGGAAGAGATCGGCAATTTCTGAGGTGGTCAGCTGTTCATCATCCAACGCCGGAACGGGTAAGTCACGGTCTGAGAGTTCGTCAGCCAAGGACAAGAAAGGACGGCGGTCGGGAGAAAAGTCTGGCGGCCCGGAGAAAAATCGAGCTATTGCCCTAAATCGTTCTCCACCAACTACTACAAAAGCTGTAATGATGCCATCACAAGTATCATCCACAACACCCCAAGAGCGATCGCTTGCTACTGGAATCTCTGCACTCGCTCCATCGTAGGTATCATAAGGATCAGGATTGTTAAAACGTCTGAAATCGGCATCGTAATTTGACCATGCTGAATTAGGATTTAGGATGCGATTTTGTTCTAGAACGATTTCATGTATGCGTCTAGTGCCTGGTGCGGGTGCAGCAGTAGCCGTTGGTGGCCCATACACATGTCCGTAAGCAGGTGTATACCGCAGACGGAGCGTACCCAAGTTTACCCCCATTTCCTCAGCATCCACTGGGCGAATCACTTGAATGTCCCCTAGAGGTATGGGTTTATCGGGGAAAACTAGAGGTTCCGAATTCACGCCGCGTGGACTTGTCGCCAGCAGTGGGTAGCGTTGATAATCGTTAGCACGAACTTCTATCCTGGCACTAAAACCACAGGTCGGGTCGCCAGTGCGTCGTGCTGCTTTTAAATTCGCTGCTTCCACCACATAGGAAACAGCATCAAGGGGTGCTTTTAATTCTTGCAGAAGTTTACTTGTTAAGGGAACTTCTTCTATTGAGCTATCGGCATGTTGTACTCGCGCCCACAACTCAAAAAATGGCGCCACTGGTCGAAAAAGGTTTTGATCTTTAAAGTGAATAATACTAGGTAGATAAGGGCGTATTGAACCATCGGGTTGGATTTCAAAGCTAGTTGCTGGCTCAATAATTGTCTTAGCTGCACCATGTAGGGTTGGGTCTTCCTGCCAGGTGAAACTCTCTAGGGGGATACTGCTGCCACCTAGGCGGGCAATAGCCATCGGTGGATAGAAAAAGATTTCAAGCAATCGAGGCTGCACACAAACCTCCGATAATAAATACTTGGATACAACCGAGGCTAGCGTACATTTTCTATATTTAATTCAATACTTCATATAAATTGTGTTAAGTATTTTTCCAGTGTTAAGTTGCAACTTGTGAATAGTAGTAATTGGCAAAATAATGTAGCGATCGCTGGGGTAGGATTGGCAGCTGCGGCCGTGGCCATGCGGTTGCTTAGTTGCGGCTTTCGTCCAGTGCTGCTGAGTCGTGGACTGCCCCACATCAAAGGCGTTGAGGCAATTCCTGAGTCAGCCTTGCGGCTATTTGATGCCCTTGATTTGACGCCAGCTTTGCAAATGGCAGGCGGTTTCTGGGTGGAGGGATTTGAAAACGCTTGGCAAGGTAACGAATCTGTAATTAGACCAGGAAGGTATATACATGTTGAGCGATCGCTCTTAGCCCAAGCTGCGATCGCTATGGTGATGCAGCAAGGTGCAGCTATGGTATCTAGTAATACCATTGCCCCACTGGTTGTAGAAAAAGCATCAGTGCGTGTGATCATAGATGGTGTAGAACAACGATTTGCCGCAGCGATTGATGCCACTGGACGTTCAGCCCTCTGGTCACGACCTATCGAACGGCATACTAGGGAGATGGCGCAGATATTTAGTACTTTTGGTGATGAAAGTTTACTCCGTGGACGCATAGCTCAATTTTCGGGCGGTTGGGCTTATCATCTTGGTTTGCCGGATACCATGACAGTTGGTGTTGTCAGTCCGCACCATACTAGTTATGAGCAAGTTCAAGAGCTAATTAGAGAAAATTTGTGTCTTCCTGCTAAGCAATTACACGTAGTAGGGCGACGACCAGTTTCTCCACAGTGGGCAGAAGCACCTATTCAAGACCGCAGGCTGGCTGTGGGAGATGCAGCACTAGCATACAGCCCGATCGCTGGACAGGGAATCCGTTTTGCTCTATCGAGTGCTTTAGCTGCTGCTGCTGTGGTTCGCACCTGGCGAGATTCACCAGCAGATGCAGATTACGCGACGCAGTATTACCACGAACTGGTAAACGCAGAAAAGTTGCGACATCTATCTAATATCAATTCGTTATCTAGCAATCAGGCCCTACCTACCAACCCAGCACAACCATCTTTTAATAATGCTGCCCTGCCATCTAGAGTTTATTACACTGGACAAACCAAGATGACAGGACTTTACATCAACGGATTGATCAAATGCACAGAAGCGATCGCTTTACCTGATGGTAACATAGTGCGCTGGCTGGGTAACTTTGACCTATTGACCATGCGAGACTATTGCACCAACCCACTTGCGACTACCAGTTTAATCGAGCAATTGCATCGGCAGCAATTAGCTGAAGCACAAGCCCTATACTTAATTCGCTGGTGTTTAGAACACAACATTATCTCAACCGCAGATATAAAAGGGAATTGGGACAACTAACAACTGACAACTGACAACTAACAACTGACAACTGACAACTAACAACTGACAACTGACAACTGACAACTAACAACTGACAACTGACAACTGACAACTGACAACTGACAACTGACAACCTACAATTCCATCACACTATCCAGACCCCGTTTCAATCCTACAAAAGAACTCACTTGGCGAATAGCTAATAAAGTTCCTTTTACATAAGGTTCTGCACTACTTCCCGCTTCATGTCGAATTATCAGCTTTTCCTCCCCTAGACCAAAAATTGCTTCCACCGCTAAAGTATAACCAGGTAAACGCAACGAATGGACTTGCGTCCCATTGAGTGTTGCACCTCTACTTTCTTTTGCACCTTGAGTGTTTTCTATGGGATTGTATGGGATTGGCTGTTTAACTCGCCCTAATCGAGAAGCAAGTTCCCTGGCTGTCCCACTGGGAGCATCCACTTTCTTTTCAGAAGCGTAATCTACAATTTCCCAAATGCTCGTGTACTTGGCTGCTAATTCGGCAAAACGTTGCAGAAGCACTGCTGTAATTGCAAAGTTGCCAGCTGCTAAAACACCTACTTGGCGCTTAATTGCCTGTTCATTGATTTCTACAAAGTCTTCATCTGTAAGTCCAGAAGTACCAATGACTACATGGATACCGTTTTCGATAGCTTCTAGGACGTTGCTTTTAACTACATTTGGTTTAGTGTAGTCAACTAAAACATCACACTTTTTAATTAAAGCTTCTTTGACAGAAGCACTGATGATCACATCTGATGATGTCTCCACAATTACATCGCCCAATCTACTGCCAGCATGAGTTCTGGAGATTGCTCCCACAAGATTCAAGTCTTGTTCAGTGTCAATCGCTTTGACTAAGGAACGCCCTACCCATCCTGTCGCACCAGCTAAACAAACATCTATTGCCATTGTTTTTTAGCACCGCGAAAATTTCTTTAGCTTACTGTAACTCATAATATGCTTGAGTAAATTGCTTTTCTAAAACAATTAGAGCCTTTTGTGATGAATTATAATATTTAGGACTTACGCAACTGGCACACTAAATAAAGGTTAAGGTTGTCAACAGTCCACAGTCAATGGTCAAAAATCAAGCTTTTTTGGACTATTGACTATTGACTATTGACAGCCTGAACAAAAAATTTATGACAATGCGCGTAAGTCCTGATATTGATGAAATTCAGCTGTTAAGCTTTTCGATTTGCTGCTGGAAGTAGTCTCGCCAACCTGTGGGCAAAGCCTCAACTTGTACGACGCGGTGTAACAGTTCTAGATCATTTGTTTCGCGTGCATAAAGTCGGGTAATATCAGCAACAGTGACATTGTTTGAGTCTCGACTGATTAACGACAAAGTATCACCATTTCCTACTTTACCCTCTTGCAGCACTGAAAAGTAGAACCCCGTTAAGCGGCTATCTAAAAACTGTTTAACTATATCAGCACGTCCAAACTTGATTCCGAGTTTATAACAAGGCATTCGAGGTTGAGTCACCATTACCTCTGCGCTACCGATCGAGAAGCGATCGCCAATATTAACCTGATCTTCTAACAGCCCAACGGTAGTGAAGTTCTCACCAAACATTCCCCAGGACAAATCCATGTCAGGTAACTTGCGCCGCCAATAGTCGTAATGCTCGAATGGATAAGCATAAACTGCTTTGTCTTTGCCTCCGTGGACGCTCAAATCAGCTTGTCTATCCCCATCTAAATTGAGCGATCGCATCATCACCCGTTCCTCAACTGGTTCTTTAAAAATCCCAGTTGTAACTGTTTTGCCTTTCCAAAGTACTTCACGGGGAAGTCCTACATTGACTGAAATAACTTGCATAATTTAATATCTCCTCTAATAAAATTGAGTACCGATATTAAGCCTGATAGATCACCCACTTGATATTACTTGATTCTCAGAGGAATTTATTAACAGGACTTACGCAACTGGCACACATATTTTCTGCAATGGCAGTCAAGAGTCAAGAGTCAATGGTCAAAATCAAGCTTTTTTGGACTATTGACTTTTGACCCAGTACTGCCCAAACGAAAAAAATATGACAATGCGCGTAAGTCCTAAAGCAATCATAAGGTTTATGTCGATTTTTAATTCTGTTACATAGCTAGGTTTATTTTCACCGACTTACTTAAATCTAAATTGAAAATTTTTAAATATTCTGGCAAAGTCCTACCATAAAATAGTACTTTTTCTGCTTTATTTATATTGGAAGTAGTATTTTATTTACTCATATATTCAGTTAATAACTATACAAGTATGATAATACCATAAGTACATAAAAGACTGACTACTCAACTTTGGCTTCTTGCTCAATTCCTCTCCCTATCGCCCCTAATCCCCACTTCCTCCGGTCGTGGGGGCCCCGAGTTCCCCATCACCCTGAACATGCAAACTAGATATTTTACAGCTTACTCCTCACCTCTAGGATTTTTTGCAATAAAAAAACCGTAGTTGGACTGCTACGGTTGATTTGAGTGAAATACTGGACTCTAGCCTTTTATAAAAAATTAGCGTCTTACAACTTCAGCTCTTTACCTATCGGGAATCTCTTTGGAACTATAGTCTAGCTACTTACGATAGGTTCGTCATTACTTATTTTAGAGATTTAATTGGGTGAGTTATTCATCTAATGTATCCGTGAGATGTTATTTATTTAGTAAGCTGAAAAAAGCTGATACAGCGAATTTACCGTAATTGTACTGTAAAACTTAAAACTAACTATACTCAAATAAATAATTTTGGGGTTTTATAAGTTAAAATAAGCACTTTGCTAACAGAGAATAAATTCCGTGAATAGCGAAAAGAAAATTTTACTTACAGGCAAAAAACACTTCTTGAAAGCTACTCGTGTGGTTACTCCTAGCTTTTTTAATGGGGTAGATGTAGTTTGTTTTAAAATGTATAACTTTTGTTGCATGTAATAAATTGTAGCAATAGAAAATAGCGATCGCAGGCAGGTGCGACACCCCAAAAGAAAACCCCGGTGATCAGTCGGGGTCATATTTGCGACAAGTTTGCCATTTTGACACTGTATGAAATCCTCAAAACACAGCAATTATCAGGATTCAGGCAAATCTTACCTTGTTTATAAGGAATATGCCGAAAACCCTTGAAGAACAGGCGCATAGCGCCGTCCAAGCGTACTTCAGGCAAGGGATGAAGGCTAGCTGAGTCCTGAAGGACTCTGTGAAGTTTTGTTTTGCCTTGATTGTTAGTTTATACCAAGATGGTTAGTATAAGTATGTAGTTGGTTGGTCGAACCGATGATAATTTATGAGTTCAAAGTCAAAGGAAGAGATAGGCAGTATCGCGCAATAGATGATGCTATTCACACTAGTCAATTCATCCAGAATAAATCTTTAAGATATTGGATGGACAATAAGAATGTCACTAAGTATGATCTCAACAAATACTGTGCGGTACTGGCTGCGGAATTATGGTTAGAATATTTTGGTCATAAATATGGGAAGGTAACGGTTGCTGTTCCTCCCCATAACACGAGTCAAAATTGTTCTAACTGTGGCGAGAAAGTGAAAAAATCTCTATCTACAAGAACTCATATTTGCCCTCATTGCAACTATGTAGCGGATAGGGATGTAAATGCTAGTATCAATATTCTCAAATTAGGATTAACTACCGTAGGGCATACGGGAAGCTACGCTTGGGGAGATTTGCCCTCTTGGGCAGTTGGCACAGTCCTGCTGTCTAACGGCGAGTCAGGGAACCAAGAATCCCCGTCTCGAAGAAGCGGGGAGTGTCAATGAAACTATTCTTTCTCTCTGACTACGTATATAGCTGTCTATCTTTTTAGGTGTGTGATCAATGATAGAAATTAAGCCTTATATCATGTCCGTTTAAACACTTATGATATCTGTGGAGGTCGGTAATTGGTAATAGGTAATTGGTAATTGGTAATTGGTAATTGGTAATTGGTTTTGAGTATTACCTATTACCCATTACCCATTACCTATTACCAAGCAAACCGACTAGATCGTAAGTAATTAGCCGAACTTGATATTAGAGGCTTACTCTAGAAACCTAGTAGTGCCAGATCCGCGACTTCTTGAAGAAGTTGCGGATCTCAGCACCCTGACTGATCAAAATTAATGCGATGAACCACTAGCTAGACCAAAAGTAGTGAAGTCTATGTATTGCCGATCGCAATTTCCCAACTAATGCCAACACGAAAAAAGCCACAGATGTCAATCTGTGGCTGACTAATTAATTTGAACTAACATTTTATTCACAGACAGATTAGCGAGACTTCTTATTAGATGAACCTGTAGATGAACCTTGAGCCGACTGTACCTCTTGAAGTAGCTGTGGCTTCAGCTGCTCAAGTTTTTGAGCGGTCTGTTCTTCCTGTTGCAAGTTTTGCTGTAGCAGTTGCACAACCTGGTTCTGCCCCAACACCTCAGCATTCTTAATCAAATCACGATAGATAGCAATTTCTAACTGTTCGACCTTTGCCTGTTCTCCTGCTAGTGCCAAATCTACAATTGTGGGACTATCGCTAGCCAGTAGTACTAATTTTTGACCGTCACTAATTAGACCAGCTGCCACATCAGAATTAACCCGTTGTGGTTGCTGCCCCAAGGCGCTAAAAACCTGCTCTAGATTCTTAATTTGCTGCTCGGTTTCTCGAATATGGGTTTCAATCAAGGACTTCAGCTGGTTATGTTGAGAATACTGCAACAGTAACTGCTGTCCTTCCAAAAAGCGAATTTCAGCATCGTAGATCGCCCCAATTTTGTAGAGGAACTTATCGTGCAAGTTAGTGATTTTTTTTGTACCTGGACGTTCGCTAAGTTGAACCATTGTTATTCTCCTAAAGGTTTGACGCTTTACTCAAAAGTCACCCCTTTAACCTAAGTCCGTCATCCAGTCTTCTCTTCATACCAAAGGCACAGCTAACTGTTAATTCTGACTGTCAAATAAAATACACAACTTGGTGAGCAATTATCAACTAGTGATTTTTTACACAAAATAATGCTGTTCGGGAATGCCACCAAACTCTTACGCCTTCACGATGACGGCCTGATGAGCGAATCAGGTAAAGTAAAGATAAGTAAAGAAGGTGCTTAGAACCAAAATGGCTGCTCTACCCTTAGAAGAAATATCTACTCAGTTAGAAAGTCCAAATTTACGCGATCGCATGGTAGCTCTTGCCAGTTTGCGCGATGTATCCCCCGAAGATGCAGTACCTTTAATTAAAAAGGTATTGGATGATGAATCTCTGCAACTGCGCTCAATGGCAATATTTGCCTTGGGAATCAAGCCAACGGCAGAAAATTATCCAATTTTGGTGAAAATTCTGGAAAATGACCCAGACTATGGCATTCGCGCTGATGCTGCTGGTGCTTTAGGATACTTAGGTGATGTCAGAGCCTTCGAGGTGTTGGCACGGGCATTTTATGAAGATACTGATTGGCTAGTACGTTTTAGTGCAGCTGTCTCTTTAGGTAATCTGAAAGATCCACGCGCCCGTCAAATCCTGATTCAGGCTTTGGATAGCCAGGAAGTAGTATTGCAACAAGCTGCAATTTCCGCACTAGGAGAAATTGAAGACATTGAGTCTGTGGATAGTATCCTGCGCTTTGCCCAATCAGATGATTGGTTAGTTCGGCAACGTCTTGCAGAAGCTTTAGGTCATCTTCCCACTCCCAAAAGCGTATCAGCTTTAAAATACTTGGAAAAAGATGTCCATACTAACGTGCAACAAGCAGCGACAATTTCCCTTAAAAGGCTAGAGTCAACAGAAAATCAAGCTTAGTATTAGTATCTCCTGCTATCTTTTTAATCAATAATTTAGTGGGATTTTTAGCATTTGAATGCAGGGTAATTTCATTCATGAATATTGAAGAGTTTTTTGAGTTGAGTGCTGGTAAATGGTTTTCCCATCGTAGTACTCATCATTTGGCTTTTAATCAATCTGAAGATGGCAAATCAGATATCATCATTGAGACACTGGCAACAGATCATCCAGAGGTGATCAAACTATGTCAACTATACGAAATTGCTCCTAGTTCCGCTGCTTGTAGTGCCAGAGTGACGTGGAATCAGACAAGAGAACGGGATAAACAAAAACACAGCGGATCTACTGTGATAGTTTCAGTACCCGATGTGGATAATCCTGATGAAGGCAAATTACTACGGGAAACAAGTAAGGAAGCCCCTGTAATTGGACGTTATAAAATCGGCAGTGATGGTGCCTTGACCCTAACTGTCAAGTCAGAAAGCATGTATTCTGAAGAACGCTTATGGTTTGCAAGCCCCAACTTGCGGATGCGTGCGCGTGTCCTCAAGCGTTTAGACGGCTTTAGTATGGCTGACTTCACTTCTGAGATTCGCATGGGTGGCATCCCATCAACTACAAAAGTGTCACAGACGGCTAATTCATCTAGTTAATCAAAGGGGAAGGGGAAGGGGAGTTTGGTAGCATTCTCCACTCGACACAAATCTTTTAATGAAAGGGGAAAGTAAGAGAGATTCTTTGTTATTTGTTAACTTCTCTCTTCCCCTTCCCCTTCGCTTGTTTAAATTTGTAACAAGTTGGCGATCGCTTGCGGTAATGGCAGCACAATCATCACTAATAAAGCCATTACTATCAACCCTAAAATATCACGTCCGTTATTCAGTTCAGTGATATCATTCAAAGCAGGTTCATCCTCTGACTTGATAAACAATAAAATAATTGCCCACACCAAAAATTCCGATTGGATTAAAGAAAGTAGTAGCAGCAACAAGCGTGCAATTTGCCCAATGAGGATTGCATTTCTTTGTCCAAACATTGCATGGATAATGTGACCACCGTCTAGTTGTCCTACGGGCATCAAATTTAATGCTGTGACGATTAGTCCTAAAAAACCAGCTACTGCTATAGGATGCAAATCAATAGCTGATTTTGCAGTTAACTCACTGCCTAATGCTAACTTTGAGAGTAATGCTAGTAATATTGAATATTTGGGATTGACAGCATCAGGGTTCAACAGTCCCGTTTTTTCAGTCAAAGTCACCACATTAGAATGAGCTAGACCCCATATTAATAAGGGTAATGTAGCTACGAAACCAGCAATTGGCCCGGCAATGCTTACGTCAAATAAAGCTTTGCGGTTGGGAATGGGACTACGCATCTGAATAAATGCCCCAAAAGTTCCCAAGAAAAAAGGCATAGGAATAAAGTAAGGCAGCGTCGAGCGAATTTTGTAGAACCGAGCTGTCAAATAATGACCAAGTTCGTGAATGCCTAAAATAGTCATTAACCCTAGAGCATAGGGCAGTCCTTGCCAAAAGACAGTTGGATCAGATTGTACTTGAGTCGGTTCAACACCAGCAATTCTGGCTCCCACCAAGGTAGTAGTTGCTAAAGTAGCTAATAGCAGTAATAATGCTAATCCTGGGCGCGTTAACTTTTCTGGTTTACGTGAAGAAGTTGCTTCTGTAGCCGCTTGAATGTTAGGAACAAGTACAAAAAACGGTTTGCCATTGAGACCTTCTTGAAAAATCACCAAGAAGCGATCGCCAAATTCCGCTTCCACATTTGCCTTAATCTGTTGATAGGCAATGGTAGGTGTAGTTCTCAACTGACCCCGGCAAATTACGGCTTGGGGTCTATACTCAATATTTTGAATGTAGTAAACTGACCAGGGAAAACAATTTCGCAGTTGGCTTTCTTCCCTTAGTTCGATGGGACGCACTGGTACTGGTTCTACGGTAGGATGGATAGTCGATTGTGATTCAATACCTTGGGGTTCAATTTGTGTATCTTTTGGTGCCCGACGCCCCAATTGAAATAACGTCCAGTATAACAGAAAGCACAAAGTTGACGGCCAAATGATCAGTGATGGCGGGGGCGGTTGTTTTACCCCATGTATGAGCGTCCACCCACTCAATACCAATGCTGGTGTCATCAAAACCAGCCACAACAACCAGACCGGTGTCCGAGTAATGTTAGCGACACTGCGCTGCACCATTAGATAAGTAGCTAGTCCCAGTAGTACGAGAAGAAACCAAAAAAATATCATGATCTTCAGTGATTTTGCAAAAATGTCCTACCATGAGTGCCAGCACCACCGCTGAGACTACAAGGCAGACTCTAAACCCACTTTCCCCCAACGGTTAACAGCGCTTGTTAATTCTCAAGTATAAATTCTTAAGAAGTTCAACACTGTCACCAGATTTTTCCCAACTCCTCAGTTTCGGTTTTTTCTCATGTGCCCCCTACCTCAACAGCCAAGTCAAACAGCGAAGCCACCACATGCTGTGCTTAACAGCATTTTTGCCTTTCCACCAAATCGGGACACATTAGGGGGAACATCTTACTTCATTGTAAGAAATGAAGGCAATATCCTCATAGATTGCCCTGCTTTAGTTCAAACAAATCAGGATTTTTTGCGATCGCATGGCGGCGTGCGTTGGTTATTTCTCACTCATCGCGGTGCTATTGGCAAAACAGCAGAATTTCAGCAAGCTATGGGCTGCGAAGTTCTGATTCAAGAACAAGAAGCTTATTTATTACCAGGATTAACCCTAACCACCTTTGCCCAAGAATTGACGCTCACCACAGCACAATTAATTTGGACACCTGGTCATTCTCCCGGTTCATCTTGCCTGTACTACAGTGATTTGGGAGGTGTACTGTTTTCTGGACGACATTTACTTCCCAACCAGCAGGGCGAACCGATGCCATTACGCACAGCAAAAACCTTTCACTGGCCCAGGCAGATTAAAAGTCTCCAATCTTTGTTAGACCGCTTTACACCAGAAACTCTCCAGTATATTTGTCCGGGTGCGAATACAGGTTTTCTCAGGGGTAAAGGTGTAATAGATAATGCTTACCAGCGCCTCGCTTCTGTTGGATTTACCAGCTTTGCTGCCAATACAGTCGATAATTTAAGGCACTGACAAATCGCTCTTGAGCAAGGGAGCAGAGTCAGAAGGATTTGACATTCTGACTCTGGAACCTACATTCCGCACCCTCAACTGTCACAATCGGTTTTTACTGTTGTTTAGACAAAAACAAAGCTATTAAATATACATAATAACAGTAAAATTGCTGTTCTATGAAGATGACAAGGCATAATCCAATACGGTTTAGTTAAGCAGAAAAGTAGAAAAGTCAGGATTTTGTTGGGTTGCGCTTCGCTTCACTCAAGCTATATCAGTTTTAGTTTTTAGCCTTAACTGAACTGTATTGAAGCATAATCTGCCACTACAAAAATAAAAAAAACTTAGTAATTACACTGTTGGATTCACTTTTGGATGCATCCATATAGTTAAAAGCATTATATAAAGCTTCTATGAACTTGATTCTTGCTAGAGTGAATATTTATTTTGCCTTAAATATAAAATTAGCTTATATATTTTTGAAAATACTTATATACCATAAAATTATTTTTCATTTTGGTAGAATATTATTTTTTAACAAACATGAAATTAAATTTAACAATATTTCCCCCTTTTCATAAAAAAAAGTAATTTTTTTCATTATTTATAAATAATCAATTATAAGTGATAGCAAAATTTTATCTTTTACCTGGGTGAATTTATTCAAGATTTGGTAAAGTAATTTACGTAACTTTGCATTTAGTGATAAATATTTAATTGTGCTTGTTAACGCAAAAAATTTGTTCGTTCAATTAATTCTGTTTAAATACGACTGTCAAGGCAATTTGGTTAGCTGATTGCCATCTTGAATATACTGCTAAATTTGTATACCAAATCACAAAAAAGATGATATGTCAACTCTATTAGTAACAGGTGGAGCAGGATTTATTGGATCTAACTTTGTCCTACAAGCTAGAAAAGCAAAATGGGCTAACATCGTTAATTTAGATAAACTGACTTATGCAAGTGGTCTACAAAATCTCGCAGATTTGCAAGACGATCCAAACTATTACTTTATTCAAGGTGATATTAGTAACTTTGAGTTAGTACGATATCTGCTAGATCAATATCAGCCAGATGCAGTGATTAATTTTGCTGCTGAGACTCATGTAGATCGTTCAATCCTTAGTCCCCAAAATTTTATCCAAACTAATATAGTAGGAACATTTCAACTATTAGAAGCCAGTAAAGCTTATTGGCAAAAACTACCATCGCCAAGACAAGAAAAGTTCCGCTTTTTGCATATATCTACTGATGAAGTATATGGTTCATTGAACCCAACAGATCCAGCCTTCCGAGAAGATACCCCCTATGCACCTAATAGCCCCTATGCCGCTTCCAAGGCGGGTGCTGACCATCTCGTGCGCTCCTACTACCATACGTATGGTCTACCTACTTTAACAACCAATTGCTCAAATAACTATGGGCCTCTGCAATTTCCTGAGAAACTGATTCCGTTGACTATTCTCAATGCTTTAAATGGTAAACCTCTACCTATATATGGTGATGGACAAAATATACGAGACTGGCTTTATGTCACCGATCACTGTGATGCTATTTATCTTGTTCTCAGAGAAGGCAGTATAGGAGAAACATACAATATCGGTGGACTAAATGAACAAACAAATTTAGCAGTTGTTGAAAAGATTTGTGCCATTCTTGATAACATAGCGCCTAAAGAGAATTTTAAACATTCTTCTCTAATTACATTTATTAAAGACCGTCCTGGTCATGATCGCAGATACGCAATTGACTGTAGCAAAATTTCTAGGGATTTAGGCTGGCAACCGAAAGAAAATTTTGATAGTGGTTTACTGAAAACAGTTCAGTGGTATGTCAATAACTCTGCTTGGGTAGACTCCGTATGCACAGGTACATACCAAAACTGGATCAAACAAAATTATGAAACCCGATAATTTATTCTGCTCCATGAGGATTCTGACATGAAGGGTATTATTCTCGCTGGTGGCTCTGGTACACGTCTTTATCCCTTAACTCAGGTCGTCAGTAAACAGCTAATGCCTGTTTATGACAAACCAATGATCTACTATCCTTTATCTGTATTAATGTTAGCTGGAATTCGGGAAATTCTGATTATTTCTACTCCTACAGATTTACCCCTTTTCCAGCGACTTCTCAAGGATGGTAGCCAATGGGGACTCAAGTTTAGTTATGTTGAGCAGCCTCAGCCAGAGGGTTTAGCTCAAGCTTTCATACTGGGCAAAGATTTTATTAAAAATGAATCAGTGTGCTTGATTTTGGGAGACAACATATTTTATGGACATGGTTTAACTGAAGTACTGGTTCGTGCTGCTAATCTCCAACAGGGAGGGTTAGTGTTTGGTTATAAGGTGACAGAACCTCAACACTACGGTGTAATTGAATTTAATGCCTATGGACAAGCAATCAGTATAGAGGAAAAACCGATAATTCCTAAGTCAAAATACGCTGTACCTGGTATTTACTTTTATGATTCTCAAGTTACAGAGATTGCTGCTAGTCTGAAGCCTTCTCCTCGAAATGAGCTGGAAATCACTGATGTGAATTTAGTTTACCTACGTCGAGGTCAACTACGAGTAGAAGTATTGGGTCGAGGATATGCTTGGCTAGACACTGGTACACACGAAACGTTACATCAAGCAGGTAACTTTATCCAAACCCTAGAGCAAAGACAGGGGCTTAAAATAGCTTGCATTGAAGAGATTGCATATCGTCAAGGATATATCGACTCAGCCCAGCTTTGTCAGTTAGCTGAATCTATGGGTAAGAGTAGCTATGGTCGTTATCTGATGCAAATTCTAGAAGATGAGACTCATTATATTCTGAAAACAACAGAGCAACAAAACACGAAAACTACACTAGATACTGTTCTCGTACCAGAATTTTCTGAGGCAAAAAGGGTGAAGTTATGAAGGTTGTACAGACAGATATTCCTGATGTGCTAGTGATTGAGCCGCAGGTTTTTGGGGACGAACGCGGCTTTTTTTATGAAAGTTATAACGAAAGAGCTTTCTTAGACAAGGTAGGAGTATCATCTCACTTCGTACAAGATAATCATTCCCGTTCCAGTAAAAATGTTCTGCGTGGTTTACATTACCAGATTCATCAGCCCCAAGGAAAACTTGTAAGAGTAGTAGTAGGTTCAGTATTTGATGTGGCTGTGGATTTGCGAAAAAGCTCCCCTACTTTTGGTCAATGGGTTGGTGTTCATCTGACAGATGAAAATAAACATCAGTTATGGATACCACCAGGTTTTGCTCACGGTTTTGTAGTGCTTTCTGAATATGCTGAATTCTTGTACAAAACTACCGAATATTATGCACCGCAGTATGACCGCACTATCCTGTGGAATGATCCTGATTTAGCGATCGCCTGGCCAATTCAAGAGCAACCAATTGTGTCTGCCAAGGATCAGGCTGGTAAGTTACTACAAGAAGCAGAGGTGTATAGATGAAAATCCTATTAACAGGTGTAACTGGACAAGTAGGTTGGGAACTACAGCGTACCCTTATGCCTTTGGGTGCAGTAATTCCAGTAGGGCGCAGACATATGGATTTAGCGCAGCCAGACACTATTCGCCACATAATTAGGGAACTAAGACCCGACTTGATTGTTAATCCGGCTGCTTACCTAGCGTCAGATAAGGCAGAGTCAGAACCAGATTTGGCGATGGCGATTAACGGTATTGCTCCTGGTGTAATGGCAGAGGAAGCAAAGCGACTGGGTGCAGCCATGATTCACTATTCTACTGCTGGTGTATTTGACGGTAATAAGAATACACCGTATAAAGAGGAAGATAAAGCAGAGCCGCCGAACATTTATGGAAAAACAAAACTAGCAGGGGAGCAGGCGATCGCTGCCGTAGGTGTAGACCATTTAATTTTCCGCATCAATTGGGTCTACGGGCTACGGCCAAGAGAGAAAAACTTTTTAATGACAATGCTGAGGCTGGCTGAAGAGCGGGAAGAAATCAGAGTTGTTGATGACCAATTTGGCGCACCGACGTGGAGCCGGATGATTGCCGAAGTTACAGCCCAAATTCTTTCTCAATCTTTGCACAATACAGCTGATTTTTTCGCTAGTAAAGGTGGACTGTATCACTTAACGGCAAGTGGAGAAACTAGCTGGTATGGTTTTACCAAAGCAATTTTTGAATATGATTTTCAGCAGAGTCAACGCAAGTTAAAAAGATTAATCCCAATTACTACACAGGAGTATCCTACAGCCGCACGCAGGCTAGCATATTCTGTATTAGACAATCAAAAATTATCTAATACTTTTGGAATGGTTATGCCAGATTGGCAAATAGCTTTAGGGTTATTACTTAATTATAATGGTATGGTTACAATCTAAACAGACAATTGAGCCAACCACAAACAGTGCAATTTAAAAGTTTAGAATCTCTAAAACTCTTCTAGTGGTATATCGATCACCAAACGCTTTCCACAAATTTTGACACAAAGGTAAAAACAGATGAAAACTCGTCCTCGTCATCTTCTTCTTAGCAACGAAAATAACTATGTCAAATATATGGCTTCAAAATTATACAAACAGTTTAAACGTTTGATTAAAATTTATATTTTATCAAAACCTCTTGCAAGAGGATATATTCCACTCAGCATTGATAATGCTGATATATATTTTGGTAATGAAAAAGATACAAAAATTTATACATTAGTACATGAAGAAGATACCCATGTTCAACAAGCAAAATTTTTAGAAGGTGATTTTTTAAGACATTTTACTCCTTTTAAAAGTGGCTTTGAATCAGTAGTAATAGATACTACAAAACCAGGATTTATTTTCTGTAACAATCACATAATAGATCCAAATTTCAATGTGATATATGAGCAAGATGTTGTATTTAGTGAAACTAGATTGTATGGACGTACATTACCTATAAAATATGAAAAAATACAGGGAACAGTTGCGTATTTATCAAATACAACTCCTCAGAATTATGGACATTGGTTTGCGTATGTTTTACCTATGCTTGAGGTATATTGGAGAAATATTGATAAACAAGAAATGGATTATTACTACGTAGGTGATTCAATAGCAGATTTCCAAATAGAAACCCTCGTCGCACTTGGTATAAAAGAAGAACAAATAGTTAATTTTCCCTGTAAAGCCGACAGATCGATTACTTGTGTAATTAACAGAAAAATAGAAAATTGTGGTAATAAATTTCCAAGCATTCTTGGCTACAGATTTACAAAAAACCTGTTTTTACCTAAAGAAAATAATGCAAATAGTAAATATCCCAAACGTTTATATGTTAAACGCGGTAAAGTGAATTATCGTGAGGTTATCAATGATGATGAAGTGGTAGAATACTTAGAAGGTATAGGCTTTGAAGCATTAGAAATGCAGGGGAGAACTATACAGGAACAGGCTGAAATATTTTACAATGCAGATGTTATAATTGCCGCCAGTGGTTCAGCTTTAACAAATTTACTATTTATTAAGGAAAGTACAACAGTTATTGAAATTGTTCCTTTCGGTTTTACAGATTGTTTTTTTTATGCTCTAGGAAGTTATTCTAAGGCTAACTATTTCTATATGATAGGTGAAAAAATTCCAGGAGACACTACTATACCACAACGTTCAAATCTTAAAGTTAATATTAATAAACTAAAACAAATATGTCAATTAGCAAGTTTAGTGTAAGAGAATGTTTGAAAAGTAGAAGCGAATCAAAAACTGTGTATTGTCAGCAATACCTTCGCCAAAAAAAGAGGTAGTCTAACTTTTATCGTTTGGTTAATGGTTAATTTTCCAAAAATTAAAGCGTTCGTCAAAAATATTGTCAATAAGTAGGTGTTAATTAGATGATGATGGGCTTTATTGACAAGCTACGCTTAACCTGATAATTGCAAGCACAATAATACTAATTTTCAAGCCAAAATCATGAATAATCCTATTTGTCTTTGTGGAGCAACAAAATTTGACCTTCTTCTCAAGGGTGAGTATTCATTTATTAAACGTGATGGTAAAAGTGTATATTTTGAAGCCCTGAAATGTTTAAATTGCCAACTGGTAGTAACTAATCCTCCACCTGATACTAATATTAATATTAACACTACTAACAATAGTCTTCCTCCTATATTTTCAAAGCCACAAGAAGTATACAGATATAACTATGCCAATTATAGGCTACACCGTTTGAAGCCTTATTTAACTCCAGTTACGAAAAATCTAGAAATTGGCTGTAGCGATGGAAATTTAGTTGAAATGGTTAAACAAATTGGAGTAAAAGAATCTATTGGAGTAGAAGTAGCAAAACCAATAGCCGAATTAGGCAAATCTTTAGGTAGGGATATCAGGATTATGTATTTAGAGGAATGTAACTTTTCGTCAAACTACTTCGACATAATTCAAGCGCATCATGTTATTGAACATATTCCCAATCTGCACGAAGTACTAGATGAAATATATAGGATTTTGAAGCCTAACGGTATATTCTACGTGAATGTACCTCGACATAATTCTATTTTTGTTAGAAGCTCCCCAAATTGGGAAGGTTGGTATCCACAGGAGCATTTTTGGCATTTTACCGAAAAAACTCTTGTCAATCTATTAAGTGAACATAAATTTCAACTAGTAAATTTATCTTGTATTACAGCCAGAAATTACTATACAGAAAATATTCAACAAGATAAGTTGTATCGGTTGAAAAAAATTGGCAAAGATTTGATTAAAAAATTCAATCTTGGAGATACACTGGATGTGTTATTTTTAAAAGTTCCGAAGGTATAATTTTGCCCTTCAGGCTTAGAGGATGTCTGAAAAGTATAGAGCGAATATAATTCGCTACTACACAGGCTTAGTCCGCGCAGGCGGACTAATACAAAATCAAGGATTTTAAACCCATGAAGGCGGCTAAAGTCTCGTGTAGACGCGATTTAGAATCGCCCAAGTGAGTAACATATTAGACTTTTCAAACAACCTCTGAGTATGAAAGTAAAAGACCCTTTTGAAAAATGTTATTAGCAAGTCGGATACTATCTGCATATACAGCAGATTCCGGGCATTTATGAACACTTGTTTATGAAAAAATCTGTGAGCAAAAGCACAGGGTTAGGACTGCCTATTGCTCATCAAATTGTCATTAATTCCAGGTCAACCTTGGCTCAAGACACAGAGTTTTTGATTACTATCCCAATTAGGGCACAAGTCAATTGAACGCGAAATTTCTGAAGAATTTTTCGCTAATAGTTCTACTGCTGCTTGATATTGTTGATCCGCTTCTGTAGCAATTTGTTCGCGGGTTATTGGTTCTTGGGTAATCACTGTATCTGGCTTAATACCTAACTTATTAATATCTCGGTGGTTAGGAGTTTCATACTTAGCAATTGTAACTGCCAAGCCAGAACCATCCGACAATTCAAACAAGGATTGAATTAAGCCTTTACCAAAAGTAGTTTCACCTACCAACTTCGCACGACCATTATCTTGCAGTGCGCCGGCGAGAATCTCACTGGCACTAGCAGTTCCTTGATTGACCAAAATTACTAAAGGATCGTCTGTTAAGGCTGGGCCAAATGCTTCAAAACTGCCCTGAATACCTTGACGATTTACAGTGTAGACGATGGTGCCCGAATCTAACCACAGACGGGCAATGTCAATGCCTGATTGTAATAGCCCGCCTGGATTATTTCGCAAATCTAGAATATAGGCAGCAGCGCCTTTTTTTTCTAGACTAGAAATAGCGTGTGCCAATTCCATAGAGGCGTTGGCATTAAATTGAGTTAGGCGGAGGTAGCCAATGGGCGTACCTTGTGGAGAAAAACGTAAATCTGCCACCACAGGGTTAAGAGTGATGCGATCGCGTACTACTCTAATTTCTGTTTCTCCTTCTCCATCTCGTTCGATCAACAGCGTAATCAGGCTACCGATGGGCCCGCGCATTCTGGTTGCTGCTTCGTCCAGGGTGAGATTTTCTGTAGAAACGCCTTCAATCTTGAGAATGCGATCGCGCGGTCTAATTCCAGCTTTATCTGCTGGTGAACCCACGATGGGAGACACTACCTCTAACCTTCCCGTCTGAGGATTCAGGGCGATTTGTAAACCCACCCCAGTCAATTCTCCAGAGGTATTCACTTGCAAACTGCGGTACTGTTCTGGGTCTAAAAAGCGGGTAAAAGGGTCATCGAGGCTTTTAAGCATTCCCTGAATTGCCCCGTAAGTTGCTTGAGAGTTGTTTAGCGGCTGTTGTAGAGCCTTTTGCCTTACCCCTGCCCAGTTTTGATGATTAAACGTCCCATCCAGATAAGTGCGATTGACAATTCGCCAAACTTCTGAAACTAGCTTTTGTTCCTGCGTCAAAGCCGCTGCTGGCTGGATGAGTACCCCCAGCGTCAAGCAAAAAGCCATCAATAATGAAAATCCAAACCGAAAAATCTGTTTGTGCATGAACCCCATTTTCAATCCCACCTCAACCCAAATTGCCTATAACTGCCTAATTACCTTGTTGTTTGATGAAATCTATCTCTCGACTATGTTACTTTTTTTATAGAAGTGATGCATTGTTCTCATCAACTTGTTAAGGCAATTGATGCTGACGCATCGCGCTCAACAAACGATAAGATCTACTTTGTGTCCACCATTTCTGTGTTGGGTTGCAAAGAGAACGCAATATATCCCATATTTGCAGAGTGTTAAGTTTTTATAAACTTTTATCACTTTGGAAGCTCAAAAGCAAACAAACCAACTCCTCTTTGTGAAAATCCCAAAATTGCTAATTGGGAGATTGATCAACCGCAACCGATTTTTAGGAATTTGAGATTGTATGGCCAACGTTTACGACTGGTTTGAGGAACGCTTGGAGATTCAGGCGCTCGCTGAAGACGTGACTAGCAAGTACGTCCCTCCCCACGTCAATATTTTTTACTGCCTGGGTGGAATTACCCTAACTTGCTTTCTCATCCAGTTTGCCACTGGATTTGCCATGACGTTCTACTACAAACCAACAGTTGCTGAAGCTTACTCCTCTGTGGAGTACATCATGAACGAAGTCAGCTTCGGTTGGTTAATTCGCTCCATCCACCGCTGGTCTGCCAGCATGATGGTGCTAATGATGATTTTGCACGTCTTCCGGGTATACCTGACCGGTGGTTTCAAAAAGCCCCGCGAGTTAACTTGGGTAAGTGGCGTTATCTTAGCGGTAATCACAGTTTCCTTTGGTGTAACAGGCTACTCCCTACCTTGGGATCAAGTCGGCTACTGGGCTGTGAAAATCGTCAGCGGCGTACCAGAAGCAATTCCCGTCGTTGGCGTTTTGATTTCCGACCTACTACGCGGTGGTTCTAGTGTAGGTCAAGCAACCCTGACTCGCTACTACAGCGCTCACACATTTGTGCTACCTTGGCTGATTGCGGTCTTCATGCTATTCCACTTCTTGATGATCCGCAAGCAAGGCATTTCCGGGCCTTTGTAATCTCGTAAGCTCAAATGCCAAAAGGCAACAGCAATCAGTTCCAAGATCAAGTGGTTTGTTTTAAACTGAGGGAAAATCAGCAATAGATAACTCATAAGTTACTAAAAAAACAAACAACTTGTATTTGCAACTGAAAGCTGTGGAATCCTAAGGGCGGCTGCTGCCCATGAACTAGACACCATGACGCTTCTGCAACTTAGGATTACCTAATAGCTGATGGCTTGACAAATGCTTTAACTCAACTCAAGCAGGAGAGCGCATTTAAAAATGGCAACGCAAAAAAAACCCGATCTGAGCGATCCTCTATTAAGAGCCAAACTCGCCAAAGGCATGGGCCACAACTATTATGGCGAACCAGCTTGGCCCAATGACCTACTGTACATATTTCCAGTTGTAATTATGGGTTCGTTCGCTTGTATAGTGGCTCTAGCTGTGCTAGACCCAGCAATGACAGGTGAACCAGCCAATCCTTTCGCCACACCATTGGAAATTTTGCCAGAGTGGTATTTGTATCCAGTATTCCAGATTTTGCGATCGCTTCCTAACAAACTCTTAGGAGTGTTAGCAATGGCTTCCGTACCTCTGGGACTGATCCTCGTTCCCTTTATTGAGAACGTCAATAAGTTTCAAAACCCCTTCCGCCGTCCAGTAGCGACTACAGTGTTCCTTTTTGGCACTCTCGTCACTCTGTGGCTGGGTATTGGTGCTGCCTTACCATTAGACAAATCTTTGACCTTGGGACTTTTCTAAACTAGTCACTTCAAAGAGTTTTGACGCCTGTGATTTTCAGAAGCATATTATAGATATGCTTTTGAAAAAAATTAACAGGCGTCAATTTTAATAATCCAGCTGGCATATGGGATTGAAAGTTTTGGATGTAAAAGCCATTCCAAAATCTCAAATCACCAAAACACAACAAATATAAATATATTTCACCTGTCGCGGCGAAGCGCGAATCTAAGGGCGTCAGAGTAACCGCACTATACCTTTGTATGAGTTCGATAGAAATGCCGCTCAGACGGGGTTCCCACGCCACTTGCTCAACTTGGGGAGACCCCAAGACCGCAGTGGCTCCCCATGAGCGACTGGCGTTAGCGCAGCGTTAGCGAGCTTGCGAGCGTCACCCCAAGGGGTACTTAAACAAGTTTAGAGTTATCAAATTCTTTGCTGATAACTGTTAACTACTCCCTATCCCCAGTCCCTAATCCCTAGCCCCTTTTACTTAGGTTAATGTTAAGTTGCTAGTTACAATCCTCCTAATGCCAAAATCAGCCATATTTTGTATTTTGGTAGAAAAAATCCGCCAGACTAGGTTTTTTTTAGCTATCAGAGAAATTTTGCTAAAAGTGCAAAATTTAATAACTAGCAACTTAGGTTTACTTATATTCAAAACACCGTCAATGTTTAGCATAGTGCAGCAAGACCATCTGACGGTGAAGAGCGAACTGAGCCTTCTAAACCAAGTGCAACAATGGTTTGAGCAGTTTTGTCTAAAATATTTGTTTCAACTTGGCTGGTCAGAAAGTCAACTTTATCGCCTCAACTTAGCATTAGCAGAGGGCTTTACCAATGCAGTTCGTCATGCTCATCGTGCTTTACCACCAGAAACAACCATAGAGATTGAAGTTAGCTTATGGATAGACAGACTGGAAATAAAAATTTGGGATTATGGAAAACCTTTTAATCCTGATGCGATCGCAGAGCCAGAACCAGGTACTCTGCAAGCAGGAGGTTACGGATGGTTTCTCCTACGGCGTTTAGCTGACCGTGTTGTCTACGAACGCAGTGCAGATGAGAGAAATTGTTTGCTGATTGTCAAATATGCCAAAGAAGGTCAAATATAAAAACAAGGAGTTAGAAGCCACGAGTTGAAATCATGATATTTCCCAACTCCTGGCTTCTGACCCCTGGTTTGTGACTACACTCCTCACTCTCAGCGAACTGCCTTAACTGAATAAAATTAATTTTGCTTTGATCTACGTAATTGTTCTAAGTATATCTTACTAAGTATATATTTATATTTTGGTATTAAAAAAATTACTTAATTTAGTAAAGTCAGCATACGAGTTGCAGCTAATACTTTGTTAGCATTTGGCAGCAAGTAGTTGGTAATTTTAACTTTTGTTGAGGCACGGCTCACCAAGCCTAGTAATGCTATCAATGAATAAAAACTAGTGCATCTGAGCTAAAACACAAAGTCAATTGCATAATCACATTCGTGTTTGGCCCTTAACAGTCAACACAATAACATATGCAACGCCTGATCTAGAACAGCTTACTAGCTTTGGTGACTCTCTTGAATTTGTATTTTCCAACAAGAGCCGTTTAGCGCTGACAGAGATAGAGGAAATTGGGAACAATATATGACTAAGACAGCCTTAATTACAGGAATTACTGGTCAAGATGGCTACTATCTCAGCCATCTGCTTCTGAACCAAGCTTACCGAGTTGTGGGATTGGTATCGCCACATCGACAACCGAATTTAGCAAAACTGGGAAACTTGGCAACCAGGGTGGAAATTTACACAGTTGATTTGAGAGACAGTAAGGCGCTGTTAACTGCGGTTGAACAACTGCGCCCCCAAGAAATTTACAATTTGGCTGCTCCTAGTTTTGTTCCTGATTCCTGGCAAGACCCTCTAGGAACTTTGGATTTAATCACCGGCACTGCGACTCGGCTATTAGAAGCGGTGCGACAGGCTGGTTTATCTACACGGTTTTATCAAGCCAGCAGTTCTGAAATGTTTGGGGATGTGACCTGTTCTCCTCAAGATGAGGAAACCCCCTTTCGTCCGAAAAATCCCTATGCGGCGGCTAAGTTACACGCCCACTGGACAATGGTGCATCACCGACAGCGCTACGGTTTATTTGCTTGTAGTGGAATTCTCTACAATCATGAGTCTCCCCTACGTCCACCTCAGTTTGTCACCCGCAAAGTTTCTTTAGCAGCTGCATCAATTAAATTAGGTTTAACTCAAACCCTAGAAATGGGCAACCTAGATGCCAAACGCGACTGGGGATTTGCTGGAGATTACGTTGAGGCAATGTGGCGGATGCTACAAGTTGATGAGCCAGAAGAATACGCAATTGGTACGGGTAAACTCCACAGTGTCAGAGAATTAGTTTCTACAGCCTTCGAGTGTGTGGGATTAGACTGGCAAAAATATGTAGTAATTAATACTAATTTATTAAGAGCAGACGAACATTTTCAATTGGTCGCCAACCCAAGCAAAGCCAAAAAAAATCTGGGTTGGGAACCTCAAGTCAGCTTTGAAGAACTTTTAGAGAAAATGGTAAAAACCGATATGGAGCGGTTGCAAAATGGTCTAGTGACACCCACCTCTGCATCCTCTCTAGGAGTTGAAAAAAGATAAATGCTAATTGATACAGTAAGAAAAAGCCTAAATTCAAGTGGTAATGTTAACAAACAAGTCAACCATGTGTTCGTGTTTCTAGAGATTTTTGTACGTGAAGGTGGTATTCAATCTTACGTAAAGGATATTTTTCGGGCGTATTTGGGGTTAAGTGCAGGCTATCAGGCAGAAGTCTTTGTGCTGCGAGATAGTTCTGATTGTTCAAATGCTTTCGAGTGCGATAATTTAAAGTTTAATTACTTTCAAAATCAGTCTCCTCAGATGGGCAGGGTGAAAATGGCTGTGGCTCTGCTCAAGTATTTATTGCAAAAACGCCCCCAGCACGTTTTCTGTGGTCACATCAACCTAGCAGTACTAATACAAACCCTTTGCCAGCCTTTGGGGATTCCCTACACTGTCTTAACTTACGGCAAAGAAGTTTGGGAACCACTCAAACATCAAGAACGTCGCGCCCTAGCATCAGCAGCGGGAATTTGGACAATTAGTCGCTACAGCCGCGATCGCGCCTGTGCTGCGAATAATCTAGACTCCAACAAGGTGAAAATGCTTGCTTGTGCCATTGATGGAAATCAATTTACTCCTGGGTCTAAGCTACCGGAATTAGTCGAAAAGTATAATTTAACAGGCGCTAAGGTGCTAATGACCGTGGCGCGACTGTGGTCAGGGGACATCTACAAAGGCGTGGATGTTACTATTCGGGCCTTACCTCAAATAGCTCAGGTTTTCCCAGAAGTGAAATATTTGGTGATTGGTCGTGGCGATGATCAGCCGCGATTAGCCCAGCTAGCTAAAGACTTAGGTGTAAGTTCGCGCGTTGTTTTTGCTGGTTTCATTCCCACAGAACAACTAATGGCACACTACCACCTTGCTGATGCCTATATTATGCCCTCTCAAGAAGGCTTTGGCATTGTTTATTTAGAAGCAATGGCTTGTGGGATACCAGTGCTATCTGGTGATGACGATGGCTCAGCTGACCCCTTGGCTGATGGTAAGCTAGGATGGCGAGTTCCCCACCGCAATCCCGACGCAGTAGCAGCAGCTTGTATAGAAATCCTCAAAGGCGATGACCAACGTTGTGATGGACAGTGGTTACGAGAGCAAGCGATCGCTAATTTTGGCATGGATGCCTTTCAACAGCAGGTTTTGTCTCTAGTCAGCAGTCTATAGTCCAAAAGGGTCAGTTGTCAGTTGTCAGTTGTCAGTTGTCAATTGTCCCCCTCATCCCCCCATCTCCCCTACCCCCAGTCATCAGTCATCTTCCCTTTTTTCACCATTGACTATTGACCACTGACTATTGACTACTCCCTAAACTCGCTATCCTAGAGGGAGAGCAAGACAATATTTAAAAAATGAGCCTTAAATCTTTTCAGCTAAATCTTGCCAATCTTCGCCCTTGGCTCACTGTGTTAGCAGTTTTCTGGTTACTAGCATCATTGGGCTTGGGCTGGTTGGTGAATTCGTTATTGATTATTTTTGGATTGCTGCTGTTAGCACCTGTGATTGCCTTCTTCGGGTTTCGCTGGTGGCTGCAACGCAACTTGGTTACTGACCAGTGTCCGGTGTGCGGATATGAATTTACTGGTTTAAATAACAGCCAGTTGCAGTGCGCTAATTGCGGAGAGCGCATTTTAGTACAAAATGGTCATTTTCGGCGCTTTACACCAGATGGCACAATTGATGTGACGGCAATTGAAGTACCAGCTAAATCACTGGAAGATTCATAAGAAATAAGCTGTTCCAGACAAAGATTGCATATCGAATTGTGTTGACTGATGACTGATGACTGATGGCTGATGACTGTCATCGGTTATCAGTCAACTACCTTTACAAGAGATTATGCAATTGACTTTGTGTTTTAGCTTATTGTTCATGGTTAGCGCTAACTGCTAACCTTAATTTTGTTGTCTTCAGTAGCAGCCAGTTTACTTTCAATATCTGATACTTGCACCGCACCAGAGAAATTTTTACTATTCATTACAAAGGTGGGTGTGCCAGCTATCCCCAATTTTTGAGCTAGTTGGATATCTTGCCCAATAGCTGTATTCGCAAGCAGGCGATCGCGCTGAAACTTTTGCAAGTCTAAATTGAGTTTTTTGGCAATATCTAAATACAAATCTTCACCAAGTTGCTTTTGATTATCAAACAAAGCATCGTGATATTCCCAGAACTTGCCCTGCTGATTTGCCGCCCAAGCAGCTTGTGCAGCTGGTAGTGCCTCAGCATGAATTGCAGTCAAGGGTAAATGTTTATAAGCCACTATCAAATCATTCTGATGGTTTGCTAGCAATGACTTAAGTGTTTTATGCGCCTCTGCACAGTAGGGACATTGAAAGTCTGAGAATTCTATTAATACAGTTTTTGATTTTGCCTGGCCGAAAATAGGAGAATCGCCAATAACAACTTGGGGATTATTTTTTAAATCCTCTAAAAATGCCTGTTGTGCTTGCTTGAATTTCTGTTGCTGTTGCTGCTGGTACACCTGGACGGATTCGAGAATTGCCTCTGGGTGTTGGCGGAGAATTTGTAAAACTTGCTGTTCTAGTTGAGGATTAATTTCGCTGACTGCTTGTGCAGGGAGTGACCAGCCTAAGACTAGACAAAGTAAACCCAAGATGACCCAGGTACGTAAATCATCAAAGAATTGACGCATACTAAAATACTGAATAATTCAACATTTTTATAGTACTGAAAAAACCAGAGATTCAGGGTTGTAAAATTTTACATAAAATAGGTTTACAAATTGTACTAATTGTACAGGTATCTTTGCAGACATAATTAAATGTATAGCACAAGCCTTGGTGGTTAGGACATCAACAGATGATAAAACCTATACACAAAAAGACTTTTCACCCAGTCCCCAGTCCCCAGTCCCCAGTCCCCAGTCCCCAGTCCCCAGTCCCCAGTCCCCAGTCCCCTGCTATAATATGTCCGCTGCGATCGCACAGGGCAAATGCACCTAAAATTGATTCGATAACATGGTGTTAATAAAGATGTGCGATCGCTAATTATCTGAAGTTTACGTGTTATATCATGTCCCTTTAAACACTTATGATATCTGTGGAGGTCGGTAATTGGGAACTTGTACTGAGCGAAGCCGAAGTATTGGTAATTGGTAATTGGTTTTGAGTATTACCTATTACCCATTACCCATTACCTATTACCTATTACCAAGCAAACCGACTATATCGTAAGTAATTAACCGAACTTGATATTACATGATTGTGCTATCAATGGGTAGTGAAAAGTCACGAGACCATTCATTCCAAGAACCAAAATAATTTCTAGCAGTAATTCCAGCCTCTTCAAGGGCTATTAATGTATTAGCAGCCCTAGAACCCTTAAAGCAGTAAACGTACACAATAGACTGTGAAGTAATACCTACTGACTGACAAATTTCTCGGATTTCGGCAGGCGATCGCAACGTGGGAATTTCCGAATCACAATTCATTAAACGATGCCATTCTAACCATACTGCATTAGGGATTCTACCTTTGCGAGGACAAAAATCAGGATGGTAGGGAGAAGAACTCAGCCCAAGCCATTCCTCCCTGTCACGCACATCTAATTTAATAATCTCTGGATTGTCAATTGCTTGCAACATTTCAGTTGTAGTCACCATCATGTCAGCTTGAGGATGCAATCTAAATATGCTGCTTTCAGGTTCAGGAACTTCATCAGTGGTAGGTAATTCAGCAGCTAGCCAAGCTTTATATCCTCCTTGTAAAACAGATACCTGAGTGCAGCCCAAATACTTTAATAAAAAAGCTGCTCGACAAGATTGCCCATAGCCTTTATTTAAAGCATCTTCATACACAATTAACTTTTCTGTACCAGATATTCCTACCTCGCTCATAATTTTGGCAAAATGCTCTTGCAATTGCTTTAACCCTGCTGGGGAAGAATTCTCTAAAAGATAAGTAAAAAAATCTCTGATATTGATAGATTGGGGAATATGAGAAACAGCATAATCTTCTGGGCTTCGCGTATCTATGATGACAAAACTTGATGATTTTTGTGCTAACAGAGACGTGAGTTCTTGAGGAGAGATGAAGAGTTTTGTATTCACGCTTTCATTGTTCTGTTATCGTGCCATTAAGCATTATCGCCCCTCCCAAATTAGTGCTTTGAAGTCAAAATTACAGAAGCACTAATGTTGAGTGTTATGGAAAAACTTTTGTGGACAGTGATGTTATAAAAATATCCAAATAAATTAAGGACAATTAAAGAATATCAGAAGTGTTGAATGTAGTTACAAAACTTTATATACTTAGATGTATTATCAATGGTAAAAATGTCAAAATTTCATAATTTCTTCCATCCTATGGATATAACTGATTTGTTGACACATACAAGCTTGAAGATAGGGGAATTTATCTAACATCTTTTTACCCCATTGTTAGGTAAGCCCTTTTAAGCTTATAAAGCTAAAATATTTAATAATTCCAGGAACCTATGTTACAGTTTATACTAAATGCAGCAGACATTGCAAAAAAGGCAATGGATAGCGTTGATCCATTACTTAGCGATAAATTTACAACGGTTATACAATTTCTTTCAGATAACCCTGATGCGGCTGCACGACTAAAAGGTAAGAATCCGCCTATTGTCGGAACAGAAGAATATATTATCGTTAGTGCTACAATTTTCAAAACAGGTCGTGACCCAAAAACACCCTCACCACCTAGTACAATCCCGGATGAAATGGTAAGTATCATCCTGAACAAGTATTTTGAAGTTCCCTATGAGAAACTGGAAGAAGCTGAAAAACTACACCGCCTATCAATGGGGGCTGAGAACATTGTAGGGGATTTGCTAGAAAGATATGTAGCGACAGTTATTGAGCCGCATGGATGGATATGGTGTTCTGGTTCTATCGTTAAAGCAGTTGATTTTATATATCCTGATAATAAAAATGTCTGGCAATCGCTACAAGTAAAAAACAGAGATAATACTGAAAACTCTTCTTCTGCCGCTATCCGCAAGGGAACAGAAATTAAGAAATGGTTCCGAACTTTTTCTAAAAAAAAGGGGGACAACTGGGCTAATTTTCCCTCATTGCAAGGAAAAGAGGAACTTTCAGAAGAAGGCTTCAGATCGTATGTTGAAAAATACCTTGTTGCTTTAAGACAGATAAAGTCCTAAGTCTTATACAGCATATGCTGTTGCTGTAAAAAGCGAACCTTGGATCGGTTTTTTCTCTTCTAAGGATGCACTACTAATTTTAGCTTCCCATGACATATCATCATTGCCTTTATAACGTGAAAATGGGAAGTTCAAGGGGGGATCTTTTACCTCCCCATTCATATGTGCAAGGATGGCTTTACCTATTGCTTCCCCAAAACCAACAGGTACAGCATTCCCTATCTGCCGATATTGCTCCATAAGGGGACCACATACGACCCAACTATCTGGAAATTGCTGGATACGTTTATATTCCTGAATACTTAATGGGCGCAGATATTCTGGATGACAAATATCTGTTGCTGGCATAACTGGGGATGTCACTAAAGTACAGCTTGGTTTATCCCACGATAAGCGTCTGAGGAAACCAGTTTTTCCGCCACCTGAATAATAGGATTTTCCTAATGCTTCCTTCTGCAATTCTTCAGGTAGATGTTTCCAGTATTGACCTTCTTTTAACATCCTGTAATACTTTAGCCTCCCTTCGGGGAACTCGATATACTCTGCCTCACTTTGGCTTAAGTCCGCAATAGATTGACGTAGGGTTCTCCACTTAGCAAGACCAAAATCACCCGTTTCTGAATGTGTGGGATATAAATAAGGAACCTTTTTCTTTCCACGATGGCAGATCATGACTATCCTTTCCCTGATTTGGGGGACACCATAATTTGCTGTGTTATAGAGGTTGAAGCTGATACTGTACCCACCTTTACGAAGTTCATCCACAATGTATTTCAAAGCACCACCTGGCATTTCTTCCCTGGATAAGGGAACACTGCCGTTTCCTCTTTCCGAATGGGGACGGTGTAACAACGGCGCTGAAAGAAGACCTCTTACATTCTCAATGACGGCATATTTTGGGCTTATTTCTAAGATAAGCTCAATGTACTTTAAGAATATATTGCCCCTCTCATCTTTGAAACCACGCCTTGCACCTGCTGTAGAAAAAGCTTGGCAGGGTGGACCACCTAACATAATATCTACATCTTCTTTGACTAGTTTGGCATGATCTAGAATGTCCTGAGCGCTGTAAGAAGCTATATCTCCTAAGAGTGCAATGTCTGGCTTGTTTGCAATGATTGTTTGTCGGCAGTGCTTATCAATCTCACAGGCAAGGGAAATTTCGATACCTGCTTTCTCGAAACCAAGATCAAGCCCCATAGCTCCTGAGAAAAAAGAAATGGCTTTAACTGCTTGGTGATGATTTTCCTTGTTGTTCCTATCTGTAGGGTCCTTGGTTCGATTAATGTAATCTTGAACTGCTTTTGGCTCCATAACCCACACTTTCCCTACCTGTTCTCCCTTGATCTGCCCACCACGCAATAGAGTACGAACCCTTTGCTCAGAAATACCTATTATTGAAGCTGCTTCTTTTGTGGACAAATAGGGATTGTTTTTCATTTCGCTCTCGAAACTTTTTTTATACCATCAATATCATTATCGGTTGTAGTTGTATTTTAGGATTAAAAGCGCGATCGCATATTTTAACTAATCCAATTCTATTGCGGTAAACCCTTAACTTGCAACAAATCCAAACCCCTTTCAAATATTTCATTTATTGGCAACATTTGACCATCAGTAGTCATAAATTTATGGTCTTTTGTTGCCCGAATTATCGAACCATCTTCTAAACAATATTCAAAAACTTCTTGTTGTCCGCGATGATGCCACTGTGCGATCGGTTGCGTGTAAACATTGCCATTACTATCAACGCTGTACACACTACATTCAATACGTTTTTCTACGATTTCCCCAATCGGAACAAATCCATATTCAACCGTCAAAACTTCGGTATCATAGCTTAAGCAATATTCGGCGAACTTTAACATATCGTCAAATAATTTCTCAGCTATTTGCTTTTTAACGCCGTTTTTAGTCGCACCATCAATAAACTTTTCCTGCTGCTTTTGCATTTCGGAAACTTTCTTTTTACCCATAGCCCGACGCAGCAAGTCAGCTTGTCCTAGAGAATAGCCAGCCATATCTTGAGCAATTTTCATAATTTGCTCTTGATAAACCATAATTCCATAGGTTTCATTCAATATCGGTTCTAGAATAGGAGTTTCATATTCTATTGCCTCCTTTCCATGCTTGCGATTAATAAATTTCGGAATTAACCCCGCATCTAATGGCCCTGGTCGATAAAGTGCCAAAATTGAAGAAATATCTTCAATATTAGAAGGCTTCAAATCTCTCACTATTTGACGCATTCCCGACGATTCTAATTGAAATATTCCTTCTAATTCACCAGCTTCTAAAAGTTCATAAGATTTTTGTACATCTTTTGGTAAAGTGCTATGATCACCTTTGGCTAATATCCTCTGAGCTTTTCTTTCCTGACGGGGAATTTCATCTGGATCAAGACGATAGCCATTGGTTTGTTCAATCAATTCAATGGTTTTTTGAATCAATGTGAGATTTCGCAAACCCAAAAAATCCATCTTTAACAAGCCCATTGATTCCAAGTCTTCCATGAAATACTGGGTAATCACAGAGCCATCATTATTTCTTTGTAGTGGTACAATTTCATCTAAGGGATCAGCAGAAATCACCACACCTGCTGCATGAACACCAAAGGTTTTGTTAGTCCCTTCAATTCGGATTGCCATATCAATCCAATGGCGAACTTTTGGGTCATTATCATATTTTTCTTTAAACTCTGGTTCTGGGGTTTCATCAGAAATCATCACCTTGAGTTTGGTGGGTTTACCCCGTACCACAGGTATTAATTTCGCCATTTTGTCAGCATCCCCGTAGGGAATATTTAATACTCTGGCGACATCTTTTAAAACAGCTTTGGAAGTTAGACGGTTAAAGGTAATGATTTGAGCTACCCTATCAGCACCGTATTTTTGAGTTACATAATCAATAACTTGATCCCGTTTTTCAATGCAGAAATCTGTGTCAATATCAGGCATAGATTTCCGTTCGGGGTTTAAAAAACGCTCAAATAATAGTCCATGATGTACTGGGTCAATATTGGTAATTCGCATGGCATAGGCAACCAATGAACCAGCAGCAGAACCTCTACCAGGCCCCACAGGAATATTATTATCTCTGGCAAACTTGATGTAGTCCCACACAACTAAAAAGTATGTGGAAAAACCCATCTGTTGCAGCATTTTCAATTCATATTCCAATCTGTCTTTGTAGACTTGATCGACTTCGTTTCGGGATTTGCGATTTAACCGTTCTAAAAGTCCTTGCCAAGCAATTTCTTCTGCATAAGTATCAGGAGTATGACCAGAGGGAATCGAAGGAGTGGGAATCTGAGGCTCACCCATAATATGGTAAGGCTCAACTTTATCGGCAACTTCTTCAGTAGTAGCTATAGCTGAAGCTATGACATCATCTGGCAAATGGTCACGAAATAGCATCCTCATCTCTTCAGCAGATTTGAGATATTCAGTACCGCTGTAACGCATCCGATTCTCTTCACTAATTAATTTGCCTGTTTGAATACATAGCAAAGCGTCGTGTGCTTCTACGTCAAAGCAAGAAATAAAATGAGAGTCATTAGTAGCGACAAATTTAATATTTAGTTCTTGGGCAATTTTGACAATTTCAACATTAACAATCCGGTCTTCTTGGGAACCGTGGTCTTGAATTTCTAAATAATAATCTTCACCAAATACATCTTTGTACCACTTGGCAATTTTACGAGCTGCGTCTGGTCTACCGCCGAGAATTGCTTGGGGAATTTCTCCACCCAAACAACCACTAGTGACAATCAAACCTTCACGATATTGTTTTAATAATTCTTTGTTGATGCAAGGACGAGAAAAAATACCTTTGCCTTGTACACCTTTGAGGTGAGAAATAGTGGTTAATTTAACTAAATTTTTGTAACCTTTTGTATTTTTAGCTAAAACAACTTGATGATAACGGGGTCGGCGTTCTTGTTTTTCGATATCGCCGTTGATGATATACATTTCGTTGCCAATAATTGGCTTAATATTTTTACTGCGGCAAATTTTGATTAGTTCCACAGCGCCATACATGACACCATGATCTGTGAGGGCGATCGCTTTGATTCCCAGTGCGATCGCGCGATCGACCAACTCTGGGAGCTGACTTGCCCCATCAAGCAAACTGTAGTCACTGTGAATATGTAATGGCACAAAGGACATATGCGTCTCCAACCACAAGTCAACTCTATCTCTAGAAAATCCCTTTGAGCAGGATTTTCTAAAGTAACGGGATCTTACATTAACTTGTTTGGCAAAATTTCACTTCCGCAACTGATGTTTGAATAATCACATCAGCATGACTCATAGGATTTTGGATTTGGGATTACCAATAAATAAATTATCTAATCTTGTGGGGTGGGCGTCTCACCCACCCATAAACAAAACGGCAAAAGCCACGTTTTATAGACGAGGCTTAGATTGCAAAGTTTAACTCAGTGCAGGAGCTTTTAATGTTTTTTAATACTGTTGAGGCCCTTTAGCATCACATTCTTTAGTCCAACAACGTTGGAGAAGTTGAATTCGCCAGGCTTGGGCAAAGCGCCGGGGATTCAACTCTAATTTAGAATCGCGGCTAAACAAGGGTTGGTTAAGATACTGCCAAATAGGGAATTTAATTTTGTTGTTTTGTGCGGTCATAGGAGGAACAAGTATTATAAAAGCGTTGTGGCAGTAGTTGGCATTTTGTGTGTGATCTGCCACATACTGATTTTCTAGTTCAAGATGACATGATATTTACTCAATTGTCTTGGTGGCAATTGCGGAATCTCACTTGAACTTTTCTACCACATTCGGGCTAGACCAGAAGACAGACTAAAAGTTCCTCAGTAGGTTGGCACAACTCAAGGTAAATCGTCAAGGTTGTCAGGGGTCAGTTGTCAGTTGTGACTTTTGATTAGTAAGGGTTTCGGGTATTTTGAAATTTTTTAACGTGTTTTATGGTGGGCGTAAATCAAGTTAAGTGGTAAGGGTTGTCATTTGTCATTGGTCATTGGTCATATCATGTCCGGTTGATTACTTATTACAACCAAAGAACCCCACCCCGCCAAAGCTAAGCTTTGTCTCCCCTCCCCTTAGTAAGGGGAGGGGTTGGGGGTGGGGTACGATGATTGTGGGAATTATAACTAATTTAGGGCTTACGCAAGTGTCATATTTTTTTCGTTTGGGCAGTACTGGGTCAAAAGTCAATAGTCCAAAAAACCTTGATTAAAGACTATTGACTCTGGACTATTGACTGCCATTGCAGAAAATATGTGTGCCAGTTGCGTAAGTCCTGTAATTAACCGGTCTTCTAATAATGAGTACCGGTTTTGCGATGGTTGATGGCAGTAACAGCATCAGGTTGGATTAATTTACCGTTGTCAACGGTTGCATACACTACCCAGTGGTCGCCACATTCCATACGTTGACTGACTGAACATTCAACATAAGCTAAAGCATCGGTGAGAACTGTGCAGCCATTGTCTGCAATTGTGGTGCTAAAGTTGGCAAATCGGTCTTCGCCTGGGGCAAAACTCTTGCGGAAGTGCTTCATGTATTCGGAATGATTGCCTTCAGCTAAGATGTTGAGGGCAAATTTACCACCCGGATACATGAGAGATTCTATTGCCCGGTCTTTAGCGATCGCAACTGTTAAGCCAGGTGGATTAAAGGTTGCTTGAGATACCCAAGCGCCCAACATCCCAGTGGAAACATCTCCTTGCTTGGCTGTAATCACGCAAACTGAACCAACAATCCGCCCCACAGCTTGTTCTGTAGGTGTAGCACTTTGTTGTGGTACGCGGACTTTTCTAGCTTTTTTCAGTCCTTGGGCAAAGTCTGTACCGACTTCTTCGCAGAATTTGAGAGTGACATCATCGGGTTTAAACTTGACTTTGAGCGTTTCAAACCCAAACCGATATCCAGCATCTCGGAGTTTACCTTCAATTAAGTCAAAGGCTTCGCCACTCCAGCCATAGGAACCGAAAACCCCTGCGACTTTATTGTTATCACCAACTTTCAGGACAATACCCAAAGCTGTATGAATGGGGGTAGGTGCATGACCACCGATGGTAGGAGAACCGATGAGAAAGCCATCTGACTTTTCTACAGCAGTTTGGATTTCATCAGGTGTGGCAAATTCGCAGTTGATTGATTGGACTGCGACTCCTCCTTTGGTTAGTCCGAGAGCGATCGCTTGGGCTAAAGTTGCTGTATTACCATAAGCTGAGGCATAAAGTAGCGCAACAGAAATCTCTCTGTCTCTTTGAGAACGACTCCATTCTCCATAAGCTTTGGTCAGTTCGATTAAGCCAGTACGCACCAAAGGCCCGTGACCAACAGCATACATTCTCACCTGCAAATCTGATATTTTCTCCAAAGCTGCTTCCACATGGCTAGCTTGGGGAGCCATCAGACAATTATAGTAATAACGCTGGTCTTCCTTGAATGCCTCCCAGTTATCATCAAACACTTCATCCCCACAGATATGAGTTCCAAATAGCTTATCTGTGTAGAGAATTTGGGTTTGTTGGTCGTAGGTACAAAGTGCTTCCGGCCAGCGGGGACTAGGAATAGGCAAGAATTTTAAAACATGACCCTTACCTAAATCTAAAGTTTCTTTCCCACGCATCGTTAAGATATTTAAAGCGTCATCTGGGAAAACTGCACGTAAATGAGTAGCAGTCAGCAGAGAACAGACAAAGGTAATGTGTGGTGCCAGTTCTAAAATCGCCTTGATAGTTGGCACGCGGTTGGGACTAAAATGGCCCAGGATGACATAATCCAACTTTTTCAAGTTGACAGTCTCTTGCAATGCTTCCAGATAAATGGTGGTAAAGCTTTCACCAGGCGGGTCAATAATTGCGGTTTTCTCACCTGCAATTAAATAGCAATTGGCGGTAGTACCTCTTTCTAATGCGTATTCAATTTCAAACCGCAGACGTGACCAACTACGCGCTCTGAGGATTTTAGTATGTGTACCAATGGGAAGAACTTGTACGTCACGGGGTTTGGAATCGCTCATAGATTTACGGTTAAGTGTGGAAAAAAAATGGAAAAACCGGGTAGATTGCGCCCAGTTTTTAGCAGATTGAATCAAGCCAGTCAGGGAGTTTAGGAGGCTCATGGGTTCCTGGCGGGGGGAGTGCAGGGGAGCAGGGGAGCAGGGGAGCAGGGGAGATGGAGGGATGGGGGGGATGGGGGGGATGAGGGAGATGAGGGGGAGAATAACTAAACCCAGTCCCCAGTACCCAGTACCCAGTACCCAGTCCCCAGTACCCAGTACCCAGTACCCAGTCCCCAGTCCCCAGTCCCTAGTCCCCAGTCCCCAGTCCCTCTAGTAGTAATTTCCTACTTTGCGATGGCGAACGGCTGTGAGTGCATCGGGTTTGGACACACGACCTTCATCGACGGTGCAGTATAAAATCCAGTGGTCGCTGCACTCGATGCTGCTCTGGATTTCACATTCCATGTATGCCAAAGCTTCTGTCAGAATTGGAGAACCGTTTTTAGCGATTCGGGTTTTGACTCCTGCAAAGCGGTCAGCACCAGGATGCAAGCGCTTGAGGAATTGCTTTTTGAGTTCTTGATAATTTCCTTCTTCTAGGACGTTGAGGACGAAGCGATCGCCTACTTGCATTAAGGAATCAATGGCGCGGTCTTTGGCTACGGCAATTGTAAATCCTAATGGTTGCAAACTCGCTTGTGATACCCAAGAGGCCAGCATGGCACTTGACACATCACCTTTTTTGGTGGTGACTATATATAGCCCGCTGCTAATCCGTCCCAAAGCTTTTTCCATGTTGACATCAAGAGATTTGATCTGCTTGATGTTGCGTTCTTTTACCAGCAATTGTCCCAAATCTTTACCGGCTTCTTCGCACAACTGATAGGTGGCGGCGGAGGGAACATCTTTAATCCGAATCGCTGGGAAGGCTTCTTTCACGCCTGAGTCGATAAATTTTCGCCGCAGGGTATCAATGGGTTCATCATCGCCGCCGTAAGACTCAAACAAGCCAACTATTTGCTTGTTCTTGGCGACAGATAGTAGTGAACTAATAGCAGCTTGAGCAGCAACAGCACTACTTGGGGGCATTCCGATAATTAAACCAGATGCTCTACCTGCTAGTTCTTGGATTTCTTGTATTCCAGCAGTACTGAGGTCGATAACTTCTGTGGCTACACCAGTTTTTTGGATGCCTTCAGCTATGGCCATAGCCAGCTGATCGCTATAGCCGTATTCGGAAACATAAAACAAGCCGACGGTGGTTTCTGCCTTTGCTTGTCTTTGACTCCAATTGTGGTAACACTCGGTTAGCACATCTAAATGATGGTGCAACAGCGGCCCGTGACCGTTAGCGATAATGTTAATCTTGCCCAGTTCGTTCATTCTCTTCATGGCATTCAAGAGAGAACGAGCGTTGGGGCCCATGAGACAGTCATAGTAAAATCTAAAGTCAGCTTCGATCGCCTCTAAGTCTTCGTCAAAGGTGCGATCGTCACAGAAGTGCATCCCAAAGGCATCGCAGGTGAAGAGGGTTTGGGTTTTGCGATCATAACTAAAGATGGTGTCTGGCCAGTGCAGGTTAGGCGCACTCACGAATTCGATTTCGTGTCCTTTACCAATATTGATGCGATCGCCACTTTTCACAATCCGCTTAGAAAACGGATCATGTACCAAACCTTCCAAAAATTGCAGTGCAATTTTTGAGGCTAAAACAGTAGCTCTAGGAGCCAATTGCAGCACATCTTCCACTAAGCCGCTATGGTCTGGCTCTGTGTGGCTGACAATAATGTAATCAATAGTCTTGGGGTTTACAAGCCCTTTAAGCGTGTCCAGATACAGCTGACGAAACTTCTGGTGAGAAGTATCAACCAAAACTGTTTGCTCGCCCCTAATTAGATATGAATTGTAAGTCGTACCGTTTTGCAGTCCGAATTCGATATCGAAGCGATCGCGATCCCAGTCAAGAGAGCGAATCGCTGTGGTGTTAGGGGCAATTTCTACAGTCTGTATAGTTAGCCGATGCTGAACGTTCTCTGCGATCGCTACCATTATTCGTCTCCGAGCGCAAATAAACAGTATTGTTTCTCTGCCCCCATTGTGCCTATAAATCTTTTTTAAAGTTGTAATAAAGAATATATTTTGGAAAATTCAACTTGTATCAAGTATTGCTGTTTTTTGGCATTTTTTTTAACTCGAAAAATATCCTAAAATTTACTTTACCTATAAGTATCACTTTTTAATTTTTGATATTTCTTGGCATAATTTAAAATCCCAAACATATCATACATAACTTATTTCATTTGGCAAGCTTTTCGTAACAAAAAGCTTGAATAAGAATTCAGGAGTCAGAATTCAGGAGTCAGAATCAATCAGTAAATATTAAGTAGTGGCGTGTCAAGCTTAAAATAGTGCATTAATAAATTCTTGTAGGATGGGCGTCTCGCCCGTCCTAGTGGCGGGCTAGAAGCCCACCCCACAAGAAAATCTATTGCAACATTTTAGCCTAGACACGCCCCGCAGGTGGGGTGGGGTTCTTTTTTTGATTTATGCAAGAAGTCTAATATTTTGAACCACCAAGGCACAAAGACACCAAGAATCAGATTTTATGATACTTTTTTGGTAAATTTGGGAATTTGCTTTGCTAAGTCTTGTTGTAATCTTTCTAGTCCTGTGCTGAATTGCCAAGCTTTTTTCAAGACGTTTAAGGTTTTTAGTCTTTCGTCATCACTTATTTGAGTAGGAATTGTTTTGGCATTAGGTAAACCCAGCCATTTCAGCAGTGTTTTCACTTCTTGGGTGCCGCCTCCAAGGAAATAGGTTAAAAACCGCCGCTGTGCAACTTCAGATGATTTATCTGCTGATTGATCTGCGTCATAAACGCTATCTAGAATTACCAAAACATTATTGAAGTTGAGTTGTTCTATCTTGCCTAATGCATATGCTGCACTAAAACGAACATTTGAGTCAAGGGATTTATCCTTGAGGATGTCAGCGATGTCTTTGACGTAGGGTTTGGCAGCTTCCCCCAGATTTCCCAATGCCACTGCTGCACGGGAACGAACATTTGAGTCAACGGATTTATCCTTGAGGAAGTCAAGGATGTCTTTGACGTAGGGTTTGGCAGCTTCCCCCAGATTTGCCAATGCCTGTGCTACACCAAAACGAACCAATGAGTCAACGGATTCATCCTTAAGGATGTCAAGGATGTCTTTGACGTAGGGTTGGGCAACTTCCCCCAGATTTGCCAATGCCTGTGCTGCATAAGAACGAACACCTGAGTTATCGGTTTTATCGTTGAGGATGTCAGCGATGTCTTTGACGTAGGGTTTGGCAACTTCCCCCAGATTTGTCAATGCATATGCTGCACTAAAACGAACAGCTGAGTCATCGGTTTTATCCTTAAGGATGTCAAAGATGTCTTTGAGGTAGGGTTTGGCTAACTCCCCCAGATATCCCAATGCATATGCTGCACCAAAACGAACACTTGAGTCATCGGTTTTATCCTTAAGGATGTCAGCGATGTCTTTGAGGTAGGGTTTGGCAACTTCCCTCAGATATGCCAATGCATATCCTGCATAAGAACGAACAAATGAGTCATCGGTTTTATCCTTAAGGATGTCAGCGATGTCTTTGAGGTAGGGTTTGGCAACTTCCCCCAGATTTCCCAATGCCAATGCTGCATCAGAACGAACACTTGAGTCATCGGTTTTATCCTTAAGGATGTCAGCGATGTCTTTGACGTAGGGTTTGGCTAACTCCCCCAGATATGCCAATGCCACTGCTGCACCAAAACGAACCTTAGTGGCATCGGTTTTATCCTTAAGGATGTCAGCGATGTCTTTGACGTAGGGTTTGGCAACTTCCCCCAGCTTTCCCAATGCATATGCTGCATCAGAACGAACATTTGAGTCATCGGTTTTATCCTTGAGGATGTCAAGGATGTCTTTGACGTAGGGTTTGGCAACTTCCCCCAGATATGCCAATGCCTTTGCTGCATCAGAACGAACACCTGAGTTATCGGTTTTATCCTTGAGGATGTCAGCGATGTCTTTGACGTAGGGTTTGGCAACTTCCCCCAGATATGCCAATGCATATGCTGCACCAAAACGAACACCTGAATCAACGGATTTATCCTTGAGAATGTTGGCAGCTTTCTGAGCAATATCCTCTGGTTTCTCAACTACTGATTTCAAATTTCGCAAATCATATTCCTTGAGTTTGTCAAAAGCAAGTTCCTCAACTTCGTCGTATCCATCATCAAGGGCTGCTACTATACCGTTTATTTCCCATGCTTGTGGCTTGGGTTTGGGGGTTTCTTTGGCGCTAACCCAAGGCAGAAAGAGGAACAGAGTTAGGAGTAAGGTGAAACAGAAAAGGAAAAAGAGCGCAAGTTTGCTGTTCTTGCGGGGTATGATGACCATAATTTAGAACAAGGTGGCAGATTACATGCGGTTATGGGTATAATAACAACCTTGCAATTCCTCATTCCTGATTGAGAAAGTTGAATTTTGTGGGGTAAGCTTAAGCTCTCTAGCCCTGACAGTTCACAAGACAAGCGAGACGCTCATCCCACAAGAAATGTTAAATATTTTTGAGTTGGAAATGGTTTAATTTTGATTGACGAGTATTAAAGACTCGCTCACGAGTATCAAAGACTCGCTCACGAGTATCAAAGACTCGTCCACGAGTATCAAAGATTCTCGCGCGAGTATTAAAGACTCTCACGCGAGTATTAAAGACTCTCACGCCAGTATCAAAAACTCGTCCACGAGTATTAAAGACTCTCACGCCAGTATCAAAAACTCGTCCACGAGTATTAAAGACTCTCACGCCAGTATCAAAAACTCGTCCACGAGTATCAAAGACTCTCGCGCCAGTATCAAAAACTCGTCCACGAGTATCAAAGACTCTCGCGCCAGTATCAAAAACTCGTCCACGAGTATCAAAGACTCTCGCGCCAGTATCAAAGACTCATGAATAAGAAAATAGGCGGTTAGAAAGCGCGTCTACACAAACAAAACCCGCCTGTGCGGGTTTAAAATTTTGATTTTGCGTGCTTTTTGCGTAGGGGATTACCAAGAAATAAATTATCCAATCAAGTGGGGTGGGCGTCTCGCCCGCCCAAGGCTTGGGGCGGACAAGATGTCCACCCCACAAGAAAAATTGTATATTTTTTAGAATGGAAGTCCCTAGGCGGACTTGGTTTGTGTGGTAGCGAATTCCATTCGCCCAGGCTTAAGTTGACACTTTACCAGCTTTACTCTTCATGGCTTTAAAGCGATCGCCCAATTGTTGAGCTACAGTTTTTAACCTTGGAGTTTTCTTAGCACCAGTCTTGACATAATCATACACTGTCAAACTGCTGCCCATTGCTTCACTGCCCACAGCCATTAAGGTATCATCTACTTGTTCTGTGAGTTGTCGCAGTCCAATCAGCAGTTCGGTGAGTGTAGTAGCTAATTGATAATCGCGCACAAACTCATCTAAATCAAAGCCGGCTGGTAAAATGTCTCGGTTAGACTGGGCAGCAGTCAAGCTATTGCTGACAAAAGCTAGGTTTTTTAACTAAAATCATCGCATTGTTATTCTCAGTATAAACCCTATGAATTTAATTAGAAATCTTGGGAACAATAGATTTATAAACCATGATTGAATCCTCTTCTCCAGACTTGCCATGCAAGCTCTGGAATTTTCCATTTCATAAATTTTTGGATTTGATATTTTGGATTTTGGATTATCAAACAGTTGCTAAATAAGCCTTTTAGCACTTCAACTGTTGCAATGATTTTTCAAATTGGTAACAGTAGCAAGCTAGTATTTCGTCACCAATTTTGTTAAAGTACGTAAAAACCTATATTACCAGAATTTTATATTTTAATTTTCTAGACATAAATACTAATATTAGTAGTTTAAAATGTATCTGGAATTACAGAAGTTTTAGTAATTTTACCGCAGCAAAAATGAACTTTATATGAATAAAAATAATATATAGTTTCTGATTGTTTTAACTTTATGTTTTTAAATAAATTCGCTAGTGTAGTGTCGGTGTTTACCGCAGGTGTAGGCATAGCTATTAACCTTTCATTTGGTAGCATAGCGATCGCTCAAACAGCTAACACCAATCTTTACATTCAAGTAGGCTCTGATAGTAATGGCGAGCCAATCATACTTGATTTGGCATCCGTTAAAGGAAGCGAGTATACACTCTTACGCAAGTATGAAGACGGTACAGCACAAACAACTCTGAGTGCTTCCTGTGTTCAGCATCGGTTGTTTTCCAAAAGATTTTCTTTTTACAACTCGACTGGCAAATTGATCCGTGATGATAAAGCCAAGCGAGAGATTGTCCTCAAGTCTGGTACTCCTGAGAGTAACTCTATGGAGATTGTTTGCCAAGCAGGAGACAGTCGTAGGAAGTAAGGGGGATGAGGGGATGGGGAGATGGGGGGATGGGGAGATGGGGGGATGGGGAGATGGGGAACTCGGGGCCCCCACGACCGAAGGAAGTGGGGATTAGGGGCGATGGGGAGATGGGGGGATGAGGGGGATGAGGGAGATGAGGGAGATGAGGGAGATGAGGGAGATAATGACTATTGACTATTGACTATTGACATCTTTGCAGAAACTTTTGCGAGATTTTATAAGACTTTCCGATAGGCGCAAAACCCTGTGTCTTTAGACCAGGGATGTAGCGCCAACGGTGAATTTATTCACCGTGATATTTTCTATTTGTGGTGAGGATCTTCAATATATTTCTTGATTACTGCCGCGCTAACATTTCCAGCAGTTGAATAAAAATAACTATTTGTCCACATACTAGGCATCTTTTTTAAATCTGGAAACTCGCTTCTAAGCAGATAAGATGACCTGCCTTTAAAGAATTTAACTATTTGATTAATCGCGTAAGTTGGTTGATATTCCACAAATAAATGTATGTGGTCTGGTGCTATTTCCAGAGCCAGAATATCCCAATCTTTATATGAAGCTAAATCATAAAATATCTGTCTTACTCGTTTAGCTACTTCATTCACTAACACCTTACGTCTACGCTTGGGTATCCATACCAGATGAACGACAGCGTTACCTATAGAGTGATTGTTGTGTCTAGGTTCTAAGGAATTAGTCATGTTGCTTATTCGGAGCTATTGACACTTAAATAATAACTCGCTACTATATTTACAGTCAATGAATTAACCCAAGGAGGTGATTAAGTAATGCTAGTTTTAGAGTACAAAGTTAAAGCTAAGAAGCATCAATATGATGCAATTAACGAAGCTATCCGTACAACTAAATTCATCAGAAATAAAGCTATACGCTACTGGATGGATGCACCAAAAGAAGCCAAAGTTAATAAAATTGCTTTGAATAATTACTCAACAGCATTACGGAAGGAATTTAAATTTGTTGAGAAATTAAATTCAATGGCTTGTCAATCTGCCACTGAAAGAGCGTGGCTAGCCATTGATAGGTTTTACCAGAATTGTCAGAAAAAAGTATCAGGTAAAAAGGGATATCCCAGATTTCAGAAAGATAACCGTTCGGTTGAGTATAAAACGTCAGGATGGGCTTTAAACGCTATCAAAAGACGTATTACCTTTACCGACAAAAAAGCTATAGGTGAGGTTAAATTACTTGGTAAATGGGATATTCAAACTTACCCAGTCAAACAGATTAAGCGTGTTAGATTACTCAAAAAAGCTGATGGTTACTATTGCCAATTCTGCATTGATGTAGACGTTAAATCTGAATCCAGAATTGCTAATGGTGAAATCGGGCTAGATGTGGGTCTTGAATATTTTTACTCAGATTCCAAAGGTAATCATGAGGAAAATCCTAGATTTTTGAGTCAAGCTGAGAAAGCAATTAAACACGCTCAACGTCAAATTTACAAAAAAGAGAAAGGCAAAAACAAACGACGGATAGCCAGACAGAGATATCAAAGGAAGCATTTAAAAGTAAGTAGGCAACGGAAAGAACACGCCATGAGATTGGCGCGTAACGTATGCAAGGCTAACGCCTTAGTAGCCTATGAAGATTTAAATGTTAAAGGTATGGTGAAAAATCACGCTCTTGCCAAGAGTATTAATGATGCTTCTTGGTCAATGTTCCGTCGTTGGTTAGAATATTTTGCGGCTATATTTAACAGTACAGTTGTTGCTGTCAATCCGAGAATGACATCTCAAAAATGCTCAGATTGTGGTGCAATTGTGAAAAAATCCCTCTCAACTCGTAGCCATGTATGCAGTTGTGGCTGTAGTTTACAGAGGGATGTTAATGCTGCAAAAAATATTTTGAATCGCGGCATCGCTAGCTTGGGGCACAAGCGAAGTAACGCTTCAGGAGTCGGAACCTCTACGCTAATTGGCGTAAGCCTGTTAGAGCAAGTTCTGACGGTGAATGAAGAATCCCCCAACTTTACGACTAAGTGAGCGAAGCGATACTTAGTCAGTTGGGGGAGTGTCAACGGTCTGATTCTCCAAATTCTGTCACAAACCACTAATGTCTTTTTCTACTCAGGGTGTTCCGGGTTTGCCCGATTTAACACACCCAACAGAACTAATTCAGTTTGGAAACCAAGTACTCAAAGCTTCTCTATTATTAGTATTTTTAATCTTTGCTTTGGGAGTAGCGATCGCTGTTGTCAGTTTTGCCTTCCGTCGCCATCAAAAAGAAGAAGCTATTTTTCTTGGCGAGTGGGCTGTTCACTACTCCCAACTATTACGAGGTTTGCAACATTCAACTTTGGTATTAGTTCTGTTGGTGGTGGGATTTTTTCTTTGTTCAACTTTAAGTAATCGCTATCACCAGTGGGAACAGACAAAGGTGGCGCAAGTAGTTCAAAGTGTAGCCGGGGACAAACTAGAGCAAATTGCCCCTCAAATACGCTACGTTACTAAAGAACCGATTACTTACAATACACAAGTTAACGGCAAGATAGTTAAGGTAAATGATACGCAACAGGTTAATCGCTTTCTGCCACTAGCGGGATCACAAGTTCAGGTAAAGCTTGACCAAAACACAGATGTTCAAGGTCGCAGTGCAGTTTATAAAGTAGATTATGGTGCTGACTACAAATTTGTCAACCGACTCAAAGATGTTAATAGTTTTTTCTTTGAAGCACCACCACCCAATGGCTACTCACTACTTGCTAACTATAAAGTAGAACGCGATCGCACTCGTTTAGAACCAATTAATCCAGGAAATTATAGCTTTCCCTTCCAGCTGCAACCAGGGGAAGAAACTACCTTTCGCGTCACCTATGAAGCCAGAGGAGGGCCGCGTTGGGTTTACAGTACCGCAGGGCAATTGTTATCTAACTTCCGCCTCACAGCAATTGCTAACTTTAGTCCTGTTGATTTTGCTAGTGGGATTGTACCTAATGAGGTTAAAACTGATAGACGCAGCACTCAATTTACTTGGATATTTAATGATAATGTTTCAGTGAAAAATCCCTTTGGCGTGTTTACTAACACGAATCCCATTCGCAACACTGGCATTATTCCGCGTCTTTTATTGTTAGCACCAGCAATCTTTTTATGGTGGATATTATTGTTATATTTGTCCCTACCAATAAGTCTAAAAAATGTCGCGATCGCTGGTAGTATTTTCTTTGCTTGTTTGTTGACCTTGACTTATCTAACTCGCTTCATGAATGCAGAGTTAGCCTGGACAATGATTTCCCTTGTGTTACTAACCTTGAGTTGGGGGTTGGGGTCAACTCGCAGTGCTTCTCTGGCTGCGATCGTTTGTACCATTGCTGGCGCAGTACTGCCAGTTTTGGGATTATTAGTTCCATTCAGCGGTCTAACTCTCAGCGTAGCAGGCTTACTTTCCGCTGTTTGGTTAGCGGTGCGTCACTGGTATGGATGGTATGGTTTGCAGGTAGAAGATAGTAGAAAATAACGCCAAAATTTTATGAATTATTCCCACTATTATATCATGTCCGCGCTTATTACTTATTAAACCCTAAGAACCCCACCCCACCAAAGCGTAGCTTTGTTTCCCCTCCCCGTGAACGGGGAGGGGTTAGGGGTGGGGTGCAATGACTGTGGGAATCATAACTAATTAACCGGACATGATATTAGCCAAAAATTTCCACTGTCAATTTTTGTGGTGGAAGTTTTTTTGCACCGTAGGAAGCAATAATATCTACAACTATCACTGTATTACTTGTTTCACCATCTCTGAGGGCTTTATTGACTGTAAATTTGAATTCTTTGGTAACTTCCCCTTCTGAGAAGGGAATAGTTTGTCTACGTACAAGAAAAGAATCGCTGCCCTCAAGATTGACCTTAATACCTCCAGGGGGTGCAGGATTATTAAGAGTAACTGTTCCTCTGACAATATCACCTCGATAAGCTTTTGTTGTGAATAGTGATAAAGATTTGAGTGTTGGAGATACAGATGCTCCTGCTGAATTGGTTGATTTTGCAGGCAAAGCACCTTCTCTTATAAGTATGTCAGTGCGATCGCTCGATGGATTTGTGTCTGTTGAACTGGAAGTAGAAGAGTTTGTATTGGATGGATTTGTGTCTGTTGAACTGGAAGTAGAAGAGTTTGTATTGGATGGATTTGTGTCTGTTGAACTGGAAGTAGAAGAGTTTGTATTGGATGGATTTGTGTCTGTTGAACCAGAACTAGAAGAGTTTGTATTGGATGGATTTGTGTCTGTTGAACTGGAAGTAGAAGAGTTTGTATTGGATGGATTTGTGTCTGTTGAACTGGAAGTAGAAGAGTTTGTATTGGATGGATTTGTGTCTGTTGAACCAGAACTAGAAGAGTTTGTATTGGATGGATTTGTGTCTGTTGAACCAGAACTAGAAGAGTTTGTATTGGATGGATTTGTGTCTGTTGAACCGGAAGTAGAAGAGTTTGTATTGGATGGATTTGTGTCTGTTGAACCGGAAGTAGAAGAGTTTGTATTGGATGGATTTGTGTCTGTTGAACCGGAAGTAGAAGAGTTTGTATTGGATGGATTTGTGTCTGTTGAACCGGAAGTAGGGGGACTGGTGTTTGAAGGAATTACAGAAAGTGGCACATCTTGTTTTATATTATTGAACAAAGGCAAGATTAACCAAATTCCCAATGCACCTAAAAGGAATATTGTAAAAACACTACCTAATCTAATTAAAGGTGAAACATCTTCTGGATTTGAATTATCAACTAATTCGCGGTGAGGCTCTGGAGGTGGTGGTAAGGGAGGATTTGAGAGAAACTGGAGGTTATGGTTGGTTACTTCTATCCCGGCTTGATCGTTTAATGATTCCCTGATGCGTAAAGCTTGGGTTAAATAAGTTTGAGCTTCTGTAATCTGATTTAGACAAAGGGCACGAGTACCTAATTGATGCAAGGCAAACGCTTCAACTGCCTGATTACCTGTGATACGCGCCGCTTCAAGTATACATTTCAATAAGTTTTCCCATGTGCCCCATTTACCACTTAAAGCCAGACCGCCTTCTATGGCTTTCCCCAAAGTCAGCACGTCAGACCAGCGACCAACCCCAACAGCCCATTCTACAACCTGAAGAATGGCATCGGATTCTTCTACTAAACTTCCTGATATTCCCTGATGTTGTGGTATCAAATTAGTAAAGTAGGTGATAGCACGTTCCATCCAAGCTGTGATGTCTGAGTTTTGCCGTAAATCCTCAACTAAAGAACTGGCAAGACTGTAACGTTCACCATCTACTTGTATTAAATTGCGCCGTAGCAATGTCTCCAGTAGCGGCTTAACTTCGGCAACTTCAGTTAAATCTGCAATCCGTTCTGCCCCCAGAGCAATATTTGCGCCTAAAGCAGCCAGCAATACTAGAATGATACGCTGGGGCTTTTTCAAAGAAGACAGCAGTTGTTCAGTCCAAGCATTCTTGGTAGTAGTTGTGAATCTTTGAGCGATCGCACTTAAAGAAAGATTTTCCTCTCTCACCAATGCCACAGATTGAATAATTCGCAGTGGATCACCCTCTAAAGCTGTGCAGAGTGTCTCAGCACTTTGACGTTCTTCTGCACTCAGAGTATGTCCTAATTCCCGTGCTACCAAGGATACAGCATCATTTAAAGCCAGTCCGCTCAGTCCTACAGCATGTCCTTCCCCCCAAAGTTGCCGCTCTAAGGAAGTAAAAAGGAATGTAAAGCTTCGCAGACTGTTTATTATACCTTGTACTTCTTCTCGTGTCAACCTTGCCCCATCTAACAGAATCAGAGCTTTTTTATCTTTTAGAGCCTCGCGAATTTCGATATCCGAAGGTTTAAAGGTGATGCTACTTTCGTAGAAAGCATGAAAGAGAATTTGCAATAAATCTGAGATTGGCTCGTGACGGGTACATTGATGATAAATAATACCGTCGGGGAAGGCAGGAGTAATTGAAGGATGATGAGCTAAGTATCTGACAATAACTGTCTTACCTATGCCCGCCAAACCATAGAATTCTACTGGTTGGTCGTAAGGCAAGGCATCAAGCGCTACTTTCACTTCTTCCCGACGACCGAGTAACAACGGAAACGAGCGAGGAGGTAAGACAATGGGAAGGGGGCGCAGTTTAGGAGGCAGTTGATTTTCAAACGGGGCGATGCTGACTTTTCCGCCGACTGTTGGGTCAAGTTTGAGAATGTTGATAGTTCCTACTTGACCAATACTCCCGAATATAATAGCGTGATCACCAGCAGACTGCGAAATGGTATTGGTCATTATTCACTCCTATCGCTGAAGGTTGATATTCCCTACCTGTCCAAAGTTTCCAAGCATAATCGCGTTATCGCCTGCGGTTTGCGTGATTGTATTACTCGCGGCAATATTGGTTTTTTCGGAAACAGGAGATTCTACAGGCGGTGTATCGGCTTGATTTGTTTGCTGTTCTGTCTTTTGATCCTGAGCAGAAGATTGCGGCTTAACTTTAATTACTGGTATTTCTGATTCAGGAATTCCTTCTAAGTCAACAGAAGCACAGCCGATTTCAAAACAATCTTCATAGTTATGGCCAGCACCTAAAGCATCATAGAATCCAATGGCAAATGCGATCGCAGCTACATCCCCAATTGTCTGATTCATGCCAATCACATAGTCGATGTGTTGGTGAATTGCTTGTGCTTGAGCTTCTGAATAGCAGGCGTTGAGTAAAATACACTCAATTTTGCTATGAAAAAATTTAAATAGCCTAGCCAAAGATTCTGTACTTACTAGCTGCATTTGCCCTGACTGATTCTCAAGAACTAAGCCACCACTTCCTGAACCGTGTCCAGAAAAATGAACAATCGTTGGTTCGTGGTCTAACAATGCACGGCGTAAGTCTTCAACTCGTACAGCCCACTCAGTCACAATTTCAAACTGATCTCGTTTTTTCGCACGTTTCAGTGACGCTTGGATTTCGCGTATTTCTTCATCCAAACGCAATTTATTTGTATCCTTGGGATTAGCTGATAAGATTAAGATTTTTTTCACTTTTTTTATTGTTTTAAGTAAATATGCGAACCCCTAAGCAGGGATACAAACTGAGCATACTATTTTTCGGTATTTTGGCAATATTTAGTTAAATTGAGGTGAGTTACGCCCCAAAATCCAAGAGGTGGAAGCTGCGATCGCATCAACTTTGCTGGCTGATATCAAGTTCGGTTGATTAGTTATGATTACCACAGTCATTGCACCCCACCCCTAACCCCTCCCCGTTCACGGGGAGGGGGAACAAAGCATAGCTTTGGTGGGGTGGGGTTCTTCGGTTTTAATAAGTAATCAAGCGAAGACGACTTTTCAAACAACCTCTCAGAGCGAAAGTGGAATGCGGATAATAAACTCTGCTCCATTACCTGGTTGTGACTTGCAAGAGAGTGAGCCACCGTGTTTTTCGGTGACAATTTGATAACTAATCGACAAGCCCATACCCGTGCCTTTACCCACAGGTTTTGTGGTGAAGAAAGGATCGAACAGGCGTTGTCGAACTGACTCTGGCATACCCAGACCATTGTCTGCAATGCGGATTTCCACTTGATGAGCATTCACTTGCTGAGTGTGAATAATAATGCTTGGGTTAGTTATTTTTCCTGGATTGCTCACTAATGACTCCTCTAAAGCATCAATCGCATTACTCAACACGTTCATAAACACCTGATTTAATTCCCCTGCATAGCATTCCACTAGGGGTAGATTGCCATAATCTTTGATAATCTCAATTCCAGGATGCTCTGGCTTGGCTTTGAGACGATGTTGCAGAATCATCAAGGTACTTTCAATACCGTCATGAATGTTAACAGCTTTTTTATCAGCTTCATCCATACGCGAGAAAGTTCGCAAACAAGCAACTATTTTACGAATCCGATCTGCCCCTACCCGCATCGAGGATAATAGCTTGGGCAAGTCTTCCAGCAGAAATTCTAGATCAATTGCTTGGGCTTGTTGTTGAATTTCTGGATCGGGTGATGGGTAATGTTTTTGGTAGAGTTCCAGCAGTCTTAGCACATCTTGGGTGTATTCGTTGGCATGATTGAGGTTGCCAAAGATAAAATTGACCGGGTTGTTGATTTCGTGAGCTACGCCAGCTACCAGTTGTCCTAAGCTGGACATTTTTTCAGTTTGCACAAGTTGAGCTTGGGTTTTTTGTAGCTTGTCCACATATTGCTGTAGTTCTTCGGCTTTCTCTCGCTCTCGCATTTCGGATGCTTGCAAAGCTGTGTTTTTAACTTCGAGTTCTTGTAAATAACTTTGCAAATTGGTATAGAGACGGGCGTTATCAATGGCGATGGAAATTTGTGCAGTTAATAGACTCAGCACGTTTACTCGTTCTGGGGTAAAAGCATTACTGATCAGATTATTTTCCAGGTAAATAATACCAGTAAACTTGCCTGAATGAATTAGCGGCAAACATAGGATTGATTGAGATTGGTGAGCAGTGATGTAAGCATCGGTGGCAAAGCGGGAGTCACTGATAGCATTGTCTAAAACAAGGGTTTCTCTGGTTCTTTCGACATAGTTGAATAAAGCAACTGGCACTAAAGGTGTATTTGTTTCATCTTTTGAGTTAACAACAACGCTAATATCTTTACCTTTAACCATTCCTGCTGCTTCTAGCATCCATTCATGCTCGTGCTTGGTTATAAAGTAACCTTGAACAGCACCGACATTTTCGATGCAAATTTTCATCATTTTTTCCAGCAAGCCAGTGAGCATCATTTCTCCTGACAGCACCTGTGAAGCTTTCATCACCGACATCAAGTCAAGAAGATGAGAGCCTCCGCTAGTAGTAGAACTGGTATTAGTCAGTTCTAAGTGCTTCGTTACGAGGTTTTGGATGTTTGGCGATCGCGTAATTAAGTGCGAGTATTTTGATTCTAAATCTTTAACTTTAGCAACAGCACCCCAACGCATATAGGCGTAGTAAGCATCTGTCATATAGATTTTGGCAATACTTTGTTTACCCCATAACAGATAGAATTTGGCTGCTAGTTCGTAAGCCAATGCTTCTTCATTGATGTACTCGTTTTGTTTGGCCAGAGCAATAGCGCGATCGTACATCTCAATTGCTTCTAATTTTTCACCTAAAACTCGATGCTTTTCTGCCTCTACTAAATAGAATTTGTGCAAATGATTCATTGGGGCATGATGCGCCCATTTTTGCATTTTTTCTTGATTAGCTTGGACGCGATCGCGGATGGCATTTTGCTCTGACTCTTGGCTATTGGAATATACCGCTAGCCTTGCTAAAGAATCGTAAAAATGGAATAGAGGAACAGGCGTCAATCCTATAACTGCGTCTAAATACTTCTCTGCTAGGGCACTATTTTCAATCGCTTCTGAGTAATTTTCAAACCAGTAACTAAGTAATAATTTATTCCAATATATGTATGCAATTACCATTTTGTCCTGAGCTTGCTGATACAATGACAATTTCATCTGCTCATCACAGGCTTTACCGTTTAGATAACAAGTATTTTCACTTTTTCCTAGCAGATTTAAGATAGCCTGCCAATAGATTTCTATATAATTAAGCGCTGTTTCTTGCTTAATTTTATGAATAGTATTTCTGTTGATTGCTATCTCTGTTTCAAAGACAGTCAGTTCTTTGCCGATCAAGTAAGCTAAACAGGAGTACTGTACTAGACTATAGGCTGCATATTCTAAATCTCCTGTCTCTATTCCGCTAGAGTAAGCTGACATCAAAGGCTCTAAGCTTTCTCTGAAATGTTCTTTGCAAGGTCGGATGAATATATTTACTATAAAGAGTGTCTTGGCTTTGATTTCTTGAGCATTTAATTTTGACACTAGATTTAAAGCCAATTGACCGAACTGATAACCTGAATCAATATCTCCTACAACTCCACAAAGAAGAAAACCATAATTGGCGTAAGCAAAGGGAGAAACGGAAGCATTACCATATTGGACAGATAATTGTACTTGTTTGCACACTATCAAGGGCAATAGTGCAAGAGTAGCAATGTATGCAGCAGCAAACATACTTGACAAAAGTCTCATGGCTGCTAGTTTATAGGGATCGGACATTTGAGGCAGATTAACGAAATCTTCAATTCGCGTTCCACTCAAAATTGCTGCAGTTTCTCCTAGTACCTGCTCAATATCTGACATGTTCGGCTCTTGGGGAAACTCCACGCCTAACAGTTGTAAAACTTGTAGCCCTGTATTCACTGCTTCTAGGAGCCTGTTCTGTCCCATGTAAGCTTGCATCTGGACTTCATACACTTTAATTTTGTCCAGCAGCGTTTTGGCGTGGCTTTGGACGATATCAATGTATCTCTGCATTGCTGCAAAATCACCGCTCAAAAAAGCTGCCTCTGTTGCTTCTGAGTGTAGTGATAATGTCAATTCATATTGACTCTTCCAGCTTTCTTCTACTAACAGTCCCAAACCAACTTGTAAATATTTGATAGCAGAATCATGGGCTGTTGCTGCTTTGGCTCTCTGACCAGCTATCAGGTTAAGTTCAGCTAGTTGATATTTTTCGGTTTCAGTTGTTAGTAATTCAGTGCCATAATTGAGTTGATTAACTAAAGCAAAGATATTTTCTTTGCGTTCTTCTGGTGTTGTATTTTGTAGGAGTAATTGACCGATTTTTAAGTGGGTAGCTTTTTTTTCTGCATCAGGAATCAGAGAATATGCTGCTTGTTGCACTCGGTCATGTAAGAACTTGTAATCAACCTTGACATCCGTTAAGGCAATACTGCTTGATTCTTCCTGACTAAAGACTAGAGGAATTTTGTAATCTTGACTTAACGGCAGAATTAGCCCAGATTGTAGAGCAGGCCACAATTGCGTGGCAGTAGTTAAAGAAGATGTTTCGTTAACAATGGCTAATACATCTAAGTTAAATGTGCTGCCGATACACGCAGCCAGTTTTAATACTTGTTGCGTTTCTAATGAGAGTTTGCGAATATTTCTCGCCGTTAATTCAACTACATTTAGGTCAGTAATACCGATCGCTTGAATATGTTGGATATTCCACTGCCATGCTCCTGAATGGAAGTCATAGATTAACAAGTCTTCTTGATGCAGGGTTTTTAGCAGTTGTGTTAAGAAGAATGGATTGCCTGCGGTTTTGTGAAACAGTAATTCTGCTAGGGGCTTGCTGGCTTGTGTGTCATTCAAGGTATCGCTAACTAAGGCTTTGACATCGGTTAACTGCAAAGGTGACAGCACAATGTTATTGACCACCGCATCTGCTGCTTGAATCTTGTGCAAACTCATCATCAGTGGATGGGTAGACGACACTTCGTTATCGCGGTATGCTCCAATTAATAATAAATATTGGCGATCGCTATCCGTCATCAATAGCTCAATTAAGTTCAACGATGCCGAATCTGCCCACTGTAAATCATCAAGAAAGACAACCAAGGGATGATCTTGGGTGGTGAATACTTCGATAAATTGCCCAAAGACGCGATTGAAACGATTTTGAGATTCAGCCGCACCCAGTTGGGTTACAGGTGGCTGAGTCCCAATAATTAGTTCCACTTCTGGAATCACATCAATAATTATTTGTGCGTTTTCTCCCAACTTGGTTAACAGTTTCTCTTTCCATGCCTGGATTTGGGCTTCGCTTTCGGTGAGTAATTGCTGAACTAAAGATTGGAACGCTTGAATCAAAGATGCATAGGGAATATTGCGCTTGAACTGGTCAAACTTGCCTGCAATAAAATAACCTCTTGCGCCCACAATCGGTTTATGAACTTCATTGACAACACTTGTCTTACCAATCCCTGAATAACCACAGACGAGCATCATTTCTACCCCCCTTAGTCCCCCCTTACCAAGGGAAGCCAGTGCGTTGGGCGGCGAGCCGCTCTTGTTGCATCTGGCGTGGGATTCAGGGGGATAAGCCACACGCTCAAATGCAGCCATCAATGTTGCAACTTCTGCTTCGCGTCCGTATAGCTTTTGTCCAATCACAAAATGCCCAGATTTGTCCAGTCTTCCCGGTATGAAGTTTTCAATTTTGCCAGTCGCTTGCAGTTGAAACAAACATTCTTCTAAATCCGCTTTTAGCCCAAGAGCGCTTTGATACCGCTCCTCTGCTGTTTTTGCTAATAGCTTTAAAATAATTGCACTAATCGCCTCTGGCACTTCTTCCAAAACACGACACACAGTTTGTTGACAAGGTGCGGTGGGTATTTTGGCAATGTGACAGTGTACCAACTCCATTGGATCGCTAGTATCAAACGGTAAAATACCCGTCAACATTTCATACAACGTCACACCCAAAGAATAAAAGTCGGTGCGATAGTCGATTGCTCTGTTCATTCTGCCCGTTTGCTCAGGCGACATATAGGCAAGTGTACCTTCGAGCAAATTGGGATTGCTCAAGGTAGGATTTTCTTTATCCAAGCGCGAAGAGATACTGAAGTCAATTAATTTGACTTCCCCAGAATCAGGGTTAATGATAATATTATGTGGCTTAATATCTTTGTGAATAATCTGTTGAGCGTGTAGTTCTTCTAAGGTATGTGCTAAATTAATCGCTACCTTGAGAAAAGTAATTAAGGTGGTTGTTTGAGTCGCAATCATTTCTTTGAGCAAGCAACCTGGAATGTCTTCCAAAACTAAAGCCAGTCCGTGGTGATAATTCTTTAACTCGTAGGGTTTAACAATCCCTGGAATTTGCAGCAGCTCAATGATTTGATATTCATGGCGCAGTCGCGCAATGTCTTCTAAGAGCGGATATTCGTCAACAAGAGTTTTGACAATGACTGAGGTGTTATCCGTTTCTCTTCGTCCACGATAAATGATAGTTTTAGCGCTAGAGTAAAGGGTTTCGAGGAGTTGATATCCAGATAAAGTTGCTGTCATCTATTTTACTCACGATATAAGCATATTTAATATGCCCATCGATGTTGGAATATGTAAGACCAATTACATAAGAACATATATTGTTACAAGCTGTTACGAATTAACATTGACCGAAGAAAGGCAGAGGGCAGCAATGCTTTCGGCAGGAGGAAAGAATTTATTTTCCCTCTGTCTCTTGTGGCAGAGCAACTAAATTTATTTATCTTTCAAGAAACACAGGGAGGAGCCAAGAAAGTGTTTATTTCATTCATAGCGGGTGGTAGTGCCCACCCTACAAAAATGTCATCTGAAAAATTACTTTATTGATTTTTACTGTTGCTTACACTTATTTACTTTTATAAATCTTATTAAGATTTTGCAATAATTCTATTTGTTTGACTCAGTAATTACCATATTGGCAAACATACTATCAGTCGTTAGAATGAGTGACTTGTACGAGAAAACTCTGAGATGTCAGTATTTAATAGTACATTTACTCAATAAAAAATTGTAATGACAGATTTGCAAACGTTTCATTTACCCGAATCGATTACTGGAACACAATCTGATAAGTACTTAGCACATCAGATGATTGAGGCATGGAGAACCGATGGTATCTTTCAGATAGCAATAAACACAATACAACAACAAAAGACAAGTGCTGCCTTTGATTCCAGCAGAAAGTTTTTCCATATGCCGTTACAGTTCAAGCAACAGTGCATTAGCGATCTTACCTACGGTGGATATATTGCTTGTGGTGAGGAGATCACTGCTGGTGAATTTGATTATTCTGAAATATTTACTATCTGCAAAGATGTTCCACCAGATCACCCCTGCGTGCAAGCACATTGGCCATGTCATGGCCCTATGCCTTGGCCTTGTTGTAACTACCAGCAAACCATGAATGCTTTCATGGATGAACTCAACTTAATCGGTAATAAATTACTCTTATTGACGGCTCTTGGTTTGGAATTAGATGACATCAATACTCTGACACGATTGACTAACAATGGTTGGCATCACATGCGTGTTTTGCGATTCCCACCGTTAAGTACTAAACAAACCAGGGGAATCGGCGCACATACTGATTATGGGCTATTGGTGATTGCTATTCAAGATCATGTGGGTGGGCTGTATATACGTCCTCCTGTCGAAGGTGAAAGCAGAAATAGAAATTGGTTGCCAAATGAAAGCTCCGCAGGTATGTTTGAAAACGAAGAACCCTGGATATTTGTGAAGCCGCGCAAGAGCGTACTCACTGTATTTCCTGGCGATATTCTCCAGTTCCTCACTAATGGTTATTTGCTCTCAACACCACATCAAGTTCGCTTGAATACAAGCGAGCGATTTTCACTTGCCTATTTCCATGAGCCAAATTTTAACGCTTTTATTCGCCCATTAGGGACTTCATCAACTGACGAGTACATCCACTACGGCACACACTTTACTAATATGTTCATCAGGTGTTATCCAAACCGAATCACTACACGCCGTATTCTTGAAGAAGACCGCTTGTCAGTTCTGACTGATCTCAACAAATCAAGCTCAACATTACCTAACTACAGTATGAAAAGGGTACAGGGGGTAGGGTGTGGGATTTAGGGAACCCCATACTTCAAAGCAGGGGTTTCAAGCAATGACGCTGTATTTTTACTACTTTTAAGACTGGACTTTATATCATGTCCGTTTAAACACTTATGATATCTGTGGAGGTCGGTAATTGGGAATTGGTAATTGGTAATTGGTTTTGAGTATTACCTATTACCCATTACCAAGCAAACCGACTATATCGTAAGTAATTAGCCGAACTTGATATTACTCAGCTTCGCTGAGTTGGGAAGAAGCAAAACTAGAATTTAGACTAATCAGCTACTGATCTGTTTTTTCCTGGCGTGCTTTGAGTTTTAGCAGTATTTCTGCGTGCATTTCACGGGTAATTGGGTAGAAATAAGTGAGAACCATGCCACAAATTAAAGCAATTGTTGGTAAAGGGCCAATAGAAACACGAATTACATCTAATACAGCATTTGGTTGAATGGGCATTGGGATATCTGCTGTCGGCTTAATATATCCAGCTGCACCTAATCTTTGTAAGACAATATTCACTGCAAGCCCTAAACAAATTTTTTGCAGAAATACCATGAAACTGTAGAAAATCCCCTCGCGTCGCTGTCCTGTTTGGAGTTCATCTAGTTCAATGACATCGGGTAGCATTGACCAGGGAACAAGATAAGCTGTAGAAACACCAAAACCCGCCATGAATGCGAAAATGTACATTAAGGTGATTTGACCAGGCTGCAAGAAAAACAATCCAGCTTGAGCGATAATCCATAAAGCCATTCCCATGTAGTACACGGTTTGTTTGCCAACACGTTTACTAATGGCACTCCAAACAAACAGCATGGACATAGCAGTTCCCTGCACCGTCAACAGCACTAAGTTAAAGTGCCATTGTGGTAAACGCATCCAACTAATGACAAAGTAGGGAATAATTGCAGCAGTTAATTGCACACTCAACCAAGAACAGAGATAAATCCCGACTACAAACAAGAAAGCACGATTACTAAAAGCAATTTTCAGTTGTTGCCATATAGGAATAGAAACTGTTTGTTCTGTTTCTGGGTGCAACCTTGCTACTGCTTGGGCGCGTTTTTTAGTTCCCCAAACACACCAGTACAAGGGCAAAATAGAGATAATTCCACAGATGGCTCCCAAGACTACATATTGTAGTTTGCTGTTATTGGGAATCAATAGGGAGATGACTAAAGCCAGAAGTATGGCGAAAATACTACCGCCGATAGAAAAGGAAAAGCGAAAACTGTTGAGGCTGGTACGTTCGTCGTAATCTTGGGTTAGTTCCGCTGTGAGTGCAGTATATGGTAAATTAACAACTGTGTATAAAGCGTTAAATAAGATTGAAATAGCAGTGTAATACCAAAATAACCCCCAATTATTCACAGTCTCATTATTACTGAAGTGAGGGACAATCCACTGCAAAAAAAAGAAAATCCCAAAGGGAACAGCGCCCCAAATCATCCAAGGATACCGCCTTCCCTGACTGCTTTGAGTGCGATCGCTCAATACCCCCACCATCGGATCGTTGACTGCATCCCACACTTTACCTACCAGTTGGGTGCGTCCTGCTAAGTTGGGATTCAAACCAGCTACATCTGTCAGGAACGGTGATAAATAAGAAATCCCCACCATCGCAGTTATGGCTGTTCCCAAATCCCCAGCACCGAAAGCAATTTTAGTACTCAAGTCTAGTTTTTCGCTTTCAGGGTGATTTTGGGCATTGCCATCAGTAGCATCGTTCATAATATCTTGCGCTCATACTAAAATAGAAAGTTTGCGGTTGCCTTAGTATTACCTAAAAATCAATTTTTTTATGCCAGACCTTTACGTTTCTTGGTCAGATTATCACCAAAAAATTGAACAACTGGCTGCCCAGATTTATCAATCTGGTTGGCAATTCAATCAGATTATCTGTCTCGCCAGAGGGGGACTGCGGGTAGGAGACATTCTCTCCCGGATATACGAACAGCCGTTGGCAATTTTAGCAACATCTTCTTACAGTGGCCCTGGTAAGCAAGAAAGAGGTAGTTTAACATTTTCTCGCCACTTAACTATGACTGCGGAAAAGTTAGGTTCGCGTATTCTCGTTGTAGATGACTTGGTAGACTCTGGGGTGACACTCCAGCAGACTATTCCTTGGTTAAAGGAAAATAGCAATTCCCCAATTGAGGAAATTCGCACCGCTGTCCTTTGGTATAAAGCTTGTTCGGTCATTGCACCCGATTACTATGTCGATTACTTACCTGATAACCCCTGGATTCATCAACCCTTTGAACATTATGAGCATATGAATCCGGCAGAATTGGCGGCGAAGGTGAGTCAGGTGTGTTGAGGATGGGAGCAGGGGAGCAGGGGAGCAGGGGAGATGGGGAGCAGGGGAGCAGGGGAGATGGGGAGCAGGGGAGCAGGGGAGATGGGGAGCAGGGGAGCAATTTTTTTTGGGTGGGTGCTGCTATTTGTTAGCTCAAACTCTGATTTTTCAGGTTTATCAAACTCATACTATTTCATGAAATACCTAATACAGATATAGGACTCATATTTGATTTTTGAACAAAACTCAGTACACCTTTATTCCTTCTTCCCAGTCCCCAGTCCCCAGTCCCCAGTCCCTTACCTCTACGAGTGATTCTCCAAATCAAATCGGATTGCTATATAGGGGTAGGGGCGTACAGCTGTATGCCCCTACATCATTTGTGGCAAAAATTTTGTTCAAAAAAATATTTTCGATGTGTTGACACATCGAACTATTGATGTAATAATAAAGATATAACAAAGGCGATCGCCCTGGTTCCGGCAAGAATCCGCGATCGCCTTTATCAAACCCCCACATATGGAGATCAATACGATCATGTCACAATTTTTCTCAGATGACAAAGAAGGAATCGCAAAACCACAACAGGTAGATGAGTTAGTCACTCAAAACTTCCTAGTTGGTGGCGAAGATGCAAATACACCAATCCGCAATCAAGGTAGTGAAAAGACATCTGCAAACAGAGAACCACTCAAGCATGTACTGATTGGTTCGCCCAAAGCTGTTAGAGGAACTATTCACAATTTGCAGGTTATCGGCTATGCAAACGTTGGTGATTGGAGTCCACTGCAACGAACTCTCAATCCAGGCGAAGTGATGAGTATTTTACGCAGAGATATATTAGTGCAATAGACAAGTTGCCATCAAAAACCCCCCATTTACTGGGGGGTGGTTCGATAAATTAAGCTTTTTGGCAATTTTTGCGTAAGTCCTGTGTTATTTTGGCGATCGCAATTGTTATTTCGGCGATCGCAATTGTTATTTCGGAGTACGCAATTGTTATTTCGGAGTACGCAATTGTTATTTCGGAGTACGCAATTGTTATTTCGGAGTACGCAATTGTTATTTCGGAGTACGCAATTGTTATTTCGGAGTACGCAATTGTTATTTCGGCGATCGCAATTGCTATTTTGGCGATCGCAATTGTTATTTCGGAGTACGCAATTGCTATTTCGGCGAACGCAATTGTTATTTCGGAGTACGCAATTGTTATTTCGGAGTACGCAATTGTTATTTCGGCGAACTCATATCATGTCGGGTTAATTAGTTATGATTCCCACAGTCATTGCACCCCACCCCCAACCCCTCCCCGTTCACGGGGAGGGGAGACAAAGCGTAGCTTTGGCGGGGTGGGGTTCTTCGGTTTTAGTTTGTAGGGTGCGTTATGGACGATAGTCCTAACGCACCGTAAATCTCTGGCTACTTAACAACAGCTTTGACTTTCTTAATTACGTATTAGTATAATTGCTAGACAACTAACTGAAGCTGAATATATGCTCACGCGGCTTGGGCAATGGTTGAAAAACTTTTTGCAGCGGTTATTTGGCAAAAAGCCAACTCCTACCAGGAAAGTAGAACCGCCGAAACAACCGACAGATGCAGAGTATGAATTTTTGTTTCTCCAGCTATTGACGGGGGTGAAGGAAGAAAACTGGAGTCGTGGGGATGTGAAGGGCTTTTTGGTTGGAAGAAAAATTGCTGAGGCTGGGTTAGTGGGGTGGTTGCGGCGTTTTGGTGAAAGTTTGCTGGCTTCAGATACAGCGCATGAGGAGTTAGCACAGCGGATGGTGCAGTTGGGTGACTTGGATGTTGAGGAATTGGGAGAGGTGGCGCGTGATATTGGGATGCGGTTGTTGAGGAGGGGAGGGGAAACGAACCGCAGAGGCGCAGAGTTAGGAGGGGAGGCGGAAGTTTGGTTGCAAAGAGGTGGTGAACTATTCATGAGGAGGGATTTGGAAGGTGCGATCGCCTGTTTTGACCAAACCATCAAATTTAAACCTGATTACCACAAAGCTTGGTATAACCGGGGTGTGGCGCTTCTTAATTTAGGATGCTACTCGGAAGCGATCGCCTCTTATGACCAAGCCATCAAAATTAAACCTGATTTCCACGAAGCTTGGTATGACCGGGGTGTGGCGCTTGATGCTTTAGGACGCAAATCGGAAGCGATCGCCTCTTATGACCAAGCCATCAAATTGAAACCTGATTACCACGAAGCTTGGTATAACCGGGGTGTGGCGCTTTATGCTTTAGGACGCAACTCGGAAGCGATCGCCTCTTATGACCAAGCCATCAAATTGAAACCTGATTTCCACGAAGCTTGGTCAAACCGGGGTGCGGTGCTTTCTGCTTTAGGACGCAACTCGGAAGCGATCGCCTGTTTTGACCAAGCCATCAAATTTAAACCTGATGACCACCAAGCTTGGTATAACCGGGGTGTGGTGCTTGCTGATTTAGGACGCAAATCGGAAGCGATCGCCTCTTATGACCAAGCCATCAAATTTAAACCTGATTACCACGAAGCTTGGTCAAATCGGGGTAATGCGCTTGATGATTTAGGACGCAAATCGGAAGCGATCGCCTCTTATGACCAAGCCATCAAATTTAAACCTGATTACCACGAAGCTTGGTATAACCGGGGTGTGGCGCTTGCTGATTTAGGACGCAAATCGGAAGCGATCGTCTCTTATGACCAAGCCATCAAAATTAAACCTGATGACCACCAAGCTTGGTATAACCGGGGTAATACGCTTGCTGATTTAGGAAGCTACTCGGAAGCGATCGCCTCTTATGACCAAGCCATCAAATTGAAACCTGATTACCACGAAGCTTGGTATAGCCGGGGTAATGCGCTTTATCATTTAGGACGCAACTCGGAAGCGATCGCCTGTTTTGACCAAGCCATCAAATTGAAACCTGATTACCACGAAGCTTGGTTTAACCGGGGTGTGGCGCTTTATCATTTAGGACACCACTCGGAAGCGATCGCCTCTTATGACCAAGCCATCAAAATTAAACCTGATTTTCACGAAGCTTGGTTTAACCGGGGTTTGGCGCTTGCTGATTTAGGACACCACTCGGAAGCGATCGCCTCTTATGACCAAGCCATCAAATTTAAACCTGATTTACACCAAGCTTGGTTTAACCGGGGTGTGGCGCTTTCTGAATTAGGACACCACTCGGAAGCGATCGCCTCTTATGACCAAGCCATCAAAATTAAACCTGATTACCACAAAGCTTGGTTTAACCGGGGTAATGCGCTTGCTGAATTAGGACGCCACTCGGAAGCGATCGCCTCTTATGACCAAGCCATCAAATTTAAACCTGATTTACACCAAGCTTGGTTAAACCGAGGGATTGCAGCCGGAAAATCAGTTAGTTATAGCCCCCTATTAACTGTTTCTAGTGATATTGTCATACAATACCCAACTCTCAACCAGCGCGGCTATGAAGGAAGATTAGCAAGCTATGAGGTAGGGTTGAAATATTGCCATCAAGACACTAACCCGGAAGGTTGGGGTGAGTTGCATCAGGCTATGGGAAGAGCTTACTATTTGCAAGGTGTAGGAGAACGAAATCACCGTGAATACTCACGCAAAGCAGAAGCCGAATATCACCAAGCTTTAATCACTTTAACAAAAGAAGCTTTTCCCGAATTGCATTTAAAAGTAGTGCAAGACTTAATTCGTGTCTTGTTTGATTTAGATAAACACGACGAAGCAAAGCAATGGCGGCGACATGGGTTAGAAGTATTTGCAGAGTTGTTAAATTCACCTCAAAAGTCTTCTTGGCAAAAACGCCAACTCCAAGCAGAATTTTCTGGATTCTCCCAGATGCGAGTTGATGTATTAATCGAAGACGGTGATTTAGTACCCGCCTTAGAAGCCGCAGAGAGAAATAAAAATTTCTACCTCACCTGGATACTCGACGCCAAACAAGAAAATATCCTCAGCCCCAGCTACAGCCAAATTCAACAGTTAATCAATCCCACCACAGCAATAGTCTACTGGCATCTCAGCCCCTTTGCCCTCACTACTTTTCTCATCCACCCTGGTGCAGAACAACCGATTATTATTGCCACACCAAAGCAAAAACAGTTAGAAGTATGGATAAAAAATTGGGATAAACAATACCAAGCTGATGGGAAGCGTCATCAAAAAACAGATTCTTCCACAACAGCTAGTGAGGATCTAAATTGGCGGGAAAACTTGCCAGAATTACTAGAACAACTAAAAGATATCCTCAACATCCCCGCCATCATCGAATCAATCCAAAATACCAAATCCAAAATCCAAAATTTAAAATCTAAAATCCAAAATCCAAAATCCAAAATCCAAAATTTAATCCTAGTTCCCCACCGAGACTTGCATCGCTTTCCCCTTCATGCCCTATTTAGCGATAATTTCACCATCACCTATTTACCCAGCATCCAAATCGGCAAAACTTTACAACCTAAAACAGATGTAAAAATATGGCATTCTCAACCTTTACTAAGTATAGAATATCCCAGTAGCGAAGGCTTAGAAATACTGCCCTATGCAGAAATCGAATCTGCCGCCATTACTCAACTATTACAAAATCCAAATTCTCAGCGCATTTCTCACACCGAAGCCAGCAAAACTAATGTCCAAAACGCCCTAAAAACAGGATACAGTATTTTTCACTTTACCGGACATGCCAGCCATAACAGCCAACGTCCGAAAGAATCTGCCCTTTACCTGAGCAATCAAGATTATTTAACAATAACAGACATTTGCAATATTAACTTCAGTGGCTATGAGTTAGTCAGCCTTGCTGCTTGTGAAACCGCCATCACCGGAAAGGAAACTATCAAAGAAGAATATGTCGGCTTAGTCAGTGCTTTTCTGTATAAAGGTGCCAGCTATGTGATCAGTTCTCAGTGGAAAGTGAATGAACTTTCTAGTAGCTTATTGATGATTTACTTTTATTGGCAATTAAAAAAAGGCAAATCACCCGCAATTGCTTTCACAACAGCAACCAACTGGCTACGCCATCTCACCAATAGAAAATTAGAGAAAATATATAAACTCATCTTCCCCAAACTACCCAAAAACGAAAAAACCATCCGCCCCTTTTTAAGAAATCAATTACATGATCTCCAAAAATTAGAATCATCGCAGAAAAACCATAAACTTTTTAACCATCCCTACCATTGGGCAGCCTTCACCATTACTGGTAAAACTAATTTATCTTGAAATCTAAAACTCTTCCTTCTCTAATTCCTGATTCTCTTTGCGTCTCTGCGCCTTTGCGCGAAAAATTACCTCTAAAAAATAAACACCAATTACAATGAAACCATCAGACGAAATTACCTTACAAGCTTTTCTCAAAGCCCTCAGCCAATTAGAAAAACCATTGCCTAGAGAGATTCAACAACGGTTAAATGAAATCGGTAAAACACTGAAAACCCACTCAACCAATCTAGACAATCTCGATAACATTGCTGAAAGTTATAAACCATTAGATGAACTCTACCAAAAAGAGTTAACAGCATTTAATCAAGTCTCAAGAGTGAAATCTAAAGGTTTATCTCCTGAAGAATTGCCCAAGCAACCAACTCCAGAAATTGTGAATACAGCCACAGATGTATTTAGTGCTGATGATTCTGTAGCTGAAGCTAAAAAAACCGAAAATATTATCAAACGTCTCTGGCGAACTTTGAAAGATAATTTATAAAATATCAATCTGGTTAATTAGTTATGATACCCACAGTTATTGTACCCCACCCCTAACCCCTCCTCGTTGACGGAGAGGGGAAACAAAGGGTAGCTTTGGTGGGGTTCTTTGGGTTTAATAAGTAACATGGTGCGTTAGGCTGAAGCCGTAACGCACCCTACAATTTATTGGTAAGCAATGAAATGTCTGATAAAATTATTTATCCATCAGTTGAGTTATTTCTCTATGATTTAAAAGATGGCTTAGGTCAAGATCAAGCCAAAATTGAAAATAATTTAAAAGAGTTTTTGCAAAAAATATTTTGGGATTTCGACGAAAACAGCTTCTTACAAAAATACAAACAAATCAAAAACAATCAGCATGGCGACATCAGCGCTATTGAACTTTTAGAAACTAGAATTAGAAAATTTAACTCTCCTTTAGATGGTTATTACTATCCTGTCCAAGTGGGTGATACCTACGCCCTTCAAGTTAATTACTCTGGTAAACTAGACGCTGATGGTAAATATAATGATAGTGAACAATCTTTTGACGATCAACTTTTCCAAAATCTCAAACAGGAAATCGAAAACCGAATCAAGAATAAAACTGGTACTATTGGACAAACTTGGTTAATCTGGGGCAAACTGGCAGAAAATAAATCAGATGACCAAATAGAAGCAGTTGCTAAACAATGCTATACCCAAATAGTCAGTAATTATAAATGGGATAGAGATTTAATTGGCAAAGGTAAATTATTAGGTGGAACAGTTTTTGAATTGTGGTATCTTCCAGAAGATGCAGGAGTAATAAGTAAAGAATTTTGGCAGAAATTTAGCAAAGAAAGCCATCACGTTTTAATTTGGTTATTTGCCGCTGATATATCTGCTGATGAAATGAGAACAAGGGTACAAAAAATCGGTCAAGATTTTCTACGTCTCTTACAATACCGTCATAAAATAGTTTGGGCATACTATCAAAGTCTATATCAAAAAAACAAACTCAAAACAGAATTTATTAAGGTACAAACTTCAATCAATGCAGCGCAAAGTTTACAGACACAGTTAAACCAACGCAAACTCAATTTAACTGAGTTACAAACAAGATTAACAAATACTTTAGTCACTCAGTCAGACTATACAATAGAATTAAACTATCTCGATGACCAAACCCGCAACATCAAAACTAACTTAGAAAACTACAAATATCGCCTTGCAGAAATCAGCCGTAAACATCAAGGAAGCGATCTACATTTTCTGCAAGAATTCAGCGAAAGTGAAATATACGCTCAAAAATATTTAAGACAAGCAGAAACAGACTACGCCAACCTCAACCCAGGTTTAAACGTACTGCAAAACCTCAGTAACACTCTACAGGGGATAATTCAACTAGAACAAACTAAGAGCGATCGCAAGCTAGATAATACCATTGCAATTGTCGGTGTGGGGTTAGCAATCAGTGGTTTAACTGCTACCGTAGCTACAGAATACCTGCCAAAACCCAAACAATATTCGGCTTACGATATTTCTGTGTTAATCTCACCAGCTTTTTTATTTAGTCTTGCTATCAGTGCGCCATTTTTAATTATTTTAATAATCCGTTTATTTCGTCGTTAAAACTCAAATCGTTTTTTTCGGGTTTTTAGTAAATCTGAAGTAGCGTGTGTTACGGCATTGGCCCTAACGTACCATGTTATGAGCGGTGCGTTAGGCGCTTATATCATCTTTACCATAACAAATCATATCGAAATATGCGCCTAACACACCCTACAGACTAAAATCCAAAATCCAAAATCCAAAATCCAAAATCAAAACAGCCACAGCCAAATTGGCAGAGTTAGCAGCAATAATATAGCCCCCAATGCCAAGGCTGTAACTGCAAGATCACGATCTAAATTGAAGGTTTCGGCAATTACTAATGTGGCAAATGCTGGGGGCATAGCCATTTGTAATACAATCACCTGTGCTGGATCACCAGTTACACCAAAAAGTGGTAAGGTAATGCCGATCGCTAGCGGAACTAGTAGCATTTTGATTGCCAAACTCATGGCTGCCTGTGGTAGCCTGTCCCAAGAATTAAGCTGCGAGAGTCGCATCCCAATTAACACCAGAGATAAAGCAACCACAATCCAGCCAAGTTTCTCTAAGCCGAATTCAACTGCACCCGGAAGCATCACCTGTCGCAGTAGCAAGCCAAAACCAAAACTCCACAAAGCCGGATTAATTAAGATTGTCTTGCTAATTTCCCAATAGCTTCTCACACCACCGCCAAAACGATAGGCTATCAACACACCCAAGCCATAAGCCCCGAAAAGTGACCCCAGTAAATCGTAGAATAAAGCCCAAGCAAAGTATTTTTGTCCTACCATTGCTAGGGTAATGGGAAAGCCAAGATAACCTGTGTTACCTACCATTGCTGCCAAGATGAAACTGCCTTGAGTGGATTCTGGAGTAATGGTGTTTTTGAAATAGGCTTGTCCTTTTATTCCTAGCCAAGCCAAAAATGCCCCTGAGAACATAGCTAAATAAGCGATCGCAGGTGCAATCCAAATTTGTCCTGATAAATCAGCTTGTCGTAAAAATGCTACTATACTGATAGGTACTCCCACCCAGAAAAGCCCCTGACCTAAACCGGTGGGAACTGTGGCAGGTAGTTTACGTCCCAGAAAAAATCCTATTAGGGCTAATCCCACTAGTTTGACGTATAGTTCTAAGAGGTTTGTCAAGATTGCGCCTAAAAATTACAGATGTAAAATGTTACCCAATATGTTGATTTTTCTCTAGTTTACAATCTGTTATGTTTGTTGAACAAAAGCAGGAGTTGACCTTTGAATAAAGCTGGCTTTTCTGGACAACCACAAAACTCATCGGGTGAGCCTGGTGATGATATTCCAGTGGCTTTACGTGATACTCCTGATGTAGCCCCTAGGCTACGCTGGCCTGTTTTAGTGATTGGCACAGGAGTGGGGTTTGTTCTGTTGGCTGTAATTAGTGGTTTTTTGTTTTTCGTCACAGCACCTAAAAAAACTGCCGATACACAATCTTCACCAGCTAATTCTGCTATACCAACTACAAAAGACGGTAATAATCCTGATACTGTCTTAGGACATTTGGCATATCCAGAAGCACCCGCCTCAGAGTTAATAGCAATTACCGCAGATGGGCGGATCAAAATGCGAAAAGCCGCTGGCGAAAAGTTTCAGGCAATGGCACAAGCGGCGCGGAGTGCAGGTGTAATTTTAGTGCCAATTTCCGCCTTTCGTTCGGTGAAAGAGCAGGAACAGTTATTTTTCGGTGTTGGGCAACAGCGCAATCAAACCCCAGCAGAAAGAGCCGCCCTCAGCGCTCCTCCTGGTCATAGCGAACATCATACAGGTTACGCTGTAGACATTGGAGATGGAGCAGTACCAGCAACTAATCTCCAAAGCAACTTTGACAACACCAAGGCGTATAAATGGCTACAAGAAAATGCTGCTCGTTTTGGTTTTGAAATGTCCTTTCCCAAAGACAACTTGCAAGGTGTGAGTTATGAGCCGTGGCACTGGCGTTATGTAGGCGATCGCGATAGCCTAGAAATGTTCTACAAAGCCAGAAATTTGAAACCTGTGCCGACGCAGTAGGGAATTGGGAATTGGGAATGGGTTTAATTATTCTCCCCCTCATCCCCCTCATCCCCCTCATCCCCCTCATCCCCCTCATCCCCCTCATCTCCCCTGCACCCCTGCACCCCTGCACCCCTGCACCCCTGCACCCCTGCACCCCTACTACTCACTCCCCGCTGGCTTTGCCTGAGATGGTTGACGCAAACCCCGTAAAGACTGTCGCAATTTGTCCTGGCTAGAGGTTGAGTTGCTGTCTCTGCGTCGCCGCCGATTTTGAGTTTTTGGTGTTTGTTGTGATGAATTGTTAGATACTCGCTGACGCCGGAGACCGCGTAGAGATTCTCTCACATTTCCCTGACTACGAGTTGTTCTCTGTTGAGACGAAGAGTTTGTGGCAGCTGTTTGCACTGGCTGACGACGCACCCGACGAGTGAGTCTGGATTCCGTTGATCTTTCGGTAGGAATATTTGTACTACCAGATGTAACGAACCGCCTACGTCTTGATGTCCCCTCTGTGGCATTGGTGTTGGATGCTGTTGTCTGCTGATTTCGCTCTCGTTGTTCTCTTTGTCTTTTCTGTTCTTGAACTTGGTTGTATCGACGTGTACCACGTATGGCATATTCAGTGGCGAGCACTACTCCTTGTCTGCCACCTTCTGATGGTTTTAATTTCGAGTCACGCGCTTGTCTTAAGGTGGCTTCATCCAACTCGCGGTTTCCACTAGAAAGAGTAAGACGCACATTGGTGACATTACCTTGTGCATCAGAATCAACAGCAACTTCTGCTCTTCCTTGAATCCCTCGCTTTCGTGCTGATTCTGGATACTTGAACTCACATTTGCGGCAAGCTGCACGACCATTATCTGATGAGGTATTAATTTTTGGAGGTGTGGATGTGGTCGCTACTATGGGAGGGTTTGCTGGTTGCTTGGGCGCACTTGTGTTAGTTTCAGTACCATTACCAGGGCCATTACCAGGGCCATTACCAGGGCCATTACCAGGGCCATTACCAGGGCCATTACCAGGGCCATTACCAGGGCCATTACCAGGGCCATTACCAGGGCCATTACCAGGGCCATTACCTGTTTCTGAACCCCCGACGTTACCTTGAGTTGCTCTAGAATCTCTGATACCGCCTAAAAATTGTCTTAAGTTGTCACTACCTTGAGTTACAGATCCCGATTGTGAAGTGGGTGCGGAAGCCTGTGTAACAACTTCCTGTGAAAGCTTATTTATCGGTGATTGCTGTGTTGGAGTTTTTATGCTGTCAACCTTCTCAATTTTTTGCACTGGTGCAGGTGCTACAGGCTGCTTTTGTGCGATCGCCTTTGGCGTTGGCGAAGCCATCGCTTTTGGTTGTGGAGCAATCTCTGGCTTCCGTTCCAGTGCCACTACACTTTGAGAATTAGCACTACCGGAACCTCCTTCATAACCGCCACCTTCGATCCCATTGCCACCACCTTGAGATCCTGAGCCTGGTTGCACTTTCGTTTCTTCTATAATCTCTTCAGGTACTTCTTCTAGTTTTTCAGTCGCAGGATCTACGATCGCTAACTCTATTGGTTCCTCTTCACCAGGCACTCGTGTCAACAAATTACCTATGCCTGATGCCAGTAAGCCGATATGCAAAGCCAGTGAACCAATCAGACTGTACGCCAGAAAAGACCTCAGAGCCTCAACTTCTTTGGAACGTTGTTGGACGTTAATGTCAGAAAAGCTCATAGTCTATTGCTACCATTCTCACTAATGCAGTCATCTTAGAATGCACTGTTACAAATATCAAGTAAAAATTTCAAATCTTTATTTGAATTTTTATTGAGAAAAACTATCAGTGGGACTGTTGACTGATGACTGATGACTGATGACTGATGACTGATGACTGTTGACTGTTGACTGATGACTGATGACTGATGACTGATGCCACAACCTCATCTCCCCATCTCCCCTGCTCCCCATCTCCCCTGCTCCCCATCTCCCCTGCTCCCCATCTCCCCTGCTCCCCATCTCCCCTGCTCCCCATCTCCCCTGCTCCCCATCTCCCCTGCTCCCCATCTCCCCATCCCGTTAGCTATTTCTGGGTTTACGCAATTTCTGAGAACGAATTGGCCCAAGAATTTGATTAATGCTACGCAGTTGTTCTGCTGTACCCATGCAAATCAGCGTATCTCCTGGCAATAGAACTGTCTCGCCGGTGGGGCCACCAATGAGAGCGCCATCGCTGCGACGAATTGCCAGCACCAATGCGCCACTTTGCGATCGCAATTTTGCTTTTTGTAAACTTTGACCGACAAAGGGACAAAAAGCAGGGTCTAGCAAAAATTCTTCCATATATAACTGGCGGTCTGCACCTGTGAGAATACCATCCACGAAATCCAACACTTGGGGTCTGAGTGCTGCTGCTGCCATCCGCTTACCGCCAGTAATATAAGGAGAAACCACCGCATCTGCACCGCCGCGTTGTAATTTTTGCAAAGCTTCTTCTGTACTGGCGCGGGCGATCGCCCGAATTTCTCGATTCAGTGTTTTTGCTGAAAGTACAGTATATAAATTTTCTGCATCTGAAGGTAACGCTGCAACTATACAGATTGCCCGTTCAATGCCAACCTTCAAAAGTGTATCATCTAATGTGGCATCACCCTGGTATACTGTATAACCCTCTGCTTGCGCCCTTTGCACAGATTCCACTTCAGAATCAATCACCACAAAAGGTACACCTTCTGCCCAAAATTCCTTGGCAATTTGCCGACCAGTGCGACTAAATCCACAGATGATGTAATGTTCTGATAGAGATTCCATTAACCGCCTTTGTTGCTGGAGGCGAATTCCTTGTTGGAAGTAGCCTTGAATGATTGCTTCGGTGAATCTATTGACAATGTAACCGATATTGATTAAACCCAACAAAATTAGGGCAATGGTAAACAACCGTCCGCGACTACCCAATGGGCGTGTCTCGCCATATCCTACGGTGGCTAAAGTGATGACTGTCATGTAAGCCGCATCTTCCCATGACCAGCCCTCTATTAGGTGATACCATAAAGTGCCAATTAAGAAAACACCACCAAGAGCGATCGCCCCTGCCATTAATTCTTTTTGAATACGTTGATATTTTTGCTCAAGATTTGAATACAAAGTTTTTCACCACCGCCACACGTTTGAGAAGAACTAAGCGTTAACCTAAGAGAAAGCACGAGCTGCGGTAAAGTCAGAAGAAATTTTAAAAAATATCTAGGAAACTAGTAAGTAAGTATACGATGAAAAATTTTCAGGAGGCGCGGTAGTGAGCATACAAACTCTAATTGAGCAAGCCACCATCCACCCATCAGGTTCTGTGTCATCTCACCCGTTTGATGCCGATAGCTTCAATGAAGCTGTCATGTCAACTTATGCCCGTTTTCCCCTAGCTTTAGAACGGGGTGCAGGATGCAGGGTTTGGGATACACAAGGGCGGGAATATCTAGACTTTGTGGCTGGAATTGCCACTTGTACTTTAGGACATGCCCACCCAGCTATGGTGGAAGCGGTGACACGCCAAATCCAAAAGCTGCACCACGTTTCTAATTTGTACTACATTCCAGAACAAGGTGAATTGGCCCAATGGATTATTCAACATTCTTGTGCCGATCGCGTATTTTTCTGTAATTCTGGAGCTGAAGCTAATGAAGCGGCGATTAAATTAGCGAGGAAATACGCTCACACAGTTTTAGACATTGAAAAACCGATTATTATAACAGCAAATGCCAGTTTCCACGGACGGACTTTGGCAACAATTACAGCCACAGCCCAACCAAAGTATCAAAAATACTTTGATCCCTTGGTGCCTGGTTTCCACTATGTACCTTACAACGACATCAGCGCGGTAGAAGCGGCAATTAGCGAGTTAGATGAAGGTGATTACCATGTAGCGGCAATTTTGATTGAACCATTGCAGGGTGAAGGTGGAGTACGCCCTGGAGATGTGGCTTACTTCCAAAAACTGCGGCAGATTTGCGACGAAACTGGCGTTTTATTGATTTTCGATGAAGTGCAAGTTGGTATGGGACGCAGTGGTAAGTTATGGGGTTACGAACATCTTGGTGTTGAACCGGATATCTTTACCAGCGCCAAGGGTTTAGGCGGTGGTATCCCCATTGGGGCAATGATGAGTAAGAAATTCTGCGATGTTTTCCAGCCAGGGGAACACGCTAGCACCTTTGGCGGGAATCCTTTTGTTTGTGGTGTGGCCTTGGCTGTCTGCCAAACATTGGAACGGGAGAATATTTTGCAGAACGTAGAAGCACGGGGTGAACAGTTGCGAAATAATTTAAAAGCGATCGCAGCTAAGTATCCTAATTATATTTCTCAAGTGCGGGGTTGGGGTTTAATCAACGGTTTAGAGTTGCAAGCAGACATTCCAATAACCGCTGCTGATGTTGTCAAAGCTGCCATAGACGAGGGTGTGTTGCTTGTACCAGCCGGGCCAAAAGTTGTGCGGTTTGTACCGCCGTTGATTGTCACCAATGCAGAAGTAGATACAGCCAGTGAAGCTGTAGAAAAAGCGATCGCAACTGTCACCAAATAGAGGTGAAGGGGAAGGGCAAACAGAAGAACTTGAGCTAGTGTATCTTTCTTTTTGCCCAATTTCCTTTACTCCTCGTCTGATAGCAGGAGGCAGAAGGCAGGAGTCAAGAATTATTTACCTTGTCTCCCCATCCCCCTCATCCCCCTCATCTTCCTCATCTTCCTCATCTCCCCTGTCCCCCTGCTTCTTTTTTCTCTATTTACCTATGACATTTTCAACAGCTTCTTTTGCTTTTGTAACAATATTATTTTGAGAATCTGCCTGTTTTTCAGCTTTGAGATTTCTTTCGTAAGCCTTCTCTATAGAGTTAAGGTTTTCCCCATCTTTTACCGCTTGTTCATAAGCTTCTTGCCGTTCATCTTCTTGAACACCGACTCCAGGATCGTATTCGTAAGCGCGGTTAATCTTCTCTTGTGAATTTGGTTTATATTCTGGAGGAATCAGCTTCAATTCTTCTAGTGTGGTTGCATAACTAGCCTGTTGAACAACCATGAACAAACCAGACAAACAAGTAAAAAACATCAAGCTAACAATCAAAATGCTTGAGACGAATGCTTGCTTTAAAGCTATGAGAATTTTTTGCATAAAAAAACCTTCCTAGTTGACTGTTACAAGCCTTTGTCATGCAGAATATAGTGAATATGCAACTAAAATGCATAACAGCTTAACAATATCTAAGGCTCACAGGCATCCTAAGTGTTGAGGTAGAGTTGTTACTTCTACCCAAGGGTATATTAATTTATACTGCACATATTACAGAATAATCAAACTTTAGCACTAATAAAAAATATGACGTTGCAGAATAGAAATATGGGCGTTGCTGAATTGAAGTATGATATCATGTCCGTTTAAACACTTATGATATCTGTGGAGGTCGGTAATTGGGAATTCGTAATTGGTAATTGGTAATTGGTTTTGAGTATTACCTAGTCGCGCGGCTGTCGGTAAACCCGCCCAGGGCGCTGTCTCCCCAACGCGCTGCTTCGTCTTTGCGCGAAACAAAATTCATACTCTTAATCAGCAACGCCAAAAATATGACGTTTTAATTTTTCATTGCTGGCTGTTCACAGTCTTCAGTCTTCCACTACGCGTATTATTGTAATTTGGGAAATTTGCCGTAGTATGAAGTGATTTTATGAATTTACCTTCTGCATATCCACCAATTGATCAGGCAACGCTGACAACTGTTGTACGTCGTCTACTTGGTAGGGCAAATGCTCAATTGGGCGAATGGCAAGCCAAACCCATCGCTCACCATATCATCAATAATGTTACAGCAGGTTTGCAGCGTATTGTTGGTGTTGCTAGCGATCGCAACGAAAATTTTTCTTGGTCGGTGATTCTCAAGATTCTCCACCTCAAACCAGAAGATTCTGCTGCAATTTTCAATTCTTCACAAGACCCCACACACTGGAATTACTGGCAGCGTGAAGCTTTAGCGTATACATCAGGAATACTCAATAATTTGACCGATGATTTGGTAGCACCGCGTTGCTTCGCTACTACTGAACCGTCTGCTAATGTTGTTTGGCTGTGGCTGGAGGATATTCAAGGTATTCCTGGTACAGCTTGGTCGTTAGAACGCTTTGGTTTAGCGGCGCGTCACCTTGGTTATCTCCAAGGAACTTATGCACTGACGCAATCATTACCTACTGAGCCTTGGTTGAGTCGTGATTGGCATCGAGCATGGGTATCCAATATTGATTATACAGCTAATGAAGAGTTGCGAGAATTATCTGCATCAGGGCATCCACTGCTCAAAGGATTGTTTACCTCCACTGATTGCGATCGCATGATGCGTTTATGGAGCGATCGCAATCTTCTCTTCGATGCTGTAGATCAAGCACCACGCAGCCTCTGCCATTTTGATATCTCACCCAACAACTTGTTTGCTCGACATAACGCCCAAGGCAATGACCAGACCGTCATTATAGACTGGTCTTTTGTTGGGCATGGTGTCTTAGGAATGGATATTGTAAATTTTATTTTAGACAGCGTTTTTTTAATGTTCGTTGATGGTTCATTACTAATACCCCTAGAACAGCTAGTGTTTGCAGAATACTTAGCTGGGTTGCGTTCTGCTGGCTGGAATGGGGATCAGCGTGTGGTGCTATTTGTCTACGCTGCGGTGGCTGCACTTCACTTTGGTTTACTTGGGGGGAGGTTATTAAAACTAGTACAAAACCAATCCCGTCACAGTTGGCTTGAGCAACGCTTTGGGCAGTCTATTGACCAGATTATCACATCAAGAGCGATCGCTATTACTCACGCATTAGATTTGGCAGAACAAGCTCGATTATAACAGGGCGGGGGAGAGGTTTGAAGCTGCGGAGGCGGCTTTGTTAATGCATTGGCTTGCATTGTGAATGCGGAGGCGGCCTTGTTAATGCATTGGCTTGCATTGCGAATGCAGGGGCGGCCTTGTTAATGCAGCGGCTTGCATTGCGAATGCGGAGGCGGCCTTGTTAATACATTGGCTTGCATTGTGAATGCATCCACCTGCATTATTAATGCATCAACTTGCAAAAATTAACCCATCCTTATATCAAGTTCGGCTAATTACTTACGATATAGTCGGTTTGCTTGGTAATAGGTAATGGCTAATGGGTAATAGGTAATACTCAAAACCAATTACCAATTACCAATTACCAATTACCAATTACCAATTACCAATTCCCAATTCCCAATTCCCAATTCCCAATTCCCAATTACCAATTCCCAATTCCCAATTCCCAATTCCCAATTCCCAATTCCCAATTCCCAATACTTCCACGAGGGTTTGAGGTGCTAGAACTTTCTCCCGTCTGTCCCCTTGGCACCAACTCAGTTGTGGCGACGGTTAACCAAAATAAAGTACTCACCACCATTCGTAATACAGAAGTGACTGCGGATGTAACAAATGTGATGGCGCTGGAGTGTGCAAAGCGGCGACGAGCATTTTCTGCTAAAGGTATACCCGCACATCAGCTAACAAAGTTGTGCGCTAGCCATCGCCTGCTACGCACCCAAGGAATGTCTGGGCCGGCGACATTCCCACATTTTCGTTTGCTGGGTCTGTGTACAGGAGGACGTGACATCGGCTCTGATCAATTTGAAATTGAGTCTCTCACAGAACATCTAGAATTTTATTTTCAGCTTTTTGATGCAGCTAATCAAGTTGGGTTTGCGATCGCAAATGTGCGTGTCACCTTGACCGCATTTGATCAAGTCCGCTACAATACACTGCAAACTTCCGTACTCGAAAAACTCGCCGCCAAATATGCGGGGATCAGTTTTGCTTTTGATCAAGAACGTGAAACTGGACGTGGCTACTATCAAAGTGCTGGATTCCACATCTACGCTTGTGACTCATCGAGAACCGAGTATTTTCTTGTAGATGGTGGATTTACCGATTGGACGCAGAAATTACTGAACAACAAAAAAGAACGATTGCTCATTAGTGGGATCGGAAGTGAGCGGTTTGTGTTTTGCTTTGGATAATAGTATTTTAGATTTTAGATTTTAGATTTTGTATTTTGGATTGGAAATCGCCTTCTCTGTGTGAATTGAGTGAATCTACCTGATTGTATACTTTGCTCAGATAGAGAAAATGTTCACCACTAAATTAAATGTAGAAACGAGCATGTCTATTTTTCAGTTGAGAGTTCGTTGGTTGAGTCAGGTGAATACTATCAATTTGGGTTCTGTAAAATTACGTTTGATAGTTACATTTGCTATCTTTTTTTTAGCAGGAATCACGGCTACTGTGGCAGAAGTCACAAAAGCAGCAAAACCAAATTTTACATTGCAACTCTTACACACTTCTGACCAAGAAGCAGGTGTGCCGGCGTTGCAGGATGCACCAAATTTTTCTGCGGTGCTGAATGCACTTAAAAATCAGGATGCTAATCGTGACGGTAAGCCTGATTATCTTAATACTTTAATTCTCTCCTCTGGTGATGCTTATATTCCCAGCCCCTTCTTATTTGCTAGTGATACAGTATTTGGTGGTCAGGGAAGAGGTGATATCTTAATTCAAAATGCCCTTGGTTTTAATGCGATCGCTTTTGGCAATCACGAATTTGACTTAGGTACTGCTGTTGTTGCGGACTTAATTCAAGCTAATGAAAATTACCCAGGTACACAATTCCCCTATCTCAGCAGCAACTTAGACTTCAGCACTGATCAAGATTTGGCAAAATTAGTTACTGCTGATGGACAAGAAGCAAGTAAAATACCTAACAAAATTGCCCGTAGCACTATCATCACTGTAAATGGTGAAAAAATTGCTGTGGTTGGGGCGACAACTCCCACACTACCAACTATTTCTTCAAGCGGTGGTGTGACAGTGTTACCCAAAAATTTTAATGACAGAAATGCAGCAGACATCGCCGCTTTAGCTGCTGAGATTCAAACTTCTGTTAATACACTGCTGACAAAAAACCCAGAGATTAACAAAGTTATTCTCCTGACACATATGCAGCAAATTGCCATTGAACTCAAGCTGGCCCAATTACTGAAAAAAGTAGATATCATCGTCGCTGGTGGTTCCAATACCTTGTTAGCTGACAAGACAGACCGTCTGCGAGTGGGTGACAAACCTGCTGGAACTTATCCAATTATTCAAAAAGCAGCAGATGGTAATCCCATAGCCGTAGTCAACACCGACGGAAACTATCGCTATGTTGGTCGTTTGGTTGTGGCTTTTGATGGTAATGGAGTGATTATTCCTAAAAGTATTAACCCCAAAATCAGCGGTGCTTACGCTACTGATTCCCAAGGTGTAATAGCTGTCAATGGAAAACCAGACCCCAAAATTGTCGCCATTACAACAGCAATCAAAAAAGTAATTATTGCCCAAGATGGTAAAATTTTCGGGAAAAGCAACGTCTTCCTCAACGGTTTGCGGCGTGATGTCCGCACCCAAGAAACCAACTTAGGAAATCTAGCAGCCGATGCTAATTTAGCGATCGCCAAGAGTTACGATTCTAAAACAGTCATCTCCATCAAAAATGCTGGTAGTATCCGCGATAACATCGGCGTATACACCTTTCCCCCAGGTTCCACTCGTCCAGAAGATGTAATCAGATTACCACCCCAAGCCAACCCTGTAGCAGGTAAAAAAGACGGAGAAATTTCCCAACTTGATATTGCCAATGCACAGCGGTTTAATAATAGTTTGACACTCATCACCTTAACCGCCGCAGAATTACAAACTGTGATTGAACACAGCGTTGCAGCCATCACACCAGGTGCCACACCAGGGAGTTTTCCCCAAGTTGCGGGATTAGCTTTTAGCTTTGACCCAGATTTGCCAGCTGGTAAACGTGTTAAATCATTAGCTATCAAAGACAACAAAGGTAAAATCATCGATGTAGTAATCAAAAATGGCAACTTAGTAGGTGATCCCAATCGCACCTTCCGCACCGTGACTTTAACCTTTTTAGCAACTGGTGGTGATGGTTATCCTTTCCCTAAAACACAACGAGTTGATTTAATATCAAAAGACACTGACCCCAGCAAACGCACCGGCTTAGCCACCTTTGCACCTGATGGTTCTGAACAAGATGCACTTGCAGAATATTTAGCTGCTAACTTCAGACAAACTCCATTTACTCAAAAAGATGTGCCACCAGCGGAAGATACCCGCATTCAAAATCTGAAATATCGTCAAGATGTGGTGTTGTTAAAATAAAAAAACCTAACAATAACTAAACGTGAATTCGACGAACCTTTCCTTCCCAACCTCCCTCTCCTTTTAGGAAAGGGAGGAAGCAACGAAAAATTATGATTTTGGCTCCCCTCTCCGCGTCGGAGAGGGGTTGGGGGAGAGGTCTAAACGGCAATTGTCGAACTCACATTAACTCAATGTAACTAATAATTTTATGCCATTGTTAGAAACATTATCTACGCCTCGCGTAATAGGCGATCGCTTGCGAATTGAACATTTTGATTTGCTTTGCAAAATGCATCAAGACCCCAAAGTTATGGCAACTCTAGCAGGAGTTCGTTCCAATGAAGAAACACAGCTAATTATCCAAGAAAATCTGCAACATTGGGAACGTCACGGTTTTGGTTTATGGGTATTTCGAGACAAAATAGACAATCGTTTTGTTGGTCGTGCCGGTCTTCGCCATGTCCATGTAGAAGGTAAAGATGAAGTAGAGTTAGCTTACGCTTTAATGTCAGAATTTTGGGGTAAAGGATTGGCAACAGAAATAGGTGAAGCCATCTTAAAAGTAGGTTTTGAACAACTAAAGTTACCAGAGGTAGTTTGCTTCACCATGACAACCAATTTCGCATCACAGCGGGTTATGCAAAAGCTAGGATTTCAATACGAACGTGATTTTATCCGCGCCAACTTACCCCATGTATTTTATCGTTTGAAAGTTTCAATTTGACAACTGACCACTGACAACTGACCACTAACAACTGACAACTGACAACTGACAACTGACCACTGACAACTAACAACTGACCACTAACCACTGACAACTGACCACTGACAACCTTATCTTATGATTTGAAAATGCCTATTTATGATTCCATTGGACAAGAATATACAAAAACTCGTATTCCTGACATTCGTATTGTCAATAAATTAATTGAATTGCTCAATCAGCCAAAAGATAGTATTATAGCCGATATTGGGGCTGGTACTGGTGGTTACAGTCGAGCGATCGCTAACCAAGGATATTCTGTTTATGCCATAGAACCTTCAAAAATTATGCGATCGCAGTCCATACAACATCCTCAAGTGAAATGGTTCACTGGCTATGTAGAAACTCTTCCCTTACCAGACAAATCTGTTGATGCAGTCATAAGTATCTTGGCAATTCATCACTTTTCTAATTTAGAAAAAGCCTTTAGTGAAATGCATCGAATTGTGAAATCTGGGGCAATTGTTTTATTGAGCTTTGATATTAGATTTGCTCAAAAAATATGGCTTTACGATTACTTTCCTTGGCTTTGGGAAGATGCACTACGATTTCTCCCCCTCCATGAACAGATAAACCTGATTCAAACAAATACTCAAAGACATGTTGAAGCTTTTCCTTTAATGTTGCCCTATGATTTATCTGATTTGTTTGCCGCAGCAGCTTGGAGACGACCGCAATTGTACCTCAAACCAGAAGTACGTGCGGGAATATCGTCTTTCGCTTTAGCCGATGCGAGTTTAGTTGAACCAGGATTGAAGTCACTCGCCGCAGATTTGAGTAATGGTGAATGGCAAGCAAAGTATGGAGATATCTGCAAAATCACAGAAATTGATCTAGGTTATCGTTTCCTACGCGCAACACTTGATTAGCAGAGGAACTCCAAAAAATCAATTATGCCGATAAATATTGGAAAGTTGGATAAGCCAAAGCACATCTAAATTGCATAATCATATCATGTCCTTTGCTTATTACTTATAATATGTCCGCAGCGAGCGCAACGAAGGGAAGCGAAGCAATCCCAGAGTCTTTGTGATTGCTTCGCTTCCCTCGCAATTGACTTCTAATCAATCGGGCATGATATCATATCAAGTCCGGTTAATTAGTTATGATTACCACAGTCATTGCACCCCACCCCTAACCCCTCCCCGTTCACGGGGAGGGGAGGGAAAGCGTAGCTTTCGCAGGGAGGGGTTCTTCGGTTTTTAGAAGTAATCAATCGGGCATGATATCACTCGTCTTCGCGTAGCATCTAGGTAAGAAGAAGGCCGTTAACCAATAACTGTAATCAGTCATCAGTCATCAGTCATCAGTCATCACAATTAGATATTTTGATTCACGCACTTTTACAACACACGCAAAAAGATTTATACTATTCAAAAAACCTGACACCAATTATGTTGATTATAAATTATTTACTATCCAATCCTTTACCCACAAACTATTCCTAGTGATACTAAGTCGCGAAGAGAAATAGCATCTAGAAATAAGCAAATAACATCTCCCTCATCCCCCCCATCCCCCTCATCCCCCCCATCTCCCTCATCCCCCCCATCCCCCCATTAAATGCAACTCGGCATGAGTAGCTGCACTTAACAAACAGCATTACACAAAACTCAAAACCCATGACAAGAAAAATATTAACAGGACTCAGTTCACAAGCCTACGAACATCCCTTTGATCGCCAGGCTTTAACAGCATTAAAAAAGATGCCTGGTATCTCCTTGCTACTCAAAAAAATCAACGAGTACGGCATCGATCGCCTACTAAGACTGCTAACCCTTGGTAGTGAAATCAAAGTTACGCCTCGGAATTTTCCTCAATTACATCAGACACTTGTAGAAGCTTGCGAAATTCTTGATATTACTCCCCTTCCTGAACTACATCTGTCAAGAGGTCAAGGTCACGTCGATAGTTATAGTATTGGCGTGGAAAAACCCATAGTCGGTATCAATCTAGATGCAATGGAGTGGCTAAGCGCAGATGAATTGATTTACATCTTCGGGCACGAAATTGCTCACATTAAAAGTCAGCATATGATGTATCATCAAATGGCATTTGTGATGCCAGCTTTGAAACATTTGTTAAGCAGTACCACAATGGGATTCGGTGGTTTAGCGGCTAGTGGGTTAGAACTGGCTTTACATAATTGGCGGATGATGGCTGAGTTAACTGCCGATCGCGCGGGTTTGTTGGCTTGTCAAGATATTAACGTAGCAATCAACACACTGCTGAAACTCGCGGGTTTACCAAATGAGTATTTGACTCCTCCTGTAATTGAAGATTTCCTTGTTCAAGCCCGCGAGTTTTCATCTGATAGCTTTGATAATATAGATCAGGTCACAAAAATATTCAGCTATACTGAATACCATCTTTCCTGGGTAGTTATGCGTGCTAGTGAATTGTTGAAATGGATTGACTCAGGAGAATATGATAATTTAATTCAAGATAACAATTTGAAGACACCAGAAGAAACAGAAAAGTGGAATTTTCTCACTTCTTGGTAAGCTAAAACACATTTACTTTGCATAACTAAATTTTCTCAATTCTTCTGGGGTGGGCTGTCCGGCCCACCCAGTATATGTAAATTTTATAAGGATTTATATAAACACTCACAGAGAAAATACTTCCTTTCTTAGCACAAGCAGATCAACAAAATCAGAAAGTAGTTGTACATTGTTCTGATGGAATTGGACGCACTGGACATGTATTAGTTGCATAGTTAGTTAGTGTTCGAGGATTATCAAACAAAGATGCAATAGCCGCTGTTAAAAGAACAGGCAGAAATCGTTATGAAGCTGCGCTAGCTGCCCTATTCAGAGGTAAAAATCCATTAAAAGTTGTTAGATAACTCGAAGCACTTCTTAATAATTGTCGTTTAGTAGTGCGTCGGAAGTAGCATGGTAAAGGTGGCAGAGCTACCGAACAGGCTAAACTCTAAATAGAAGATTAGCGACGATAGTTGATAGACTTACCTAAACAATAATTTTTTCACAACTTTTTCACGTTCAAGTCTTGATTATAAAGCTTGAGATCCACCTTAACCAATAACTTCTGTACAAATTTATCAGTGTATGTAACTAGAATAACTGGTATAATTATACCTGATTTATCAGCTATTGACTCGAATCCTTTCTCAATGAAACGGAAAAAGCTTTAGCCAAGTAACCTGATTTGTACAACAACAAAGGTAGATTAATGAAAAGTTTATTGGTCGGATTGGTAGCTATCTTGGCTTTTGCTCCTAATGCCTATGCGCTAAACATCGTACATGACGAAGCGGTTAACGGCGACTTGTCTAGCGAAAACTTGAACCCAACACAACTAAGCCTGTCAGTTGGCTCCAACCATATCATTGGCTCGACCACTGGCAACCCGAATCTAGACCGAGATTTCTTTTCCTTGACTGTTCCTTCTGGTTATCTACTCAACAAGATTATTCTGGCTAACTATATCGGACTAGATGACGACGGCCCCAATCAAGGATTTTTCGGCGTGCAAGCAGGTTCCAATATTGAAACTGCTACTGTTAATGCAAACACGCCTCCATTACTTGGTGCAGCCTTAATTGGTGCAGCTCCCGGAACACAAGTAGGCGAAAATGTCTTAGACGATTTGGGTGTAGCAAATCCAATCCGGGGAGCTTTTTTTGTTGGCTTCCCTTCCGGCAACCTTAGCGAAGGCACTTACACCTTCTGGGTTCAAGAAACTAAGCGCGGCATACAGAACTACGACCTTGATTTTGTAGTCACGGCAGTACCAGAACCGTCTAATATTCTGGGTATCGGCGCGGCAGTGAGCTTTGCTGCTGTATTGAAACGGAAGAAGAGTTTGCATTTAGCTAGGTTTGGCAAATAATAAGCTAAAGCACATCTAAATTGCATAATCACTAGTTTACTCCTAGGTCGAAGCAAGCTACCCGTAGCCTCTGGGTTAGGAGATGACCGATGACAGTCATCAGTCATCAGTCAACAAAGATTTTCAGCTTTTGTTTCTAAACCAACGCAGCTGTTTTCATAAAATCTGCTTTAGGAACGTCTAGTAACTCTAAAATAGTTGGAGCGATCGCCAGCAGAGATACTTTTTCTTGATGAACTGAGTGAAAAATCTCAAATAGTCACCACGACTGAGGGGAACAGAATCATTTGTGTGTTCTTGGACTTGTTTTTGGACAAATCGGAAGTATGCCCCATGCCCCATACCCTATTCTTTTGTCAAACCAACGATCGCTTTAACCAACAGTTCCGGATCTACTGGTTTGGATATGTGCAATTGAAATCCTGCTGCTAGTGCTTGCTGCTGATTAATTTCTCCAGCATAAGCTGTCAAGGCGATCGCTGGCACATTTCCTCCTTGTTGTGGCGATCGCTTTCTCACTTGACGCATCAGCATATAACCGTCTATTTCTGGCATCCCGATATCACTGATCAAAACATCTGGTATTGACAGAGATAGTGCTTGCAGTGCTTCCTTTGCTGAAGCTACAGCAGTTACTTTCACTCCATACTCTTGCAAAATAAACGATACTAAGTCCCGGATATCCGGTTCATCGTCCACTACTAGAATTTCCATATTTGAAAGTATCCGAGGATGAGGGTTAAAAGGTTGAGGCTGATCATCTTCAAGGTCTACTTGTTCGTTTCTCAACAAAAATGGTAGTCTCACAGTGAAAGTTGCACCCATCCCTTCTCCAGGACTTTCTGCCCAAACTGTTCCCCCATGTAGTTCCACAACCTGACGCACAATTGCTAGTCCTAAACCTAGCCCGCCAAATTTGCGGGTTGTTGTACCATCAGCTTGACGAAAGTAATCGAACACGTAAGGCAGAAAATCCGGGGTAATTCCCTTACCTGTATCGCTGACTGTGATTTGAGCTTGGTAATCAACTTCTGCGACTCGAATTTCTACATGTCCTCCTTTTGGTGTAAACTTGACTGCATTAGATAATAAGTTCCAAACCACTTGCTGAAGGCGATTTGGATCACCCATAACTTGCCCTAAGCTTGGATCAATTATGGTTTGAATTTGAATTGACTTGGCTTCTGCTGCTAGTCGTACCGTATCTATGGCACCTTCTACCACCATCAGCAAGCTGACGGGACAGACATTTAAACTCAATTTTCCTTGGAGAATCCGAGAGACATCTAATAAATCTTCAATTAATTGAGTTTGTAATTTGGCGTTGCGTTCGATGGTTTCTAGGGCGCGGTTAGTAGTTTCTACATCAAATTTGCGTGAACGTAGTAATTTTGACCAACCCATAATGGGGTTGAGTGGGGTTCGCAGTTCATGGGAGAGAACTGCGAGAAACTGATCTTTAATGCGGTTAGCAACCTCTGCTTCTTTACGGGCTGCGCGTTCTCGTTGCAGCAAGCGATCGCGTTCTTGTTCAGCGTGTTTGCGTTCGGTAATATCTAGTACAAAGGCGACTCCATCATTTAGCGAGTCATTCAGCAACGCTACCCCCAAAACAACCGGTACTCGCTTGCCGTTGCGATGGATGTATTCTTTCTCATAAATATGGGAAACACTGGTGGCTTTTACTTCTGTGAGGGCGCGATCGTCCAAATGCTTATACTCGATGGGAGTAAGTTGCCTCCAATTTATTTTACCATTAGCAGTAAATTCATCACGAGTGTAGCCTGCTAGTTGTAAATATGCGTCATTGGCATCGGTAATAAAACCATCCATATTCCAAAAAGCCACTCCCACCAAATTGGACTCGAACAAGCGGCGAAATCTGGCTTCGCTTTCGCGCAATGAATGTTCTACCCGTTTGTGTTCTGTAATATCACGAGAAACAGTAATCACACCCTCAATTTGATCAAAATTTCGTAATGGGGTAAGAATGTATTCATAGTAATGTCTGCCATCTGCCAAAACATATTCACACTCATCCTTAATCGGTTCCCCAGTTGCGATCACAAATTGGCGTTGATTCTCTACCCTATCTATAAAGTCTGTGGGTAAATCCAATTCCCGCACATTTTTACCGATAATATCCTCAACTTTGCAGCCTAGCACAGCAGCGCCACCATGACTAACATATTGATAGCAACCTGTACGATTAATAATAAAAATGTTATCAACAGATGCGGCGAGGATAGCATTTAAAATATTTGCTTGTTCTTGAACCTTAGTTGTCAATTTACGAGTACTTTCTTTTGCCTGCTTGCGGTCTGTAATATCCATACAAACCCCAATCATCCGCACCGCCTGCCCAATATCATCATAAAAAAATTGTCCCTTCGCGAAAATCCAATACACACTTTGGTCTGGCCAAACAATACGAAATTCATCACTATAGTCAGTCTTTTCTTCCAAAGCATGGGTGAGAACTTGTATTACAGATTGCCTGTCTTCTGGGTGAATGTAACTGAGGAAAGCTTCATAATTACCGGGAAAACTGCCTGGTACTAAACCATAAAGCAGTTCATGATTTTCCGACCAAATCACTTTATTGGTGACAATATTCCAGTCCCACAAACCCATGTAGGCAGCATTTAGTGCTAGCCTCAGTTGTTCTGAACTTTCTTGTAAGGCTACCTTGACCTGTTGTCGTTCTATGTCACATCCAGCAACTTGACTATGAAGATTTTCGTCTGTGGATGCTAGTTTTGCTTTTAGTTCTGTTATTTGTTTTTCTAGGGCTGCTTGCCTGAGCTGATATTGCATTTCTGATCGCTCCAACTCTGCAACACGTTGTCGTAGAGCTGCTAATTCATCAGTTAGTTCACAGTTAGTTTTATCAACGTCTGGCATCTGCAATACAACTCATAATAAACAATACCATCTTTTGTGGTATGCATCCAATATATCTGATTGAGTATGAATTTTTTATTTCAAAAATTCAATCTCTCGCAAGGTACAAAAAAGTTTCACCCCAAAGGCATATCTTTACGAGTTGTAATGACTTAGTTACACTTTGGCGATCGCAGAAGAATCTACTTATATCAAGTTCGGCTAATTACTTACGATATAGTCGGTTTGCTTGGTAATAGCTAATAGGTAATGGGTAATGGGTAATAGGTAATACTCAAAACCAATTACCAATTCCCAATTACCGACCTCCACAGATATCATAAGTGTTTAAACAAACATGATATTATCTGTATATCTTAAAAGACTGCGATCGCTCTTGAGTGAAGTTACATTTTTTTTAATCCTTTTCAGCTTTTGACCTTTTCCTCGCAAACAAACTAGTCATACTCAATCCAGTAACCAACAACCCTAATAGTCCCAGTCCGTTTAAAATCGGGTAGATTCCCTGTAAACCGAAGATTTCACCGCGATGAATCTCAAGCAATAGACTACGCGAAACTCCAAGGTTAGCTGACCATTCACCTACTAGCGTAACTGCAATGCCAGTTAATAATGTTACGAAAAGCGGTAAAGCCAGAATAATCGCCAGAGTCCGGTGATACTTGCGAAATGAACGCATTATCCAAAATCTCCAGTGGTAATGATGTTACTTATTTTTTACCCTTTAGAAACAGTGGCGATATTTGTGTCAAGTGTTTGTAATCCCTTAAGAGCCTTCGCTTTATCTTTTGCTTTCAGCGCACCCTTCACTTCAGTTGCAGCATCTTCAATTACATTATAGGTTTTTGAAGATTTAGTTTTGACACCATCTTCAACCTTAGACCAAGCGTTTTCAAACTTATCAAATTCCTGTTGAGCTTTGTCAAAGTTTCCGGCTGACACAGCAGTTTTTGTGTTTGAAACTATACTTTTCAAAGCAGTAAAACCTCCCTGCGTAGCACCAGGAGTTCCAGATACTTTGGTTACTCCAGACGTTTCAGTAGTAGTAGTAGCTTGTTCACCGCTGTTGCACCCTACCAATGTCAGTAAGCCAATTGCACTTATGGAGATGATGTAGATTAAGCGTTTCATAATATCTCTGTGGTAAATAATCTAGTTTAAAACACTTTAGTAATCAATAATGCGACAAAATATAGGCGTTGCTGAATTTGGATATGAAATTTTTAATAAAAATTATTGAATTACTAGTAAAAAAGTATATTTAAAAAAGTATATTTTTGTAATGTAATATTGCCAGTATAAAACAAAGGCGATCGCCTTTCACTAAACCCCGACAATAGGAGTCAACTATACTGCATTGAAGGGCTAGAAGCTGCCGCTGATGGACTTCAGGTGTTGTAAGCCAACAGTAAAGCCGGGGTTCTGTGTCTTTCGTGAAAATCGTCATTTCTTCAGCCGCATAAAAGCTGCACCAATAAATAAGCCTACGATTTGCATCCAATAAGCAAGACTGAATGAATTTACACCAGAAGGGGGAATATTTAAACTGCCGATGCCGTAAAATAACTGTTGTGCAAACCACCAAAATACATAGAAAAAAACTGGCAGTTCAATAGGGATATAGACAACTATTAGCGGCAAAATACTGTCAATTTTAGCCTGGGGGAACTTCATGACGTATGCACCTAAAATAGCTGCGATCGCACCATTTGCTCCAATCAATGGTACTGTTAAATTCGGTTCAGCAATAATTTGTGTTATACCTGTCAAAATACCAGCAGCTAGGTAAAAACCTAGATAAAGTCTAGCACCTAGAACATTTTCTACAGTTTTGCCAAAAACCCACAGAAATAGTAGATTTCCTAAGATTTGGCTAAAACTGCCATGAATAAACATCCCAAAAAGCAACGACAATGAGCGCCAAAAAACAACTATCCAAGCTGCGGGATTGAAGAATGCATTTGTAATTGCCCCATTAATCTGAGCAGGAATTAGACCCCAACTATTAACAAAATACCCTAATTCACCACTTACTTCTAGTTTGAGTTCCCAGAAAAATATAGCAACATTAATACCAATCAACCAATAATTAATAATTGGTTGACTACGAGTGCGAACGTTATCACTAATAGGAATCATTAGTTAGTTGTCAGTTGTTAGTTGTCAGTTGTTAGTTGTCAGTTGTTAGTTGTCAGTTGTCAGTTGTTAGTTGTTAGTTAAGCTGTTCCACATTTAACTTGCATATATTGGGCGGGCGAGACGCCCACCCCACAAGAAATGTACAATTTCAGATTATGCAAACTAGATGTGGTTTAGCTTATCAGTTGTTAGTTGTCAGTTGTTAGTTGTTATTCTCCCCATCTCCCCCATCCCCCCATCTCCCCCATCTCCCCCATCCCCCCATCCCCATCTCCCCACAAACCTGTGGCAAGATTGGAAACAGATTACAACACACCCTAATGGGCAAATGAGATGCTAGGAAACACACTTGTTGGAAGATACCAAATTATTAGCCATTTGGGAGGTGGGGGATTTGGTGAAACTTTTGTCGCAAGTGATACTCACTTGCCGGGATCACCTCAATGTGTTGTCAAGAAACTCAAGCCTCAAGCAAGTGACCCAGTAACTTTAGAAACAGCTAGGCGTTTATTTGATACAGAAGCTCAAGTTCTATATAAATTGGGTATTCACGATCGCATCCCGCAACTTTTAGCTTACTTTGAGGAAAACGCCGAATTTTATCTTGTACAGGAATTCATCGAAGGTCACGATTTAAGTACAGAATTGGTATCAGGAAAAACCTTGAGTCAAATCGAGGTGATTTTGCTATTACAAGAAATCTTAGAAATTTTAGAATTTGTCCATGAACAAAAGGTAATTCACCGCGATATTAATCCGCGAAATATACTCAGACGCCAGCAAGATGGGAAATTGATTTTAATTGACTTTGGGGCAGTTAAACAAATTACTACCCAAGTGATTACACCTGAAGGACAAACTAAATCTACTGTTGCCATTGGCACCCCTGGATATATTCCTGGCGAACAAGCTCATGGTACACCTAAATTTAGCAGCGATATCTATGCTGTGGGGATAATTGCAATTCAAGCTTTGACTGGAATATACCCCGACCAACTAGAAAAAGATGCCGAAACTAATGAAATTAACTGGCAAAATCAAACCACAGTATCACCAGAATTTACACAATTTCTAGATAAAATGGTGTGTTATGATTTTCGACAACGTTATTCTTCCGCAACTGCTGCATTACAAGCACTGAAAGAGTTAACCCAGCCAGCATCCGGTACTATAGCTTTAAGTCCTGCTTTGCAGCCAAAAAATCTCCAAGGCGGTAAACATAAAAAAGGACTGTTGCTGAAGTTATTATTAGCGATATTTTTAATTGGAACAACTGGAGTAGCATCTATATTTGTTGTTCAACATATTAATGCCAATAATGCAACAGAATTGCATAAACAAGCCAATACACTTTTTGAACTGCAACGCTATCAAGACGCGCTAGTAGCTTATCAAGAAGCAGTTAATATTAGACCAGATTATGCTCAAGGATGGAATGGTCAAGGTAAAGCCTTATCTGCATTAAAAAGATATAAAGAAGCACTAGCAGCATATGACAAAGCAATTCAAATTCAGCCAGATTATCTAGAAGCTTGGAATGGGAGAGGTTTTGCTCTGCAAAACTTACAGCGATATCCAGAAGCGATCGCCTCTTTTGACAAAGCCTTACAACTAGATGACGATTACCCAGAAATCTGGTATGCCAAAGCAGAAATTTTTACTAGTTTAAAGCAGTATGATGATGCAATGAAATCTTATGATAAAGCCATAGAATTTAAACCAGATTATTATCAAGCTTGGTATGAAAAAGGTTTAGCCCTGCAAAATTTAAAACAATATGAATCAGCGATCGCAGCATATGATAAAGCTATAGAAATCAAACCAGACTATGAACAAGCATGGTATAATCGTGGTAATGCCTTAGTAAATTTAAATCGCTATTTAGATGCTTTTACAGCATATGATAAAGCAGTACAATACAAAGTAGATTATTACCAAGGTTGGATGTCTAGAGGAAATGTCCTCAGCATCTTGCGACGTTATCCAGAAGCAATTGAATCATTTAATCAAGTAATTAAATATAATCCCAACAACTATCAAGCTTGGTATAATCGGGGTTGGGCGCTGCATCAAAACCAAAATTATCAAGAAGCAGTGCAATCTTATACTAAAGCAGGAACCATTCAGCCAAAAAATTATCAAGTTTGGTATAGTATGGGAAATTCCCAATACAATTTACAGAAATATGAAGCAGCGATCGCAGCATATAATAAAGCAATTCGTTATCAACCAAACTCTTACGAAACTTGGTATAGTAGAGGCAATGCGCTATTAAATTTAAAACGGTATAAAGACGCGATCGCTTCTTATGACCAAGCAATTAAATATAACCCGAATTACCAACAAGCAATCAACGCCCGCAATCAAGCCCAAATTCAACTACAAAGCGAACAAACCAAGCCGATAATCGTACCAATATTACCAAAACCTAATACTACTATTAATCCAACACCAGCAAATCCAGAACGCTGAGAGGATGTTTAAAAAGTCGTTTTGAATACTCAAATTTTGGCTTTAGGGGAGTAGGGTAAAACGAAAAATCTGATGGAAAACCTAGCTATAGCGGTTCTCAGTTGTGTGAAGTACATTTTTTGACCTCACCCCCAACCCCTCTCCTTACCAAGGAGAGGGGAGTGTTTGCGCGCTTCAAATACGGGGTGAAGTTGCGACTGTATTGCAACGAAGTGAGAACCGCTATAGTAGGGTGCGTTATGGACGTTAGTTCTAATGCACCGAAAAACAGTGATGGTGCGTTGCACTACGCAACAACGCTATATATTCACTAAGATGATGTTTGAAAAGTATCATTGCTAACATCAAAATCTTAAAAACCTAACCCCCCAAGCCCCCCTGACCCTAATCCCCATGAAATTCGGGTTAAACCCGAATTTCATGGGGGCCCCGAGTTCCCTACGAGGGAATGGGGGTTTCAAAGCCTCTCTCCGTTTCGGGGAGAGGTTTGGAGAGGGGTTCTTAGTATATTTTTCGACTTTTCAAACAACCTCTAAGATATTCAAGCATTTTAGCTTTAACTAAGTAAAGTAGCGTGCGTTCGGCTTAAGCCGAACGCACCATTTTATAGCATTCCACTCTTTTATTTGTGTCCTTGTTCTTCCATGCCCTGTGCGTAAGTCCTAACAAGAATTCTTTTTTACTTATCGAATATTCACTTCTGGTAAATCATTGCTAGGTTGAGAATTTGCCATCCTCTTAGCAGAGTTATTAGAAACAAGTGAATTTGTTTTATTAGCAGCAGCAACTTTACCTAAAGCTACCTTTTGACTTTGAATTTGTAGACGCTGCTTTTGAGTATATTCATTCAGTTTGGCCTGAGCTTGAGTGTAAACAAGAGTATTTTTCGGAATTTGCCGCAGAAATTTCACAGCACTATTAAAGTCACCAACAGCCGCACTTTTTTGCGCGTTATGTAAAAAGTAAGCTGCTCTAATCTGCCGCTTTTGATTGTACTCAGCTAACTTGCGTTGCACCAAAGCACCCGCAGAACTTTCTTTAGGAATTTGCCGCAGATATTCCAACGCACCAGAAAAATCTCTAGCCCCAGCTTTTTCGTAAGCTTTTGCTAATAACTCTTGCGTCTGGAGTTCGATGTTAACCCGTGCTTGCTGCACTAATTTGTCTGTTTTAGATTGCCAATATAAAATATCTGGAACTTTCGCCGCAGTAGCCAGAACATCTGACCATCTACCCTCTTTTGTCGCTTGTTCAGCCGCGAGATACTCTTGTGCAGCCACTTGCCATTGCTGTTGCCATTCTTCGATTGTGGCTTTAGCTTCTGGATAAACATTACTATAAGAAGGAATCGATTTAGCCAAAGCGATCGCACTTTGCAAATCTCCCGATTGATATTCTTCAGTTGCTTTATATAAAGTTTCTGTTTCAGAATAAGCAGGAGAAGTATTCAGCAAAGAATATACTCCCAATCCCATCAACAAAGAATTAGCCGCTATTCCTACTGTCATTCCTGTGAGTAGCGGTGATGATTTTCCAGAAGCAGAATTTTCATCAGAAGTATCATTCTCAACAGCCACCTCTAAAGACACATGATCCTGAGTTTCTCCTGCCATTTGTTTGAGTACACGCAATACTTCAGCCACAGACTGATAACGGTCTTGGAAGTTATAACGGATCATTTCGCTAAGAACAGCAGCCAGATAATCGCTAACTTGCGTGTTTGGAGAACGCCAGATAATTTCATTACTATAAGAATCTATTTGTAATTGCAGTGGTTCTATCCCTGTTAAAGCTTGGATAGCAATCATACCCAAAGCATAAATATCGCTGTTAGGTTGTGTTTGACCAATAAATTGTTCTGGAGGTATGTACCCCAGTGAAGTCACAGGAATTCGCGAAATAGGCAATTCCCTTTCTATGCCAAAATCAACTGACTGAATTGAACCAAAGTCAATTAAAACTAACTTACCATCAGCAGCACGTCTGATTAAGTTTTCTGGTTTGATATCGCAATGGATAACCCCTTGAGAGTGAACAAATTCTAAAATATTTAAAACATCTTCTAAAAATTCTATAACCTCATTTTCAGTCCAAACACACCCCCATTGTTGATTGATGGGCAGTTCCGCAGTTAATGAGTGTCCTTCGATATACTCTTGTATTAAATAAAAACGCTCATTTTCTTCAAAGCAAGTGATGAATTCGGGAATTTGTTGATGAAGTCCCAGACGCTTGAGAGTTTCGGTTTCAGTGAGAAAGCGTAATCTTAAAGTATCTAAATAGCTGGGTTGAGAATTGTTAACTTTCAGCTGTTTAATTACACATTTAGGATTATCTGGGTAATCTATATCAACAGCAATATATGTTTGTCCAAATACCCCTGCACCTAGGCTTTGGACGATTTGGTAACGTGCTTGTAGTACCTTACCGATCATGTGGTAGTTCATGAGCTGGTTACTGAGTAAATGCCTATATAAGTTTTCTAACATGGTCTTTTGTTTCCGGAAGTCCTTGAAAATAAATCATTAGAGTGTTCATTACTGAAATGCAATCTTGTTTTTTAAGTACTTGTACTAAAAAATATCAATTATTTTAATACTCTCATCAAACAAAATGCGAATTATTACTAGGCTGTAAAATATTGCCTTGAGTATGGTAATTAGGGGCATACAGCTTTACACCCCTACAGCCAATTCATTTTTTGTAAAGGTTGTTGAAAATTGTATTAGTTATACGTACGTGCTTGATTTATGCAGACGATTGCACCATCAAGGGGTTCCCTTAGAGACTACTCCTTTGCCGGTCTAATACCGTTTCACCTTAAGATTGATACAGATGGCAAGCTGGGGAGGCTGGGGAACTCGGGGCCCCCACGACCGCTCGTGGGTGAGGATTAGGGGCAACTGGGGGAGAAACAAAAGTAATTTGTATCAAGAATTTCGTGTAAATGTCAGCATCAGCGTGAAGATGAACCAGCAAAACCAATGACGAATTACAGAGAATTTCATAGCCAGATTTTTTACCACAGAAAATAACTGTGGTAGCGTTAAATCTAAGTTTTCACTACATATTTACCACTACCAAATAGTTAAATCACTTAATTTTTGCATGATTACGGACACATATCAGGCGTGGTGTCCAGAATTATTTAAGTATGCGATAGTGCAAAAACAACTCACTGCCAACCTGACGAGTTTCAATGAGTTCAAGCTCAGGGGCAATCGAAGCAACAAAGCCCTCTCCTTCCACTGGGGTAGTTAGATCCTTTCCTCCGTAAACTGTAGGCCAAATGGTTAACCACCAATCATCAATTCGCCCTGCTTGTACTAGGGCAGCCGTCAAAGAACCACCCCCCAAAGCAACAACCTTGCGGATACCCCGTTCTGCCATCAAGGCGTAAGCTCGATCCCAGTCTAAATCTGTATCTCCTAGATCAATTACATCAGCTTGCTTCTCTATGCTTTTTGCCTGAGAATTCTTTTCCAAACCAGCCCGTGTTGTGAAAATCCATCTTTCAAGATCCTGGTTGAAAAAATGCAGATCGGGGCTAAGATTAAGCGATCCCGAAACCACACAAGTAATCGGCTGGGGAGATTGACCCCGAACTTTACGTGCTGCTAACAGTTCAGGATTCTGAATGGTATAAGTCTGTCCTTCTTCTCGGATCGTCGTTGCTCCCACCAGAAATAGATCTGCAAAAGATGCTTGATACTCTAAATGTGCTTGATCGGCTAGATAGACATGACCGGGTGATTTTGGATCTACAGGTTGAATCTTTCCATCAGCCGTCATACCAAGAACCAAAGTTGTTTGGATGGTTGTCATGGTTGTTTGGGTCACTTCATCATAAACAATAGACATCAATTCAGTTTGAGGAATCCTCTTCTATAAATATAGTTTTTTCTGAGAAATTAATGCCGCGTCTAAGCCTTGTGAAAACAGAAATACCACCTATTGATTGTTTGATTTATGTCTCAAGATTGTGAATATTTAACAAACGAATTTGTTAGATTGAGGTAATGAATATTAGTTTAAAAAGCCTAATTCAGAATTTTCCTAATCAGTTATTACCCTTATTACTTAGTTTCTGAGACGATGCTTTGTTATTAGGGCTGTCTCATTTAAAATTACACTTGCAATGGCTAAAATGGCTTTCTCCAGTAATACTGGACTGTACATTTTTGTACTGGGCAGTGCAACTGTTGCGCTATATATCGAAGTCCGAAGTTTGAGACCAAATTGGGATGTGAGATTTTGCTAAAACTGGCCGAGGTGATCTCTAGTTACAAATGATATCTGCGTTGGATATGCGATCGCCTAATTTTTGTGTGAGCAAGCGATCGCTGTTGTTTGGCGCTATATACATACTTTTAAAATCTTTTTATACCAAGTATCAAAAATTTATATAAATTTACTTTGTGACTTTTGACACTATTGTTCAACTGTGGTTATTAACTAGTGTCAGTTAATAAAGTGTCACTTTCTAAATCCTCGATTTTATCCCATAAGCGATATTCTTAATCATGCAAGGAGTGATACCATTTCACCAAATGTTTGTTACAAGTTATTCTTGCAGTGCTTCTTTTCGGGAGTATCTTGCAGATTTTAGATATTGCATCAAACAAGTGAGTTGGTATAGAGTTATACCCATTTGCACTTGAGTCCGAAAATACTCAGGTGCTTTTACGTATATATAAAAATCTAAGTAGGAGCCAGGAGGTGATAGCGTTTCACCTTAAGATTGATACAGATGGCAAGCAGGGGCACAGGGGAGCGGGGGAGCGGGGGAGCAGGGGAGCAGGGGCACAGGGGAGCGGGGGAGCAGGGGAACTCGGGGCCCCCACGACCGGAGGGAGTGGGGATTAGGGGCACAGGGGAGAAAAATTTGTATCGGTAATCTGACAGCGGGAAGAGAGTAATTAACGGGACTTGCTATCAGCTATTGTTTGGGTAATATCAAGTTCGCTTAATTACTTATTAAAACCTCCTAAGCCCCTCCCCGTTCACGGGGAGGGGTTGGGGGTGGGGTAAAACGGGATTTATGGTTATTTTACCGGACATGATATCAGCCATCAGTCATCAGTCATCAGTCATCAGCCATCAGTCATCAATCAGCAACTTCAACCGGAATGATTTATTTTTTGGAATTCCCTTACCATCCTCTCAGCCAATTACAAAATTCACCAGTTTTCCAGGCACCACAATCACCTTTTTAATTTCTTTGCCTTCAATGTGACGCTGGGCAACTTCTGACTCACGGGCATACTTCTCTAACGCAGCTTTATCAGCTTGCGCTGGCACTTGAATTGCACCACGAGTTTTGCCCATAATTTGAATCACCAAAGTGATTTCATCAGCTACCAACGCCGCCTCATCAAAACCTGGCCAAGCTTGAGTGTGAACTGAATCACTCTTACCCATTAAATGCCACAATTCCTCAGCAATGTGAGGTGCAAAAGGTGCCAGCAACACCACCAAAGTCTGGATACCTTCTGCATAAATTGCTGAATCTTTACAGTTGGCATCAGTCAGGGCATTACTCAACTTCATCAATTCTGAAACAGCTGTGTTGAATTGATATTCGTCCTCCACATCTTCTGAAACTGCTTTGATAGCAGTGTGAATTGCCCGGCGTAAATCCTTTTCAGACTTAGTTAAATCAGAATTGACATTTTCACGGGATATGCCACCGGCAATGTGTTCCGTAACCAATCGCCAAACCCGATTTAAGAAACGGAATTGTCCTTCGACATCCGCTTCATCCCATTCCAAATCTTTTTCTGGCGGCGCTTTAAACAATATAAACATCCGCGCTGTGTCTACACCGTACTTAGCAATCACCTCTTCCGGCGCTACACCATTGCCTTTTGACTTGGACATGGTAGCGTAAACAACTTGCAGTGGTTCACCTGTCTTCGGATCTCGTGGATCGGCAGGATCTACAAGATTAAAGGCAACCCACTTATCTTTGTCGCTTTTGTGGGGATTTACATAAGTTAAACCTTGCACCATGCCTTGAGTTAACAGACGTTGGAATGGTTCATCAAAGTTTAACAAGCCGCGATCGCGCAGTACCTTGGTAAAGAACCGCGAATACAACAAATGCAAAATCGCGTGTTCAATTCCACCCACGTACTGATCTACTGGCATCAAGTCGTTAGTTTTACTGGAATCGAAAACCTGCTGTTCGTTCTTAGCATCAGTAAACCGCAAGAAATACCACGAAGAATCAATAAAAGTATCCATCGTGTCAGTTTCCCGCTTTGCTGGTGTACCACAAGTTGGACAAGGTACATTCACCCAGCTTTCTAACTGAGTCAACGGTGAACCGCCGCGTCCGGTAAATTCCACTTCTTCCGGTAACTGCACTGGCAAATCTTTGTCAGGAACCGGCACAATGCCACAATTAGGACAGTGAATCACGGGAATGGGTGCCCCCCAATACCGTTGCCGCGAAATTAACCAATCCCGTAAGCGATATTGTACCCGCAGTTTGCCAAATCCTTGTTCTTCAGCAAACTTAACTATTGCTTGCTTGGCATCTGTGGAATTCATCCCACTAAAAGGCCCAGAATTAATTAAAATTCCCGGTTCAGTGTATGCACTATCATAATCAATTATGATTAAAGGTGGCTCTTCCTGCTGGAAATCCACATCTGCAACTGCCTCTGGTTCTACAATGACAAACTCAATGGGCAAGTTATAGTTATTGGCAAACTTGAAATCTCGCACATCATGTGCTGGTACACCCATGACTGCCCCAGTACCATATTCATACAGCACATAGTCAGCAATCCAGATCGGTACTTCTTCGCCTGTAAACGGGTTAATTGCCTTACCGCCTGTGGGAATACCTCGCTTGGGTTTGTCTTCAGCAGTACGTTCTAATTCACTTTGATTAGCAACTTCCTTTATAAAGGCTTCTACTGCTGCTTTTTGTTCTTTTGTGGTGACGCGCTGTGTTAAAGGATGTTCTGGTGCTAATACCAAGTAGCTGACACCGTAAACTGTATCTGGGCGTGTGGTATACACACCGATTTTTTCATCGCTGCCGACGATCGCAAATTCCAAATACGCACCTGTGGATTTACCAATCCAGTTTGCTTGCATCAATTTGACGCGTTCTGGCCAACCTGTCAACTTATCTAAGTCATTCAGCAATTGTTCAGCGTAGTCGGTAATCTTCAAAAACCACTGACGCAACAATTTACGCTCAACTATAGCCCCACTGCGCCAAGAACGTCCATCGATCACTTGCTCATTTGCCAGTACAGTTTGGTCAACAGGATCCCAGTTGACTGCGGCTTCTTTTTGGTAAGCTAAACCCGCTTGCAAAAACTGCAAGAAAATCCATTGTGTCCACTTGTAATAATCTGGTGAACAAGTGGCAACTTCCCTATCCCAGTCGATGGCTAAGCCAAGACGCTGCAATTGTTGCCGCATTTGAGCAATATTTTGATAAGTCCACTTAGCTGGTGGAACTCCTCTATCAATGGCGGCGTTTTCTGCTGGCAAGCCAAAGGCATCCCAACCCATTGGGTGTAATACCCGATAGCCTTGCATTCGCTTGAGACGAGCAATTACATCGCTAATTGTATAATTACGGACGTGACCCATATGTAGGCTGCCCGATGGATAGGGGAACATGGATAAAGCGTAGAATTTTGGCTTATTGCTGTTGGTAGGTGTTTTATCTAAGCCAAGTTCAGTCCATGTTTTTTGCCATTTTTCCTCAATCTCTACTGGAATATATCGCGAATCCACCGAAAGTTCTCCTACTGGGTCTGTAATCGTGTCTGCCTCCATATTGTAGATGATGCTAGGCAACAGAAGGAGTTGGTTAACACGAGGATGACTAAATCAAATGCAAAATTTTCTGGCGGAGTGCGAGTCTTTGTTTACGGCACTCTCAAACCAGGTGAAGCTAATTATGGTAAATATTGTAGTCACAAAATGGTTGATGCCCAAAGAGCATTTGCTCTAGGCGAATTATTTGCTCTGCCCATGGGCTACCCAGCCATGACAACTGGAGAATACCCTGTCCACGGTTATTTACTCTCTTTTGCCGAAGGCAGCATCTTAGACGCCCTAGACGAACTGGAAGATTACCACCCCACTAGACAAATCTCAGAAAACCTGTATAATCGTCAACAAGTAGAGATATATAATCTGAAAGGGTTATCCTTCGGTTATGCCTGGGTCTACTTGATGACTCTGGAGCAAATTTACCATTTAGGGGGCATTCCCCAACCTGAGGGTTGGTGGAGTGGTTGCGGTTTAACCGCCAAGCGGGGTTGTGATTTGTGATTTAACAGCCCGCTTGGCGATTAATTAATGTCTTGTTCTACTGCCTTTGGTCGATGTTTCTCTGGAAGTGCTGGCTTTTTTGGAAAAACCACCGCTGCTTTAGGAATTTCGATCACTGGCTTGTTTAAAGCTACCATCAGCGGTGAAACTGGAGCTACAGGTGTTGTGGTAGCTTGTGTAGTTTTGCTGATTGGTTTTTGCGCCAGTTGCAGATGAGATTCACCACCTGGTAGCAAACCAGATATTGTGCCAACAACGCAAGCAGCGATCGCTGCACCACCAAAGACCCAAACTAATCGGGAACGGCGGTGCAAACGCGCTAATACTTGCTCGGCAACAACGCTCTTGCTTTGGGCTGCTGGCACCGGCAAAGTTGTCAAGCCTTGCCGTAGCTTTAATAATCGTCCATACAAACATTGAACAGCAGCATCGTTTGCTAGCCATTCTTCTACTTGCCTGCTTTCGGCGGCTGTGACTTCACCGTCTAGATAAGCACTTAATAACTCGAAGCGATCGCGCTTCATCATATCCATAGCGCCCGTTGATTCATAGGTATGCTGTGCCATTCCATCTGACAGATCTTTGTGATCTTGCCAGTGGGAACGGTTGGGAAATGGAGAATCAGTAGTCATTTTAGCATTATTGCCAATTTATGTACGGGTAAACACAACGAGCAATCCTGAGAAATTCATCCAATTTCTTCCTAATGGCGTAGTGCTGGATATTCAGCATCATTCAAGATCAACGCTTTAATTCTGCCTAATGGCAGAGTCAGAGTATTGTCAATTAGCTATCAAGATAGTTTTGCAACTGAGCTTGCAATCTGGATCTAGCTCTGGCGATTCTCGACTTGACAGTGCCTAAAGAAACACCCGTGATTTCGGCAATTTCTTCATATGCCATACCTTCGATTTCTCGCAGGACAATAGTGGTGCGAAATACCTCTGGTAAATCGGCGATCGCTTCGCGCAATTGCTCGTAAAACTCTCTAGTTGTCAGTTCTTCCTCTGGGCCTGGAGTATCTCCAGCAATTTCCCAATCCATCTCGCCATCATCTAGCGAACGGGGAGCATCCAGCGACAAAGGACTAACAACCCGCTTGCGTTTACGCAACTCATCGTAAAACAAGTTAGTAGCAATACGGCTCAACCAGCCCCGAAACTTAGACGGCTCTTGTAATCGGTTGATATTCCGATACACTCGAATCCAAACTTCTTGAGCCAAATCGGCTCTGTCAGGCCAGTCTGGAGCCAGGTGATACAAAACTCTATCAACTTGGGTCTGATAGCGGCGCAATAGCTCTGCAAAAGCAGCACGATCCGGACGCTGTCCCACTTGACAGCGCAAAATTAGATCGTGATTAGAGAGTTTGTCAACTTGCACCGATGCTTCCGGATACCTTGCATCAAACGTTGACCAGGATACAGTAATCGATTGACTCATAGATCGTACTGGCTGTAAATCATCCCTTTCTATTAGACCTGCTAATTGGCACGATGTTCCTGCGGCAGGGACGGATTTCTGACTGGAACATTTAGGTATATAATTTTAAGCATATTCATGACTACAGTAACAGTTGATTTTTCTGGTGAACAATTACATAGCCATTCTTTCAGCCATTATTTTTCACCTATCTTGACACCGCAATGTTACGTACATTTGTGCAACTAACGTCATCTGACCACTTAACATTGACAAAAAACGGAATGTATGGTTTTCTACCTAATATAAAAGAAAAAATACAGCTATCCAATTGAAAGCCGCTTGTTGCTCCTGTAGCAGTGTACTCTTTGGCGTCGCTCAAAGTAAAAATTTTGTTGTGATCAGATTGGGTAAGTGGCTATGGTCTTGGGGGTTTAGGGGTAACGAGGATTAAGTAATTGGAAGTAAAAAGGTAAAAAAGCAACAGACGCCTGCGCGATCGCGCTTTGCCGAGAGGCTTTGGCAGTGGCGTCAGACCCTCAGAGCGCACTGCTTCACTAATTACGAATTATTATCAGGTAGCTGTAGCGATAACTCTATTATTTTTCCGGTCTTGTTACTAGAATTGTTGTTGATGTTTCTGTGTGGTGCTGGTAAATAGCACCTGTTTTTGTTGGATCGGGTACCCGGACTTGAAAAAAGAAATTGAGGGAAAATGTAATCGTGAATGCTAGCAATAGTTTTTCAAACATGGTCTTTCTCCCACCCACACTATTAATGATTGATTGCTGCACTTGGAGGTGCTACTAATGAATAAATTTCTTTGCCAAGATTTTTGTTGACCGGAATCTCGGCATAACCTTAGTTTGCCCAAAAATACTGAAACAGTTATAAGAGAACAGATAAGAATTTATAAATTCTTGATAATCGGATCATGAGTGCAGGCAATAAGTAATTTGGATATGTCAGGGATAAACAATAGGCGATGGTAATGGTAAGAAATGAATCTGTAGCGCGTCTAGTAATGTTTGTCTGTTTTGGTACAGCCATGTTATCGCTAGCTGTCCATTGGCGGATCACATCAACTCAACGGCAGTTTGAGAACTCAGCTGACGCTACAAAAAGCCGCACAAATACTTCCCAAGGGAAATTGGGTAGTTTAGGGGAAACGGCTTTTGGTACGTCTACACTTCCTGGTGAACCCAGCTTAGGAAAAACTCAAACAAAGACTCCAACACTAAAATCTTCTACTGTCAAGCCTGATAATAAATCATTTACAGAGGGCGAAAATGTAGCTGAGGTAACTGATGTAGGCAAAAAGATGCGGCTAGTAGCTCCAGCACAAAAACAGAATTCAAAAGCCGACCAGCCCAAGTTTCTCTTACTCCAGGCTTCAGACCAACAAAAATCATCTAATAGGCTGGGATCTGTGAAGACGCAAGTAGTGATAGATTTAAGCGATCGCCGCACCTATGTTTATGCAGGAGATGAGGTGATAGCCAGCTACCCAATTGCTGTAGGTAAGAAGGGTTGGGAGACACCTACAGGTTCTTTCAAAATCAACCACATGCAACACGATCCGATTTGGCGTCACCCCATTACTGGCAAAGTATTTCCACCAGGTAGCGATAGTCCTTTGGGAGAACGATGGATTGGTTTTTGGTCAGATGGACGTAACCACATCGGTTTTCACGGTACACCGGATACTGAAGTTATGGGAACTGCTGTTTCCCACGGTTGCATACGGATGCGTAATCCTGATGTCCGCTTATTGTATGAACAGGTAAAATTAGGTACTACGGTGATGGTGCGGGATTGATTGTTAGTCAAGGGTCAACAGTCAAGAGTCCATAGTCCATAGTCAAAAAAAGCCAATGCGGCCTTGAGCATTCTACCGACAGCCTTTGCAACTGGCTTTCAATGTAGTACAAAGTTCACATTTCTAGAGTTCTTAGCTATCGACTATTGACCATTGACTCTTGACTTATGACTATCTAATCGACTATAGACTATTGACCATTGACTCTTGACTTTTGACTATCTAATATTGTGATTTTTCCTCAAAGGTAGGTGCGTAAACTTGGAGTAAGTTACTCACTTGACGTAGAACTTCATTACCAGTGCTTTTGGGGATTGGTGTTCTTTTGTCATTGGGTTGATGGAGGTTACGGTTGATCGCCTCATTTACTTGCTGGGAAATTAATTCTTCCAGGTCTGCCTGAGCGCGTTGGCGTTGGTAGTTAGCACCTTCTTCTGTGGTAGCGTACAAGGGGGGCAGCCTATTAAGAGCATAAGCGGCAATATCCCCCACATCTAGGGAGCTTTCGCTGGTAGCCTCAATTTCTGCTACTCGCGCGATCGCTTCGGTCAGGACTAATTCTTCCATGACGTTAATAAATTGTTTGCGAGGAACCGCCACTACCTCACCTGTCAATAGCGCTCCCATCAGTCGATCCAGCGCCATGTACTCTTCAATAGAGAGTTCCGATGCGTTATCACAGATTCGTCCAACTTCTGCTTCCATTGCTGGTGTGAGATAGCCATCCTGGAGAGCTTGATCCACAATTTTTTCAATACTCATAACGCTCATCTTCTTTTAATGCCACCCAAGTAAGGTAGGGACGGTATCAATTTAGTTTGTTTGCCTAGTTATCGGCGAACAAAATACAAACTATGCACGGACATGCTCAATATCGTCTTTACTATTCAAAGACCTTGTTTCGCCAGGGTACTGGGTCAACAGATTGTCCGTTGACATACAGACCCCAATGCAAATGTGGGCCAGTGGATGCCCCTGTTGAACCGACTGCACCAATTATTTGTCCAGGTTTGACGATATCGCCTTCTTTGACATTGATCCGACTGAGGTGCATGAAAATGCTTGTCACGCCCTGACCGTGGTCAATGCCAACTACGTTTCCGTGAACTCGGAATCCTTGGGATACTTTGCCTACCAAAGCAACCCGCCCAGCAGCTGGAGCAGTTACGGGCGAACCCGCACCACCAGCGTAGTCAACACCACGATGGTAGTAGTCCTTTGCAAATGTACCATTATAGTAGCGACGTACACCATAAATTGTAGTAATCCGCCCAGCGTTTGGTTTGAGGAAGGGGCCATTCCAATATTTTTCTGGTGTCTGTAAGGCTTTAAAAGCTGCTACACGCTTGAGTTCATACTCGGTCGCATCTACCCCGGCTTTTCCTGGTGGCAAGGTAATGCGTTGTACCGGGAATTTGCGATCGCTGACTTTCACTGCTAAATTCTGCACTTGACCATCACCCGAAATCTTAAATGTTCTCGTTCCGGGCTTTTCCACTGGCGTTGTGGGTACTAAAGCCCGATACTTATTGGGTGCAATTGCAAATACTGGGTAAGTTTTTTCGCCAATAGCCACTGTTGGATTGCTGCCATTGTTGGGATTATCTAGATTAATTACCACAGACAGAGTATCCCCTAATGTAGGATTACTCGGAGCCACCTGTACTTGTAAAGCATCTACAGGCAATGCCAAGGTGACAGGGAAAGAGGCAAATATGCCGATGAACAAGTTTGCCCTACGGCCATCGGGTTTCCACCCTTTAATGCCGAGACAGAGCAAGTTATTTTGGGAGTTTCCAGTGCGATCCTTGGTAGTCATAGACCTATAAAACAATCTCTGAACTTCTGCACAGCAACAGACTAGTTTATGATAACTAGTGTTTCCAACCGAAGCAGATTTTGGGGAAAACAATACAATATATTAAGTAATATTAAGCAGTGGTTTCGGAACTAAACTATACTAACTCAGGCGATCGCTTCTTGGGTAAAAAGACTCTAATAAATTGAAAAACTTTAATCTGGGAAACTACTTTCTGCTGTCGGCAACAGAGTTATCATGACGAATGATACCAAGTCTGTATGAAGATGCGTTGATCAGAAAACACGAAAAATTCCATGCTGTAGGGGCAATTCATGAATTGCCCCTAGGGGAATCAAGGGCAACCTCATATAAAGTTGGTATTACACTTCAATAAAACTACATATCTCGTAGACAGTGGATATACGAACAGCTGACAGACAAAAAAAGCTCCCACTCTCCCTACAAAAGCATGGATTTCATCTAAGTAAAGATAAATTATGATATTGATAGAAATAAATCTATAAAAAAATAAAAGGCAGGAAATCCCGCCTTTAACCCAAAAAAAGCATTTTGTAACCAAATACAAACTCAATATCACATACAGTTGTGACAGTGCCATTACAAAATTACGACGAAGGTGTGAATAATATAAAATCCAAAATGGTATTACTTTTTCATTGGGACTGCTTGCTGGATGCTGCTTTGTTGCACTAGCTTGCCATCTTCCATGTGAACGATGCGATCGGCAATGTCTAGAATGCGGTGGTCATGAGTAACCATTAAAATTGTACAGGCTTGTTCTTTAGCAAGTTTTTGCATCAAGTTAACCACATCTCGACCCGATTGACTATCAAGGGAAGCAGTGGGTTCATCCGCTAAGACAATTGGAGGACGACTGACCAAAGCACGGGCGATCGCTACTCTTTGTTTTTGTCCTCCTGAGAGTTGATCAGGATAATAATGGAGACGATTTCCTAATCCTACCTGCTCCAACATTTGCACTGACCAAGTTTGCATTTGTTGTTCGTCAAGATGCTTGTGCAGTTCTAAACCCATTTTGACGTTCTGGAGTGCCGTTAAACTCCCATGTAGATTGTGTCCTTGAAAAATATAACCGTTACAGCGTCGTGCCTGCACTAATTGTTCAGCACTAGCATCACAAAGTTCTCTTTCTAACACTAGCAAACTGCCAGACTGGGCAGAACGCAGCCCACCCACTAGGGTCAGAAGGGTAGTTTTACCAGAACCAGATGGCCCAGTCAAAATAATAATTTCACCAGCATAGATTTCCAGATTGATGTTGAATAAAACTTGTTTACGGAGTGTACCTCGACCAAAGTAATAGTTGAGGTTATGGATGGAAATGACTGTATTCATGGAATTAGGGACTAGGGACTGGGGATTAGGGACTAGGGATTGGGGAGTAGTCAGTTGGTTAGTTTTTCTTCCTAATACCCAGTACCCAATCCCCAATACCCAGTCCCCATTTTTTAGAACATATCAGCGGGGTCAGCAGCTTGGAGTTTGCGAGTGGCGATCGCACCGGAAAGAGTACACATGATAATGGTGAGTACTAGTACCTGCAATGCCCGAATAGCGGTCATATATATCGGCAAGTTTGTAGCTATGCCAGTCAAATGGTAAAGTCCAAAGGAGACTACGATTCCTGGGAAAAATCCCAACACGGCCAAAATCACAGCCTCTTCAAACACCACACCTAACAGGTAGTAGTTACCATACCCCATTGCTTTAAAGGTGGCGTATTCCCTCACGTGGGCATTAACATCTGTGGAGAGGACTTGATAAACAAGAATCACGCCAACCACGAAACCCATCGATACACCAATGCTGAAAATAAATCCAATTGGGGAGTTTCGCCTCCAGAAGTCGTTCTCAAACTGAATAAATTCTGCGTGGGTTAGTACTTTGACATCATCTTTGAGGCGTGCTTTTAATGCTGTTACCACATGCTTTTGATCAAAGCCTGGTTGGACTTCAATCAAACCGACACTGACATTAGAAGCAAGTTGACGAGGAAATAGCCGCAAAAAGTTCTGATCACTGGTGATTATAGTACCGTCAGCACTAAAAGAAGCCCCAAGTTTAAATAAACCACTAATAGTAACTGTGCGCCCCTCAACTTCGGTTTTCACAGTTTTACCTAACTCAAGTTGGGCAATGGTGTGTTGATAATCTCCTCTAGAAGCACGGTCGAACAAGACGGTATCTGGTAGCTTGATTTGTGGCAACTGTTGGTTAACTTCCGGAAAATCAAAAGCTGGCCTGTCTGGATTCAACCCAATCGCTAGAATTTCTGTATTTCTTCGTGTTTGGGGATTCTTCCAGATCATATTGCTGACATACATAGCCTCTGCCGATTTCACCCCTGGTATATCCATTGCCTGATACAGTCGCCGACGAGAAAATGTAGACATTCTTTGCAGGTTACGGGTTTGGGAACCGATTAAAACAATGTCTGAGCGCAAACTGCGGTGTAGTCTAGTATTGCTGTCATACAGCGCAGTCTGAAAGCCCAGCTGCATGAACATTAGAAGGTCGGCAAAGGCAATGCCTGACAATGCTACCAACAGACGACTTTTTTCATGACTCAGTTGCAGCCATCCTAGAGGTGTTCGCCGCTGTAGTTGTTTGAGTATTCCCATTTTTTAGTGCTGAGTGGGGAGTGGGGAGATGTGGAGATGTGGGGATGAGGGAGAAATAATTACCAATTCCCAATTACCAATTCCCAATTACCAATTACCAATTACCAATTACCAATTCCCAATTACCAATTCCCAATTACCAATTACCAATTACCAATTACCAATTCCCATTTCCCTTTGTTTTACAATTCAATAACTACCTTGACTTGCATATTGGTTAAGTCGGCGGCTTTTTGGCTGGAAGCATCATCTAGTCGGATATGGACTTGCACTACTCTGTTGTCAATATTGCTGGTGGGGTCAGTGTTAATTACATTTTGTCGTCGCACTTGTAAGTCTTTACGCTCGACTTTTCCCTGTAATTCACTAGGTAGCACATCACCCATTACTCGCACCTGCTGCCCTAAACGCACTTTGCTGATATCGCTTTCGTAGACTTCGGCTACTACATACATCTGGTCGGTTTGCCCAATATCGGCAATGCCATCATTTGATACTAATTCTCCTGGATGGGTGCGGATCTCGAATACCTGACCATCTTGAGGCGATCGCACATAAGCCTGTTTTAAATTTGCTTGTGCCCGATTCATGGCTGCTATGGCATGATTAATCTGTGCTTTGGCAGCTTCTACATCTACTACTCGCACTTCCGCAATCTGATTCAGTGTGGCTGTGGCTTCTTTAAGTTGTTGCTGGCTGGTTGACTGGATACGCTGCAATTGCGCCTGTGCTGATTGGAGATTTTTTTGGGCTGTTTCTAGAGTTAAGCGCTTGCTATCCTTACCAGAGGCGGAGATTGCTCCCTGTTGATACAGCATCTGATAGCGTTGATCTTCTGCTGAGGCGTTACGGACTTCGGCTTGCAAGCGGGCAATATTTGCTCGTTGGGTGTTAATATCTCCTTGGCGTTCTGCTGCTAGGCGAGCAATTGTTGCTTGTTGTGCGGCAATTTCTCCATGTTTGGCACCTGCTTGGATGCGAGCTAGGTTTGCCTGCTCCACTTTGACTTGTTCTTGTGCCTCTTTTAATGCTGCTTCTAAGCGATCGCGACTGTCCAAAATTGCGATCGCCTGCCCTGCTTTTATCCTATCTCCCTCCTGAATCAGCAGTTTCTCTACCCGACTCCCGTCAGTAGATGTAGTAGCAGAAAGTTTAATTATTTTTCCCTTTGGTTCGATCCGTCCCAAGGCTGTCACCGTTTTTAGCTCTGGCATTACTGCTGGAACTTGTGTTTTTTGAGTAGAGGTATCCTGGAATTTTAATACCGTATAAACACTTATACCAATCACACTCAACGATACAATAATAGCTATAAAAATGGGCGGACGTAGAATTGACTGAGGAGATATTGAACGGTTTAGCTTTGAGTTTTGCACAATAGCATACCTTTGAAGCAATTCCAAATTCGCGGATTCAAATTACGGAAAAATCGAATTTTGGTAAATGTCCTGGTTAAATGAGGCTCTTGAGCAGGGGAGGAATAGATTCCGGCTGCATGTAGTGTCACGCTTCACCCTTCAGTTGTATGCTCAACAAACAGAATGATCTGTAAGATACAAAACTAAACTGTATAGTTATATAATAGGTTTATACTAAACTGGTTAGTTTAGTCAAGCGATCGCCAGAAACTATTTGGTTATCTGCTAACTTTGCAAGACAAGCTTTCGAGCTAGCTAAGCATGGCAAAATCCCCCAACTATACCAAGTTGCATTCATAGATAGTAGTAGAAGGGCAGGGGGGCAGGGGAGCAGGGGAGGCAGGGGGAGAAGAAATTGGATACTAGTGTTGGATGCAGGAATTGAGTAATTTAATTCTTGGATGTCCCCAACTTGAAAAAGGGGAGTAGGGAGTAGGGGATATTCCTTTTTCATGCTTATACTAAATTGCGGTTGGAAGTGGTACGATTTCTGCCCCTTTACTCCCCTGCTCCCCTGCCCCCCTGCTCCCCTGCCCCCCTGCTCCCCTGCCCCCCTGCCCCCCTGCCCCCCTGCCTCCCCTACTCACCCTACTCACCCAAGCGATTGATTATTTTTTTATTTGGAAGTCCCTTGGATGTGACAAAGTACAGAAATTCTTAAGACTGTTGACAAAAAAAGGATTATTTAAAAATGGTACGTGCAAAAGTTGGGGAAATAGAACGCTCAAATTCAGCAGATAAAGTAGAAAAAATTTTGCTTGGGGCGATGCAGCAGTTTTTAGTTCATGGCTACGCTGCTACTAGTATGGATAAGGTAGCAGAGGCGGCGGGGGTTTCTAAAGCAACGGTGTACAGCCACTTTCAAGATAAAGAAGGACTGTTTAGGGCACTGATAGAGAAACTGGCAAGAAAGCGGTTTCACTCAATATTGGGGACACAAGGTTTGGTAGGAGAACCCTACATTGTATTGCGGCGTTTGGCAAAAACTGCATTGGATCAAATGGTCAATGACCAAGAATATCAAGCATTTGAGCGACTTTTGATCGGAGAATCGGCGCGGTTTCCTGAGTTAGCTCAAGTTTTTATTCTCAGCATTGCCAAACCCGCCATAGAAACCATCAGTAAATACTTGGCTTCTCGTACTGAACTTAAAATACCCGACCCAGAGGCAACAGCAAGGATTCTGATTGGGTCATTAGTTCATTTTGTGATGACTCAAGAGATTATGCATGGTAAAGATATTATGCCAATGGAAAGCGATCGCTTGATTGATGCCTTGACACACCTAATTGTCAACTGTGCTGATTGAAGCTTTTTTGTAATGGCGTGACACAGCTAAAATAGTGCATAAAATCTATCTGTTGTGGTGTGGGCCGGATATCTGGCAAAGGACGGGCGAGACGCCCATCCTACAACAAAATTCTAATGTACCAATTTAGCTGGCGACGCCACTACCAAAACTACAAAGTTAAGGTTTACTGACTCCTGACTTTGCGCCTCCTAACTTCTGGCACTAGTTACTCAAAGCTTTTAAGAACCGTTGTAAACTCTTGAACATACTGGGTTTCTTCGTGGGTGCGGCGGCTGCTGTTGTTTGGGGTTGTCCTTTCATCAGGATGAGATCTAAGTCATCACCTGACGGTTTTTCGGCTAATTCGGCAATTCTTTCATACTGACCGCTATTTTCTACCCATACTTCCCACTGTCCGGGGTAGCAGCGAAAGACAGCTGTTTGCTCATCTACAGGACGTAGGTAATAGCAGGATTCAATGGTGCTGAGGAAACGATCGCGGACTTTCCTAGCAGTATAACCGATGCCCACAACGCCGGCATCTTCCAAGCGAGGGTTTAAAATGACTAAAGGGCGATCGCCAATTTCTTGACATAGCTTTTCTAGTTGGGGAACTTCTACAGAAGTAGGCACAACAAACAAGAAAATTTCATCCTCTGGCTGAATTTTTGTTTGTAGAGAAGCAGCCCTTCCCGTACCGATATCGGAAATTTTAAATGCTGCATCTGCCCAATCACGACGGGCGAGGGCTGCACCACCAGCATCAGCAAAGAAAACTTTCAGGCGAGACTCATATTCTGCGAACACTGGCAGAAAATCTTCTGCAACTAGCTGGTGTTTCAGTTCTGGGAACAAAAACTCAACTTGGAGACGAGTATAACCATCTGCAAGGGCGGCTTGGGTGGCTACTCGTGATTGAGCGATCGCATCTTCTAAACTGTTGGGAAGTTCACTCATAGTTTATTATCTGGCTTTAGCGTCTACCTCTATTGTTCAAAAAGATGACCATTTTTACCTGTCTTAACTAAACTTTTTGATTTTTTCGTTTTAGGTAGCGTAACCACTCATAAAAAAATCCCCTACTTGAGAGGATACCGTAAAGATGTGATGGGATGTCGTAGACTGATCATTGGTTGAGAAGATTAATCACCTCACTCAAGAGCAACTTGATTTTATACAGGGTATACAGCCTCTCTTGCTCATATCGCTCTGGATAGCTCATCTTGCGCCCCTCTAGTGAAATTCTAATCAGCGCCATTTGCTCCTCAGTGGGAGAATTAATCTCATCAAGTGCCTCGCCGATACTCTAGATACTTCCAAAGCTCAGAAATTTTATGCCTTTGCCCTGCTTAAACTGTGAGAGGGCAATAGCAGGGAAAGCCATTAAAGATGTGATATAGCTGACTCTGTACCCTGCGTTCCCCGTTGGCTTAATACTGTACCTTAAGCACAACGCTTTTAATTCTTGAAGTGTCATACCTTCAAGTTCTGAGCGCGAAAACATACAATAAGAGGTGTCCATTATTAAGGTGGATGTTGGCGGGTACTAGCCTAGGAAACTTGTTGTCCACCAAGTTAAACTTTATTTCGCTGTTAACGCCGAATCAAGTTATATTTACATCTCTCAACAATGCCTAATCCTCAAGGGAACCCGCAAAATTTTGATAATCCACCAAGCAAAGAATTAACCGAGCAATTGAACTTTCGAGTCACTAAGGAAATGAAGGAAGAGGTAAAGGCTAAAGATGATCCTCCTGAATTCTGTAGACGTGCTATCCAGAAAGCGCTAGATGAGGATAGGGGAAAATAGCCTGAACGGCTATTTTTGTAAAATACCATCATGCTTTCTAGAAGTATCCCGCTTCCCGATTAGGGGAACTCTGACACCGATAGCAGCTTGACGCGCAACCCAATTTAACCCCAGTCGCTCAATTTCTGTTCTTTGATGAGTGATTATCTGGCCTTGATATTATTGCAATATTTAGTTATTTTAAAAAAAATCTCCCGCTGTCAGATGGCAGCAAGGAGATTAAACAGTTAAAGTTCGTCAGGTGATCGGAATCGTTATTTATTTAATATCTATTGCTACCTTCCTTAATTCCTCCATTCGATAGAGAAATTGCATAACATCATCCTCATGTAGTATCCAAGAAAAAAAAGCCTCTTGCTGTTCAATAGCAAGAGGTGGTGGTATGGTGTGAGGAGCGAACTGATGTTCACTTCCATTCAGACTATCAAGGGGATATGACATATTTGTCACAATCATATGACAAGTGTGCGATCGCACTTGTCCAGTTAACAGCCCCAGGTAGTAAAATAATCAAAGCATTTTTTCCAAGAATTGCTGAGCGCGATCGCACCGAGGACTGTGAAAAAACTCGTTAGGGGTGGTATCTTCTGCTAAAATGCCTTGGTCGAGGAACATAATCCGACTAGCGACAACTCTGGCAAATCCCATTTCATGGGTGACAATGGCCATGGTGATTCCCGTTTGTGCCAAAGCTTTCATCACTTCTAAAACATCCTTAACCATTTCTGGGTCTAATGCAGAGGTGGGTTCGTCAAACAAAATCATCTCTGGTTCCATCGCTAATGCCCGGGCGATCGCTACTCGCTGTTTCTGTCCGCCAGATAATTTAGATGGATACACATCCGCTTTTTCTGACAAACCTACCTTAGCCAGTAACTCCAAACCCTGAGTTTGTGCTTGCTGCTTGTCTACGCCTTTCACCTTTATCGGTGCGTAGGTGACATTTTGCAGCACATTCATGTGAGGAAACAAATTAAAGTGTTGAAATACCATCACCAAGCGTTGGCGAACCTTGGCAATATTAACTTTGGGAAGAGTGATGTCTTGTTCGTGAAAATAAATTCGTCCTCTGGTAGGGCGTTCTAACAAATTCATGCATCGCAGAAACGTAGACTTACCCGAACCGGAAGGCCCCAAAATCGCAACGACTTCCCCCTGGGAAATCTCGGTAGAAATATCTTTGAGTACGTCAAGCTTGCCAAAGGATTTACACAAAAACTCAGTGCGAATGACTACATTACTCACTTTGCCTCAACCTCCTTTCTAAAGCAGATGCACTCCTAGTCAGACCCATAACCAGAATGTAGTAAATTAATCCTGCAAATAACAATGGTTCAAAGTAAATATATTTATTTGCACCGACAATTTGGGCGCTGCGTAAAATTTCCACGACACCGATGGTTGAGACTAAGGCAGAATCTTTGAGTAGTCCGATAGTTTCATTGACTAAAGCGGGGAGAATGTTTTTCAAAGCTTGGGGCAAAATTATATCCCACATCATCAACCAGTAGGACACACCCATAGACATAGCCGCTTCAGTTTGTCCTTTATCTACTGCTTGAATACCACCGCGAATGGTTTCCGACATATAAGCCCCAGAATTCAGGGTAAAAGTAAACACCCCTGCTGACAAAGCCGAAATGTCATAACCTGTAAGCTGCGGCGTTGCGTAATAAACCAAAGCCAACTGTAATAGTAGAGGTGTGCCTCGGAATACAGAAGTATAAGCGTTAGCCACCCAGGTAAGCGGTTTGATACCAGTAATTTTCAATAGCGACAGTACTGTTCCCCAGATTAACCCCAGAAATACAGATAACAGAGTGAACAACAAAGTTATGGGTATACCCTTAAGAATAAAAGGAATATCTGGGAGAATTCTGGTGAAGTCGAGATTCAGTCCGCCTTTAGCAGCAGATGCAGATGCAGCATCGATTTTGGTGTTCACAGAAAACCACTTGGTTGCAAGTTTTGCCAATTCACCCTTGTCTTTCATTTGCTGAAGGACTTTGTTAAACGGTGCAACCAAAGCAGAATTTTTGGAAAAAGCGATCGCAGACCCACTTGCTGATTCTGAGGGAATCACATTAAACTCTAACTCTGGGTTAGCTTGGGCGAATCCCCTAGCTACAGTATCCTCAACAATTGCTGCATCAATTCGTCCAGATTTCATTTCCTGAATTACTTCTGGCACCTTATTCAGTTGCTTGAGTTGAATACCTGTAACTTTTTCGGCGATTTTCTTAGCATTTTGCTCTTGGATAGTTCCTAATTGCACCCCGACTTTTTTACCAGACAAGTCTTTTGGCTGCTGCAAATTGCTACCCTTGGGAGCGACAATCGTATCCTTTGCTTCGTAATAGATAATTGAGAAATCGACATTTTTTTGGCGTTCTGGGGTGGGAGTCATCCCAGCCATGACAAAATCAGCCCGATTTGCTTGCAGTGCTGGAATTAACCCATTAAAATCAGATTCCATCACCTTGAGTTTGAATCCCAGTTCCTTAGCCAGCGTATTAGCAATATCAATATCAAAACCAACTATTTGGCGATCGCCCCCCTGAGTATCATAAAATTCGTAGGGAGGATAATCTGGCGAAGTAATCATTGTCAGTGTGTCTTTGCCTACAGATGAAGCTGCTTGTAGGGAATTATGACCAGCCTCAATGAATACACTGATTGCCACCACAGCAGCAAACAGCATCGTCAATAGCCATACTCGGCGTTTGTTTATTAACTTGCTGATTATTCGATGCACTTTAGTATTATTTAGCAATAATTTTGGGAATTATATCACTGTAACTTTTGAATCTTTTTCCGGAAAGAGTCAAAAGTAGACTGTATTAAGGGTATATACCGAATCCTCTATACCGAAAATGGGGCATACACTTATAAAGCCCTGATGCAAGAACAACTCTCATAAGGCCGTTCGAGATATCTCTAGAGCGGCTTTTGCCTTGTATGGAAAAGGGGATTAGAGACACTTCGGGTGAGCTTCAGTGCATCGCTGGGTATCGGGGACTGGGGACTAGTATTTTTACTTGGTAACGCTACATGCACTCAAAGTTAAGCTTTTTATTAATCATTCTTGCTTTGGTAGCGAAATTGATAAAGTGGATCTGAGGCAAAATATGTCAAAAATCTTGCCTTTACCCAACAATCACGAGCAAACTCGCAATGACGAAAAAGCACTACATTCAGCCAGAGGGAGTATTCGATGGGTCTGCTTTAGGCTTTACTCAGGTTGTTACCTCCCCTCCAGGAACGCTGGTCTTTGTGTCGGGACAAGTGCCTTGGGATATCAATCGCCAACTCGTTGGTGATACGGATCTAGCAGCACAAACCGAGCAAGTACTCAAAAACCTTGATCTGGCATTAAAGGGAGCAGGTGCATCAGTGTCCGATGTGACAATGATTCATGTGTTTTTTGTTGATTTTAAACCTGATTACGCCGCAATTGTGATCCCCATTTTGAACAAGTTCTTCCAAGGCAAACCGCCAGCAAGCACATGGCTTGGTGTGCAAACACTTGCCAACCCACAGCTTTTGATTGAAATTGAAGCGATCGCAGTCGTTAAGTCTTGATAATTAAGTCTGATCTCAAGTTCGGTTAATTAGTTATGATTACCACAGTCATTGCACCCCACCCCTAACCCCTCAGAGTGAACGGGGCAGGGGAACAAAGCTACGCTTTGGTGGGGTGGGGTTCTTCGGTTTTAATAAGTAATAAGCAAAGGACATGATATTATTGACTATGCTGATGACGGCTTCATCTGAGCAGTATTATAAAACTGACAGCGATCGCATTGTTCACTTGAAAAAACAATCTGTTGATTTTATTTCTCAATTTGAACGCACCCCGACCAAATCAAAGATTTATGAATCTGCCTCTGGTTTATTTAAATAATCCTTCAATTTTTTAGCCACTATCTGGACGTTGGGTTCTTCTAAGATGCCAAGGTGTCCGCCAGGAATTTCATGAATTTCCAATTCCCCATCTACAAATTTCCTCCAACCTAATTCAGGGGGGTCATAGTTATAGTTTACAGAAGAAACATTCATTGCTTTAAACAGAACTGCTCGACCTGAATAAGTTTTGGGAGTGTAAAGCTTCAAAACTGAGATGGTTGGTTCTGGAAGATAGATATGCGGTAGATACTGAGTTCCATATCTCAGGCGAAGATACTTATTTTTGGCTGTGTTCTGAACTATTGTGAGAAATTTGGCTGGACTCAACCTTAATAGATTAGAAAGCCTCTGCTTTAATGGCAATAATTTTCTGTTATTTTCTATGTAGGTATCAAACAAAGCCAGTAACCCGACTTGCTGACCTTGGGCGACGAGCTGCTGAGCCATCTCGAAAGCGACCACACCCCCGAAGGACAAACCCATCAAATAGTAAGGGCCCTGTGGTTGAAGGCTTCGCATTTCTTGAATGTAGTGAGATGCTAAGTCTTCTATTTTAGGTAAAGCGATCGCTTTATTTGTCGTTTCTCCCATGCCATAATGCAGAGCATAAAGAGGCTGTTGCGGCCCAAGATGATGCGCCAAATCCTTGAAGTAAATATGGTGGATACCAAACAGGGGAGGTTGGGAGCCACCGGGTTGAATCGCTACCAGAGAGTACCAAGGGGATGAGAGTTTTTGAGAACGCAGAACCTCAGCCATTTGCTCAACGGTTGGCGACTGGAAGAGAATAGCCAAGGACAAACTGTTCTGGAAAACTTTTCCGATTTCGCTCATCAACGACACGCCTAGCAGGGAGTGTCCTCCCAAGTCAAAGAAATTGTCCCTGATACTGATGGGCTGGATGCCCAGAACCTTTTCCCAAATTTTGGTCAGTTGAAGTTCTAATTGATCACGAGGAGCCACGAAGGTTTGTTCTAATTTTTGCCTGCTGAAGTCAGGTTCAGGTAAGGCACGGCGGTCTACTTTCCCGTTGGGGGTGAGGGGCAGACTGTCTAGGATAACCAAACAAGAGGGCACCATGTACTCAGGCAGTTTCTCTTTAACAAAGAGGCGCAGTTCATCAGTAGTGACTGTCTGTTTTGGCTGAGGAACAACATAGCCAACCAGACGTTTATCACCTGGGTTATCTTCCCTGACGGTAACGACAGTTTGCTGTACGCTGGGGTGTTGAGTCAAGACGGCTTCGATTTCTCCGAGTTCGATACGGAAACCACGAATTTTGACTTGATTGTCAATGCGACCAATAAATTCAATGTTGCCATCCCTACGGTAGCGGACTAAATCGCCTGTTTTGTAGAGATGGGAATGGGGGTCAGTGCTAAAGGGGTTGGGAATGAATTTCTCTTGTGTCAATTCTGGCCTGTTGAGGTAGCCGCGTGCTAATCCTGCTCCACCAAGGTACAATTCTCCCGGTATACCAATTGGTACAGATTGTAAATTTTGGTCTAGTAAATAGATTTGGGTATTGGAAATTGGACGACCAATGGGGATAGTTGTGGCTGTAGTTGGTAATTCCTCTACCAAATACCAAGAAGAAAAAGTGGTATTTTCTGTGGGCCCATAGACATGTAGTAGTTGCTGTGGAGCGCCTTTGTCCAATACTTCTTGTACCCATCTGGGGTCAACTGCTTCACCACCAAATAGTAGATATCGCAGAGAACTAAATGCTTGCGGTACTAAACTGGCTAATTGATTGAATAAGGCTGTGGTTAAAAATAAGACGCTGATTTCGTGGTGGCGTATATTTGCAGCAAATTCTTGAGGCGAAAGCAATACAGATTTAGTGATGATCACTACCTTGGCTCCATTGAGCAATGCTCCCCAAATTTCAAAGGTCGCAGCATCAAAAGCCATATTTGCAGCTTGAGCAATGCGGTCATCGGGTGTTAAGTGTACGTAGTTGGTGTTTAACACCAGACGATTTACAGCCTGATGAGTTACGGCTACTCCTTTGGGTGTTCCGGTAGAACCCGAAGTGTAAATCACATATGATAAATTTTCAGAACTGGTTATGTTGTTGAGATTATCCTGATTTGCGAGGGATATACTGTGCCAGTCTGTGTCTAAGCAGACAACACGCGCCTGATTTTTAGGAAGAGAGTTTAGTAATTTATCTTGTGTCAACAGGACTTTGACGTGAATGTCTGCAAGTATAAATTGTAAACGTTCTTGGGGATACTCAGGGTCTAGGGGAACGTAAGCTCCACCCGCCTTGAGAATTGCCAGAATTCCCACAATTGCTTCAATTGAACGTTCAACGCAAATACCTACAAGAACTTCTGATGTTACTCCTTGCGATCGCAAGTAGTGAGCGAGTTGATTTGCACGAGAGTTTAATTCAAGGTAAGTTATCTGCCGATTTTGGTCAACCAAAGCTACTGCATTGGGTGAACGTTCGACTTGCATCTCAAACAGTTGGTGAATGCAGAGATCGTGGGGATAGTTGGTTTTGGTTTGGTTCCACTCTCCAAGGAGCTGATGTTTTTCGGCTGCTGTTAATAATGGTAAGTCTTTGAGGTGTTGTTCTGGGTTGGTGACGATACCTTCTAGTAATGTTTGGAAATGCCCCTGCATTCGAGTGATGGTTGCGGTCTCGAATAAATCTATGTTGTATTCAATTCCTCCCTTAATACCCGTTGATGTTTCTTCTAGGATCAAAATCAGGTCGAACTTTGCTGTGCCATTATCGACTTCTTGGGGGTTAATAGTCAGTCCCAGAACCTCCCCTGAGTGGTTGGGACTATTTTGCAGAACGAACATCACCTGAAATAATGGCGATCGGCTGCGGTCTCGTTCTGGCTGTAGTTCTTCTATTAGTTTCTCTAAAGGCAAGTCTTGGTGACTGTAGGCTCCCAGTGTGACTTCACGAACTTGACTAAGTAACTGTCGGAAAGTTGGATTGCCAAAAAGCTGAGTGCGTATTGCCACGGAGTTGACAAAAAAACCAATTAGTGATTCTGTGGCAATTTGGTTACGACCCGCGATGGGAGTACCTATGATGATGTCTTCTTGTGCTGTATATCGATACAGTAATGTCTTAAATGCTGCAAGTAAGGTCATAAATAAGGTGACACCTTCTTGCTGGCTGATGACTTTGAGCGCTTTGGTGAGTTCTGGTGACAGTTCTAGAGATTGATATGCACCTTTGTAAGTTTGGACAGGCGGACGTGGGTAGTCTGTGGGTAATTGGAGAATCGGCAGGCGACCACTTAATTGCTGTTTCCAATAGCAGAGTTGAGACTCTAAGACTTCACCTTGTAGCCACTGGCGCTGCCAAACAGCAAAATCAGCATATTGTATGGGTAATGGGGGGAGGGGTGAGGGTTTGTTGGTGGAAAAAGCAGAGTAAAGTGCTGTTAGTTCCCGGAACAATACATCCATCGACCAGCCATCAGAAACGATGTGGTGCATGGAAAACAGCAGTATATATTCTGTTTGTTCTAGCCACAGAAGTTGGACGCGAAATAATAAGTCAGTAGCTAGGTTAAAAGGCTGCTGTGCGAAGGAGCGACTAATTTGTTGGGCTTGTATTTCCCTTTGGGTTTCAGGAAAATTTCGTAGGTCTACGACTGGCAACGTTAAGATGACATCTTGGAGAATAACTTGCTTTGGTTGCCCATTTTCTGATGGAAAGTTAGTTCTGAGAGCTTCGTGGCGGCGGACAATTTCATTTAAGCTCTGCTCCAGTGCAGTGATATTGAGCTGCCCTGTGAGGCGATAAGCATAACGAATATTATAAGCATAATTACCTGGTTCTAATTGGTCGATAAACCAGAGGCGTTGTTGGGCAAAAGATAAGGGTAAATCTTGCGATCGCGGCACTGGTAATATGGAGGGAACATTGCCACTAAAAGCTGCATTGGCATTGTGCAGAAAAGCCAAAAGTTCTGCTTTGCGCTCTTTTAGCTCTTGGCGCAGGGTTGGTGTGATTGTTTTCGAGGGAGCTTTATAGCGCAAGTCTTCGCCATCAGCCCATACCTTGACATCTAAACTGCGTAGGTCAGATAACAAATCATCAAGCGTTCTCATAATGTTCCCTCCTCATAATCATCTGTCGTCTCGTCTTCAGAAGCTTGCAATAATTGGTTCGCCCACTGAACTGTCTCGATGCGATGTCCCAATTTAGCTACAGTCGGTACTTCAAATAAAGTACGCAAGGGAAGGTCTACACCAAAGGTTTGGTGCAGTCGAGACATGATTTGAGTGGCTAGTAAGGAATGTCCCCCCAAAACAAAGAAGTTGTCGTGGATACCAACTTTTTCCAATTTGAGGACAGAAACCCAGATGTCAGCTATCTGCTGTTCGATGGGGGTGCGAGGAGCAACAAAGGCTTGTTGCAGGTCTGGTCTGGAAAAACTGGGTGCTGGTAGGGCGCGACTGTCGATTTTACCGTTGGGGGTTAGGGGTAGAGTTTCTAGGAAAACAAAGGCACTAGGCACCATGTAGTCAGCAAGCTTCTCTTGGAGAAAAGCGCGCAGTTCATCAGTATTGGGTGTCTGTTCTGGGTGAGGAATGATGTAAGCAACCAGACGGTTGTCGCCTGGGTTGTCTTCCCTTGCTATGACTATATTCTGCTGGACGCTTGGGTGTTGTGCTATTGCTGCTTCAATTTCTCCAAGTTCAATACGGAAGCCGCGTACTTTCACTTGATTATCGAGGCGACCGAGAAATTCAATGTCACCATTACTTAAGTAACGAGCCAAATCCCCAGTTTTGTAAAGCCGTTCTATATTTAAACATTCCTCTCCCCTGCTTTCCTGTTCCCTCGCTCCCCTGCTTTTATAAAAAGGGTTAGCAATAAATTTCTCTTGTGTTAACTCTGGGCGATTGAGATAGCCCCTGCCCAGACCAACGCCACCAATGTACAATTCACCAGGGACTCCAATCGGCACTGGTTGCAAGTGGGAATCTAAAATATAAGTCTGCGTGTTGGCAATGGGACGACCAATGGGGGCAATTAGATGATTGCTTTCATACTGACATTTCCAAAAAGTGGCATCAATGGAAGCTTCTGTAGGGCCATAGCAATTATGCAGGACATTGTACAACTTCAATTTGGCAAAGAATTGCTCTATAAGTTTGACAGGTAAAGCTTCACCACCACAGGTAATGTGTCTGAGAGTTTGACAATTTTCAATTCCCTTCTCTTCTAGTAATACACTCAGTATGGAAGGTACTGCGGCTATCACGGTGATTTGCTGCTCAGCAATCACCTTCACCAGGTAAGCAGGGTCTTGATGTCCACCAGGGCGAGCTAAAATCAATTGCGCCCCGTAGCACAAAGGCCAAAATATCTGCCACACCGAGGGGTCAAAGCTAAAAGAAATGGTTTGTAAAACTTTGTCTTGTGCAGTTAATTTAAAAGTTGTTTGCCGCCATTGCAGTTGGTTGCAAATTCCACGATGAGGAATCATTACACCTTTGGGTTGTCCAGTAGAACCAGACGTGTAAATCACATAAGCCAAATTATCCGAGTTGACCCCAGCATTCAGGTTATCCCCAGACTGTTGCTCAATCGCCCCCCAATCAGTATCCAAACAAACTACCTGTGCAGTATGTGAGGGCAAAGTTGACAACAAGTTTTGTTGGGTCAACAGCACCTTAACACCCGCATCCTTTAACATAAAACTTAATCGTTCTTGTGGATAATAGGGGTCAAGGGGTACATAAGCACCACCAGCTTTAATTATCCCCAATAGTCCCACCACCATCTCAATGGAACGTTCCACGCAAATACCCACCAGCACCTCTGGTTCAACTCCCAAGTTTTGCAGGTGATGTGCTAGTTGGTTGGCTCTTTGATTTAATTCAAGATAGGTCAACTGCTGATTCGCAAACACCACAGCCACAGCATTCGGTGTTTTATCTACTTGTTCCTCAAACAACTGATGAATACATTTATCTGAGGGATATTGACACTCAGTATGATTCCACCCGGTCAACAACTGATAGCGTTCTGCTTCACTTAGTAAGGATAGTTGACTGATAGTTTGTTGCGGATTTTCTACAATTGCTGACAACAAGTTCTGAAAATGAGCAGCCATGCGCTCAATAGTTGATTGATCAAACAAGTCTGTATTATACTCCCATGAGGTCACCAACCCTTGGGAAGTTTCGGTGATGATCAGTGTTAAATCAAACTTAGCAATTGTGCTTTGCTGATTTAATTCACTCAAAGTCACACCAGGTAATTTTAGTTCACTGATTGGTGCATTCTGGAACACAAACATCACTTGAAACAAGGGAGAATAACTTAGCGATCGCTGTGGTTGCAATGCTTCTACTACTTGTCCAAAAGGTACATCCTGATGTTCATAGGCTTTGAGTGTAGTTTCCCTCACTTGTGCAAGTAAGCTCTCAAAATTGGGATTATCTGCAAAACGAGTTCTTAACACTAAACTATTGACAAAAAAGCCAATCAAAGACTCAATTTCATTGCGGTTACGATTGGCAATGGCAGAACCAATTAAAATATCTGATTGACCACTGTAACGATATAGTAAAGTTGCAAACGCCGCGTACAGGGTCATAAACAAGGTAGTACCTGATTCACGAGACAGGTTTTGCAATTTCTCGATTAAATCAGTATTTAAAGTAAAACTTACAGTATTACCCCGGTAAGTTTGCACATTTGGACGAGGGCGGTCAGTGGGTAATTGTAACAGCAATGGAGCGCCATGCAATTGCTGCTGCCAATAATTAAGTTGAGATTCTAAGACTTCTCCACTCAACCATTGTCTTTGCCAAATTGCAAAGTCTGCATACTGGATAGGTAATTCTGGTAAGGGTGATGGTTTTCCTGCACAAAAAGCTTGATATAGAGTAGATAGTTCTTGGATGAACACCCCCATTGACCAACCATCAGAGACAATGTGGTGCATTGTCAGTAATAACACATGTTCTGTAATTGAGAACCGCAATAAACTACACCTAATTAATGGTGCGATCTCTAAATCAAAGGGGGTAATTGCTTCTTGTTGCGCTTGTTGCTGTAGAACTGTTTCATGTTCTGTTACTTCTAGTTGTTGTAAGTCCACGAGGTTGATGTTGATAGCAACTTGTGGGTAAATTACCTGTATTGGTGTGCCATTCACAGTTTGGAAGCTAGTGCGTAGTACCTCATGGCGGCGTACTATTTCTGACAAAGCTTGTTGTAAAGCCTGAATATCCAAGTCGCCAGTGATCCGAATTGCCTCTGGCATATTATAGGTCGCACTTGGCCCTTCAAGTTGGTAGAGGAACCACAGCCGCTCTTGCGCCCAAGATAGGGGTAATTGTTCTCTCTGCGTTCTTGGTTGAATGGGGGGAACACTTAATCCCGTTTCGGTAGTACGTAACTGAGTTAATTTTTGGTCTAATTTAGCTACGGTGGGAGATTCAAAGATTCCACGTAGAGGGATTTCTACAGCAAAGGCAAGTCTTAATCTGGAAATTAATTGAGTTGCTAGTAAAGAATGTCCTCCCAATTCAAAGAAATTGTCGTGGATGCCCACATTTTGCACACCTAAAACAGAAGCGAAAATGTTGGCGATGATTTCTTGACTTGGTGTAGATGGTGCTATATATTCGTGTTCGCGGGTGATTTCCCCATCTGGTGCTGGTAGTGCTTTTCTGTCTATTTTGCCGTTGGGTGTTAAGGGTAGAGTGTCTAAAATCACAAAAGCAGAAGGTACCATGAATTCTGGTAGCTGTTCTTTGAGAAATTCCCGCAGTTGGCTAGTAGTTAATGTTTTTTCACTAGCAACTACATAAGCAACTAAGCTTTTGTTTTCTGGAATATCTTCTCTAGCAATGACTACAGCTTGTTGGACTTGGGGGTAACTGTTGACGAGTGCTTCTATTTCACCCAGTTCGATACGATAGCCGCGAATCTTTACTTGATGATCTATGCGATCAAGGTATTCTATATTACCATCATTTAAGTAACAGGCTAGGTCGCCTGTTTTATAGAGGCGTTCTGATTTGCTATCACTAAAGGGATTTGGGATAAATTTTTCTTGGGTGAGTTCTGGGCGGTTGAGGTAGCCTCTGGCTAAACCATCTCCTCCGATATATAATTCTCCAGGGATTCCTATGGGTACTGGTTGCAAGTGTGAGTCTAGGATGTAAAGTTGGGTGTTGGCTATGGGGCGACCAATGGGAATATTACTTGCTGGTGGGCAAAGTGTTCCAACTTCGTAAACACAACATCCTACTACTGTCTCTGTCGGGCCATATTCGTTAATCAATTTGGTTTCTGGTGCGTATTTTTGCCAGAAAGAAGTCACTTTTTCTGTTAAAGCTTCTCCACCAATAATAAATGCTTGGGTTTGAATATTTACTTCTTCTGATGCAAATAAATGGCTGAGTATTTCTAAATGAGCCGGGGTAATTTTTACAAGGCTAAACTTAACACCAGAAGACAATGCTGCTTTTAATGCTTCTATTTCTCCTTCTTCTGGTAAAAGCACCACTTTACCTCCTACCAGTAAAGGAGAAAATAAGCTGGTAATAGTAGCATCAAAGCTGATAGAAGAATTAACGCTAGAACCAACTCCTACGGCAACATTATAAGCTTTTGTACACCAGCTTAAATAATTTATGAGTCCACTATGCAGAATCATGGTTCCCTTGGGTTTGCCGGTAGAACCTGAAGTGTAAATTATGTAAGCTAAATTGTCTGATTCAACTTTACTACAAGGGTTATGATCAGAGTAATTAGTAAATTTTTGCCAATCATCTAAACAAATTGTTTGTGTTTGGTTTTGCGGAAGTCGTTGGAATAAGTGCTGTTGAGTTAGTAGTATTGGTAATTGTGAATCCGCCAACATATAACTCAGTCGTTCAACTGGATAATTGGGGTCAAGGGGTACATATGCTCCACCTGCCTTGAGTATCCCCAATAGTCCCACTAGCATTTCAATGGAACGTTCCACGCAAATACCCACCAGCACCTCTGGTTGGACTCCCAAGCTTTGCAGGTGATGGGCTAATTGGTTGGCTTTTTGATTTAATTCCAGATAAGTTAACTGCTGATTTTCAAACACCACAGCCACAGCATTTGGTGTTTTTTCTACCTGTTCTTCAAACAACTGATGGATCGATTTATCTTTGGCATAATCTGCCTCTGTATCATTCCATTCGACTAAAATTTTGTAGCGTTCCTGTTCAGATAGCAAAGGCTGGTAAGCAACAGATTCTTCAAATTGAGTGACAATACCTTGCAGAAAAATAGCAAACTGCTGTTGCATCCTGGCAACGTTGTCACTATCTAAAACCTGGGTATTATACAACCAACAAAATTCCTTACCATCTGAGGAAATTAGGAAGCTTAATTCATTGCCATCACCTTGGTAGTTTTCCAGCTGTTCCACCCGTTCTACAACCACTGGGAACAACTGCTTACTACCCAGTTGCGGCAAGGAACGCAAAGCCGGATACCTAGACACCACATCTTGTGCATAAGTCAGGTTAAGTTTGGTCAACTCTACCTGTTTGTGATGAGCCTGAAAAACTTGCTCAAAACTTTGCTCGCAATCTACATCTACTCGATGAGGAACAACTGACGCAAACAAGCCTGCGGTTCCCACTAACTGTTGTTGCAAATCCAGATGTTTATATCCGATATCAAAACAGCCACTGCCATTAATGCGAGCCAGATAAGCAATAAAAGCAGTTTCTAGAAAATCGCCCCTGTTCCATTGCGGATGGCGCTCTTTCAAAAAGGTAATTACCTCATACGGTAGCGACATCTTTGCACTTACGTACCCCTGTTTACCCAAATTTAATGCAGTCTGTTGTGCATAGGGAAGGGACAGCAATTCTAAACTCGCAAGTCTTTTTACCCAAAAAGACTCATGCTGAGGAATTGATTTATCAAACTTCTCAATTTGCTTGATTTGATGCGGCTCAATTTCACAAAATTGATACCCAACTTGCAGTCCAAATTTCTCCACCAAATCCGCGATCGCTAGCGCTTGTCCACTAATAGTCAGCACTTGACGCACTACAATATCATAAGTTGCTGTAGAAACTTGGATAAAGTTAGGTTCAATGCCCGTTATCGTTCCAGGAGCGCATTTGGATAAGTTTCCCTGAACCTCAAGCTGGGAGACTATAAACAAGTTGTCGTCTATAGCCAATTTCGCCTTACCTAATGGGTTGGGGTAAGTACCAAAATCTAAAGCCCGAATCAGGGCATCTAGCTCATGAGCAGAACGCTTCCATGAGATGATTCCGCCTGCACTTGGTCTTTTGGAGCGCGAAAAATAGGTGCGCTCATTCAAGTTTGGTTTGGTTGCTACGGCTCTACCAAAGGATAACTCATCAATTAGCTGACCAAATGCATCAAGGGCAGCTTCATAGCATTTCCCATTGAGAGTTAAAGCTGTCTCCTCATCAGCAATGTTGATGATTACCTGCTTGAGGATATCGCCCGCATCAACCGCAGCTGCCATGAAATGCCACGTCACGCCATGAGTTTTTTCCTGATTCATCAATGCCCAGGAAGTCGCATTGAGTCCCGCATATCTCGGTAGAGGGGCATCATGATAGTTGATAGCAAACTGGCGTGGTAACTCTAGAATCTCTTGGGGTAAGACAGAAGGATTGACAATGCTGAACAGGTAATCAAAAGGCTGCTGGCTTAAAAATTCTCTAATATTATCTGTTGGCTGAATATGAGGTATTTTGTTAGCCTCAGCCCAGCTACGTACCGAATTATCTATGGTGATTATGCCGTAAACCCCATGACCTCGGTTGATGAGTATTTGCCCGCACTGAATCGGTAAAGTCCCCTCACCAATAATAAAACAACTAAATAGATTACCCATAATTCACTAAGCAACACAGCTTACAATTTTGTTATATTTGTTGCTTAGACCCGTAAAGGCCGCAACAGAGCCAATCAAAATAATATCTGGAATTTTATAATTGGTAGCTAATGACTCATCGTTCGCGTAATCCTGCTGAAAAACATTAATTAGTTCTTTGGATGGTCGATTATACGAACGGTCAGTAATTGCCTCAAACTTCATTGATTGTAATTATTTTTCTCAACCTTTTTTTAATCTAGTTATAATTATCTACTTAACATGACCGCAAGGTCACATAAAGTTCTTTACCAAATCTTCAATATCTAGGCATTAGTAATTTATAATACATTTACAATTAGATTTCAACTTTAACTAAGTATTTTATCAGCCATAATGAAGATTATGGGGCAAATTGGCAGTTTTTTCATTCAAAGGCATAACTGTTGTTATGTTAATTGTCAATATTCTTTTTTTTTGACTTATAAATATTTTAATTGTGACAAAACATACTTATATCTTCAATAAAATGACTCACAAAAAATAATTTAAATTTATACATTTTTTAGAGTTTTTTTGCTGGAATCACAGTTTATCTTGAGATATCATTATGAAGTCTTTATTGACAAGGTGGTATAATTATGCATATTTATTATCGTCATCTCTAACAAATATGGGACAGTTAGAGTAATTAGCTTGTTGCAGCCCTCTCTTTCATAACTAGCGATCGCCCCCGTCCTGCTCTTTGCTATTTACTTACATCATCTCATACTTGTCAATCCGTATAATAAGTATTTTTTTCTACGTATTGTTCCACATTCATATGATTGGAGAGACGGCAACATTAAAACAAGCAAAACTGATATTTTCAGGACTTACGCAACTGGCACACATATTTTCTGCGATGGCAGTACTGAGTCAATAGTCAAGGGTAAAAAGTCAAGGTTTTTGGACTTTTGACTCTTGACTTTGGACGATTTTTGTCAAAAATATATGACAATGCGCGTAATTCCTAATTTTGCACCATTGTCAATAACCTGAGAGTGGGCGATGACCACAACCTCAAAATAAAGGTTTGAGCATTTACGAAATGCTCAAAAGCAACCTTGATGTTTTAGTTAGCAGTCAACAATCAAAGGAGCTTAACAAATGGTAATGACCCTAATCCAGGGCAACTTTAGAGTAATCAAAGCTGCTCCTGATGGCGATTCTATCCGCTTTTATCCCAACAACCCACAGCTATGGGAGAAATTACCGCCACGAATCGTTACTAACCGTGCAGGAGGCGCACAGTTACGTTTGGATAGTATTGATACACTGGAAACACACTTCCACGCTAAGGGGGGTAGTGTAGGGATGCAGCACCAGCCACTGGAATTTGCTCATAGTGCTGCCAGTGAATTGGTAAAATTTTTAGGATTTAAAAAAATTACTCGTAATTCTAATGAAGTAGTGACAGCGGCAGAACCGGAAGAAGTGCCTGGTTTTATCCTTACCCGATTTGCAGACACATATGGTAGAAGTGTAGCTTTTGCCTTCAAGGGCAATTCAGATGCAGAGGATGGTAGCAGTATTTACTTCGATAAATCTTTACTGAAAAAGAGTGCCAATTACCATCTTTTGAATAAAGGGCTAGCTTACCCTACCTTTTACTCCAAACTATATCCCGATATCCGCAAAGAGTTGATAGCTGTCACCGAGAAAGTTCGTAAGGAAAACAAAGGTTTGTGGGCATTAGACAAAACTAATGATGGTTTCGTTTTAGAAGATTTAGAAACCATCACTGACAACACCGTTATTTTGCCAAAACTATTTCGCCGACTCCTCGGATATCTGGCGATTAATGATGGTAGCGTGTCTTTAGAAGGATTTCCCAATTATCTTAAGTCTTTGAGCGATCGCGTCATAATTTTCCCCGAAGGAAATGTTACTGGATTTGACTTTGTGGTTCAAGTCGATGGTCAAAATATCAAGCTAACCTCTCAGCCTGAAGATTTAATTTTTCTAGAAAAATAATTTACATCTATCTTTAGAAGGATATTTAATTTTTCAAAAAGTGATTATGCTTTTATATCATGTGAGTTTAATTACCTAAATTCCAAGAACCCGACTTCGCTAAAGCTGTGCTGTGTCTCGCTGCCCTAATACCTAGAGCAGCATCGTTTCATACAAACAAAGAAAAATTCAAACCAGCTATCAAAGCCTCTAACCTTGTGGGATAAAGTTTGGAGAGGAATCAAAATCTATGTTTTAAAACGACAAATAAAGACTTTCATATTTTTCTTTTTTTGCATGAAACCACCCTCACTCACATCCGCAGCTGTCGGCAGAACGCGATAGCACAAGCCTGCCCCTAGGGTAGAACTGGCGTGTGGCGTGCAATGACTTTGGGGAGCATAATTAATCAGACTTGCACATAACACCTTCAACAATTAACTTCGAGTAAGTTCAATATTACTTTTACCTTAAAAGGACTATTGAACAGAATACTTGTGTTTGCCCTTTGACTTTTTCAAACTTTTTTGTCATCACTCCAATGATCTATCTGTTTATGTAGCTAAGCTAAACTGCATCTAATTTTTTGAAGCAATCTCGACCATACAAAGGATTCGAGACAAAAATCGTGTGGCTAAATGTGAGACAAATTACTACAATTTAGCAAGCTTTTTACTCAACAATAACCATCTTGAAATATTAGTTTACTTTTATGGCTCTTATTAACGGCAATAATCTCAATAACATACTTTCTGGCACTGCTCAAAATGACATATTAAGTGGTCGTGGTGGTAATGACACACTAAATGGTGGTGCCGGCAATGACATACTAAATGGTGATAGTGGTAATGACATACTAAATGGTGGTACTGGTAATGACACACTAAATGGTGGTGAAGACAATGACACATTAAATGGTGGTATTGGTAACGACACACTAAATGGTGGCAGCAGTGACGATAGGCTGATAGGAAGTGCTGGAAATGATACCTTAACTGGTGGCGATGGCAACGATACAGCAGATTACAGCCAACTCGGTGCAAATATCACCTTGTTACCAACGGGAGTGATTAGTAAAGGCAATGGTTTAGGTACAGACCAACTCAATGCTGTTGAGACGATTATTGCTGATGCTAATGTTTCCAATAACACCATTGATGCCTCAACAGCAGAATCCGCATCAATCAACGTCAACCTGCAAAATGGAACTTTGATAGTTAATGACATTCCTGATATCGGCAGTTTGTCATTTACAGTCTTGAACTTTGATGATGTTCAAGGCACAAATCAAAACGATAGTATTACTGGTGATGCCCAAGATAACCAGATTTTCGGTAATGGTGGCGATGATACTCTCTTTGGTACTGGTGGAAATGATACTTTAACTGGTAGTGATGGTACAGATACAGCAGATTACAGCCAACTCGGTGCAAATATCACCTTGTTACCAACGGGAGTAATTAGCAAAGGCAATGGTTTAGGTACAGACCAACTCAATGCTGTTGAGACGATTATTGCTGATGCTAATGTTTCCAATAACACCATTGATGCCTCAACAGCAGAATCCGCATCAATCAACGTCAACCTGCAAAATGGAACTTTGATAGTTAATGACATTCCTGATATCGGCAGTTTGTCATTTACAGTCTTGAACTTTGATGATGTTCAAGGCACAAATCAAAACGATAGTATTACTGGTGATGCCCAAGATAACCAGATTTTCGGTAATGGTGGTGATGATACTCTTTTCGGTACTGGTGGAAATGATACTTTAACTGGTAGTGATGGTACAGATACAGCAGATTACAGCCAACTCGGTGCAAATATCACCTTGTTACCGACGGGAGTAATTAGCAAAGGCAATGGTTTAGGTACAGACCAACTCAATGCTGTTGAGACAATTATTGCTGATGCTAATGTTTCCAATAACACCATTGATGCCTCAACCACAGAATCCGCATCAATCAACGTCAACCTGCAAAATGGAACTTTGGTAGTTAATGACATTCCTGATATCGGCAGTTTGTCATTTACAGTCTTGAACTTTGATGATGTTCAAGGTACAAATCAAAACGATAGCATTACTGGTGATGCCCAAGATAACCAGATTTTCGGTAATGGTGGTGATGATACTCTCTTTGGTACTGGTGGAAATGATACCTTAACTGGTGGCGATGGTACAGATACAGCAGATTACAGCCAACTCGGTGCAAATATCTCCCTGTTAGCAACAGGAGTGATTACCTTAGAACCAGTTGAGACGATTGCACTGATTAGCAAAGGGGATGGTTCGAGTACAGACCAACTCAATGCTGTTGAGACGATTATTGCTGATGCTAGTGTTTCCAATAACACCATTGATGCCTCAACAGCAGAATCCGCATCAATCAACGTCAACCTGCAAAATGGAACTTTGGTAGTTAATGACATTCCTGATATCGGCAGTTTGTCATTTACAGTCTTGAACTTTGATGATGTTCAAGGCACAAATCAAAACGATAGCATTACTGGTGATGCCCAAGATAACCAGATTTTCGGTAATGGTGGTGATGATATTTTCGCAGCAAGTGGTGGAAATGATACCTCAACTGGTGGCGATGGCAACGATACAGCTGATTACAGCCAACTCGGTGCAAATATCACTCTATTACCGACGGGAGTAATTAGCAAAGGCAATGGTTTAGGTACAGACCAACTCAATGCTGTTGAGACGATTATTGCTGATGCTAATGTTTCCAATAACACCATTGATGCCTCAACCACAGAATCCGCATCAATCAACGTCAACCTGCAAAATGGAACTTTGGTAGTTAATGACATTCCTGATATCGGCAGTTTGTCATTTACAGTCTTGAACTTTGATGATGTTCAAGGCACAAATCAAAACGATAGCATTACTGGTGATGCCCAAGATAACCAGATTTTCGGTAATGGTGGCGATGATACTCTTTCCGGTACTGGTGGAAATGATACCTTAACTGGTGGCGATGGTACAGATACAGCAGATTACAGCCAACTCGGTGCAAGTATCACCTTGTTAGCCACAGGAGTAATTACCTTAGATCCAGTTGAGACGCTTGCACTGATTAGCAAAGGGGATGGTTCGAGTACAGACCAACTCAATGCTGTTGAAACGATTATTGCCGATGCTAATGTCTCAAATAACACCATTGATGCCTCAACAGCAGAATCCGCATCAATCAACGTCAACCTGCAAAATGGAACTTTGATAGTTAATGACATTCCTGATATCGGCAGTTTGTCATTTACAGTCTTGAACTTTGATGATGTTCAAGGCACAAATCAAAACGATAGTATTACTGGTGATGCCCAAGATAACCAGATTTTCGGTAATGGTGGCGATGATACTCTCTTTGGTACTGGTGGAAATGATACTTTAACTGGTAGTGATGGTACAGATACAGCAGATTACAGCCAACTCGGTGCAAATATCACCTTGTTACCAACGGGAGTAATTAGCAAAGGCAATGGTTTAGGTACAGACCAACTCAATGCTGTTGAGACGATTATTGCTGATGCTAATGTTTCCAATAACACCATTGATGCCTCAACAGCAGAATCCGCATCAATCAACGTCAACCTGCAAAATGGAACTTTGATAGTTAATGACATTCCTGATATCGGCAGTTTGTCATTTACAGTCTTGAACTTTGATGATGTTCAAGGCACAAATCAAAACGATAGTATTACTGGTGATGCCCAAGATAACCAGATTTTCGGTAATGGTGGTGATGATACTCTTTTCGGTACTGGTGGAAATGATACTTTAACTGGTAGTGATGGTACAGATACAGCAGATTACAGCCAACTCGGTGCAAATATCACCTTGTTACCGACGGGAGTAATTAGCAAAGGCAATGGTTTAGGTACAGACCAACTCAATGCTGTTGAGACGATTATTGCTGATGCTAATGTTTCCAATAACACCATTGATGCCTCAACCACAGAATCCGCATCAATCAACGTCAACCTGCAAAATGGAACTTTGGTAGTTAATGACATTCCTGATATCGGCAGTTTGTCATTTACAGTCTTGAATTTTGATGATGTTCAAGGTACAAATCAAAACGATAGCATTACTGGTGATGCCCAAGATAACCAAATTTTTGGCAATGGTGGCGATGATACTCTCTTTGGTACTGGTGGAAATGATACTTTAACTGGTGGCGGTGGTACAGATACTTTTGTCTTCAATAGCATATTGGATGGTATTGACACTATCAAAGACTTCAATATTGATGAAAGTGACATAATCCAAGTTTCTCTAGCAGGATTTGGTGCTACTTCGATCAGCGACTTCAGCTACGATGCCTCAAATGGTTCCTTGTTCTTCCAAGGATTTATATTCGCTACGATTGAGAACAATCCTGTTAATTTCTTAACTGATGTAAGCATTCAGTTAGTGTAAAAACAACTGATCAGCAAATTTTTTACAAAGATGCTAATTATAATTAGCATCTTTGTAGTTTAGTATGAATTGGTTCAGCCGCCTTGAGATGTAATATTTCCAGGGCCAGCTGTGACAATTACCAGATTTTCTGGCTTAATTAACTCCTCAATAGCTTGTTGCACTTGAGCCATAGTCACTGCTTGAATGCGCTGAGGAAACTCTCGAATTTCCGCTCGTGATAGCCCCAATACAGCATTATTCAAGATGATGTTAGATACATCACTGGGATTAGCTAATTCTACAGGGTAACTATTAGTAATTGAGCGTTTCGCAGTGTTGAATTCAGCTTCAGTTACTCCTTGTTCACGTAACTGTTTGAGTAAAGCAATGGTACTAGCGATCGCTTTAGAGGCATCTTCTGGTGCAGTCTGCATACTAATTAAGAACGGCCCCGGCTTAACTCCGGCTGCAAACCCACTGTAAATACCATAGGTTAAACCTTGGCGATCGCGCACTTCCGTACCCAAGCGACTAGATAAGGTATCACCACCTAAAATCTGATTCAGTATCAATGCGGCATAATAACGCGGGTCTTTGCGAGAGATACCGTTGTAGCCGATGTAGGTAACGGCTTCTGCTTTACCAGGAATTACTTTATTTAAGCGTGTGGAAGTTTGGGGAAATGACACCGTTGGCAAGTTAATCACAGGCGGTGTACCTGTAGCCTCCCATTTGCCGAACACTTGATTGAGCAATACTTTTACCTTAGCTGGTTCAAAGTCACCCACTAAAGCGATCGTTGTAGTATCTGGTCGATAATGTTGTTGGTAGAAGCGCAGTAAATCATCACGAGTCATGCTTTTTAAACTTTCAACCGTGGGAAAGCTGTGGAACGGATGATTTTCTGGATAAATTGCTTGTTGGAATACCCGCCGTCCGAGTCCGCTGGGGTCATCTAACTGGACTTTCAGACTTGTTAACGCCCGCTGACGGCTTAGTTCTAACTGGTCTTTGGGAAAAGTGGCATGTTGTACCACATCTGCCAAAGTTTCAATTAATATCGGCAAGTTGGCTGATAATCCCTGACCGCTAATGCTGACTCCTTCGCGGCTAGCACTGAAGCTTAAACTTGCTCCCCGGTCTTCTAAAGTTTTTGCTATGGTGAGAGCATTTTTAGTCTGCGTCCCATTGATTAAGTTACTAGCAGTCAGATTCGCTAATCCAGCTCTTTGATTGCCGTCGAATTCATTCCCCGCATCAATTTGACCGCTGAGGTTAATGGTAGGGACGCTGTGGTCAGGTAGTAGCAGCACCCGCAAGCCATTTGTCAAAGTGAACTGTTCTGGTAACGATTGTTTGGTGGAATCTGTAGCTGATGTTGCGGGTGGGAGGTATTTGGCAAGTTCTGCTGGGTCTACAGGCTTACCAGGGCTGAAGTTCTCTACAGTGCGGCCAGAATCAGCGCTGGAAGTTCCTGGTTTCCCATCTGGTTGAGTTGGTTCAAAAAAGCCGATGGTTTGTTTAGCAGGATTGAGGTAAGTTTTTGCTACTTGTTGTACTTGGGCGGGCGTGACTTTGGCGATCGCAGCCAAATACTGTTCAATAAAACGATAATCCCCGGCGACAGTTTGGTTATACCCTAACTGACTGGCTTGAGAGGTGATATCCTGATTACCCAGTACAAACGAGGCTTGCAGTGCTGTCTTGGCTCGGTTCAATTCTTCTAAAGTAACTGGTTGCTGTTGCAGTTTCGCCAAAGATTCCTGGAGGACTTGGGCAATTTTCCCTAACTCTTGACCAGGAGCCGCCGTAGCGCTAATGTCATACCAACCCGGTTCAATCAGTTCGGCTGCACCGCCACTCACTGAACTGGCGAGTCCAGATTCTACCAAAGCCTGATACAGTCGAGAACTGCGTCCGCCAGTGAGAATAGCATCCATGACATCAATTGCTGGCACATCGGGATGCTTGATATCTGGCAAGGGATACACAGCTTGCAGCAGTGCTGCACTTCCAGGTTGCTTAAGGACGATAGGGGATTTTTTCGCAACAGAGGCGGATGAAGTAGATGTTGCTTGTTGAAAACGAGCTGTCTTTGGTCGTTTTGGTAGCTTTCCGTAAGTCTCTTTGACAAATTTCAGGACGGGTTCTGTAGCAAAATCTCCCGTAATCACCAAAGTGGCATTATCTGGACTGTAGTAGGTTTGGTAATAATTCCGCACCTGTTCCACCGTGAATTTCTCAACATCTGCTTTCGTACCTCCCACAGATAAGCCATAGGCTCGGTTGGGAAAAGCTTCTCGCATCACCGCCCGATCCAGACGATAGCTTGGTGAGTTTTCATACCCTTGTAATTCCGAGATTACTACCCGTTTTTCACTCGTTAGTTGCTCAGATCCTACTAAGGCGTTTTCCATGCGGTCTGCTTCCAAGGTCAGCAGTGCTTCGAGTTTGTCTCGCTGCACTGTACCAAAGTAAGCTGTTTCGTCATAGCTGGTAAAGGCATTGAACTGACTACCCAATGCACTAAATAACCGTCCAAACTGCACTGGGCGATCGGTTGTACCCTTGAACATCAAGTGTTCTAGTTGGTGGGAAATACCATTTTCTCCCTTAATTTCGTTGCGTGAGCCAACTTTATACCAAACCTGTACACTAACTACTGGGGCAGTATGCACTTCTTTGGTTAATACTGTTAAGCCGTTGTCTAATACCGTTTTTTGCACTCCATTGGTGAGTGAGATGCCAGACACGGGTGTCACTGCTGTCGGTGTTGCCGCATTTGTGACATTGCCCGAAAACGGCACAACATTCAGGAGGAGGCTGAGGAATAATCCTATAAGCATGTATGAGGGTAGTTTCATAAGCAATTCAAAATTTACCATCATAAAAGACAATTCCAGAGGGTGATTCCAAGTTGAAGTTTCCCAACTGCATAGAAAATTTTTGTTTCTGAAATCAACCATTCTGACTATTGTTCATTGACTGCAAACAGAATTAGCATTGTGATGAAATTGCATCACAGAATCGGTTTGCCATTTATTTAGTGTAATGAGCGATCGCCTTTGTAGACAGGGAATACGATTTTAGATTTTGGATTTTGGATTTTAGATTTTAGATTTGGGATTGTGGAAGAGTGCTTAGATATGCTTTTGGGCGCTCTAACAGTGGCAATCATTGTTCAATTTGGTATTAGTTATGTCTCAAATACCTATCAAGCTAGAAACACCACGCTTAGTGCTGCGTGCATTTCAGGACAGCGATTTGGCAGCGTTCGTTGCCTATCGTTGTGACCCGGAAGTAGCAAAATATCAAAGTTGGGATGCGCCTTACCCAGAAGCCGAAGCGAAGAATTTTATAGAAGCTATGAAGCAGGCAAAACCAGGTACTTTAGGCGAGTGGTATCAGTTGGCAATTGAACTTAAGGCAACAGGCGAAATGATTGGTGATTGTGCCTTCTGCATAGCTAATGACGGGCGACAGGCGGAGATTGGCTTCACGCGATCGCAGACACACCAAAAACAAGGCTATGCTACTGAGGCTGTAACTCGCTTGCTAGATTATTTATTTACAGAACACAACCTGCATCGCGTTATTGCCAACTGCGATCCAGAGAATATAGCATCCGCTAAATTGTTGAAGCGTGTGGGTATGAGATGCGAAGGGCACTTTGTTAAAAGTTTGTGGTTTAAAGGCAACTGGGCAGACGAATTGTGGTTTGCCATTTTGCGCGATGAATGGCAGCGATAAAGTTTTGAATATAGTTTTAAATATATTTTAATTACCGTTTAATTTGCTGAGGAAAGTTAGGAACTAACAAAGATTGCTCTAATTCACCTTGCTGATTATAGAATTTCATTTCACCTTGCTCATTACATAACCATACTTCTAATGCTTGAGCTTCTAAATATAAGTTTTTTTTAAATTCTATTTCGTCCAAAGTGTTCCCACTGGATTTAACTTCTACACATATTTCTGGTGCAATAGATGCTGACACTTCATCTTCAATTTGAGTAAATCGTTCCTCTGAACACCAGACAACATCAGCAACTTTCACGCCGTCTGATGTGTTAATAGCACATTCTGGCATCACTTCACCTGTATTTAATAAAGATTCCAATAAACGTTGAATTCTTCCTTGATAAAAAGAATGTTTAATTTTTACTGGACTCATAACGATTTGACCCCATTTATTTAATTCGATTTTGAAGGGCAAATCTTGTAATTGTTTGTGTTCACAAACTTCTTCCCATTTCATAGTTAATATTTGCTGAAAGCGATTGATTTAATTTTATCTCATCATAAATTAGGATAATTCCCAGGCAAAAAGCTTCTTAACCACCTTATCGCCTCACTTGTTGTTTGCTCATTTGCAATTTGGAGGCATTGCTGCACAATTTCTCTGACGTTAGGAAAATAGCTGCTTTCTGTAATTACGTAATTTTCACCCTGCAATCTATAAACTAATAACTGCTTATTCTTTAACAGCCAAACCTCTGGCACTTTATAAGAGAGATAGTCATCAATATCGGTATAGCTAGTAACATCTACTTCAATCACTAAATCGGGTGGTGGGTCATTGAGCCAGTCGATACGGCTTTTACCTACTACGGATCTCCAATTTTCAATATAAAAGCAATAGTCAGGCTCAATGCCGCTAACTTGAGCCAAACTCATGGTGATGGGCGTAAATGAATCGTATCTTTGCTCTAAATGATCTAGTAACACCTTAGCAATATCTGCCAGTAAGCTCGCATCTCTTCCATGCTCTGGTAGCGGTGCCATTAACAAAATCTCTCCAGGTCTATATTTAATGCGAGGTGAGCAGCGATCGCCAAGTTGCTGACTCAATAGTTGATAATCTTCCCAAGATCCCAACATTCTGACAACTGTGCCAGGTGACAACTCGATTCTTTCAGGTGTAATTACAGTGTGCATATTCGCCTGCCTTTAGAAATTCCAGCTACACCAAATCTGTTAGTCGCTTTGCTGTGCAGCAAGCCGCACAGTTTCTACATTAACATTAGGAAGTATTGCCAACTTGCATTCTGCCATTGTCTGTTTTTGGAGTTTTAACGTTTGCTACAGCAGCATCCTTACTTGATATAAGTCCCGCTCATAACCCACTACATTCTTAAAAAAATAGCTATAACTAAGTTGCTAGTTGAGTTTTGAGGTGGGCATTGCCCACCCTACAAAGCTGAATATTTTTGTGAAGGTAATTTAAAGTATATTTGTTCATTAAATAAATACTCTTAGGTGAAGCTGTACTTACCAGTTACTTGCTGGTAATTTAAAAAAAAATTGTTAAAAAGAATTATGTCTTTACTTAAGTGGAAAGCATGTGTAACGGCAGTAGCCGTGACTGCAATCAGTTTTACAGCATCCAAATCGGCATTAGCAGTATCTCTGTACTCAGTTACTGATCTAGGCGCTCTCACAGGTGAAACCTATAGTTACGCTCAAGATATCAATGACTTAGGCGAAGTTATCATTAATACTTCACGTAGTTCTTTCTTTTACAGTAATGGTTCGCTCAACAAAATTAGTCCCCTGCCTGGTGATAATGCGCTAGCAGTAGAGAGTATTAATAATTTAGGGCAAGTAGTTGGTAATTCGGTTAATATTAACAATTTTACTCGGAATAATCCTTTCGTATATAGTAATGGCGTTACCCAAGCCCTCCCGATCAGAGATGCTATTCCTTATGACATTAATGATAGCGGTCAAGTAGTAGGAGGAGCATCACAAATAGGAGCTTTCTTGTACAGTAATGGTACAACAACCAGTATAGGAACTCCTGGCAATGTTGCTTATGCTTTAAATAACTCCGGACAAATAGTGGGCATTCTTGATGAGAACGCAGCTTTTCTGTATGAAAATGGTCAGACTACTAGATTAAGCCCCTTCCCTGGATATAATTATTACAGTTCAGCAACAGATGTTAATGACTTAGGACAAGTAGTTTGGTATTTGGGACTCGGTGATGCTCGCGCTTTTTTGTATAGCCCCGGTGAGGGAAGCAAAGACCTTGGCAGGCTGCGTTCTACAGATCAGATTACATTGCCTTTAGCAATCAATAATTCAGGACAAGTAGTGGGTTTTTCAGGCACTGACATTGGCTTTAGTGGAACAGATGTCAATACTCAGCGGGCATTTCTTTATGAAAACAACACTCTGTATGACCTGAATGAATTGATTGCCCCTGGCTCAAACACAGGCTTGGGCTTGACAAGAGCAGAAGCCATCAATAATCGTGGACAAATTGTAGGTAGTGGTGCGATTAATGGTGAATTACATGCCTTCTTGTTAACACCAGTCTCATCTACTTCTGTGCCAGAATCAAATTTAAGTTTTCCTATTTTGACATTTAGTGCTTTTATGAGTTTATTTACTAGTTTGAAGCGCAAATCCGGTTCTAGCAGTACTGAGTACGACAAAAATATGAATGTAGTAACTTTAGTTAGACAAACAGATTACTTGTAAAGGCAAGCGCTGGATAAGGGATTTTCCAAAATAACCCAGAGTCAGAATGCAGACAACAGTTACCTAGTTTTTAGGTAACTGTTGAACTTCATTCACAAAGTTTTAGCGACTTCAGCTTAAATCGGCTTCACTTATATTTTTGTCTACATTCACATCTAAATTACGCACCAAAAAGGCCCACCTGTCTGCGGCTTCCTCGATAATCTTAGCCGTAGGTTTCCCTGCACCATGTCCCGCCTTAGTCTCAATTCTAATCAGTACTGGTGCATCACCTGCGTGAGCAGCTTGCAAAGCAGCGGCAAATTTGAAACTATGAGCAGGAACAACGCGATCGTCATGATCGGCTGTAGTAATTAAGGTTGCTGGGTAAGCTGTACCTGGTTTGAGGTTGTGCAGTGGTGAATAAGCATAAAGGGTTTTAAACTCCTCTGTGTTTTCCGGCGAACCATATTCAGAAGTCCAAGCCCAGCCTATGGTAAATTTGTGGAATCGCAACATATCCATGACACCGACGGCTGGCAAAGTTGCAGCAAATAAATCGGGACGCTGAGTCATGCAAGCACCCACCAATAAGCCGCCGTTACTACCACCAGCGATCGCTAGTTTTGCAGGTTTTGTATAATTATTAGCAATTAGCCATTCAACTGCGGCGATCAAGTCATCAAATACATTTTGCTTTTTCTCTTTCATTCCAGCTTGATGCCATTCTTCACCGTATTCTCCACCACCCCGAATATTAGGCACAGCATAAACACCACCCATCTCCATCCATATTAAGTTACTCACAGAAAAGTTCGGGGTTATTGAGATATTAAAACCACCATAACTATAAAGATAAGTTGGGTTATTTCCATCTAATTGAATCCCCTTTTTGTGAGTAATAAACATTGGCACTTGCGTACCATCTTTACTGCTGTAAAAGATTTGTTTTGTCTCGTAATCATCAGGATTAAAATCTACCTTTGGTTGACGAAAAAGTTCACTTTTTCCTGTCAGCATGTTGTAGCGATATATAGTAACCGGTGTGGTGAAGCTAGTAAAACTATAAAAAGTTTCTGTATCATATCGCTTACCACCAAAGCCACCAGCCGAACCGACTCCAGGTAATTCTACCTCGCGCACAAATGTACCTTTGAGGTCAAAAATTTTGATTTGAGTACGAGCATCTTGCAGATAATCAGCAACAAATTGGTTATTGAGAATGTTGACGCTTTCTAAAGTTGCCGCAGTTTGGGGAATAATTTCTTTCCAGCTTTCTTTAGCAGGATTGTTGATATCAACAGCTATGACTCTACCGCGTGATGCATCTAAATTTGTGCGAAAATAAAAGACGCTATCATCGTGGTCAATAAAGCTATAATTTGCTTCAAATTGATTAATTAATTCTACAACTTCCGAATTTGGGTGAGTTAAATCTTTGTAGAAAACCAAATTTTTCGAGGCACTTCCTAGCCAAACTGAAATAATTAAATAGCGTCCATCTTCTGTAAAGTCGCCACCAAAAATCCATTCTTTCTCGTCAGGACGATGATAAATTAGCACATCTTCAGATTGGGGCGTACCAAGTCTGTGATAGTAAAGCTTTTGATAATAATTGACATCTTCTAATTTGGTTTTGGCGTTCGGCTCATCGTAACGACTGTAGAAAAAACCTTGATGATCGTGTGTCCAAGATGCACCAGAAAATTTAATCCATTTCAGGTGATCTTGCAAATCTTCACCAGTTTGGATATCGCGGACTTTCCACTCTTGCCAGTCAGAACCAGAGTTAGACAAACCATATGCTAAAAGTTTACCATCCTCGCTAATGGATAATCCCGAAAGTGCCACAGTACCATCTGGGGAAAGTTGATTCGGGTCGAGTAAAACTTGAGGTTCAGCATCAAGACTTTTGAGAGTGTAGAGGACGCTTTGATTTTGCAATCCATCATTTTTGAAAAAAAAGTAGCGATCGCCCTCTTGAAAGGGGATACCATATTTTTCATAATCCCAAAGTTTGGTCAGTCGCTGTTTAATTTTTTCCCTAGCAGGAATTTCGCTGAGGTAGTCAAAAGTAATTTGATTTTCTGCCGAAATCCAGGCTTTTGTTTCTTCCGAATCTGGATCTTCTAGCCAACGGTAGGGATCTGCAACTAAAGTACCGTGGTAATTATCAACTTGATCGCTCTGACGATGGGAAGGATAAGTGAGGGTTTTTTTAGAATCGGGCATAGTTTCAAGTCAAAAGTGCCTGTTTACATACTACAAAGATAGACCCATGACTTGGGACATAGATTTACAGAACCTGTGAGAAAACCTCTGCATTGGTAAGAGTACCCCCAAGGGTACTGCTAATTACTAAATAGTTATACTACGATTTGCTTAATCAAGTAAGTAAGTGTAAATCAGCGATCGCATATTTAATTTGCATCAATTGGAAGCTCAACTCCTGATTTGGTCTACTTCTATTGAGCAAATTAGATTTGTAACCTGATACCTCAATAAAGCCCAAGGAATTTTTATGACAGACCAAGTTATTAATTGGAACAATGTATATCTACAAGCAATACGTTTAAACGGTGGTGCTCCTGGGCCAATCGCCCGTACTGGTGCTATATTACATGCTGCAATATATGATGCAGTCAATTCCATTGAGAAAACCTACAAACCATATTTAGGAACAATCCCGGTAAAACCAGGAGCTTCTAAAGAAGCGGCAGCAGTTTTTGCTGCATATACTGTGTTGAATAGCGACAGTGTTTATCCTAATTTCAATTTTCCTGATGCTAAGGAGAAAAACAAGAGCTTCTTCAACGCAGAACTGGAAAAAGCCCGTAAAGAACTTCAAAACAGTGGTTTGTCAAAACAAAGTATCCAAGATGGCGAAGAACTTGGGCTTGCAGCAGCTCAAGCAATTATTAAGAATCGACAAAGCGACGGGTTTGATGACAACACCTCCTATAGTTCCGGAACTCAGCCTGGTGATTGGCGTCCAACAGGCTCTGGTGCTGCGGTGACTCCAAATTGGGGCAAAGTGAAACCTTTCTCGCCAACCTTTATCCAGCGCTTTCGCCCAACTCGACCAGCTGGTTTCAGTAACAAACAGGCTCTACTTGCCAGCGTAGAATATGCTGCTCAAGTCAATGAAGTCAAACGGCTTGGCGCTGCTAACTCTACTGAGCGCACCCAAGAACAAACCGATATTGCTCTTTTTTGGGCAAACGATCTTGATGGAACATATAAGCCACCAGGACAACTGTATACCATAACCCAGATTGTCTCTCAGTTGCGGGGACTAAGCTTTTCCGAGAATGCACGACTGTTTGCCTTGGTAGGCTTAGGTTTAGGCGATGCGGCAATCTTGGCGTGGGATGCGAAGTACGACACCGATTTGGACTTGTGGAGACCAGAAACGGCAATTCAATTGGCAGATACAGATGGAAACCCTGGAACAACTGCCGACCCCACTTGGAGACCCTTATCACCTAATCTTGATGGCACTCGGTTTTCACCAGCATTTCCAGCGTATATCTCTGGTCATGCAACTTTCGGAGCAGTACATTCTGGAATTCTGCGGAACTTCTTTGGCACTGATAATGTTACCTTCACGGCAACATCTGAAGATCCACATGCGAGGGGCAATAATGGCATTAGAATCACACGGACATTTAATAGTTTCTCCTCGGCAGCTTTAGAAAATGGGCGCAGTCGTGTTTATCTCGGTGTGCATTTTCAATGGGATGCAGATGCAGCCTATATTTCTGGCACAAAATTGGCGGACTTTGTGTTTGAAAATTTACTAACTAGATCAAGCTAATCAAATGTCCGAAGCGAGCGTCACGCAGTTCACCAAGGTGGGTGGTCGAGGTTGCTCACCCCGCCGCTTGGGGCATAGGGCATAGGGGAGCCAGTGCGAAGAGCGCGCTTTGCCGACAGCCTTTGCAACTGGCGTCATTGGTAACTTCTTCCCCATGCCCTATGCCCTTTTCGCCATGCCCAAAAACTCCACACCACTTACGCTCCTGGAGTTTTTTATTTTTACGTTGTTGGCAGTGCCCACCGCAGGCTTAATTGAGAATGGTGCAAGATATCAGCTGAAAAAACTGCAATATGTAAGCCCATTAACTTAACTAAGCATTACCAGCACTGCTAACAAGTTTCTCTCCTTTCAACATCCGCACTGCGGCTTCAAGTAAAGCTTCCTCTAAATAAGGCTTGGTAAAGTAGCCGCTAGCACCGAGTTGAATTGCCATTTGTCTGTGTTTGTCCGCACCGCGCGAGGTCAACATAGCGATGGGTAGGTGGTTGAGGTTGGAGTCTTTCTGAATGCGAGAAAGCAACTCCAGACCATCGCAACGGGGCATTTCAATGTCACAGAAGACAATATCACAGGGCAGACCAGAGCGGAGTTTATCCCAAGCTTCTTGACCGTCACGCGCCTGTTCAACGCGATAACCTGCTTTATTAAAGGTGAGAGAGAGCAATTCCCGGACTGTAATTGAGTCATCGACAATCAGCACTGTCGGATCAATCTTCACAGCAGGGATTTCAGGCACATTCGGAATCGCTTTTTGCTGCCAAGGTGTACCACCTGTTTGTTTAGCAAGCCGTCCTTGGAAGATGTCAATAATTTCCAGCACATCAGCAATGGGCATAATTCGACCATCACCAAGGACTGTAGCACCAGCTACACCAATGGGTTTGGGTGCTGGCCCTTCAAATTGCTTAATTACAATTTCTTGTTCACTCAGCACTTGGTCAATTTGTAGGGCAATTAAGGTATTTCCCGATCGCGCCACCACCACAGAAATCATGTCATCATCTCGAATACCAGCATAAACGCCGCCCCGACCGATATGCCGATTAAAGGTTAAAAGTTCCTTCAAAGGTCGGAATGGTAGCATAGTATCACGCCAAGAAATAAATGATTGTCCATCGGCGCTATGCTGGATATGTTTGACATGGATATCTAGCGTATCTTCCACACCATCCATCGGGAATGCAACTCTCGCTCTATCGGAGACGCAGCACAGAGCTTTACAAATACTCAAGGTCAGTGGTAAACGAATAGTAAAGGTGGTTCCCTTGCCTAAAGTGGAATCTGTGTTCACTGTTCCGCGAATTTCGCTAATTTCGGAGCGAACTACATCCATCCCCACACCGCGACCAGAAATTTCATCTGCTTTATCTTTAATACTAAAACCGGACTGGAACAGCAAATCGTAAACTTCCATGCGCGAAATGGTTTTTCCTTGTTCTGCTGAAATCATGCCGTCTTTTACTGCCTTAAACTTGACCCTTTCTGTATCAATACCAGCACCGTCATCACCCACGGAAATCACAGTTTGGTTGCCTTGGTGGAAGGCACGGATGGCAATCACTCCCACTGGTGGTTTACCCGCTGCAAGCCGAATCTCTGGCGTTTCGATGCCGTGAGCGATCGCATTGTTGAGCATGTGAGTCAGCGGATCGGTAAGATGATCCAAAATCATCTTGTCTATTAAGGTATCCCCACCTTCAATGATTAATTCTACTTGTTTGCCATACTTAATGGCATTGTCGCGCACCCCTCGCCGCAAGCGATCAATTGTTTGGGAAAATGGCACCATTCGCGCTCGTGTTAATCCTTCTTGTAGCTGGGTTGTCACTTGGCGGAATTGCCTAGCTACTCGTTCGGTTTCTTCAGTCACGAAGTCTATGTCGCTAGCTGACTCACGCACCCGGACAATCAGTTCAATCATTTCCTGGGATAATGTATGGAAAGGAGTAAAGCGATCCATTTCTAGTTCGCTAAAACCCCTGTCTGTATCTGCATCTGGCGAGTGGTAACTAGTTTGTTTAGGAGATTCTCTGCTTTTGCGACTGGCTAACAAAGATGCTTCCAAAAGCGATCGCTCGTACAATTCCTGCATCCTTGCTCCCACATCTGAGAGTTGTTGCACTTGAATCAGCAAGTTATCTAGTGACTGTCGCAGCCGTTCATGATCTTGCTCTAAGGTGTTGCGGTTGACTACCAACTCCCCAACCAAGTTACTCATATCGTCCAGTTGCTTGACTGGCACCTTCATCGTTTCTTCAAATCTTGCAGTCCGACGAGTAGACGGACGGGGAGTTTTACTGATGTTCTGTTTTGCGGGTGAGGAGTGGGATATGGTTTTATCTGCTTCTGCTAGCAGTTTCTCCAGGTCACTAAATGCACCAAATCCATCTCCTAAATTCGCAAATTCATCTTTGTCATTCGTTGCGGCAACAGCATTATTCTCTATCTGTTTTGAAACAGATGCCCGCGATTCTTGTACGTAACTGCTTGCAGGTAAAGGTGTGACTTTTTCATCGTTGTCTGCACCAAGTAATGCTTCCAGGGCAGCAAAATCTTCTTCTGCTATGAAGTTGGCTTTAGTGTTTTCTGGTACTTCTTCTCCTAGTAATGCTTCTAAATCAGCAAATTCATCTTGGATACCGGCTTCATCTAAAGTAACTTCTGCTTCTGGGGCAATGGTTTCTGGGGTTTCTACTGTTTCCGTTGTCAAATCCAATTCAGCAATTATATCAGTAGTATCTTCAGTCGGTGGTGCAGCCTCAGATGTTACACCTTCGTCAAACATCAATTCGGAAATATCTAACGTCTCATTTAATACATCAAATTGAATAGTGGTGGCTGAAAAATCAGCGATCGCTTCAATGTTAGTGTTAATATCTTCAACAGTTAACTCAGTTGAGGGTGCAAATAATTCATCACTTAAACTTAGTTCTGTTGCTGCTGAAAAATCATTAGTATTAACTTCAACAGGCAACTCAGTCGAGGGTGCAAATAATTCATCACTTAAACTTAGTTCTGTTGCTGAAAAATTATTAGTATTAACTTCAACAGGCAACTCAGTCGAGGGTGCAAATAATTCATCACTTAAACTTAGTTCTGTTGCTGCTGAAAAATCATTAGTATTAACTTCAACGTTAGTATTAATATTCACTTCCGCAAGCAATTCAGTTGAGGGTGCAAATAATTCCTCATCTAAACTGAGTTCTGTTGTTGCTGAAAAATCTGCGATCGCATCTACGCTAGTGTTAGGCTCTAAAATTTCTGGGTGAGTGGAAAACTGTTGGAAGTCGGAAGCTTCACCTAAACTTCTATCTAAACTACTTTCTGTAAAAAATAATTCGTCACTAATCAGATTTTCTGTACTTTCGAGTTGAATATCAGTTGAATTATCTGTGGCGGCTATATCTTCAAATAAGATTTGTGGATTTTCATTGCTGTCACCCTCGAAAGCATCGAACAAATCAATTTCTAGTTTGGCAGATACTTGAGGAGAATCTATCAAAGAGTTATCTGTCGGCTCGTTGGTAAATTCGGGGGTAAAATCTAAAGCTTCTGGCTCTTGGGAGAAGCTATGAATTTCTGGCAAAGAAATATTGTGATCACCCACGTTAGGGGAAATCGTTGAGTTAGTTGTAGGTAACTCTTGAAACAAATTTTCCCCATCATTTGATGATGATATCAAATCTTGCGGCTCCTCTAGCTGCAAGAAAGTCATATCAAAATCTTCTTGCTCAAAACTTGTTGTGGGAGAGGCTGTAGACTCGTGAATTTCACCAAAAATCTCACCGGATGCTGCGGCTGCAAATAAACTTTCTTCTAACGCTTTTGCGACATCCTGTTCAACTACAATATCAAATTCTGGCTGTGGTTCTGCTTCGGCTTCCTGGTTCCAGAAGTTGCTCAAATCGTCATCTGTCTGAGACACCTCTGTTGCTGTTGTAGGCGGTGCATCAAATAAATCACTAATTTCTGGTTCCTGGGTAGGCAGTATTGTATTTTCTTTTAGCTCAGCAAACAGATTATCCGCAGACAAGGCATCTGGCTGGGATATGATAGACTTTAATTCTTCGTCGTCACCAGGGGTTATTTCCTGTAAATTATCTACATTTGCAGTTTCTATAAATAATTCATCATAACTGCTTTGTTGGTTCGTAGATAGTTCGCCATTGATAGTATCCTTGGTTTCTGGTTGACTGACTTCGCTTACAGGTAGTGTTTCATTTTCATCTAGCGCTATTGCCAATAAATCGTTGATTATATCTTTTGGCAAAATCTCCAAAGACTGGTGTGTTTCGCTAGAGATTTCTGTAAATTCCTGTAAGAGTTCGGGAGGAATTCCAGCAGATGTAGGTAAATTTAGCAGTTCAGAATTTTCTTTTTCGAGGAAGTTGTCGCCAAATAAAAGATTTAAGTCTTCTGCTGTAGTCGCACTGTTTTGAGGAGTATTGTTGCTTTTATCCTCATCAAATGAGAGAAAATCTGCTAAATCGCTATCAACATCATCAATATGATTTTTTTTCAGTTCAATTCCTAATTCCCTGACACCATTAATATCTAAAACTTCTTCTTGTTGCCAGGTTTCATCAAGTTCAGGAGTCTCGCCTTCAAACAAATCAGCAAGTGTATTTAACTCAGCTAATCCTACCTCAGGCCCATGATGGTCAGTACTTCTGCTGATGATAAATGCATCATTTTCACTACCAAACAAGAGATTGGCAGTGACATCCCCAGTAACAGCATTTTCTGTGACAACATCGGGGTGAAGTTGCTCGGTTATTTCTGTGAGGCTAGTTACACTGTCAGTTGGCTGTGCAACAGTAGCATTACTGTGAGAATTATCTTGATCAGATGTTGGTGCTGACGCAGTTGATGGTTCTGTGACTGTAGCTAACCGTTCATCCAGCAAATCTGTGGTTATTGTGAACAAATCAATTTGTGGAAAGGTTAAGAGTCCTTCTAATTGCTGACTAATTACAATCTCAGTTTCTCTACCTTGAAGAACTAATTCCTGAGCTTGCTTAATTTCGGTAATGACGATTTTGGCTAAAGTCAAATAGGTATTGTCAGGATTAGCGATCGCATTTGCTGCTGCTTGGCATAAACTACACCAATTGGATAAATTCCATGTCTGGCCGAGTTTGACTAACTGCTGACAGCATTGCTGAAGATTTTGCCGTGATTCGGGTGTTGTTTTTTGCTTAAATGATTGCAACATCTCCCGCAATGCTTGTAACACCTGGGTTTGAAACTCACCCGCATTCACATTTTCTCTGGCGGGGGCTGGTGAACCTGCTGCTGGGGATGGCAAAGACTTGAGTATTTCTGTGGAAGTATCGTCTTCTAGAGTCAGATTATCCGGTCGCAGGAAAATCTCCGTGAGAGTACTGACGCTATCGGTTGGAAATGGCTGTATTTGTGTTGCAGTATCGCTGCCACTGTTTCCTTGTTTGACTAATAAATCCAGATGCTCATAGAGCCATTTAAAAACTGGCTCTGCTTCTGACATGAGAGTACTAGCAGCCTCTTCCGATAGACCAAACGGCCCACTCAAATGCTCTAACAGCGACTTGAGGGTATCGGACACACCGAGAAATAAAGACTCTAACTTTTGGTCAATTTGAACCGGATGCTCTTTGAGAACCTTAAAACAATCTTCCAGACGGTGGGAGGTATGCTGGATGCTAGTTAAACCAAGCATTGCCGCTCCTCCTTTAATGGAGTGAGCCGCCCGGAAAACTTCATTGACCATTTCCGGGTCGTTCAAGGTACTTTCAAGATTCAGCAACCCCTGCTCAATCGTGTTCAGGTGGTCTCTTGCTTCTTCAATAAAGTAACCCAAAATCCGCTGTTGTTGTTCCGGCAGCATAGTTTTTTAGTCAAGAGTCATTAGTAATTAGTCAAGAGTCATTAGTCATTGGTCATTGGTCATTGGTCATTGGTCATTGGTCATTAGCAAATAACAGCGGACAAATGATAAAGGACAAATGACAAATTACCTTGTTTCCAAGGTTTCCAAGCGGAAACGTTCAACGGAGGCGATTAAGCCACGGGATACACCCACCAAGTTTTGTAGCGCACCAGAAACTCGCTGCGCTTCTTGGGAGGTTTCTTGGGCCGTTAATTCCACTGATTGCATGACATGAGCGACGGCGCGGGAAGTTTCCGTTTGTTCTACTGTGTCGCTGGTAATTGAGCGCACAAGGATATCGATACGATTCGCTACTTGAATGATATTCTCTAGCGATCGCTTGGCTTCTTCTGCCAATTTTGTGCCTTTAATTACCTGTTGTGTGCCTTCTTCCATCGCGGTCATCACTGAGCCTGTTTCGCTTTGGATTTGCATCACAATTTGTTCAATTTCCTTCAAGGATTTAGCAGATTTATCAGCTAATTGCCGCACTTCATCTGCCACAATTGCAAACCCACGTCCGGCTTCTCCTGCTCGTGCCGCCTCAATACTAGCATTGAGTGCTAGCAAGTTGGTGCGGGAGGCAATTTGAGAAATTAACGCCACAATTTTAGAAATTTCTTGAGAAGATTCTGCTAATCGCTTCACCTTCCTGGTAGTTTCAGCTACAGTTTCTCTAATTTCTAAAATACCTGCCACAGTATTTTCCACCGCTTCTCCACCTTTGAGGGCGATGGTGCTGGCATCACGAGCCACAGTTTCTGCTTCCCGCGCTGCTTCAGCTACCCGTTGAATCGAGTCAGTCATTACCTGCACAGAATTTAAAGTGACTGCCAACTCTTCTGCTTGCCGCAAAGCATCACTAGATAAGGCTCTAGCAAAGGTTTCCGAATTGGTTGCACCTTTAGTAACTTCTTTGGCTGCCACTTTTACCTGTTGTACAATATCCCGCAAGTTTTGAATTGTCAGGTTAAAAGCATCAGCAACGGCTCCCAGTACGTCAGCTGTAACTTCAGCTTGGACTGTTAAATCTCCTCTAGCAGCGCCTTCTACATCGTCCAACAAGCGAATCACTTGGCGTTGCAAGTTTTCTTTGGCTTCCTCTTGTTCATCGGCTTTGCGTTGGGCTTCATTGGTGGTGGTGAAAATTACCCGCGCCATTTCATTAAAGCCAGTGGCTAACATTCCTAATTCATCTTCGGAATACACCGTGGCTTGAACATTCAGATTTCCTTGGCGGACTGCATCAAACTGAGTTTGCAAATCCCTGGTTGTGCGGCGAATTTGCTTGAGTGTGAGGTTGCCCATGAAGGCGGCGGTAGAAAACCCAGCAATGCCCGCTGCCAGTGACATGGCCCAGCCTGTATTCCGTACTGATTCCCGTTGTTGGGGTGGAGAAAAGCTGGTGGCTGCGAAGCTGACTGTGGCTACAACTAGGGCTGAGAAAGCGCCTACTGTACCAGCAACGAACCAGGGTTTGGTGTCTAGGGAGGCATTTTCTAATGGTGCTAACCAGCCCTGTTCAACACTGACAGTGGGTTCTAGCTTCGAGGCATCGCTTTGGGTAAAGACTGGCATTGGCTGTTGTGCGCCAGTATGGGAGCCAGTAATGGAAAACAGTTCATCATCGCGATCGCTTGCTCCATCTTTAGCGCGTGTCTTGCCACCCGTTTCCATAGCCGGGGAAAGCATTGTCACGTCACCAAAGCTAGAGTCTGCATCTACCAAGTCAAACCCAGGAATATTTCCTAAGTCGTCGAATTCCTCAAAGTCGTCTAAGAATTCGATGTTGCTTTTAGAATTTTGTTTGTTTGGTATGCTGTTACGGTCTGCATCAGTTGAGAATTCCTCTGAGCCAAAGGCAGACTCAAATGCTTCAAAATCAAAACCTTCATCACTATCAAAGTTATTTGGCTCTGCTGTTAAATCTGCTTTCACCTGCTGGTCTTTCAAAGATGATTTTTCCTTTACAGATGAGGGGACTTGTGAAAAATTTTCTTGCTCTTCTAGTCGCTGCACCCGATTACCTGATTCTGATTCAGATAAATTATTTGGACTACTGGATTTGATTGTATTTGTTTGTGTAGAATCATTTTTTAATTCTTGTTTGGTGAACAGTAAAGTTTCATCTTGCAGACTATTCATTTTCAAGTCCAATCTTGGACTACTTGGCTTTTGGTAATTTTCTTCTACCAAATCTGTTTCCAATTTATTACTGCTAGGCGAATTATTTTCTCCAAACGGTGATTCGATACTATTATTAATTGGTGAATTTTCACTAGTGTTATTGCCACCATTATCTAGTAAATTACTATTATTTTCTGGCTGATCAACATTTTCTTCCTGCCAAAAAATAGGTAACTCTAATTCTGTTTGCTTCTCCCAGACGTTGGCGTTTGACTCTTGTGCATCTAAGGGTTGATTCAAAGCAAAAGGGTCATCGCTCAAAGATTCTGAATAATCTAGGGTTTTATTAAACGAACTACTAAACGAACTACTATCTGTAGAGATTTCAAACGGACTACTACTGGATAGGTCTTCTATATCCACAGCTTGTTGTTGATCATCAAAGGAATTCAAATCAAAGCTGCTGCTATCCAAGTCCCCAAACGTCCCTAAATCTTCTAATCCTAATTCGCCAGAGTCAAGATGATCAGATATCTCTGTAAAAGTTGCTGGCTTTTGCGAACTATTATCTACAGCAGCAAACTGTCCTTCTAAGGATTGTTGGTATTGAATGACGCTTTCAAGACTATTATTGGCTAAATCAATAATTTCTTGATTGTCAGTCAACTGCAAAACTTTTTGATATTCTGCTTTAGCTACATCATATTGCTGCAAAACGTAGTAGATATGACCTCTTAACAAATGGCAATTGGGGTCATCTGGTACATTTTGCACCACCTGATCGACTAAATTGGCCGCAACTTCATAGTTTTGTTGCGCGTAGGCTGTACAAGCCTGCTGATATATTTCGAGGTAATCATCTATACTTGCTGCCATTGACTCTCTCCCAATTTCATCCTGCCCACCTTGCACTCCGTACAATTGCCATTTGATCGAGCAGTCGCAGACACTGGTTGTTTTTATCAGCCAATACCCACTCTCCGCGCAAAAAGGGAGCCATAGTATCTGGTAGATTTGTTGGTGGCATCAGATGCTGTACATCCAGCCAGTCCATACCACCGATTTGTTCTACTGCTAAGCCCACTATTGTGTCTTGTTCTTCAATAGCAATCACCGGAATTTCTGCTCGATCTGTGTTTAACGGAGCTGCTTCCCCAAGAAATTGACCCAAATCAGCCACCCAAATTACTCGACCTCGTAAATTTAGAGTACCCAAAAGTAAAGGAGAAGCATTAGGAATCGGGGTGATTCTATCAGGACTCAGTTCCATGACTTCTTTGATACCGGTTGCTGGTAGTGCAAACTCCTGATGCGAGGGTATGTAAAACCGCAAATGTAACTCACCCTCAGGACTTTCTACTTGTAATTCAGGACGGAAGTGGTCTTGACCACTGCCACTTAAAAAGTCCGGTTTGCTGACCATGTTGTTTTCATCCTTATCCTCGCAGTAGTTGTTTGACTGTTCCTACCAACTCTGTTGGCTGAAACGGTTTGGCTATGTAAGCGTCCGCACCTTGTTTCATGCCCCAGTAGCGGTCAAATTCTTCACCTTTGGAAGAACACATGACTACGGGGACATTTTGGGTTTTTGGATCGGACTTTAAGCGACGGCACAATTCGTAGCCATTCATCCGGGGCATGACAATATCCAATACCACTAAATCCGGAGGTGCAGTTTGAATGGCCTCCAATGCTTCTACTCCGTCACTGGCATGGGTGACTTTTAAGCCACTGGCTTTCAGGAGGTCTGTAATCATCTCCCTTTGTGCAATACTGTCTTCCACAATCAGAACTATACTCATAAATGCCTATCTACCTCCTGATGTAGACGTTCCTTTTTGGAACATTCCCTGATCCCCCGTAAGTATTTATTGTATAAATTAATTTTGGTAATTCCCTAATTTACTAGATAATAACGTTGTACTGGAGTTGGTTGATTCTGTGATAACATTTTTTACTCTATCTTTTAAGAATCAACAAGTCTTGTATCTTGTTTGTGTGGCTAAATCAGATTTTGCGTCTATATATTTTTCTACAAGCATCAGTAACTCAGTGTCACCAAACGGCTTGGTTAAATAATCTGTTGCCCCGACCATACTAGCTCTGACTCGATCAATAAATCCATCTTTACCAGTCAGCATAATAATCGGTACAAACCGAAATGCTGTGGATTGTCGCAGCATGGCACAAATTTCATAACCATCCAATTCTGGCATCGCAATATCGCATAAAATTAAATCTGGTTGTAGTCGAAAAATAAGACTAATGGCATCTAGGGGATTACTGAGAGCGATCGCTTCATAACCATGAGCTTTGAGGATAGACTCTACAGTCTCACCGATAGTTGTTGTATCGTCAATACATACTATCCGCAGAGTATGCTTTTCCTCCACTTCCATAGCGTCTGTGTGTGCCTTGGAGTTATTGCTTGCGGAATATACTAATTGCAGCCACCCCTGTTGTACGTATGGATATATCGCTTTCGCAACTGTCAAAATGTCTCGGTTGAGATAACGAGCTAGTTGGCGCAGCGATGTTTTACCATCTGCCCATTGTTGGAGTTTACTCACGGTTGCTGTTGGTAGTGAAGAATTGAGCTGCACTATGTCAGCTAGCATTGGTAATTGTTCGGGAGACTGAATGTGTGGATATAGTTGCTTCCACTCTTGTACTTGTTGCGTAATTTTAGCTACTAAAGGAGCAATCTCTAAGCTAGTTAATTGCGGAGCAAGTGCAGGCCCCTGAAGAAAAATGAAATTACCCTGGTGTAAACTCAGTAAATCAAAGAGTGTTTGATGCACTAAGTGGTGGATGATACTATGAGCTACCTTGGGGTTAATAATATTCCGCTCTAAGAGTGCCCAGATATATCCATATTCTGGCATACTCTGTAATCCTAGTGAGGCAAGTTGCTTGTCTTCGAGCCGCATTTCAACTCGGTAATGGCGTAAGTAATCGTCAATCCGCAACAAATTACTCTCGCCTTGTTGGCAATAGATAATTTGACCGTTGAGGAAAAAGACGAACCAAGACTGTTGTTTGCTGTTCGGAGAATGGCGAGGTCTGATTACTTCGTTGAGTATGAGTTTGTCGTTGTTGTGAAAGCTGGCTTCCACCAAAAGTTGCCCAGTTCGCTGCCCTAACTCAATCAATTGCAGGATACTGCGAATATCAATTTCACTTAAATTTCCCTGCATTTAGCTCGAAAGCGCTCCTTGTAATCCCGTTTGCATTCTTTAATCTCAAACAATATTAGCTATCCCAATTTGTCTGGTGTACTCAAAATCTTATTTCTTTTGTAACTAATCCTGATCAGGGGATACATTCAAATACAAACTGTAAATTTTCGTAATAGATTTTGACAAAGCTAGTGATACCACGGAAGCCATCATCACTGCCATCAGTAGAAAATATAAAGGCGCGATCAAATCGCTTTTATAAATATCAGAACCTGGTTAGCATCTATCAATAGTTTTGTCTGTCTTGTTTTCCCAAATTTAGGTGCATCATACCAAATTAGGATAGCTAATACTGTTTGAGATTCCATAATCTCAAAGGGTCGCGGCGACGAGTCCCCAACCAAATTCAAAATTGCTTTGGGAGTAATGCCGCTCCGGGATTGGGGATTGGGTATTGGGTATTAGGAAGATGTTCACAAAGGTAATGGTATGTTTTTGAAACCCCGTCCATAATCTTCCCAGTCCCCAAATTGGTATCAGACAGGTTGACAGAATTATCTCAGGTATATCCCAAAACACGGACATCAAGTACACAAAAGGACAAACGGTGTGCTGTATTTAGCAGAAGTACAAAAGCAGAAAGGCGGCTTACTCGGTGGTAGTTCCAAAACCGAACTGAAACTGCTAGCTTGTCAGCGAACCGACCAGAATTGGAGTACTGTGTCGGAAGAAGTAATTGCCGCTGAAGATGCAAGCAAATTAAATGATGGTGCGTTGGTACTGGTGGAAATGAATCCCAATCGTCAAGTGCAGCGGATTCAAGAAGCAGGACGACCATTAGTGAACATTTTGCAAAATTTTTCTCGCCAATTAGAAAAATTTAAGCTCAAGGAAGATGAGATTGACCAGTGGAAGCAGTCGTTGACGTTTCAGGCGCAAGAGATGAATCGCCGTGAAATGGATATGGAAGCACGTCTGGAACAGTTGCAACAAATGGAGGAAGAGTTTCAACAGCTGGAGTCGCAAAAACAGGAAGTTGATGCATTTCGTGAGCAAATTGAACAGTTGCAAGCTGAAATTGAGCGGAATCGCCAAGAACTAGAGGGAGCTTGGGAACATTTGCGGGGTGAGCAGCGCCGCTTTGAAGAACGACAAGCGGATTGCCAACAGGGGACGGTTTTGGATGAAGAGCAAAGTCGGGTGATGAGTGAGTTACTCGATCGGTTGTCTAATCGTGTTGCTCCTACGGAAACAGTGCGAGAGCATCTGCATTTTGCTTTGGAATTGGTGGAAAAACAGCAAGCTACTCTCAACTCACATTGGCAACAACTACAGGAACAACAAACTTTAGCAAATCAACAGCAACAGGAAGTTGATCGCCTTTCGCAAAGTTATAGCGATCGCCAAAATGCATGGCAACAAGCACACGATTTTCTCAAGCAGCAAACAGCCCAATTGCAAGTGAATACAGCAATTGTTGCTAGCAAGCAAGAATATGTCCAAGTAATCAAAGAGCAGTTGCAATATCAAGAACAGTTATATCAACAAATTTACTCGTTGGCTGCTACTTTTAGTGATGTGGCTCAGGGCGATAAAGTTGATGTAGAAGCTTTAGATAAAATGCCTTTAGAAGAACTGCAAAAGATAGTACAAGACTTGTTGGAAAAGTTAGAAATAGACTCTAGCTTTGTCCACGATCAAGAACAAGAACTGAAATATAAACAAGAAGCTATAGAAGAACTGCAAACTAAAATTAGCAAAGCACCTGACCATGACCAAATCAATTTAGAAATGGAACTGGCAGATGAAAAAGACCACTATGAAATGCTAAATTCCAGCTTGGTAGGACAACGCCGAATTATGCTACAGCGGCAGAAGTTGGCCAAACAACATCAAGCTGTATTGTTACGGCGGCAAGGACATACTGTTACTAAGACAGAAGAAGATAACCAAATTGATTTAAGCCCGGTTCTGTTGCAAATTGAAACCCAGCGACAACAACAGTCGCAAGAACTACAAAAGTTAGAACGTGAAATTGGGCAGATGTTGGCTGCTATTGAGCTAGATCAAGGAATGATTGATAATCAAACTCAAGAGCAACAAGAAAAACAGCAAGAACTCGAGGAGATAGAAGCAAAGTTGCTATCGTTGCGAACAGCAACTGCTGAATGTTGGGGTCGTGTGCGTCTCTATGAAGAAGCACTGCAACCAATTCAAGATTCTTTGGATGGTTTGCGGCATAAGTTGCAAGGAATCGGAGAATCTTTGGCTCATGTTCAAGAAACTGGTGATTATCAACTCCAAACTATTAGCGAAATGCGTCAGGCTCTCCAAAGTTTGATATGTCAGCCAGAATTGCTAGCTTCTTAGAAATTGGGGAGTTTGGAGTTAGTTGTCAGTTGTCAGTTGTCAGTTGTCAATTGTTTTATCTCCCTCATCCCCTTCATCCCCCTTGCTCCTCTGCTCACCTTACTTAGAGAGCAACTGTGCATTTAATGCTTTGGTGATGCGATCGCCTGAAAGTTCTAGGTGAGCTAATGTATAAATATCAAGGTTTTCACGAAATTGAAAGAGCCTTTCCTCAATAGCTTTTTGCAGTTGGCGCAATTCATACCAAGCTAGTGTCCGCCCATCTTCAGGCGCTTCAGTAGTACGCAACACCATTTCCAGCAAAATATTCAAATGTTCCCGTTGCAATGCACGGCGGATGCTAGAAATTGGCTTTGGTTCGCCTTGAGTTAAAATTTCTGTCCAGATGTCTTTTTGTAAGGTGTCAAACAGTTCTGGTATGGAAAGTGCTTCCCCAGGCAAGGTTTTTAATTCTATATCTTGTAAACGATTTAGCCTCTCGCTGTCTAGTAGCGATCGCAATACCGCACTTTGAAAGTTCAAAATACGTTCGTGAATGGGATAATCAAGGCGGTTGTTGGGTACAAAACTACCCCAATGTTGCCACCGCGATGGTGCTAGCTGATTCAGTAGTTGCGGTGAAAAACTAAAAGCATCTTCAGCAAATACATACTCTTGTAATTTTGTCAATGCCTGACGTTGTTTTGGTAGTGAAACTGGTACAAATGCCCAGGAAGTATCATCACTAGCATGGAGACGGCGAAACGATTGCCCACCAATATATTTAGATAGCAAGGTGGCGTTACGAAAATAGTATTGAAGTACTCTATTAAATAAGACGCGCAGGTTACTGTAGCTTTCTCCTTTTGATAGATAACCTTTGTCAAGACGCTGCCACATCACGCGGGCATTATCCATTTGCCACTGAGAATAAACTAGCACATCGCTACTCATGTCCCAAACATTTGCCAGGGGATTGATGTCCCAAATATCTTCATCTGTTGCGTAAGACAATTCTGGTTGAGGTGATACTAAAGCAATCTGTTCTAAAAAACTTTTTTCTGTTTCTGGAATGATTGCCTCAAGTAGCACTTGAGGGCTTCTTTTATAACCATATTCAATTGCCCATTCGTCGTAAGGGCCAATAACCTGAGGGAAATAGTCGCCTTGCTGTACTCCCTGTGGTGCTATATTCACCGGTAGATAGTCCATCACCGAACCGGCTAAACCTTTGGTATGAGTGATTTCAGTATTATTTAATTCTTCGGGCGCTAACATGGTGCTACCGTGAAAATTATGGCGCAAACCAAGCGTATGCCCGACTTCATGGGCGATGAGAGAACGCAAATATTGATGCACATAATCCTGCATCGCTTCAGTGTTGGGTGCAACGTTTTGCAAAAGTGATAATGTCAACGCCCCCATACTTGCCTGATCTGAAGATTCTATACCATAGCAGTGGTCAAAATCGCTTCGGGAAGTCAACTTTTCAGATGCGACAGTTTTGGGTAAATCTTCATAAATGCATTCGGAGGCTGGAGTAACGTTTTTATTGCCAAATCCTTTGTGGTTCACTCTTGACTCTACGTAGGTGCGATATACTTGCTGAATCGATCGCACCATATTGGCATCTACGATAATATCTGCATCCAAGATTTCCCCGGTGAGTGGGTTGACGCGCGTCGGGCCTCTGGCAAAACCTGCATCCAGAGAATTAAACCAACGAATAGTGTTATAGCGTACATCTGCCGGTTGCCAATCAGCATCATCTGGCATTTGTCGTACTTCAATAGCATTTTGGAATCCGGCTTTTTCAAATGCTTTGTTCCACATGAGAATACCTTCACGAATGGCGTTGCGGTACTCGAAAGGCACAGCATTTTCAATCCAAAAGACAATTGGCTTTTTGGGTGGAGATATGAGTACGTTAGGGTCGGATGGTTCGAGATGCCAACGATTAATGTATCTGACAAATGGTTCTGGGGCGTTATTATTAGAGAAATCTTTAAAAGCAGTAATAAAATATCCTACTCTGTCATCGGCAAGCCTGGGAATGTAACTGTTGTTTTCTCTTAGTTGAGAAAAACTGTAGTGTACCTTGAGACTCAGCGCCCTGCTATCGGGTAAGGTGACTAAATTGGTTTTTTCTGGTGATGAAAAACCGTAAATTGAATCAATTTCTATATTTTCAGGAAAGCTGTTGACATCACCAAAAAAAGATTTGCTTGGTTCTAAGCGATAATCAGCTTGCAAAGAGTATTTCAATAGAGGCGTTAATCCAGCCAAATCCTGCATCAGCAGGTTATCCAGGTTAATCAAAATATTTTTAGTGCGCGGATCAATACTGTCTATTTCGAGTGAATAAAGAACTGAGTCACTAAATGAACGAGCAAGCGATCGCTGTTCTGGTTCACTTGCATCTGTACGGAATTTAACATTACGCACAACAAAGTGCAAATTATTGTTTACTCGCCGGAAGTAGAAAAGAAAATCATCAAGAGCTAATCCACTATAAATATTACTTTCCCCAATGCCGGATTCTAATGTTACTGTAGCTAAGTAGTCTTTATTTAACTGTTCAGGTTTAATTTCCAAGTAAACTTGGCCTGAGTTTTCATTTTTATAAAGTGTGAAAAGCCCCTCTAGTTTCTCTGTTACTTTGACTATCTCATGAAACCGCCACCAATCTTCCTTTCTACTCTCACCAAAATTATTAGCACTAGCTAATTGTTCAACTACTGGAAGCTTATTTAGTCCTTGCAGATCAATATTTGCAAGTTGGTTAGCTTGTGCGTAACTATTTTCTAGTAATAAGTGATATAGCAATACTGTATAGATTGCTAATTTCGTTATCCAGTATTTCATCCTTTGGCTTTCCACCTGAAGCGGTTCTTGTGTTGGGGAAAAATGTGGATTCATGCGTCGTCTGCAAGTCTCCTAAATACTTAGGACTTAGGCACTGTCTAAATCCAACTCAGTACGACAATTGCTTGTCACCAGTGTAAACAAGGTCACTAACCTCAAAGTAGTGTGTCTTTAGATTGCTACTAGAGCTTTTCAGTAATTTTTCAATTGTCAGAACGATGTATTTCTACCTTACGGTAGATGTTTACTCGAACTAAAGATATATGTTTTTTTGAACTATATATTGTAATTAAAACCCAAAAATGTATTTCGCGCTACATTTGGCAGCGACAGGAGTTTTCGATGACTGATGACTGATGGCTGATGGCTGATGACTGTCAATAACGAGCAAGTGCAATGGGGTATTTTTTGATTTGGAAGTCCTTTAAAATCAGATATTGCAACTGCCCAATCTCTCGCCAAGAAATAAATTTCTTGGCTAATAGCTAAAGTCCACTTAAGTGGACTAATAACCAATCCTCCCCTGCTCCCCTGCCCCCCTGCTCCCCTGCCCCCCTGCTCCCCTGCCCCCCTGCTCCCCTGCCCCCCTGCCCCATAACATAAGCTATGCGACAAAATAACCAAATCGCTGTGGAATTCCGTGATGTCACCTTTAGCCGCAACCGTCGCCCTCTGGTGTCGAATCTTAATTTCTCCATCCATCAGGGAGAAGCACTAGTATTACTCGGACGTAGTGGTAGCGGCAAAACCACGACAATGAAATTAATTAATCGCCTCTTTACACCTACACAAGGCGAGGTGTTATTTAATGGCATTCCTACAACTCGATGGGATGAAATTAAACTGCGACGCAAGATTGGTTATGTAATTCAAGAAATTGGTTTGTTTCCCCACTTTACTGTGGAACGCAATGTAGGTTTAGTCCCCACTCTGGAAGGTTGGCAGCCTAAACAAATTAAAAGCCGAGTTTATGAATTGTTGCACTTGGTGGGTTTAGATCCGGCACAATTTGCTGGGCGTTATCCTCATGAACTTTCGGGAGGGCAAAGACAACGGGTAGGTGTAGCCAGGGCATTGGCAGCCGATCCGCCTGTGTTGTTGATGGATGAACCGTTTGGCGCACTCGATCCGATTACGCGGCTGGAAATTCAACAAGAGTTGAGGCAACTGCAACGAGAATTAGGTAAGACAGTAGTTTTTGTCACCCATGATATTCAAGAAGCTTTTGTTTTAGCATCCAGAATTGGTTTAATGTATGGAGGAGAACTGGTAGTATTGGGGACGAAGGATGAATTTATGCGATCGCAACATCCAGAAAGCCTTGCCTTTCTCCAATGTCTGCGTTCAGTGCAAGACACATTATGAAAGATTTTTTCTTGATTAAGTATGGCCCAGAGATTCTTCAGCATACCCTAGAACATTTATTTTTGGTGGGCATTGCCATTGGAATTGCTATACTCGTAGGCATTCCATTAGGTATTTTGATTACACGCCAAACCAACCTCCGCCAAGTAATTTTGGGGATAGCTAATGTTCTCCAAACTATTCCTAGTCTGGCACTATTTGGTTTACTTATCCCTGTACCCATCATTGGCGGCATTGGTGTTGTACCAGCAATTGTTGCTTTGACTTTATATTCTTTTTTACCCATAATTCGCAACACTTACATAGGTATCATCAGTGTCGATCCAGCTATTAAAGAAGCTGGCAAAGGCATGGGAATGACAGATGGACAATTGTTGTTTCAGGTAGAAATTCCCTTGGCAATGGGAGTAATTTTAGCCGGGGTAAGGGTAGCCACGGTGATTGCCATTGGAGTTGCAACTATTGCAGCAGCAATTGGTGCTGGTGGTTTGGGAGTGTTTATATTTCGCGGTATTTCTACAGTTGATAATCAATTGATTTTTGCAGGGGCAATACCCGCAGCTTTCATCGCTTTAGCGGCAGATTTTGCCTTGGGATGGTTAGAAAAACAACTAACGCAGCAAGGAAAAAAAAAGAGTGGAATTAATCGCACATTTGCTATTATTTTGAGCATCTTAACATTAGTTTTCGCGGGACTGATTGCCTTTAATTATTGGCAAACACCGCCAACGATTGTGATTGGCTCCAAAAATTTTACAGAACAAGTTATTTTAGGAGAATTACTAGCTCAACAAATTGAATCCCATACTAAATTAAAGGTTGATAGACGCTTAAATTTAGGAGGAAGTTTTATTTGTCATGAAGCTGTAAAAGCAGGACAAATTGCTGGTTATGTAGAATATACTGGAACTTCTTTTACAGCCATATTGAAACAGAAACCTATCAGTAATCGTCAAGTTGTCTATGATCAAGTTAAACAAGACTATGACCAGAAATTTAAATTAGAAGTCTTGCAACCTTTGGGATTTAACAACACCTTTGCAATGATTATCCGGGGTGAAGATGCTCAACGTCTACAAATAAAAACTCTTTCCGAAGCAGCTAAATATACTCCCCAATGGCAAGCAGGATTTGGACAAGAATTTCTCGGACGAGAAGATGGGTATCCAGGGTTAGCTAAAACTTATGGCTTAAAGTTTGCCAATACAAAACAAATGGAATTAGCATTAATATATCAGGCTTTAAAGGAAAAGAAAGTAGATTTAATTGCCGCAAATTCTACAGATGGCTTAATTGCTGTTTTAAAGTTAGTAATTTTAGCAGATGACAAGCAATATTTTCCACCCTATGAAGCCGTTCCTGTCTTCAATCAAGCAATACTGAAAAAATATCCAGATATACGAGTAGCTATCAATCAATTAGCTGGGTTAATTTCTACTGAAGAAATGCAACAAATGAATTATCAAGTTGATAATCAATCTCGTCCCGTTGAACAAGTTGTGCGTGAGTTTATCAAGTCTAAACCTCAACTATTATCCCAGTCTGAAGTGAAATTAGATTAATGGTAATTTGAGCGATAATGTCCCTTTGGAGTGATCTTCTCCTTGTAAGATAAAACAGATTCAGTCTTAGAGGCTGTTTGAAAAGTCTAATATACTACTCAGCAGGGCGATTAGAAATCGCGTCTACACAGACGAAACCCACCTCCGTGGGTTTAAAAGACCTAATTTTTGGTTAGTCCGCGTAGGCGGACTTTGCCTGTGTAGCAGGGCGATTAGAAATCGCGTCTACACAGACGAAACCCACCTCCGTGGGTTTAAAAGACCTAATTTTTGGTTAGTCCGCGTAGGCGGTGAGGGGGTCGCAGTCTTGGCGGTTCCCGTCGATTGCGTTAGCGAAGCGTTAGCGACGAAGGAGCGTCACCCCCGAACCCGAAGGGACTTTGCCTGTGTAGTAGCGAATTATATTCGCCCAAAACTTTTAAAACAACCTCTTAGAGACTGTTTTTAAAGAAATGTAAAAGCTAGGAATATAGCGATGTTTAATGACAACATACTTTGCTTCTATGCATCATTTTCAGTGGGGTTCACATGATGTTAATACACCTGTGAACACCTCAATCCAGACCTTCATAATCCTTTACAAACCCATTCCATTTTGGATTTTGGATTTTAGATAAAACTTACGCAATTGACACCCTAAATAAAGGTTAGGGTTGTCAGTAATTCACTAGTACTATTTATAACAAGTCAACAGTGAGTGCGTAAAAATTTTGTTTTAGCTTCAATTATTGATTTCTGCCCGATTCTGTTTATATTTTTCCATATCTACTTCTAGATTTATGGATAGGAAATCGATGCCCTGATTTTCTAGTAATTGTAAAATGGCTAAATTTAAGTTTCTTTCAGCATCAAAGTAGAGATTGTCATCATTAACAAATGCCATAATTTCAATGACGCGGGCATTTCCTTCAATTCTACTAAACCGCACTACACATGATGGAGAAAAACCAGAAATTGATTTTGGTATTTCTTGAATAGCATCACAAATTATAGCTGTTTGCTGTGCTGAAATGCCATCAATTTTCAAGGTTAAACTTATGCCCCATCTTAATTCTTTACCAGGATTTTGTGACCAATTTTCCACAATTCCAGTAATCATTCGAGAATTGGGCATTTTGATGATCGAACCCCACTTAGTTATATGTAGAGTTGTGGTTCTGAATCCAATATTGAGTATCTGTACAAATCCATCTACTCCTGATACTCCTACCCAGTCACCTTCTCGATAGAGATTATCGGAGTAGATAATCAGTGTACAAAACCAGTCATAGACAATATCTTTTAACAGCAAACCTAAAGTGATACCAGCACCGCCTAGTAGACCAACAAGTGCGGCTGCTGATTGTCCTAAAAATATTTCACTGACTTTGATTGTGAGGATAATAATTGCTGCTGCTTGAAAAACCTTTGGCATCAAGGGTCTGAGCAATTCATCAAGCTCAGTCTCCGTATGCAGCACCACGTTAGCAATTATCTGACCTAAGATGGAGGAGCCTCGGTAAACAACATAAGCAACGATAAAAATGACTATAAAGTTGAGCGTCTTTCCTATTGCTTCATTCAATTGAGGCCCTAAGATATCTGCCAAAATGGCTTTTGATAACCATATTCCGCTAATAAAAATCAGCCAGCCTAGGGAAGGTTTGATAACTGCAACCAACTCATCATCAAGTGTACTTTTGGTTTTGCCAGTTAGACGCTCAACACTTTTAATGATGACGGCAATAAAAAGCCGTCTCAACACCTGTGTTAGTGTGAGAATAACGATTACAGTTGCAATTTTGGCAACGGGGATACCGGAATAATTGATATTTTGTAAGGCGTTCCAAACTGCTTCCATAATTATTAGTTAAAGTTATTGAAAATTTTATCGGGTGGGCTGTGAGATCCTGGACTCAAACCCTGAAATTTAAGTTATTGATACTGCCCACCCTCCGGTTATTAAGCTTGGCAAAGAATTAACCCAAACCACTGCTGGGGGTCTGTCCAAGTTTTCAAGGTCTTAAGTCCTTGTGCTGCAAGTTGTTTTTGCATGATTGCTAAATCAAATTTGCGAGAAATTTCGGTAAGAATGCTTTCTTTTGCTAGAAACGAAACTTTTAAATTGAGGATATTTAGAGATACCAAATGATTTTCTTGGCAATGGAGATACATTTCAATCTGAGCATCAGTTTGATTATAAATTGCTTGGTGAGTGAACAAATTGATATCAAAATTGCCTTGAAAACGCCAATTTAAATGTGAAAGCATATTCAAATTAAAAGCAGCAGTTACTCCCTGACTGTCGTTATAGGCTGCTTCTAAAATTTCTTTTGGTTTTTGTAAATCAATGCCGAGTAGAAAGTAATCTCCTGGTTTGAGAGCGTGAGCAATTTGGCTCAAAAAATGATCACATTCCTGTGGGGTAAAATTCCCTATAGAACTTCCCAGGAAAAAAATCAGCCGCGATCGCAAAGAATTTGACTTCAGATGCTCTAAGGCTTGTTCGTATGTTCCGAGTAATCCCTGAATGGAAAAATCAGGATATTGTTGTTGTAGCTGTAGTACGCTGGTTTTGAGAATTCCTCCACTGATATCAATGGGTAGATATCTACAGTCATCTGTATTTTGTTGATATGCATCTAACAACAAACGAGTCTTTGTAGAACTACCGCTACCTAATTCTACTAATTCACAACTGCCTGTAAGTTGAGCAATTTCATTGGCGTATTGACTCAATATCCAGGCTTCTGTTCGTGTCGGATAATATTCGGGTAATTGACAAATTTGTTCAAAAAGTTCAGATCCACGGTCATCATAAAAATATTTTGGTGGTAAAGTTTTTGGGGTTTTGGTTAATCCTTGAATGACATCTTCACCATCATTGTTTAACTCTTGGTAGTGAGTGTCAAGAATTATTAAAGGTTGTGTTAACATGTTCTCATTTCTGCTGTTTATACTTCAAAAAAACGGATCTAAATTTCATGACACAGGTTGCAAATCTTGAGCGATTCTAAAACCGGCGTGTTGATAAAAGTAGGGACGAAACCAGTTGCGATAGGTTGGTAATGCCATTGAACCATTAGTAGCCCAAGAACCGCCCAACATTATCTGATGTTTGCCATCAAAAAAGGGTGCTGCTTGGTCTTCGTAAAGCGGATGGGGTTGAAATCCCGGTAGGGGGTTAAAAGTGTCTCCCAGCCATTCCCAGACATTTCCTCTGAGGTCATAAAGACCAGAAGTATTGTTGGCTATTTTGAACATTCCCACTGGACTGGGGGAAATGAATTGTAAGTTAAGATTATAGTTAGTTGATAAGCGCTGATCAACAGAGGTAAGTAAGGCTTGATTCCATTCGGCTTCGCTGATCAAGCGTATTTCTGAGCCTTTGTAGCGACAAAATGCGATCGCTTCGTAGTAGTTCACTTCTACAGGCCAGTCTAGGGGTAAGTCTATTTCGTCAAATGTGGCTCGATAGCGGTAGCCATCTTGGCATGGTATCCAGAATTTGGGATGTTGTACGTTGTAAAGTTGCTTCCAATTCGCAGATTCAGCATTCCAGTATTCTGAATTTTTGTAACCACCAGCTTGCACAAACTCTAGAAATTCTCCGTTAGTAATCAGATACTTACTGGCTAAAAATGGTTTGACTTCAACTGTGCGATCGCCATATTCGCTATCCCAACCGTAGGTAAAATCATCCTGGGGTTTTCCTAATTTCACCACACCACCTGGAATTAAGCGCATTTCATTGTGAGGAATCTTACCATTACTAGGTGCGTAATTCCACTCTTGGGGACGTTTTAACCGATCAACTGGTAATTGACGCAGCAGCATCGAGGAGGTTTCAAAGTGAATGCGACTATGTTCTATTCCCATCAGCAAAGCCCAGAAGGAATGCTGTTGATGAATGGGAAGATGTAAGCGAGTGTCTTGAATCACCTTTGTAATCGCTTCGCGGGCCTTGTCTCGATATTGCCAAACTTTTTCGACATCAGGCCAGCTAACCCCTTGCATAGCTGCATCAAGTTCTGTCGGCGTTTCTGGATCTACTCCGATTTCAAATATGGTTTCATATTGTGAATTAATCCGATTTTTGATTAAACCAACGCGAATTAACTTGTTGATGAAAAAAACAGCTGAGTGACCAAGATAAAAAATGAGAGGATTTCTTAAAGGATCGGGGTTAAGATAAAAACTTTCTTCCCCAACCAAACTTCTCATCAGTTTTTCTTCCAGTTCCCAGGAATTTGCAAAGTAGTTGAGCAGGCTTTGGGAACTGCAATCATCAAGTCTAGGGACTGGTTTGGATATCAGTTGATTGATTGTTGGAGCTATACCCATGATATTAATTAAGTAAATGGTTGAACAAATTTATTAAAATTTTTATTGTACACAAAATTATGGGGTGTGAATTGCTTTGATAGGCTTCGCACTATTTCTGAAAATTACTACGTAAATTTGATCACTACCAAAACTTGGTGTTGACAGCGATCGCACTTTTGGTATTTCTTGGGTATTGGAGTCGAGAGTATTTATAAAAAAAAAGGTTTGTTATATAAGCCTTTCATGACGCTATTATCTGATTTAGCTTAACATAATCATGTGTAAGCAAAAATTTACATTTTATACAAATTCTGCAACAGAGTTTGAAGCTAATCACCTCTTTACTTTTTGAATATTTGTGTTGAAGTTTTTATTCCCAATGCCAGATTCGTAACCATTGGCATCACTGTAATAAATTACATTGATGTATGGTTGCTTGCTAATTGATTTTTTTAATAGTCTCACACTTATGTAGTGTATGCAAGGACAGTTAAGACAATTAAAGAAATTATTGACAATTAATGAAAATTTTAGCTTTGACATAAGTGAACAAATATGTATATGGCTTTTCAGCCATTCAAGTCTGATTTTTCATTATTAGCCAGCGATCGCCTTTTGATTTAAAAGTAGTCGCCAATAGCTGAAACGACGATTTTTTTTCATACATATGCTATTCATTTTGTAAAGTAAATAATTCCTATTAATTCAGACCGTTAACAAAAAAGTAATTACGAATTGAACGAGCAAAAATATTTTTCAGAGAAAGAAAAAACTTTCGTGGTGGATGGATGCCATCTGAGATGTCTGTCTCAGCGTGAATTGGGGGATAAGCTATTGTGTTTTAAAATTGCATAGTGAAGGAGTGAAGGTTGTCAAAAATTAAAAGGCAAGGAGCATCTACAATTTAGACTATTGACTGTCGCGCACTAAAAGATGTGCTTTTTGAAGATTTTGTACGGGAGTTTCGGGAATCGAAGGGTTTAGATTTTCCCAACAACACCAAAAGACCAATTTATTTTGAGATTCTCACTGCCACTGTCAAATTCTCCCATATGATACATTCTATTCATAATCAATATTATTGATTGTATTCAGTAATTTTTATTATCGTAACCTCGTAAATATATTCAGAGTCTAGGTTTATCTGTAAATTGTGCCCCATAGCATGTTTGTGGTTTAACGCAAAAATAAAAATATCTGCCAAAAGCTATGTCCCCATTAGCTAAGGTTCAATCACAGCAAGGTATGTTTGCTGTTATTTGGCAATGTTTGACTTGCACAGGCGTTCTCAGTCTTTTTTATTTATCTACCGCCTGCGGTTCCATACAAGCACAAAATAATTCCCGCGATTCTTCTACACTGACAGAAGTAAAATAATTTTACTTCGGTAGTAAGCTGTCCTACATTTAACTTGCATATACTGGGCGGGCAAGATGCCCACCCCCACAAGAATTTCATAAAATTTAGTTATGCAAACTTTCAGGTGTTTTAGCTTAGCTTTAGGTAAGTTGATTCGAGAGGGAGACGTGATTAAAATTTCTGTGGTGAATGCTCAAGATAGAGGTAAACGTACTGGACTTCTGAAATTTTGGATTCCAATTGACCCTTTGCGGAGGCTGCTAAGAGTAAAAAAATCTCCAAAAGTGAAGTTTTACCTACGCCATTAGCACCAATGATGACGGTCAAAGGTCGCATATCGACTTGCACAGTATACAAGCGACGATATCCTTCAATATTTATACGTTCAAACGACTTCATAATGCACTTTTTGCCAATTTTATTACTTACTACTTTCTAATATGCATTTTCTTATCTTTCTTTAATGTAAAGGCTTGAAGCATTCTTTGTGATCAGTCACCCATGCTGTGATTTTCACTCACCTCATAACATTATGTGTGACTTTTTATGAGCAAGCCTTTTCAAAAAACCAATTTCATGAGAAATTGCAAATCGCTGCCAACAACCAACTGTTGTAAATCATGTTTATTGTTGCTAAATCCCGACGGGTAGCGATCGCTATCTTCTCCCTTAGCGTTCTTTGTTACACTCAAGTGGCATCGGCTACTTTTACTTTACCCCTACGCAGCAAAAAGGGGATGGTGGTATCAGCCCATCCTTTAGCCAGTGAAGCGGGAATTACAATGTTACGCAAGGGTGGTAATGCAGTTGATGCAGCTGTAGCAACAACGTTTGCTATTTCTGTAGTTGAACCTTTTTCGGCGGGAATTGGCGGCGGTGGATTTCTGCTGATGTATTCACAAAAAACAGGCGAAATCAAAGCGTTAGATTTCCGCGAACGCGCACCTTTAAAAGCTACAAGAAATATGTATTTGGATGCACAAGGTAAGGTGCGTCCAAATGCAAGTGTAAATGGTTATTTGGCAGTGGCGACACCAGGAACGGTGGCGGGAATGTATGAAGTGCATCGTCGCTATGGTAAACTGCCTTGGCAAGAAGTAGTCAAACCTGCGATCGCACTGGCTAAGGATGGCTTTATCACCGCCAATGTCCCCACTTGGCGTTCTCTGCAAGAGTACAAGGGGCGTCAGCAGGTAGTTCTCAGCAATCGGGCGGCGCGGGATATTTTTACTCGTAATGGGGAATTTTACGGCCCTGGTGAAAAATTGGTGCAGCGTGACTTGGGACGCACATTACAAACAATAGCCGACAATCCCCAAAGTTTTTATACCGGAAACATTGCCCAAGCGATCGCAGCTGATATGGCAAAAAACGGTGGTTTAATTACTTTGGCAGATTTGCAAGCCTACAAACCTATTTGGCGGACTCCAGTTTGTGGCAATTTTCGCGTCTACAAAGTTTGTTCGATGCCGCCACCTTCATCGGGAGGGATTCATCTATTGCAGATTTTAAACATTATTGGCGACACTGATTTAAAATCTTGGGGATGGCATCATCCCAAAGCTTTACATTTGATGGTGGAAGCGATGAAAATTGCTTACGCCGATCGCTCACAATATTTAGGTGATCCAGATTTTGTCAAAGTTCCTGTACAACAGTTGATTAGCCCCGCCTATGCCAAAAAACGCCGCCAAGAAATTAATATGGATGTGGCAAAGCCTGCAACTGAAGTCAAGCCAGGGGTAATACTTCGGCTTCGCTCAGTACAAGTTCCCAATTCTGGCAATGAATCTACCCAAACCAGTCATCTTAACGTTGTCGATGAACAACGCAACGCTGTAAGCTTAACTTTCACAGTTAACCTTGGCTTTGGTGCTGGGGTAGTGACACCAGGAACAGGGATTGTACTCAACAACGAGATGGATGATTTTGCCGCCGCCCCAGGAGTGCCGAATGCCTTTGGTTTAATTGGCAATGAAGCTAATGCGATCGCACCCCGCAAAACTCCACTATCCAGCATGACTCCGACAATTATCACCGAGAATAATCGCCTGCGGATGGCAGTAGGCACACCTGGTGGTAGCACCATCATCACTCAGGTATTGCAAATTGTCCTCAATGTGTTGGAATATAATATGGATGTTGGTGTAGCTGTATCTGCACCACGCATACATCATCAGTGGCTTCCCGATGAGTTGCGCGTGGAACCTTGGAGTTTAGATGCTTTAACTTTGCAAGACTTACGAAATCGCGGACACAAAATTAAACAAACCAATCCTTGGGGTAATGCAAACGCGATCGCAGTCACAGCAGATGACAGTCTAGAAGGTGCAGCTGATCCTCGTGGTGAAGGTTCCCCTAGAGGTTTTTGAACAGTTATTCAGCAAGCAGGGGGGCAGGGGGCAGGGGGGCAGGGGGGCAGGGGGGCAGGGGGAGATGAGGAAGATAAGGGAGATATAAACTCCTAACTCCTAACTCCTAACTCCTAACTCCTAACTTTTAACTCCTAACTTTTAACTCCTAACTCCTAACTTTTAATTATTGACCATTGACTCTTGACTGTGAGTATTGATTGCCAAACTCGTTTGCTCGTGCGCTATGTACTAATGTCCAGCCTGCTTTGAGAAGTTTTTGATAAGTTGCCCAACCTTTAGAACCACCTGGTATTTTATAATCTGGGACTGCATATTGTGGGAAAGCCGTGTAGGGACGCCAAGGTTGATTTGGCGCGGCTTGTAAATGCAAAATTTTCTCCTCATCGCTGCCAGATTTAGATAACCAGCACATTTGTCCATGCATAGCAAACTCCTTTGCGTTTAGCTTATTGTGCATAATGGCAGAATTTTGTCAAGCCCTGCCTCGCCCTTTGGGGTAATTTTTTATCTACCCAGTATGTGTCCTCTTATGTACAAACCGAAATAGTAGAATTGCTTAAATAGCAATAGGTCATCTGCACGGCTTCCCGTAGACTACAGAGATTAAAGGTCAAAAACACCTGTACTTCGCTTTACCCCAAGGGTAAGATTTTCTTAATGGTATCTGTGGTCTTTATGAATGTATGTATCTATAGCTACTGTTTCGGGAGATTTCTGGGATTAAGACAGTTTGTCTAGTTCGCTACAAGGAGGGATGAGGAGCAGGGGAGCAGGGGAGCAGGGGAGATGGGGGGATGAGGGAGATAATTCTTTAACTCCTAACTGTTAACTCCTAACTGTTAACTCCTAACTGTTAACTCCTAACTGTTAACTCCTAACTCCTAACTCATCCTGAATTTCTGTCACAGGGATGATGCATATAACTTGTCACCAACAATGTGGCGAATTTCTTCTACTAGCTGAGTGTAGACAGAATCAGACAACACTGGTTTTGCTCCTTGTAGCCCAATAGACTGTGCTAAATCAATCCATGATTTGCAACCACCGTATTCTTGGCGATAAGGAATTTCCTGCTGTTGGGGTAGTTTGTAAGTCCTCAACAGGAGAATATACAGTGGTTGACGTGGTTTCCACTTCAGGCGATCGCTAATAAAATACTCGTTCCAAATATGATATGGAAGCAAGGCATTAACAATTGACTCGTCACTAACTGGCAAAATATCAGTAATTTGAGCCACACTGCTAATGGGAATTGTTTCTGGATGCCAACCAGGAGTTACAGGATAGACAAGATTGGCATATTCAGCCTTAAGTAGGAAAGGCTGTTGATGTTCATAGGTAGGGTAGAGCAAAACTTGCTCATGGGCAACTTGGAAACGTCCACCTCTTTCATGGATACCGCCTTTACGCAGCAACATAATTGTTTTACCGCTTTCCAACGCATTTACGGCCACTGCCCATTCTTTGAGTGCATGTAAAGTACTAGTCAATTCCATCAGCATCTACTGTAATTCAGATTTAATTTTTAACTAAGACCGTTAAAGTATGTAACCATCCAGGGAGATGAACTAGGAAACCATTATGGAAAAGCGAACCTTGGGTACATCAGATGTACAAATCACACCGATCCTTATGGGAACTTGGCAAGCTGGTAAAAGGATGTGGGTGGGAATCGAAGATGCTGACTCGATTAAAACAATCCGAGCTGCATTTGAAGCCGGTATTACTACAATTGATACTGCCGAAGCCTATGGAGAAGGACATTCTGAGCGCATTGTAGCTGAAGCTTTATCTGATGTCCGCGATCGCGTTGAGTATGCCACGAAAGTTTTCGCTAATCATCTCAAGTACGACCAAGTAATTGCAGCTTGCGATCGCTCTTTGCAAAACCTCAAAACAGACTATATCGACCTTTACCAAATTCATTGGCCCTCCGGAGCTTTCAATAGTGAAATAGTACCAATTGAGGAAACTATGACCGCTCTTAAAGAGTTAAAAGAGCAAGGAAAAATCCGGGCGATTGGTGTTTCCAACTTTTCTGGCGCTCAATTAGCGCAAGCAGCACAATATGGACGTATTGATAGTTTACAACCCCCCTATAGTTTATTTTGGCGGCAGGTGGACAAGGATGCAAAACCTTATTGTATCGAAAACAATATTTCCATCCTGGCTTATTCTCCTTTAGCACAGGGATTGCTCACTGGGAAATTTGCTCCCGATCAAAAATTTGCCCCAGAAGATAATCGTGCTAAGAATAAGCTATTTCAAGGCAAAAATTTTCAACGCGCCCAACAAGCGCTCTTCAAACTGCGTCCCATAGCTGAGCGCCATAATTCTACCCTTGCTCAGTTGGCACTAGCTTGGGTAATCGCCCAACCCCAAACAAATGCGATCGCTGGCGCACGTTATCCCGAACAAGCAACAGACAACGCACGAGCTACTGATATTAAACTTTCTCCTGAAGAAATTGCACAAATTGATGCTATTGGACGTATTGTCACCGACTACCTTGATCACAGCCCGGTGATGTGGAATTGGTAAAAATTCTTAATATCAAGTTCGGCTAATTACTTACGATCTAGTCGGTTTGCTTGGTAATAGGTAATGGGTAATGGGTAATAGGTAATACTCAAAACCAATTACCAATTATCAATTCCCAATACTTCGGCTTGCGAGAGTACAAGTTCCCAATTACCGACCTCCACAGATATCATAAGTGTTTAAACGGACATGGTATAACCTAGATGCACTCGCTTATGCTTGCACACTTGTCCAAGATTATTTGCAAACCAATGCAGCATTAGAAAAAAGCGATCGCTCGATTTGTATATAGCGGTTCTCAGTTGTGTGAAGTACATTTTTCAACCTCACCCCTAACCCCTCGCGCCACTTGCGCTTTGTCTGTCGGGCGTTGCGCGCTCTTCAAATACGGGGTGAGGTTGCGACTGTATTGCAACGAAGTGAGAAGCGCTATAGAAAAGGGCATGGGGGCAGCCCTGCGGTCTTGGGGCATGGAGAATTGGGAATTAGGAATGGGGAATTAACTATTAATTATTTCTTCCCCATCCCCCCATCCCCTCCCCAGTCCCACAATCCGTAGATAAGCGCTACACTGAAGAAAATTTTTGAGGAAGCGTAGATGGCACGGCCAAACGGGGTGAAAACTGAAACTTCTGCACAAGAATTGCCCACGGTTTCAGACATTGAACAGACAGCAACAATCAAAGATGGATCTGAACCAGTGGAAGATGCCCAGGATATTGACGATATCTTAAACTCACTTAAAACCTTACTGAGTACCGTAGAAAAGCTGCAAAAAGTTCGGCAGGAAGTTGGCGATATCAAATCTTTGATTGGGCGGATGCTTGATGGGGAACTGGCTACTGGTGAAGATCTTGAGCAACTCAAGTCAGGTGTGAGTAGTCTTTCTCGTCTTGTTCGTGCTTATAGTGACCATCAAGCAGCCCTGACTAAAGCACAACCTGCTAGAAAACTGCTAGATCAAATGCTCAAAGAAGGTAAAACTAATTAAAACTTTCTGCAAAATATTCTCAAAAGTAATCATATCATGACCGCGTGATTACTTGGTATTATTGCATCTATGTAGAAACTTTAAAATCCTCTCTTTTGCTTACCTGCTTAAGAGGGATTTGCTGTAAGTCTTTAACCGGACACGATATTTTACCACCTACGGTCGGCAGGTAATATTACCATATTCGGTGTCAAGTGATTACTTAAATTCAGCAAGATAGACAGAATAAGCGATACAGGCAATAAAAAAGCACCCCCTTGAAGGGATGCCGTAAACAGATGACACTGAAAAGCTTATTTTCTGGTGCTATTGGCTCAACAGATTAACTACCTCACTTAGGAGTAGCTTGACCTTATACAGAGTGTATAGTCTCTCTTGCTCATATCGCTCTGGGTACTCCATCCTTTTGCCTTCTAGGGATACCCTAATCAGCGCCATCTGTTCATTAGTTGGTTCTCTCATCTCATCAAGTGCTTCCCCAATACTCTGGATACTTCCAAAGCTAGGTGATTTTATTCCTCTGCCTTCCTTCAACTGTGAGAGTGCAATAGCAGAGAACGCCATCAGGGACGTGATATAGCTGCTTTTGTATCCAGCGTTTCCCGTTGGAGGTAAGCTGTAGCGCTGACACAATGCCTTCAATTCCTCAAGCTTGAGTGCTTCAAGTTCTGACCTTGTGAACATAAAATAAAAGTGTCCATTTTTAAAGGTGGGCTTGGTGGTGTTCGCGGTCTGGTAAACGGCACACCACCAATTTAAAAAATCTATTCCCTAGCAAACGTTAGAATCAAGCTATTTTTACAGTTCTCAACAATGGCTAACCCTAAAGGTAATCCGCAAAATTTTGAACCAGCACAACCAAAGGGAGAGGAACCTATGACAAGTACTGTTAGTTTTCGTACTACTGAATCAATGAAGGAAGCAATTAAAGAACATGACGACCCAGCGGAGTTCTGTAGACGTGCCATTCAGAAAGCACTAGATGAAGAGAAAGGGAAATAGGCAGGAGGAACTTAAACCTGCAAGCCTATACAAAGTAGTGTTGTGAATTTTTACAAAAATTTGGGGAGAGCAGGAGGAGTAAAAACTTCACTTAACAATAACTCTCTTTCCCCCCAGCCTCCCCAGCTCACGACAATGCAAAGATGGCTTGACAGACCACTAGGTCAACTTAAGACACTACTGATATCGTCGGCTAATTTTAAGGGACGAAAGGGTTTGGCGAATACAGCCGCAATCTCTAATTCAGCAAAACTTTCTTGATCTGAAGGTTGAACCTTTGCTGTCATCAAAATCACGGGAATATGTTGAGTTATGGGGTTGGCTTTCAGTTGTTGTAGAGTTGCCCGTCCATCCATATCGGGCATCATCATATCTAATAAAATCACATCAGGTTGGCTGGTTGCTGCTACGATCAAAGCTTCTTGACCAGAATTAGCAGTTAGCACTGTCCAGCCTGAAGCCATTTCTAATCCCATTTGAGCGATCGCTCGCACATCTTCTTCATCATCAACTATTAATACACATTTACTCATAGTTTTTCTGGTCTGACTCCACCAATGGCAAAGTGATATAAAAAGTACTACCTTCACCCAAAACGCTTTCTACCCAAATGTTACCGCCATGTTGCTCAACAATGTTGCGACAAATAGCCAGTCCTAAACCTGTGCCTCCTTTTTTGCGAGAATCGGAGGCATCTACTTGTTGAAAACGTTCAAAAATTGTCTGTAGTTTATTTGCCGGAATACCTCTGCCCTGGTCTTGTATTGTAATTTGCAGGTAATCAGGCTGGATTTGTCCACGCATGCAAATAGTAGTGCCTGATTCAGAAAATTTGATGGCGTTACTGAGCAAGTTCGTGAGAGTTTGCAATATGCGGTCTGGATCTACTAAAATTTCAGCCGTAATCGGTTCAATCACAAGTTTAATTTGACAGCGTTCTGCCATTGGTTGCATAACTTCTGCGGACTGGGTAAGTAAGTTAGCAGCGTCAGACTTGACCTTCTGAATAGTCAGCTTACCCGATTTGATCCGTTCCAAATCTAAAATGTCATTCACTAAGCGAATCAAGCGCTCAGTATTGGTAATGGCAATATTTAGGACTTGTTGCCCTTTAGTAGTTAGCGTTCCTAACTGTCCAGCCCCAAGCAGGTCTAAAGCACCCATCAATGAGGTGAGAGGGGTACGTAATTCATGACTAACTAAAGAGATAAATTCATTTTCTAAACGCCGCCGCTCGGTGATATCATTAAAAGTTGTCAGAACGCACTGAGTACCAGATAGCTCAATCAGTTCGGCAGACAGCAAACCAATTCTAACTTCGCCAGACTTAGTACGAAATTCGATTTCATGGTTTTGCAGAGACCCTTTTTCCAGAAGTTGCTGGATACTGCTAGTGTATTTCTGTGGACTAATTCCTAGATTAAGTTCTAGGAAACTGTTACCAATAATTTCTTCTAGGGCATAGCCAGTCATTCTCAAAAAACTGCTATTGGCATCAATGAACCGCCCATCCGTTAGCGAGAAAATCATAATCGGACTGGGACTAGAACTAAAAGCTTTGGCAAACTTTTCTTCCGCCTGCTGGCGTACCTGAATCTCCTGTTCTAACTTGGCATTTTGCTCTTGCAACGATGCACGCAAATTGCGAATCATCAAATGATTTTCTAAACGTGCCAGTACTTCTTCGACTTTGAAGGGTTTAGTAATGTAGTCTACGCCTCCGACTGAAAAGGCTTTGACTTTATCTAGTACGCTATCCATCGCACTAATAAAAATCACGGGAATGTCGCGGGTAACATCATTGATTTTGAGTTGTTGACAAACTTCATAACCATTCATTTCTGGCATATTGACATCCAGCAAAATCAAGTCTGGTGGAGCTGCTTGCGCTCCCCGCAGACCTGCTGTAGCTTTGGTTACACTGCGAACTTTGTAGCCTTGTTCTGTGAGCATAGCAGCTAAAAACTGCAAGTTTTCTGGAGTGTCATCAATGACTAGAATATTGGCTTTCGGTTTGCCTAAAGGCTGACTACACATCCTGGTCTCCCGTGATTAACTCGATAATTTCGTCAAAACAAAAATTATTCACCAGTTGAGTCAGTCCTTGAGCTAAATTGCCATGAGTTTCGGGGATTTGTTGAATTAGTTCACAGATGAGTTCGGCATCAACCTGAATGGCTGCTTCGTGTAGAGCATTTATCCATACTGTAGGCATCACAGCTATGTCTGCTGTGGTTAGTGGTTCTAGTTTAGTCGTTGTCTGCTGTGTTTGCTGGCTGTCTGGCTCTTGTGCATAAATATACTCCACTGGCAGATGTTCAGCTATTTTATTGAAGATGACTTCCTCCCGAAATGGCTTGCGGATCAGGTCGTCACAACCTGCGGCTAAAATGTCGGAACGTTGTTCTTCAAAAGCACTGGCTGTGAGGGCAATAATCACTGTACGAGAATTGAGGTTGGAGTTTTGCTGAAGCTGCTGTTCTTGGGCGCGAATTTGGCGAGTGGCTTCATATCCATCGATTATCGGCATTCGCATATCCATCCAAATCAGGTGAGGATGCCATGTTTGCCACTGTTGTATTGCCTCTTGACCATTTGTGGCCACACGAGTTGCAAAACCAACACTGTTGAGTAATTGCGTCAATATATGACAATTTTCTATGCGGTCATCCACCACTAGCATTCGATAGGTCGGTTGAGCAGGTGCGAGACTATGTACTCGCTTTTTAGAGGTTGGTGTTGGAACTTGCGATCGCTTTGCTAGTTCGACTCTGATATCAAAATAAAAAGTAGACCCGCGATTCATTTCACTGGTCAGACTGATATTGCCTCCCATTAACTGCACAAATTGACGGCTAAGAGTCAATCCTAATCCTGTACCTTCTTGAGATTGTAAACCGCTGGCAGTTTGCACAAACGGTTGAAAGAGTCTATCTAATTCTTCGGCTGCGATGCCTTTACCAGTATCTGCAATTTCAAAATGTAGCAAGTAACCAGGAGCATCTGCTTCTCCTCTGACTCGCAGTGTTATTCCTCCTGTAGTGGTAAACTTGATGGCATTACCCAAAAGGTTGATCAGGACTTGTCGCAGCTTGCCCTGGTCTGTAAATACATATTGTGGTAAATCCGCAGCTAGTTCAACTTTTAAGTCAAGTTTTTTAGACACGGCTCTGACTTGGAACATTTCTTGAATAATTTGTAACAACTGGTACAAATCAAACGGTTCCGGATTTAAAACTGTGCGCCCAGCTTCGATTTTGGACATTTCTAGCACATCGTTGATTAGTTGCAGCAGGTGTTCTCCACTGCGATTGATTGTTGCCAGAGATTCCTTTTGATAGGTAGTAAGAGCGCTATCTCGTTCCATCAATTGAGCAAAACCCAGAATAGCATTCAGTGGGGTGCGGAGTTCGTGACTCATGTTTGCCAGGAAGACACTTTTGGCACGGTTGGCTTGGGCACTGCGTGCGGCTTCCCGTAGGGCAGATTCTTTGGCTAATCGCAATTCTTCTTCAGCCTGATGTCGGGAACGACCGATAGCAATCAGTTCTCCTATGAGTTGCAATAGGTTAATTTCGTCTTGGCTCCAAGTTTTACGGTCATAGATATCCAATCCCAGAAATCCTACCACTTTGCCTGCATGGATCATGGGTACAGCTACTAGAGACTGAATGACTTCTTGATATTGAGATTTTTTTGCTGTTGCCTCTGATGCTGTATCTGCAACATGGACAACTTGTAACCCTTGTACTGGTTTGCCACTGAGAATACAGTTGTAGAACCAGGGAATCGGCTCGCCAGCATTAGTGATGTTGTTGGATAATATTTGCACGCCAGCAGTTTGCCACTCATGAACAATGTCAAACTGCTGCTGTTGTTCAGAGTATTCAAAGATGTAACTGCGTGTAGCTTTAAAGAAGTTAGCGATCGCTTCCAGGGTAAAATTAATCGCAGTTGCTAAATTCTGGTCGATTAACTGCCGGGAAATACTGCTGAGTAATTGGTCTGCCTGGGCCCAGTGTTGCATGGTGGCTTCTGCACAGACGCGTTTAGTAATATCTCGAAAACTCCAAACCCGTCCAACAATGCGGCCGCCATGCCATTGAGGTTGGGAGTAACGCTCGAAAACCCTGCCATCCTTGAGTTCTATGATGTCAAAAGCTCCTTGTTCTGGATAATCAATTAACAGTTGCCTTGCCCTGGCAATAAAGCCTTGAGGATCTTGTGTTTGTTCAGCCATAAAAGTTAATCTTTCATGGCTGTGAGATGAGGATAGCAAGGACTCTGGTATCGACCACATTTGCAAGAACTTGTGATTACAGACACTAATGCTGCCATCGTTGGATAAAACAGAAATTCCATCTGCTGTAGACTCCAAGGTAGATTGGAGAAAAGATAGAGTTTCTGCTCTTTGCTGTTCTGCTTGTAGGTGTTCGGCTTGCAAACGCTTTGCTGTGGTGACATCCCGAATCACAAGCACAGCCGACCGTTCACCCCCTACCTGTTTGGCACAGTTTCCTGATATTTCTAAAATCAGTAAGCGATCGCCTTGTTGATATTCATATTCTGTGGTTTCATATTCTCCCCTGAAAACTTGCACATCAGGATAAGCATCTAGTGCAACTGCTTGGCCTGCTTGTGTCAAGGGTAGTAACTCACTGAGCTTCATGTCCAAGACGAGAATGTGAGGTTGGTTGACTAATCTATCAAAAGCAGCATTACACCACTGCACCCTGCCATGATGATCTGTCCAAGCGATCGCATCAGCAATTGCTCCTAGTGCTATCTCCATCCTCCCTAGAGTTACCCGCAGTTGGCTAACTAAACTTTCTACATTCAAGGTCATAGATAATTTTCCTGCACATTCACTCTTGAGTTCTCCTCGTCGTTATCAGTTGTTTATCGGACGCAATGTCGCCATAAACAACCACTCCTCCTGCTGCTTTTCTGCCATAATCAGATGTTCCGCTTCAATTTCTCTGCCATCTTTAGTAACTGCTTGCAAACGCAGAGGATGATTGAGAATAGTTGAGTTTTCGGTAGAGAGAAACCGGGAAAAACCAAGGTGGTGCGAGTCATGAAAGCCTTGGGGAATAATCGTTGTAATTGTCTGTCCCTGAATTTCTGCCACAGTCCAACCAAAAACCGAGCTAAAACAATCGTTGACGTAGATCACAAATCCTTGAGAATCGGTGATTACGACAGGGACATCGGTTTCCAGCTTGATTTCGGTGACATACTCCACACACTCCCCTTTCAGGGTGAGTGTGGGCTTCTCAACGACTCTTCAATGAAGACATTAATTGAGCTTTAAGGGCGTGTGTCCCACGCGCCTTTATGTTTATAGAGGCATTCAGATCCCTACTACAATGATTTCAGCGAAAATTCGGAAAATTATTATATACTTAAGTGAGTATATATTTTGGTATTAATTCAGCTTAGTAAAAGCTGCAAATTTTTATACAAGTTTACATATGAGCAATTAAATTCACCCTCCGGGTTCACAAGTTTCGACTCGACGGAAACCGCCAAGACTCGAACTTGTTCACAGTACATTTATCAGTATCTGTAAGAAAAGGGTACTAAAAGTAATGTTTTTTACAATACAGCAGTGAATAAAACGAAAAAACCCAACCAATTAAATACTGGTATGTGCCAGATAAAGGACTGACAAATAAAAAAAGATCCCAAATTTTCTTGTGGGATGCGTGGGGACACCCGTCCTTTGTCTGAAGGGCAGGATGCCCACCCCACAATTGAGGATAATTGATTTCTTGGAAATCCCTAATTGCAACACTCAACCAGTGATGTAAATTTTATTTAGGCACTATTGGTTAATTTTTATGGGTTTCAAAAAATTTGTAGCTATGAAAACATTTCTACAATCCATGATCAGCATCTTACCAAGCGCTCTGGTTTTAGCGATCGCTATTCAAAATCCAGCATTGCTACAAGCCCAAACCACAGCACCAACTCCTAAGAAACCTGCTTCATCTCAAACCAAGAAATCTCAACTTGTTTTTAATTGGAAAAAACCCCCTGTAGGACTTAGCGGGATATCAGGACGCCGGATTGGTATGGGAAGTCGAGATGATTGTCCAGCAGTAGAAAATCCACTCACAGCTTTAGTGCCTTTTCAAGAGCAGAATTTAACAAGCCAAATTAACAAAGCATCAATATCTGAATCTGATTCCTCTATATATGTTTGGGGATTAACCACAAATCAATATCCCACATTGTGGTTTTACATCCCATACACAAAAGATATTGCAGGTGTAAGTGCAGAATTTATTTTACAAGATAGTGAAGAAAATGAAGTTTATCAAAGTCCTGTATCATTACCTGCAAAACCAGGAATAAAGAGCGTTACCCTGCCATCCACAGGCAAGCCTTTAGAAATAAACAAAAATTATCATTGGTTTTTCAAAGTTAGTTGTAGCGGGTCAGAAAATAAACCAATTTATGTCGAAGGAGATATTCAAATAGTGCAGTTAAATACCAGCTTAGAAGAACAATTAGCAGCTTCAGATCCACGAGAGAAAATTTTGCTCTATGCTGAAAATGGCATCTGGTTTGATGCCCTGACTTTACTCGCTCAACTTCAGAAAGCCAGCCCTAATGATGCTTCTTTAATCAGTGATTGGCAAAGTCTTTTCAACTCGATTAATTTCAATCAGAATTATATTAATACTCCTGTAATTGAGTAGAAATCTATTGCAATGGAGGCTGGTAAATTGGCGAATACAGAAAAATATTTCAATCAATAATTTAATCTAAAATGCGAATTTTGTTAATTGAAGATGACGAAGTTCTGCTACCACTACTCCTGCAATCTTTTAAAAGTCAACAGTATGTGGTAGACACGGCACACGATGGACAAAGTGGTTGGGAATATGCCCAAAACAGCAACTACGACCTCATCGTTATGGATGTGGGACTTCCAAGAATAGATGGCATTACTTTATGTCAGCGTTTACGTGGAAATGGTTGCTCGATTCCCATTCTCCTAATTACTGCTAGAGATGCTAGTACTGATATTATTCGTGGATTAGATGCAGGTGCAGATGACTATCTCATTAAACCTCTGAAATTAGAAGAACTCAAAGCAAGGTCACGGGCATTACTGCGGCGTGGCCGGGTTTCTCCCACAAATGTGCTAGAGGTGGGCAATCTGCGTTTAAATCCTCAAAGTTGTTTGGTAAGCTATGACGAAAAACCTTTGGCATTAACTCCCAAAGAATACAGCCTGTTGGAAATTTTTTTGCGGAACCCATCACGGGTATTTAGTCGGGGACAACTAGTGGAGCTTCTCTGGACGTATGACGACCCCCCTTTGGAAGAGAGTGTTAAGGCACATATTAAAGGTTTGCGGCAAAAACTCAAGGCTGTAGGAGCCAAAGATTGGATCGAGAATGTTTACGGTTTGGGGTATCGGTTGAAAGTGGGAGCTCTTGAGCAGGGGAGTAGGGGAGATGGGGGGCAGGGGGGCAGGGGAGCAGGGGGGCAGGGGGGCAGGGGAGATGGGGGGGAAATAAGTGTTATTTCCTCATCTTCAACGCTGGAGGAAGCTAAAGCTACATCTGCTGTTGAGCAGCAATTTCAGCAGGGAATGAATCAACTGTGGCAGCAGTATCAGGGATTAATGAGTCAACGTCTAGCATCTGTGCAAGCAGCAGCTAAAGCAATACAGACAGGGACGCTATCCCAAGAAGTGCGCCAAGATGCGGCGCAAGCAGCACATAAGTTGGCTGGTGTTTTGGGGATGTTTGAGCGAGAAGCAGGAACCTTATGGGCACGAGAAATTGAACAGATTTTGTTAGTAGAAAATCAGGCTTTACAACCAAATCAAAAGCGCCAATTTTTAGATTTAGTTAAGAAATTAACTGAACTACTGCAACTAACTGAATCAAACATTTCTCCATCCTCACAAACTTCTCGATTGTTGTTGATTGATGCTGACAAAAATCTCTGTCGAGAATTACAGGAACAAGCGCTGGCGCTCAGCCTGAGTTGGCAACAAGTGGAAAGTTTGGAATTAGCAAAAACCTGGCTTCAGTCTCACTCGCCTGATTTAGTGGTACTGGCAACAGATGCAGTAGGAGAACAGGAAGATAGTCTAGCATTACTATCTGAGCTAGCACATCGAACTCCGCCAGTACCTGTGATAGTGTTGGCTGCAAGCGATGGACTGTTGGATCGGGTAACGGTAGCTCGTGCTGGCGGACAAGGGTTTTTAGTCAGGCCTGTGACATCCGAGCAAATTTGGGCTATGGCCAGACAGTTATTACAACGTACCCATTCCCAAACAGTCAACGTGTTGGTAGTAGATGATGATCCTGTTTTTTTGGCAGCATTGCGTCCCCTACTAGAACCTTGGGGTATGCGGATGACGGCGTTAGATAACCCTCTACGCTTCTGGGAAGTGTTGCGGTCTGTAGCTCCTGATTTATTAATTTTGGATGTGAATATGCCCCAACTGAGTGGGATTGAATTGTGTCAGGCAGTCCGTACCGATCCTCAGTGGCAAGGATTGCCGATTGTGTTTCTCACTGCTAACAGCGATCGCCAAATTATTCAGCAGGTGTTTGCTACTGGGGCAGATGACTATGTAACTAAGCCAGTGGTGGGGCCGGAATTGTTAACTCGCATCACCAATCGTTTGGAGCGTAACCGTATGCTGGCGACTCTCTCTACTAAAGACTTGCTGACTGGATTACCAAATCAATTTCAATCACAGCGGGATTTGGAGGAACTGATTGACAATGCATCTTGTTTGTGTATGGCAGTATTTAGGATTGCAGAGTTGCGATCGCTCAATATTCAGTATGGTCACGTTACAGGCAACCAAATTTTACAACGGTGGGGTCGCCTGTTTCAGACTGGCTTTCGTGGTGCAGAAGTTTTAGGCTATTGGGGAAATGGGGAGTTTGTTGTGGGAATGCCTGAGTTGACGAAAAAACAAGCAAGCGATCGCCTCAATGAATTTATGACTACCCTACGACAGCAAGTCTTCACTGCACCAGATGGTAGTCGCTTTGGCGTAAAATTTAGTTTCGGCATCGCTGAGTATCCCAGTAATGGCAAGACTCTACAATCTTTATAGCAATTTGTTGTCAGCTAAGGGACTTCCAAGTTGCTTTCTTGTCTGGTTTACGACTGTTATTAGTCTTTTGTCCAAAGTCCAATTGTAAATCCAAATGACTAACGATATTAAGTTCGGATGATTACTTATTAAACTTTAAGAACCCCACCCCACCAAAGCTACGCTTTGTTTCCCCTCCCCGTCAACGGGGAGGGGTTAGGGGTGGGGTGCAATGACTGTGGGAAACATAACTAATTAACCGAACATGATATGACTAATGACTAATGACGAATAACGAATGACTAATGACAAACAACAACTAGATCAAGTGATTGTGCAAATTAAATGTATTTTAGCTGATTGCACAATTCCTCATACCATTTCACTTAATTACTGATACAAATTCTTTCACCCCTGCTCCCCATCTCCCCTGCTCCCCATCTCCCCTGCTCCCCTGCTCCGAAAGCTCCCTATTTGTATCAACATTAAAGTAAAACGGTATCAGTGACAGACTCTGTTATCAAACACCACAAGATGTAGAGGTAGCTGAAGGGCTATGAGGTGTCACAGTTGGAGCTTGAGCAACCAGCACCACGTTCCCATCGCTATCTATCACCCACCCTTGGGCTTCCACAATTTCTGTAGGGCTATTGACAAAATCAGCTTTTTCTGTGTTTAATTCTATGCTGCCTTGTTCCTGAATCACCCCATTCTGGAGATCAGCAGCTCGATTTTCACCCTCTGACGGTAGTTTAAGCCAATCTGCCGCTACTGCATCATTACTCATCAATGGCTCTGTGGGGCTGGATGCTATACCTCCACGCCCAGTAGCCTGAAATGAACCCCTTGCTAGTTTCCCACCAGGATTGCAGTTAGCAGCAATTTGCTCTTGAGCATCAACTACATTGACTGGTAGTTCTACCAATCCTTTACTAGGGTCAACATCTGGCGAATTGATTTGTATTGTGCCGCTTAATGAGCGGTTTTGCTGAGAAAACGCCGTGATGTCATTTGTTGGTAGCTGACTTGAGTCTAGTTCTGCTGGGTCATCAGGTTTTAATAGTCTCTCTAACTCTTCACCAGTACGCGGGACAAACCCAAAGATGCTCAGAGTTTCGATTTTGATATTACCACCAGAGCCAGAGTAAGCATTGGCTGTGATATCGTTATTCTCCAAAGGAGGAGCGACAACAAAGCCATTAGGTGCATTAATGGTAATATTGCCGCCATCGCCACCAGCCCCTGCTGTGCCTGCACTAGCGGATATTTGACTTTTGTGGCGCATCAACAATAAATCTTGCACTTGTAGCCTGATATTCCCGCCCCGACCGGATTCAGTTGTAGCATTAATTAATCCTCCATTATCCAAAAGTATGGAGCGAGCCGTTATGTTTATTTGCCCTGGAGTTGCTGGATTACTTGTGTCTTCTGACGGGACGCCGTAGACGTTCACATTGATTCGAGCGCCATCACGGACAATCAATTGCCCTGTAGTGATGTTTACTCTTCCTGCGTTTGTCTCATTGACAGTGGAAGCAGAGAATATACTGGGTACATTGCTTATTGACTTTCCAGCTATTTCTACAATCTCTGAGGCATTGACTGTTATATTCCCTGCGTTTCCTTCAGATCGTATTGTTTTTGAGTTTACTAGCAAAAAACTAGACTCTGTTGATAAACTTGCCCCATCGAGGATACGTAGTTTCTTAGTAGTGATGGAAATGTTGCCCGCATTTCCTCTACCAGTAGTTGAAATAGCTAATGTAGTGGTACTGTCTTGCCTGTCAGGGTTACTAAGTTCTACAGATTCAGAAGCATTAACAATCAAATTTCCCCCATTTTTCTGACCACTAGAGAGATTTCGTACTTGCGCTCCGTTTTGAACAATTAATTTCTGAACTGTAATTGTTATATCTTGACCAGTTAGATCTTGGTCATCGATATTACCTGTAGTTTCACTTAATAAGCCTACCCTTTTTCCACTTATTGTCACTATTTTACCTTGCACCTGGATGCTACCCCCGACCTCACCAGTGGTATTGACAACAGAGGGAATATCAGCACCACCACTAGTTCGCGGTATGAGTTGAATGTTTTGAAAATTTTTTACATCATCATATCCCAAAGCCCAGCCTTGCTCAGGGTTCAGACTTACCAGACTATTACTAGCAACACTGCCTAGTTCAATTCGTCCTGATTCTGCCCTTAAACGTCCCCCCTTCAAAGTGATGTCACCACCTACCAGTGCCAAAGTTTCACCCGGGTTGACTCGTAGACCAACACGAAAATTGGTAATTGGATCTTTTGCTTGAGATTCATTGCTAATTGAAGCCGCATTTGTACCAAATTGCAAACCAATGGGAACACTAACCTTTAGCAGGGATGTGGTTTGTGGTTCTGTTGCACTAAACTTTGTCCCATCCTTAAAGTTAATACTACTTGCAGTACTTGCTATAAATGAACCGCCAATATCTAAAGAAGCATTGGGGCCAAAAATAATCCCGTTGGGGTTAATCAGAAACAGATTGGCTCTATAGTCTGCTTTCAGAGTACCTTCAATATTAGAAATCGACTTGCCTGTCACCCTGGTAATAATATTCTGAATATTCTGAGAATTATTAAAGTAAGCCGTCTTACCCTCAAGAACAGAAAACTGTTCAAAACTGTGGAACAGATTGGTGCCAACTTGGGTTCCATCTTTAATATTTATTATATTGTTGACCTCTGGTTCCACTTGAGAATTCGTGGGTAGAGTATCATCTGGAGTGATTTGGGCAATAGCACAATTTGCAGAGAAAATTATTGCACTACTTATTGCCAGTTCTAGCCCTTGAACCCTGCCTCTATGATTACTCATACCACTTATTAAACTAATTATTGGTTAATTAACATCAATTATACTTATCATATAATATACGGTAGATACGTTGCAAACAATGTATCTACCGTACTAAGGAATAAATTCAGTTGGTGATTTGTACTAAAACCTAACGAAACTTTTTTTGGGAATTGCCAATGCTTGTATTGCTGATTGAGAATCAAGAACAATTATTGTAGAACTAATGAAACAATACACTTGTATTTACTTGATTCTCCATGTTTGAAATTTATCAAAATACGGAAAAAATTGTTACTAGGGCTAGCAAGGACAATTTTCCAAATTTGTTTCACCATCAGTAATTATACTGTATTTAAAGCCGCACTTGCAAAGTGATTTTTCCACAATGTTACTCTGTTGAGAACTCTCTACAACATCTTTTTTTGTAGATTGGGAGCTTGTAGAAACCATGATTTTTTGTCTCCTTAGTATTGAGATTGGTGCTGCCAAGTTTTGTTTGGGCTTTGTTGCCATCTCTTGGCTCGATAGTTTTAAGATTAAAGAGCGATCGGGAAGAACTAGGGAAGATTGACTTTGGTTTAGAAAAAATTTTGAGGTTATCGGTTATATATCATCTTGAGGGCAAGGCAAAGAACACTAGTACAGGCCTGAGGAAATAAAGTTACCGTTCCGTAAGCGTTAGTATCAATGATTACTCTAAATGAAAATGTCATATTTTTTACAAAAAATTATGTGTTGTTTGACAGACTAGTACTGAGACTGGTGCTTACAGGTTTTTCCTGGGGTTTGTTACTTTCCCTTGACTCGATAATTGTCAGATTACAGAGCAAACGGGAATAACTAACATCAGTTCGGGTTAAGCAGCTTTATTTAACCTTGAATGGCTGAAATGACGTAAGCACGTTGACAGATACCAGAATAATGCAAGGGCGTAATCAGGGTTTCAGCTTATCCCGAACTCAGGTTAACTAGGGAAGATTCGCCCCCTATTTCGGAAAATTTTTCCGGTTCTCTGTAATGTATATTTTTTGAGTAAAGCCGAATGGTATGCTCGATAAGTGTCAGTGTCTGAGTTCAAGGCTTTTACAGCTTTTGGAAGTGAGAATTCAGGAAGTAGCAACCATCTAAATTTAAATGACTTATGCGTCCTCGCCAGGAAATTGTGGAAACTTTCTCTACTTTTGCTCAGTTGGAGAATGATAAGTTTAGCAAATGGTTGACAGATGTCAGGTTGCGCCGCAGCATGGAGAATTGTTTACAAAATTCTCCAGACACTAAAAAGCTGGTAGAGGATGCTGTTACAGAATATTTTTGGTCACTGTATTGGTACAAAATATGGCGGTTGAATTCTCAATTAAGCAACCTTGCCAAACAACATTTATCAGCCTATTTACAGGAAAGTTGTTATTGGGCTGCTGAAAAAATATTGGCTCGATTCACTATCAACCAGTACGGTTTGGCTGATTATTTCCAAATGGGCATCACAGAAGTTGAAAAAATCCTAGAAGGATATAACCCAGAAAAAAACTCTAGTTTAAAAAACTATGCCAGCATGGCATTTCCCAGTCGATTAAAAGATATTCTACGTCAAACCAAGGAAGCCGATATTTGTACAAACTGGGGTTTGTTACGCAAGGTAAGTAAAAAGGTAGTTTTGTCAGCGCTAGATCGTGCTGGCTTGTCTTTGACGCAGATATCCCAATATCGCCTAGCTTGGACTTGTTTTAGGATGTTGTACCTGCAAAACCAACTCAGCAGTAATCAAAAGCTACCAGAACCGAATCGGCAACTGTGGACAGATATTGCCAATCTTTATAATAGTGAACGACACAGCCAAGTAAATACCCCTGGTTCAGATTGCAGTCCAGAGGTAATACAGGGATGGCTAACCAAAACAGCTATTTATGTGCGTGCTTATCTTTATCCCAGTGTTGCTTCTATTAACATATACAACCCTGAAGAAAATACCAGCCAAGAGTTTGATATTAAAGACCCGTTAACTGAATCATTAATAGCAGAGATTATCGCCCAAGAAGAAGCTCAAGAGCGCAAAAATAAACTTTCTCAGATCAATGCTGTTTTGCTGTCAGCTTTTGCACAGTTGGAAACTCAATCTCGGATGATTTTTGAGCTTTACTACCAGCAGGGAATGACTCAGCAGCAAATTATCCAAGAATTGCAGATCAGCCAACCTACTGTTTCTCGTCGGTTACTCAAAGGTAGAGAATCATTGCTGGCGGCTTTAATCAATTGGAGTAGACAAGAGAATATTTTCGTAAATGCCAACCAAATAAAAGATATGAGTGCAGCTTTAGAAGAATGGTTGAAAATGAATTATGCTCAGTCTGGCTTTCGCTTATCATAAGTTGGAGGTATTATAAATGACATTTATTTATACAGAACCAACGGAGTTATTATTAGAGGTTATACCTTCTGTGCGATCGCAGTCTTGGCAAAACAGCCAGATTTATGGAACTCCTCACAGTCGCTGGTGTGCCTATATCAATCAAATTTGCCTTGATGTTGTTTTAACTTGGATCAAAAATGAATATCTACCTGATGCAGCAGTTTGTCACAAAACTGGTGTCACACCTAGTTTTTGGGAGTTCATCAATGGAGTCAGTATTTGTTTTGGTGAGCAAAAAATCCTCCTAGTTCCTAGTGAGGCCATTGACGACAACGAATTAGAAGTACCCCAAGAATGGGTAGACATTCCCAGTTGGGCAGCAGATTATTATTTAGCGGTAAAAATTACAAATAATGAAGAGTTGGTGCGAGTGTGGGGTTTCACAACCCATGAGGAATTAAAATCACAAGGTAAGTATGATCCTGTTGACCGTACTTACTGTTTAGATGCACAGCACATTACAAAAGATATTAGTGCTTTCTTTTTGACTTATGAATATTGTCGAGATGCACAAAGCAAACAAGCGATCGCCTCACTACCAACATTAGCAGCAACTCAAGCAGAAAGTCTTGTGCAACGCTTGGGTAATCCCGCTGTCACATTTCCCAGACTCGCTGTGTCATTTGCAATTTGGGCAGCACTTTTAGAGAATGCACAGTGGCGACAAAAGCTGTATCAATATCGACAAAAGACAGCTACAATCAGTCTCACTCAATGGTTAAACGGGATTTTCTCCCCACAATGGCAGCCTTTAGAAGCATTTTTTGAGTCAAGCAGTGACAACAATACTTTAGCACTGAGAAATTATTTTCCAGTCAAAGAGGCCACTATCAAGCAAGCTAAACTCATCGACTTAGGAATGCAACTGCAATCAACTGGTGTCGTCTTATTGATTGCACTTGTACCTGATGCAGATAGACAATTTATTAGTGTACGGGTACAGTTGCATCCAGCTGGTCAAGAATTTTATTTACCCGCAAATATTAAGCTGGCTTTGCTATCACAGTTTGGAGAAGTGCTACAAGAAGTGCAGGCGAGAATTCAGGATAATTTTGTGCAACTGCTGCGCTTTGACGTGGAAACAGGAGAAACCTTTAATATTCAAATTGAACTAAATAACTTTCAACTTACAGAAAATTTCATAGTTTAATGTAGCGATATAATTCGTAATTTTTGCGTTTGAGATCCGCTATTTCGTAGACTGTTTATCTGCCCATCCTCTTGTTCACTCCTGTCTCCAGCAAAGCTGGCTTATTTTGCTATGGTACAATAACTTTAATCGTAAAGATGCAACTGTGAGAACGGCTTACCAATACCGACTAAAACCAACAAAGCAACAAGCGATCAACATAGACAAAAAGCTCAGTTAATGTCCAACTGGATATCGGCAGTCGTTTTTGAACCTACACTTACAGCTTGCGCTTAGAGGATGTTTGAAAAGTTTTGGGCGAATATAATTCGCTACTACACAAGCAAAGTCCGCCTGCGCGGACTAACACAAAATCAAGGATTTAAAACCCACGCAGGTGGGTTTCGTCTGTGTAGACGCGATTTGCAATCGCCCAGACGAGTAACATATTAGACTTTTTAAACAACCTCTTAGTGTGGGATTATATTACTGCATATTGTGCAATATTTAAAATCAGGCGATCAACTACCAGCAACTAACAAATGTAGTAATGGATAAACTAGTAGTCTTTAGCTTGTTGGCAGGTGATTTAAATCAAGGGTTTCCCGCAGTTACTGCCCAAGTTTGGGATCATAGTAGGCAGTACCCGATGAAATTTACCAGTAGTCTGCCACCACTACCAGAACTGCCCGAATTATATCGTCGATGGCATCTGGTTTACAAAGCTCTCCATCAGCGTTTGATTTGGCGTCCACGTATTAAAATCCATACATCAGATATTACTCATGTCTCTGTCAGTGAATTTGGTGAAATCAGTCAAAAATTACAAGATTTGATCAATAAATGGTTAAACTCAGATCCATTCCAAAATTTAGTCCAACAGTTACGGACGCTATTGAACAAAGATGAAGCAATTCGAGTAATTTTTGAAACTAATATTCACTTACTACAGCGACTACCTTGGCATTTGTGGAATTTTTTGGACGATTATCGCTATGCAGAAGTAGCGTTAGCGCCTCATGAATATACATCTCCTATTATCAAAGATAAATTATCTACAGGTAAGGTGAAAATTCTCGCTATATTGGGTAATAGTGAGGGTATTGATATTAGTAAAGACCGTGATTTGCTACAAGGTTTAAAAGATGCTGAAACTGAGTTTTTAGTAGAACCAACACGTATAGAAGTTAACCAACAGTTGTGGAATCATGATTGGGATATCTTATTTTTTGCCGGACATAGTTTGAGTCAACCTGATGGTGAAACTGGGAAAATTTATATTAATTCAACGGAGAGTTTAGCAATTCCTCAATTAAAAAATGCTTTGCAAAACGCGATCGCGCGGGGTTTAAAAATCGCTATTTTTAATTCTTGTGATGGCATAGGTTTAGCACGAGATTTAGGAGATTTAAATATTCCCCAAGTTATTGTCATGCGCGAACCAGTACCAGATTTGGTAGCGCAGGAATTCTTAAAAAACTTTCTGGTTGCCTTTGCTGGTGGTAAGCTTTTGTATTCAGCAGTACGAGAGGCACGGGAAAGACTCCAAGGATGGGAAAATGATTTTCCTTGCGCTAGTTGGTTGCCAGTTATTTGTCAAAATCCAGCCACACCGCCTGTAACTTGGAAAGAATTATGTGGTAATTATAATGATACTAGCTCTATAAAATCTCATATTTTGCAGAAAATCCTTACTAGCTGTTTGATGGCTAGTGTTGCATCTGCATCCATTATTGTGTTGAGATATTTAGGAGTTTGGCAAATAGCAGAATTACAAACTTATGATCATTTATTACGATTGCACCCCCAAGAAGAACAAGATTCTAGATTGTTGGTTGTAGAAGTAAATGAAAAAGATATTCAAAGTTTATTAGAACCGACACGAGGAGTAAAATCAATATCTGACTCTTCTTTAGCCAAATTAATCAAGAAAATACAACAATATGAACCTAGAATTATTGGTATAGATATCTATCGGGATATTCCTGATTCACCTGATAAAACAAAACAATTAGAACTGACAAGACAGTTAAATCAAGAGAATGTAGTTGTGATTTGCAAAGGCAAAGATAGCCAACATGACCCCGAAGGCATCCAACCTCCTGTGGGAGTTCCTGTTGACCGCCAAGGCTTTACTGATGCGGTGCGCGACTCTGATGGTATCGTTCGCCGTCAAATTTTAATGATGAAGCAAGAATCTTCTTCTCCTTGCACTACACCTTTCTCTTTCAGCTTCCAACTAGCTGCACGCTACCTGTTTAGAGAAAATATTCAACATGACTTGACAAATGAGGCGGTAATTTTTCAATCTGCCAGTGGTGTAACAAAGTTTCAACGATTAAAAGCTCTTAAAAGTGGAGCTTATCAACAAGGCATGAGTCTAGGCGGTATTCAAATACCAATTAATTATCGCAACGCTAATTTTGAGCAAGTTAGTGTTGAAGATATATTAAGCGATCGCGTAAAATCTGAAGCTATCAAAGATAAAGTAATTTTCATTGGAGTCACAGCCCAAAGCTTGAGAGATACTTTTCCTACGCCCTATAGTGTGTCACAAGAACCTTATCAAGAAACTCCAGGGGTATTGATTCAAGCACATATGACTAGTCAAATTATTAGTGCTGTTTTAGATAAAAGGCCTGTATTTTGGGTGCTGCCTTATTGGGGTGATATTCTTTGGATTTGGGGTTGGAGTTTAGTTAGTGGCTTGGTTGTTTTGTTAGTGCGATCGCATTTAATAAAAATATGCTCAATAGGTATCAGCATTATAGTTTTATATGGCGTTTGTACTGTTATTTTCTTCATCCAAGGAGCCTGGTTGCCTTTGGTGCCATCGGCTTTTGCCGTTCTACTTGCCAGTGGCACAGTGTTAGTATTGAAACCAAAGTTATAGTAGTTAATCAAGCTAATCTGATAGCTGCGAGATACCCGACTTGTTGAAGAAGTCGGGTATCTGACCACCTTCAGAGAAAATATTTCTAGATCATCCCAACGATAAATATTCACACCGACTTACTTATCTAGGGCTTTCAGGTTTAAAAATGCATGATGACAAAGTTCATAATCTTATTTTTAGTTGGACTCTATCTCAGCTTTATTCCTATAAGTTTTGCTCAACAACCAGCCACAAATAGTTATATTATGCAATCTGCGATCGCTATACCAGAACAGTTAATTGAGCAAGGAGAAAGTCTGTATCGTGCCGGAAATTTTCAGCAAGCAATAACAGTTCTGCAACAAGCTGTCCGCATCTATGAATCACACAAAGATTATATTCGCCAAGCAGTAGCTTTAAGCAATCTGGCGCTGGCATATCAGCAACTTGGCTTATTGCCAGATGCTGAAAATGCTATTGATACAAGCTTAAATTTGTTGAGTTGGGATGCAAAACGTCAAAAATTAAAAGTTAATCACCAAAACTCAGAAGTTATGGAAGTTTTGGTGGACACTTTAAATATTCAAGCAGGACTACAACTGGAATTAGGCAAGACAGAACTAGCTTTGGCAACTTATCAACAAGTAGAGAAAGTTTGGCAGCAACTGGGAAATAACATTGGTGTCACTCGTAGCAAAATCAACCAAGCCCAAGCCTTAAGGGTTTCTGGTTTCTACCGTCGGGCGTTGAACATGCTGCAAGATGCAAACAAAAACTTGCAAACTCAACCTGATTCGCCCATGAAAGTCACAGCTTTGCGTTCCCTCAGCAATGCATTGCAACTATCAGGTGATTTAGAAAAATCTCAAGAAGTTGTGCAGCAAAGTATCACAATTGCTGAGAAATTGCAATTACCCCAAGATATCAGCAATGGCGAGTTGAGCTTAGGTAATACACTCAGAATTAAGGGTGAATTTTCTAAAGCGATCGCTCACTATCAAAAAGCTGCTGAAGTTACACCAAACCCCTTAACAAAAGTGCAAGCGCAAATTAATCAACTTAGCTTGCTGGTGGAAATGGAGAAGATAGCAGATGCTAAAGCACTGATTGCGATTATTCAATCGCAACTGCCAAGTTTACCTGTCAACCGTAGCAGTATTTACGCGCGGATCAATTTTGCCCGCAACAGCAGAAATATCAGTAATTCTCAAGATATTGCCCGCATACTGGCAGAAAGTTGGCAACAGGCACAAACTATCAAAGATGCACTAGCCCAATCCTATGCCCTTGGTAGTTTAGGAGAAATTTATGAACAAACCAAGCAATGGCAATACGCCCAGAAATTGACAGAAAAAGCATTATTGATTGCTCAGGAATTACAAGCTTCAGATGTAGCTTATCTTTGGCAGTGGCAGTTGGGAAGATTATTAAGACAACAAGGAAATTTACCAGCAGCGATCGCATCCTATGATGCTGCTATTGCTACACTTGAATCTCTCCGTAGCGATTTAGTCGCCGTTAACCGCGATGTGCAATTTAATTTCCGCGATAGTGTTGAACCCATTTATCGTCAGTCGGTAGAACTGTTGTTTCAAGAAAAAGCCCAACGCCAACCAGACTTAGAGAAAGTCCGCAAGCGCATTGAAGCCTTACAAGTTGCCGAGTTAGACAACTTTTTTAGAGAAGCTTGTCTGAATAACCAATTTGTAGTTCTTGACAAAATTGTAGATCAAGACAACCCCAAAACTGCTATATTTTACCCAATTATCTTAGAAAATCAGTTAGAAATTATCCTGAAGCTGCCTAATAAACCTTTGATTTATAAAACCGCTTTTGTCAGTGGCAAAGAAGTTGAACAAGTTATTATACAACTGCGAAAAGACATTGTTCAACCCGAAAAGACTAAAAAGGTTAAAGCACTTTCTCAACAACTTTATAACTGGTTAATTAAACCATACGAAGCAGATTTAAATAGTAGTGGCGTGAATACTTTGGTATTTATTCCTGATGGATTTTTGCGGAATATACCAATGGCTGTGTTGTATGATGGCGAACAATATTTAATTGAAAAATACGCGCTTGCCCTTAGCCCTGGATTACAATTATTTACTCCCAAACAATTAAAACAAGGAAATTTTACTGCTTTAATTGGAGGTCTATCAGAAATACCTCAAAATGAAAAATTTGCACCTCTTCCTAATGTCAAAGATGAACTGAATCAAATTCAACAACTGGGCATTAAAACAACCACACTTTTAAATGAAAATTTTAACAGTAAAAAATTAGAACAAATCATTAATGACCAACCTTACAGAATTGTCCACTTAGCAACTCATGGAAAATTTAGTTCTAAAGCGACGGAGACTTTCATTTTAGCCTATGACAAACGCATTTACGTTGGAGAACTTGATAGTTTGCTGAGAAGTCGAGGTGAAAAACGTACTGAACCAGTAGAATTGTTAGTACTTAGCGCCTGTGAAACGGCTGCTGGAGATAACCGTGCCACATTAGGATTAGCAGGAGTCGCTATTAAAGCTGGTGCGCGGAGTACATTAGCTTCACTATGGAATATTAATGATGATTCCACCACTTTTTTAATCACTGAATTTTACCGTCAATTAACTACAGGTAAGTTATCTAAAGCAGAAGCGTTACGACAAGCCCAAATTAAGATGTTAAAACAAAATAATTACAGCCGCCCTGCTGAATGGGCACCTTATATCATGGTAGGAAATTGGTTGTAAGTGAAAATTTATATTGTGTCCGCTGGAAATTTGCTTGAGTTTTTATTAGTAAATAACATGGGTTTCCCCTAAATTAACGTGAGTTCGACAGACCTCTCCCTCCCGGCCTCCCTCTCCTAAAAGAGAGGGAGGAGGAACAAAAAAATAAGGGCGAATTCGGGCATTTTCCAACGTACCTATTGTCATGCTTACAGCCAAGGATCAGGATGTAGATAAAATTTGGGGTTTAGAAGCAGGTGCAGATGATATCTGTGGAGGTCGGTAATTGGGAACTTGTACTCTCGCACTTGTGCCGAGCGAAGTCGAGGTAAGCCGAAGTATTGGGAATTGGTAATTGGTTTTGAGTATTACCTATTACCCATTACCTATTACCTATTACCTATTACCAAGCAAACCGACTATATCGTAAGTAATTAGCCGAACTTGATATTATGCAGTTATAGCAGCAATTATTGTGATGTCATCAACCCACGGCAGCACACTCAAGCTAGGTATTCAGCGGTTAATTGGGACGGCTATTGGTGCTATAGGCAAAGCAATCTTTGCGATCGCATTAGGTAGCAATTCATGGTTACTGGGATTGTGTGTTTTCCTGACCATATTTGTTGCTTCCTACTGGAAATTCAATGAAGCGTGGAGCGAAGCAACCGCAAGGACTCCGGGATTGCTTCGCTCGCAATTGAGTTCTAATCAATCGAACATGGTATGAGTTCGTATGCTATGAATTAGCAAATGATTAGACTCTCACGTTAAAGATATTAAATTAATAGTTAATCCTGAGAAGTCAACGCTAAAAATTTTGTTGTTACCTAGAGTAAATAGAGTATATGCCTTTGAGAGCTGATTTACACTGTCTATAATATTGCCTAATGACTGATCATCTCCTCCTGAAATTGTATCCATTTCTACTGATGTTAAGTCCTGCAAACATGTATTTGTATCAACAGGTTGTAAATCTGAAATTACTATTTTAGCCATTGTTTTATTTTCTAGGTCAGGGTTGGTAGAGCTAAGAATAAACAGTTGTGCAAATTTAATCAAGCACAATTGCTATGAAAAAAATTAGCCTATGTCTAGCTTTGTAATTGATGTGATTGAAACCTCAAAATTAATTGATGCACAGAAAAATTACATACTAATATTATACTTTTTACTAGTTTATAAATTTTCTGGTACATCGTTATAAACTCTATTTATTAATTTCATAGGATTCCAGCACATCAATTAGTAATAACTAAAGATAGAACCAATTGTAATTAGACCTTGAATAGTCTATGGTGTAAATTTTATTATCCTTGAAATTGTACCAATTAGAACCTTCATAGTATGTATTTTCGGTGTTATTTACGCCACCGTTAATGTTGATTACAGAAATGGTATAACCCCCGATTACAGCCTCCATTTGTACTGGAGTCAGAGCATCTAGAAATGACCCTACATCAGTAGGATGCAAGTCATAAATTACTATTTTCGCCATTCTCTTTCTAGGTCAGGTTTGTTAGCCAGGCTTTGTCAGTTAGGAAATAAACATGGTTGTTGACTGTTAATGGTTAACAGTCAACAGCCCAGACGCAATATTTAACACATCAAGTAAGATTGCTAAGTAGGTCGGCGCGAATAAAGTTAACTATAGCAATCCGATTTGATTTCTGAATCACTCGTAGAGGTAAGGGACTGGGGACTGGGGACTGGGGACTGGGAAGAAGGAATAAAGGTGTACTGAGTTTTGTTCAAAAATCAAATATGAGTCTTATAGTGAGGGTCGTCAGTTGTCAGTTGTCAGTTGTCAGTAGTAAGGGTTTCAGGCATATTTACGTTTCGTAACATAGTCATGTTTATTTTCACCCACCTACTTAGAGGCGGTTAGCATGAGAGAAGTTTTGCAGGGATTTAGCTTTTGAATTGATGCGATTGAAGCTTCAAAAACTATTTTATTTTCAGAAAGGGTATATGCCATAACTATTACGTCATAGGCTTTATAGCTGCTTTCCTTCATTAACCATAAATCTATCTATTAGTTTTTGTTACACAACCGCACCAATGATTAATAACTATAAAATATGGTGTGATTCGATCTGGAATAGTCCGTAGTATTAATCTTATTGTCGTGGTAGCTAACTGAATTTATACCCGCAGCTTCAACTGTATTATCTCCTGAACTGTTAATACTGACACTGTCAGTAATATTATTTATATAAATATAGGGAGAACCACCCCCCAATACAGTCTCTGTTTGTGCTGGAGTTAGCTCATCCAAAAATGTCTCTATATCAATAGGACGTAAGTCATAAATTACTATTTTACTCATTGTTTTAGTTGATATATTACAAGTCTATTGGACTTTTAAATTATTACATTATTGCAATCAAATTTAAAGTAAATTTCCAATGAAATTTTTATTTAGATAATTAATTTTTGCTAAAGTTAACAGACATATCTGAAGCTTTTTTGTCTATATAAATATCATATATACTCTAAAAATAGATTGCCATTTTGCTAATAAATAATTGATACAATATTGCTTTTAAATGTACAACCTTAAAGTAGATAACCTACTTCTTACTAATACATTTCACTCAATTACTGATACAAAATCTTTCAACCCTGCTTAAGAATTGATTATTTGTATCAGAATTAAAGGAAAACGGTATAACTATTATGAGTGGGTATGATAGCTGTGCTACCCTACCTAAACCAATAATTGATATTTTTCTTGAGCCAAATTGTAAAGCGGCCGCCAAATCAAACGATTGGTCAAGACGACTAATAAAGACATGACTATTGTCGAAGCTAAAAGCAGAGAGAAATTACCTGTAGCCGTAGCATGAGAAATCGTTGCCCCCAGTCCAGAAGTAGTAATTATTCGCCCTTGAAATGTAACGTATTCACTGACAATACTGGCATTCCAAGCGCCACCAACGGCGGTAATAATGCCAGTAATTAGGTAGGGAAAGATTGCAGGTAAAATTAAAGTGCGCCAGCGTTGCCAAAAAGATAGTTTATATACCCAAGCTGCTTCGATGAGGTCTGAGGGAATCGACTGCGCCCCAGCAATGACATTGAATAGGATATACCACATTGTTCCTAGCATCATCAGAGCGATCGCCCCAATCTGCAAACCGCCAGCAATGCGAGTTAAACCCAGCAGCAGCACGGGAAATAAAGCTGTTGCTGGCACAGAAGCGGCGATTTGTACCAATGGTTGCAAAACTTGAGCTAGTCGGCGATCGCGTCCAATTGCTACGCCCACAGGTACAGTCCACAACAGTGATAATATCAAAGCAATTATTACTCGCAACGCCGTTAATAAAGCACCTTTGATTACTTGTTGCCAATCAGCCCAGCCCAACGTCCGTAATAACAATACCGCTTCCCAAGTACCCCACAAAACAATTAAAGTGAAGCCGCTAACAAATACCCAATTGAAAAAACTCGGCAAGTTGAGGCTACCTTTGGCATTTAGAGGTACAGAACGCACAGGAAACGACCGAATTAAACTGTCGTCTATGGCTGATTGTAATGGTTCAACAATGCGATCGCCAATTGCTCTTAAAGTAGGCGATCGCCTGAGAAGATCCAACACCGATGATTGGGGTGCATTTTCCGTCTCAACCATTTCCAACTTAAATTTTTCTGCCCAAGCAATCAAAGGCCGCCATACAAAAAAATCAGTTGCGACAATCACCCCAATCAACACCAGCAAGCCCCAAAATATCGCTCTTAAATTTCCTTGATTAGCTGCTGTGCCTAAAAAAGAGCCTAATCCCGGCAAGCGAAAATCTTTATTTCCTAAAGTAAATGACTCAATAGCAATTAAAAAAAACCAACCCCCAGCCACCGACATTACACTGTTCCACACTAACCCAATCACACCAGATGGTAACTCTAATGTCCAAAAGCATTGCCAGAAATTCAGCCGATAAACTCGCGCTGCTTCTAGTAATTCTCGCGGAATACTTTGGAGAGACTGGTAAAAACTTAAAGTCATATTCCAAGTCATTCCAGTAAAAATTAGCAAGATAGCCGCTACTTCTACACCGATTCTTTGACCAGGAAACAGGGCAATTAAAGCCAGTACAACACCTGGTAAAAAAGATAATACTGGAATCGATTGGAGGATATCCAACATTGGTATTAAAATTCGTTCTGCAATTTGGAATCGATAAGCAGTATAGGCATACAAGAGAGTAAAAATTAGGGATAAAAAGTAAGCAATCCCCATACGAATTAAAGTTTGGGCTGTATATCCTGGGAGAGCATTAATATTAGTAGAAATTGCCAATTCCGGTTCAAAAGCACCAGTGAATTGAGAACCAGTTCTGATAATTAACACAATTAAAGACACGATCAAGAGAATCAGCAATCCATCTTGCCAAGTCCAATTGCTACGTCCCAGAGTTTTGTTAGCAGGAGTGAGAGGTCGAGTCATAGGAGTGGGGAGTTGGGGAGATGGGGGGATGGGGAGATGGGGGGGATGGGGGGGATGAGGGGGATGGGGGGATGGGGAGATGGGGGAGATGAGGGGGATGGGGTGAATAACAATTGACAACTGTCAACTGACAACTGACAACTGACTATTGACCATTAACAACTTGCTCTAAAAATATTTGGCCAGATGGCTCATTGTAGCCGTATATTTCAGCGTAACGACCCCAATCAACCACGGTTTGTAATTGTCGCTCGGCTTCTTGTGGGCTAAAGTGAGATTCTAGGATATCTAAAACCAGTTCTTCTGGAATGCGTTGATTATTTTTTGCTTCGAGAAGACGATAAATTTGTTGTACTAAGCGAATATGAGTTAGAAGTTGCGATCGCACAATTTGTTTACGTTCATCAATACCACCATTGATAAATTCTTGCGCGATTGGTTTTAAGCTAATATCGCCTTCTGCAAGTTCTACAAAATCCATTAATTTTGCAGCTTCTACAATTGGTAAAATATCATCTACTTCTAGTTGTAATTCTTGGGCAAGCCGATATAAGTCTTTTTCTTGACGGTCTTCTAATAGTTCTAAAAGACCTGCAACCGAACCAATTCGCACGGCTGGTAAAGACTGATATTTTGGTTGTGGTATTGAAGTTTCTACAGAGGTAGTCGTGGGTAGCTCAATTGTTTCTAGTTCAGGATTAGTGATGATTGTGTAAACTTGATCTACTAGGGCTTGAAAACTTGGGTGTTTGCGATCGCGGTAATGGGGTAAAGTCACAGGTAAATCAGCCCGGATTCTCCCAGGATTACGTCCTAAAACAATAATCCGATCTGCCATAATTACCGCTTCTTCAATGCCGTGGGTGACAATTAAAACGGCTTTGGTGGGTATGCGACGTTCTAACCACAAATCTAATAACTCAAATCGCAAGTTTTCTGCTGTCAGTACATCCAACGCCGAAAACGGCTCATCCATACATAACAGTTCTGGTTCTACAGCCAACGCCCTAGCAAATCCAACTCGCTGACGCATTCCTCCAGAAAGCTCTTTGGGATAGGCATTTTCAAACCCATCCAAACCAATAATATCAATCATCTGTAGCGCCTTTTGCCGGCGAGAGTCTGGGGGTTCTCCTTTAGCCTTTAAACCGAGTTCTACATTCTCTAATACAGTTAACCAAGGATAAAGAGCAAAACTTTGAAAAACAATTGCTACCCCAGGATTTAAACCAACTAGAGGACGATTATGATATGAAACTTCACCTTGACTGGGAGGAATTAACCCAGCAATTATCCGCATTAAAGTAGATTTTCCTGAACCCGAAGGCCCCAGCAACGCCACTATTTCCCCCGAACGCAACTCCAGATTGATATTTTCTAAAATGACAATTTGCTGTCCGTTAGGTTGCTGATAAGATTTTCTGACACTTGTAAGAGCAATCAGGTGTTCGGTTGCTTTGTTGAATACCACAATTTTTTTGTGAGTAAATAATTAAGTAAAATCTCATGTTGAGGTTATCTTACCGTTAAAGCTGAGTAAACTAGTTACACTGATGGCAAGGCAACTACAAATAATCAAGCCATCCTAGAGCGATCGCTTAAAGTTTGCAGCTTAAGGTACTCCTGATTTGAATGATGCAGATCTTCCTAGTTTGCGAGGAATTCCCTTTTGGGAGAAGGCAGTTGTTATTGAAGGGGAAGCTGGCGCAATGGTGAGTAGCTATGCGGCCACTGTGACAGATCCATTATTGCATGAAGCGATCGCTCTCCAAGGTAGAGAAGAATCGCGTCACCCCCGCCTACTCAAAAAACTAATTGACCGCTATGGCATTGAAATACCGCAATGCGCCCCTGTAGTAGTAAGCTCAAACACCTGAGAGTTTGCATAAGTAAATTTTATTCAATTCTTGTGGGGTGGGCATCTTGCCCGCCCGGTATATGCAACTATAATGTGGAACAGCTTACCATCAAACATTGAACCAGCTTTCACACCCTTTGGTTTTGAAGAGTGCCTAGATTCCTTCTTTGCCAGGACTTACGCAACTGGCACACATATTTTCTGCGACGTGTGTCAATAGGAGCCAGCGCGAAGCGGTAGCGTTAGCGAAGCGTTAGCGACGCTCGTAGCGTCGGAACGAGCGTCACCCGAAGGGAGGTTCCCTCGTTGATTGCGACTGGCGTTCAATAGTCAAGGGTAAAAAGTCAAGGTTTTTGGACTTTTGACTCTTGACTTTGGACGATTTTTGTCCTAAATATAACCTACATAATTAAAGTAAAACGGTATAACAGGGGGGGAATTCTGGCGAATTAGTTAAAACCTTGATAGCTGAATCTTTTGCAGTTCTTGAGAAAGAGACTTGAGCAGCAGTAACGGAGATGACTGCACGAAGAAATGATCCCCATCAAACATTTTTATAGAGAAGGCACCATTTGTATGTTCTTGCCAACCTTGGAGTTGGGAGTAACTTATGTCCTTATCCCGTAAACCACCGAAAACTGTTACAGGACAGTCAAGGCGTGGGTGGGGAGCATAAACGTAAGTTTCGAGGACAGCAAAATCTGCCCGCAAGGTAGGAATGAGGATTTCCATCAGTTCAGAGTTTTCTAACACCTGTGGAGGAGTACCGTTGAGGCGTCGCAGTTCCTCTTTAAAGGCTGGTTCAGAAAGGTTATGAATGGGTGGCTTGTCAGGAGGGATTTGGGGGGCGCGGCGTGCAGATAGGAAAAGATGCACAGGATGAAGATTATACTCTCGGCGCAGTAGATGAGTGAGTTCAAAACTGAGAAGCGCACCCATGCTGTAACCGAAAAAGGCAAATGGTTTGTCTAAGTATGGTAAGAGTATAGGAGCGATCGCTTCCAGCAGAGCTTCTAGACGAGTGAAAGCAGCTAAGCGCATCTGCCTTGCTCGACCCGGTAGTTCAATGGGACAAACTTCTACAGTCGAGGGTAAATCAGCAGACCAAGTACGATAAATTGTAGAGCTACCTCCCGCATAGGGAAAGCAGAATAAACGTAGGGAAGCTTTGGGATTTGGTTCAGGGCAAGTTACCCAAGAGTTAAAGGATGGTGTAATCGTCATGATAGAACTTCGAGTTATTCATACTTGATCATTCGCAATCAAGTTGAACATTACAATAATGTAACATTGTTGCATTTAATGGGGAGAATGAGGCGGATATTACCTCCCCATCTTCTCCATTTCTCAATACTATTTTTGAACGCAACTCAGTAACAGTACAAGAATTGCTCTTTCCTACTCCCTACTCCCCAGTCCCTATTTTCAAGTTAGGGAGAGAAAAGTTTTATAAGGCAATTGGCGTTTTCTGCACTGATTGCTGCTGATGCTGAATAGGAATTTCAATCACAAACTCAGTTCCCTCACCAAGCGTTGAAATACAGTTTATATTACCGCCGTGTTTTTCCACCACAATATGGTAACTAATTGATAAACCAATTCCTGTTCCTTTGCCTATTGCTTTGGTAGTGAAGAAGGGATTAAACATTTTGCTGCGGACTTCTTCCTTCATCCCAAAACCATTATCAGCAATTGAAATACATATATGGCTGTTATTTTTCACTTTTGTGGAAATGCAAATCTGAGGTTTGTCTATTATTTTTCTATTAATCACTGACCACTGACCACTAATTATTGACTCTTCAATAGCATCAATACCATTTGCTAAAAGATTCATAAACACTTGATTTAGCTGCCCAATATAACACTCCACTGGTGGCAAATTGCCATACTCTTTGATAATCTCAATTGCAGGTCTATGAGATTGAGCCTTCAGCCGATGCTGCAAAATCATCAATGTGCCATCTATGCCGTCATGAATATCTGCAAGTTGGATTTCCGTTGCATCGACACGGGAGTAGTTACGCATGGTGCGGACAATTTCGCTGATGCGAGTTGCTCCTATTTTCATTGATTGCAACATCTTTGGTAAGTCTTCAATGATAAACTCTAACTCAACAGCATCTATTTCATCTTGAATTATATCACTAGGATCAGGATACTCCTGTTGGTAAAGATCGAGCAGATTTAGTAGGTCTTGGGTATAACTATCAACATGTTCGATATTACCTTTGATGAAGTTAATGGGATTGTTTACTTCATGAGCGATACCCGCTACCATTTGTCCCAAACTAGACATTTTTTCACTATGCACCAGTTGCAATTGGGTATTTTGTAGTTGATGTATAGCAGCTTCTAGTTGAGTCGCCTTTTCTCGTTCTCGTGTTTCTGATAGTTGCAAAGCTTGATTTTTGCTTTCTAGTTGTTGTGAATGAGCTTGCAAATTTTGATAAAGATTGGCATTCTCAATGGAGATAGCAATTTGGGCACAAAGTAGCGATAATAATTGCAGGCGATCGCGTGTAAATGCTCCTGTCAATGAGCGATTTTCTAAATAAATAATTCCTGTGAAATTGCCTTGATAAATTACAGGTAAGGCTAACAAAGATTTAATATTGTGTTCGGCAATGTATGGGTCTTTTGTGAACAATTCTTCTTGTTGGGCATCGTCTACAACTATGGATTTTTCAGTTATTTGAACATAATTAATCACAGAAAGTGGCAAATTTTTCAACTCGTTAATGTTAATAAAAGGCAAGATACTCACATGTTGAGCTTCAACAGTTCCCTTGGCTGCTAAAACTAAATTGTCCAACTTTTGCAAAAACAATAGACCTTTCTGTGCCCCAGCATTTTCCATCACAATTAACATTAATTTTTCCAGTAGTTTGTCAAAAACTATTTCTTGAGAAATGGCTTGTGAGGCTTTCATAACTGTCGATAAATCCAGTATTAATAAACTATCGCTTGTGGTAGTTTTCGTTGTGCGATGGATAGAAATTACACTGTTTTCTTTGTGATTAATATGAGAGAGAAACTGAGGATATCTTGCTTCTAAATCTTTTACCTTTGCAATCGCACCCCAGCGAATGTATCCATAGTAAGACTTGAGTAAATAAGCTTCACCAATTGTTTCTTTACCCCATGATAAATAAAACTCGGCTGCTAATTCATTGGCTAAGGCTTCTTCTTGAAGATAGAGATTTGCTTTGGCACCAGCAATGGCGCGATCGTAATATTCTATTGCTGCTAAATTTTGCCCTAAAATTCTTGCTTTCTCCGCTTCAATCAAATCATATTTATGCTGAAAATTACAGGGAGCATGAGCCGCCCAAATTTTCATTTTTTCTTGATTTTGCAATACTTGGTTTAAATATTCTGCTTGCTCACTCTGGCTGACATTTGGATAATCAGCTAAAAGAGTCAGTGAATAGTAGAAGTTATAGACTACACTATATATAATTCCTGTTATGTATACTAACTTTTCTGCTGATAATTTCAGGTTTTCCATAGCCTGAGCAGTATCTTTAAATAGATAACAAAGCATCAATTTGGCAAAATAAAATAAAAACACCAACATGTTATTATTAGTTTCGCGCAAACTTGCCAGCATTGCTGCTTCATCAAAAACTTCTCCGCTTAAAGAACATTTATCTATTGAACTATCAATTAAATTTAAGCATAATTGCCTGACTATTTTAGTACTTCCAATGGCTGTCTGCTGGTTAAGCTTCAATAACAAATTCAGATATTGTGAGTGCTTCTTTTCTACAACATCTAAAGGTTCTCCCATGAGAAACATATAAAAACAGTAGTACATTGTAGCATAGCTAGCATATTCTAAATCTCCGGTTTCCAAACCACTTTGCTGTGTCTCTATTAAAGGTAGTATGCTTTCTCTTAAATCCTTTTTCCAAGGTCTAATCAAACTATAAACAATATTGTAGACTTTACATTTGAGTTCTTTAGCGTTAAATTGCTCCAATAAATTAAAGGCTATTTCACCACATTGATATCCTCTATCCAAGCCTTCTACTGATCCGCATGAAATCAAACCATAAATAACGTATGCATAAGCTGCTATTGCTGAATGACCATGTTCTATACACAGATTGATCATAGTTAATACAACTGGCAATAGCATTTCTTGTTTTGCCATATAAACAGGGCCCATCAAAGAAACTAGAATTCGCATAATTGCTAGTTGCTTGGAATCTGTCATGATGGGAAAATTTTCTAAATCTTCCAACCGAGGTAAAATAGGTGAGGTATTTTGGTTACTAGATACAGCAAACAAGTCAAGACCGAGCATTTGCAGTGCTTGCACACCTGCATCAAATCCTTCTAATGGTCGGTTTTGAGCCATATAAGATAAAACTTTTAGCTCTAAAACTTTGGCTTTGTCAAGGATGCTTTTCACTTGTTGTAAGACAATATCAGTTAAGATGGCAGACTGCTGAAAATTAGCATTTAAAGATTCCACTTCTACAGCTTCAATAAACAAAGCCAGTGTTAAGTCATAGTGACTTGACCAGCTATCTTCTGCAAGTAATTCCAAAGCAACATTGATGTATTTACTAGCAGGTTCATAAGCTGCGGCTGCCTTAGCTTTTTTACCTGCCATCAGATTCAGTTTAGCTAATTCATATTTTTCTGATTCTTCAATAATTAATTCAACACCAACATTTAGCTGATTCACAATATCAAAAATATTGGCTTCCCGTTCTGTAACTGGTGTATTAGCAAGTAGTAGCTGACCAATTTTCAGATGAGTTTCCTTTTTATGGTCTTTTGCAATCAGTGAATAAGCTGCTTGCTGTACGCGGTCATGTAAGAATTTATAGGCAACTTTTCCAGCATCCAAGGTAAAAAATATTGATGATTCTTGCTGAAACACCAGCGGAATTTTATAAGCATTACTCAGAGGTAAAATCAAACCTGATTGTAATCCTGCCCACAAATCTGCTGCCGTTACCGTCTGTGATTTTTCGCTAACAATTGCTAGCACATCTAAATTAAACGAGTTGCCAATACATGCTGCTAGTTTCAGAACATGCTGTGTTGCTGACGGCAGTTTTTGAATATTGCCAGCCACTAATTCCACAACTGTTTTATCAGTGATACCAATTGCTTGAATTTTTTGGATATCCCACTGCCATTGCCCAGTATTGAAATCAAAGCTCAGTAGTTTTTCTTGGTATAGTGTGGAAAACATTTGCGTTAAAAAGAAGGGGTTGCCAGCAGTTTTATGAAAAAGTAATTCTGCTATTGGCTTAGTCCTTTCAACTTCACCTAAAGTATCAGCAACTAATTGGTTAACATCTATTCTTGTTAAAGGTTTTAAGATAATATGATTGATAGTTGCTTTTTCTTGGGCAATTTTCTCTAATGTTTGCATTAAAGCATGGGTAGGACTAACTTCATTATCTCGATACGCTCCAATCAATAACAAATATTGACTTTCAGAATCGGTGACAAGCAATTGAATTAAATTCAGAGAAGCTGAATCTGCCCATTGTAAATCATCAAGGAATAAAACTAGAGGGTGTTCCTTTTGAGCAAAGACACGAATAAACTCTTTAAATACCCGATTAAAACGATTTTGTGATTCTACTGCTCCTAAATTTGGTACTTCTGGCTGTTGACCAATAATTAGAGACAGTTGAGGAATAACATCAATGATAATCTGTCCATTATTGCCCAGGGCATTGAGGATTTTTTCTTGCCAAAGAGTTATCTGTGCAGAATTTTCTGTCAAGAGTTGCTGAATTAATTCTTGAAAAGCTTGAATCAAGGCAATATAAGGAATATTGCGTTTAAACTGGTCAAATTTGCCACTAATAAAATACCCACATTGCCGAACTATGGGTTTATGAATTTCATGAACTAAAGAAGATTTACCAGTGCCAGAGTAACCAGAAACTAACATCAATTCACTACGTGAAGGAAGTGATGAAAATTCTGGCCCTACTTTCTCTCTACTAACTCGTGCAAATGCTGCTAGTAATGTTTCTACTTCTTGTTCTCTACCGTAGAGTTTTTGAGGTATGAGGAGTTGCCCAGATAAATCTTGCCCTCCCACTTGGAAATTAGGAATTTCGCCTGTGGCTACTAAATGTGTGAGACAAAATTCTAAATCATACTTGAGTCCAGCTGCACTTTGATATCTGTCTTCAGCATTTTTTTCCAGTAATTTCATGACGATGTCAGAGACAACAACAGGAATTTGGGGATTTAACTGATGAGGCGATACTGGTTTTTTCGCAATATGGCAATGAACTAACTCCATCGGGTCGTTGTTTTGGTACGGTAATTGACCAGTCAGCATTTCATAAAAAGTGACACCCAGTGAGTAATAGTCGGTGCGGTAATCAATAGACCGATTCATTCTGCCAGTTTGCTCTGGAGAGATATAGGCAAGTGTACCTTCGAGTAAGTTGGGATGACTAACTGTTTGATTTTCTTTAGATAACCGAGAAGCAATACTAAAATCAGTAATTTTTACCTGAAGGGTTTCTGGGTTAATAATAATATTTTCAGGTTTGATGTCTTTATGAATAATTTCTTGCTGATGCATTTGAGCTAGAGTTTCAGTGATTTGCAAGATGATTTGTAAGCTGGTGGATACGTCAATAGATGTATTTTGCAAAAATCTTTTTAAAGATTTATTACTAAAATATTCTAAAATTAAAGCAAAAGAGTTTTTGTGATTTATTAAATTTATTGCTTTGACGACTCCTTCTATATTCAAGTTTTTACTAATCTCGTATTCATGTTTTAATATTGTTAATTCTTCTAGTGAAGGATACTCATCTTTTAAAGTTTTAATAATAACTGGTTGCTCGTCTAACTCTCTAATGGCTTGATATAAGGCAGTATTTTCTGATGCGTGGATTTTTTGCAAGTTGTTGTAACCTGAGATTTGCATATAAATATACTGTCACTTTAAATGTGGTTTAAAGTTATATACTATGGGTGATACAAAGGTATATATGTGATAGAGATCACAAAGTTTATTTTATAAATTCAAAACAATATTTAAGTAATTTTTCGTAAAACAAAATGTTAAAAAATATGGATAAAGTATAAACTCTGATAATTTAATTAAAATATGAAAATTCTGTTTAATAATTCATTTTATAAGTGACTTTCAGAAAATAACTTATAGCATTTCCCAGTAAGCGCCAAGTACATCTAATAACCTCACCCCCGACCCCTCTCCTACGAGGAGAGGGGAGTTGAGCTACCCCTGACCTTCAAGGGAACTCGGGGCCCCCATTAAATTTTGGCGATCGCCAAAATTTAATGGGGATTAGGGTCAGGGGGCTGGGGGTTAGGTTTTTGATTACTGAATCGATGCTCTAGAAGAAGTGGGCTTTCCCGCCGACTTTCAGTAACGCTTATCGATATAGCCAAACACGCAAAAGCGAGAGTAGCTGTTCAGTATCTACGGGTTTGGTAATGTAGTCTGATGCGCCTGCGGCAATGCACTTATCCCGATCGCCTTGCATGGCTTTAGCGGTGAGTGCAATAATCGGTAAACTTTGAAATTCCTCGTTCTGGCGGATCAACTGGGTTGTTTCGTAACCGTCCATTTCTGGCATCATTACGTCCATCAACACGACATCAATGTCTGGTGTATTCTCTAATACTCGAATACCTTCCCTGCCGTTTTCGGCATATAAGACTTGCATTTGATAGCGTTCTAGCATACTTGTCAGGGCAAAGATGTTACGTACATCATCGTCTACAATTAACACTTTCTTACCAGCGAGTAAGTAGTCTCTCGAATGCAGTTGTTCTAATAAATGTTGTTTGGGTGCAGGCATATTCGCTTGCACTCGGTGTAGAAATAATGCTGTTTCATCCAAAAGCCGTTCTGGCGATTGCACATCTTTGAGGATGATTGTCTCGGCTATGCGTCGGAGTTCGGTTTCTTGGGTTTTGGTAACTTCTCTGCCGGTGTAGACAATAATTGGCAAATTTTCCCCATTTGGTTCTAGCTTAATCTGCTCGATCAGTTCAAACCCTGTCATATCCGGCAGTCCCAAATCGAGGACAAGGCAATCGAAATGCTCTCGACGGATGGCTTCTAGTGCTTCTCGTCCAGTACCAACGGCTGTGGTAGCAACATCGCTGTTACCAATCAGTTCGACAATGCTATGGCGTTGAATATCGTCATCTTCAACTACTAGCAAATTCTTGACCCGACGCTCCACAAAACCTCTGATTTTGGTTAATGCTTCAGATATTGCCTGACTAGTAACGGGTTTTTGCAAGTATGCGATCGCTCCTAGTTGTAAACCGCGTTGTCGTCCTTCTTCCACTGTCATAATATGTACGGGAATGTGACGGGTATTCGGGTCATGCTTCAAGCGATCTAACACTGTCCAACCATCCATTTCTGGCAAGCGGATATCGAGCAAAATCGCTGAAGGTAAAAATTGCCGTGCTAAAGTCAAACCTCCGCTACCAGTTTGGGCGGTGATCACCTTGAATCCCTGCTGCCGTGACATATCTAAAAGGATACGTGCAAAGTTAATGTCATCCTCGACAATCAACAGCACGCGATCGCCACTTTCGATGGTAGCGCGATCGTCATCTAATAGGGGGGAGTGGACAATGGGGAGTGAGGAGTTAGCAGTGGGTAACTCGGAACCTCCTCTGGGAATAACGGGCGATGGGGAACTCACAACCCCCTCTGGGACTAAGGGGCGATGGGGAGTAGGTAACTCGGGCCCCCTGGAGGGGATAAGGGACAATGGAGAGTAGGAAGCAGAAGCCATGAATTCTCCTCCTCTCTTGTCTTGGGGCAGGTAGAATGTAAACGTGCTACCCTCACCAGGCTGACTGATAAGCTTAATTTCTCCACCAAACAGTCGGGCAATTTCACGGCTAATTGATAAGCCCAATCCTGTGCCCCCGTATTTTCGGCTAGTAGTGCCATCGGCTTGCTGAAACGCTTCAAAAATCACTTTTTGCTTATCGGAGGCAATGCCAATGCCTGTATCGATGACTGAGAAGGCGATTACCGTCTGGGCACGATTCAAAATTTCTTGGTTATGACTCCACCCCTGCTTTGCTACCTCAATCCGCAAGCGTACTTCGCCATGTTCTGTAAATTTGAAAGCGTTGGAGAGCAGATTTTTCAGGACTTGTTGTAAGCGTTTGACATCAGTATAGATGGTGTTTGGCAATCCGGGGGTTAATTCAATTGTGAAGGACAGCCCTTTGTTTTGAGCTACTTGCCCAAAGGTACGCTCAGTTTGCTCAGCCAACTCTGCCAAAAGTATCTGGCCCATGTCAATAGACATAGTTCCCGATTCAATTTTAGCCAGATCCAAAATGTCATTGATCAACGCCAATAAATCTGTACCTGCGGAGTAAATTGTCTGGCTATACTCGACTTGTCTATTGCTGAGGTTGCCCTCGATGTTATCTGCCAACAACCTCGCTAAAATTAACAAGCTGTTCAGCGGTGTCCGCAGTTCATGGGACATATTCGCCAAAAACTCCGATTTATATTTGGACGAAAGTGCCAATTGTTCAGCTTTTTCTTCCAAAGACCGCCTTGCTTGTTCAATTTCGCGGTTTTTGCGCTCAACTTCTTTCTTTTGCTGGGCTAACAACTCGGCTTTTTCTTCTAACTCGGCGTTGGTTTGTTGCAGTTCTTCTTGCTGACCTTTGAGTAAATCTTCGGAAGTCTTGAGTGATTGGGCTTGTTGTTCTAGGCGCTTGTTGGTTTCCCTGAGTTCGTTTTGCTGGGTTTGTAGTTCTTCGGCTAGAGATTGGGACTGCTTGAGTAATTCTTCGGTACGCATGGAAGCGGCGATGGTATTGAGAACGATCGCAATACTTTCGGTGAGTTGGTCGAAGAATGTCAGGTGAATTTCGCTGAAGCGGCGGAATGAAGCTAATTCAATCACTGCTGTCACCTGTCCTTCAAATAATACAGGCAAGACTACGGCATTGAGTGGGGTAGCTTCTCCTAAACCAGAGCTAATTTTGATGTAATCAGTGGGTACTTCTGTGAGCAAAATTCGTTCTTTTTCTAAAGCGCATTGTCCTACCAAACCTTCACCCAAGTGAAAGCGGTTGGCTAGATGCTTGCGTTCGCGGTAAGCATAGCTACTGAGGAGTTTGAGATAAGATTGACTTTCTGGGGCTTCCATTAAGTAGAATACGCCGTGTTGCGCTCCTACTAATGGTGCAAGTTCCGAGAGAATCAGTTTGGATACGGTTTCTAAATCTCGCTGACCTTGCAGCATCCGGGTAAATTTGGCTAGGTTAGTTTTCAACCAGTCTTGTTCAGTATTTTTCTGGGTTGTCTCCCGCAGATTGGCGATCATCTGGTTGATGTTGTCTTTGAGGATTGCCACTTCCCCTAAAGCTTCCACGGCGATGGAACGAGTTAAATCGCCTTTGGTTACGGCTGTGGCTACTTCTGCGATCGCCCGTAACTGAGTAGTCAAAGTCGCAGCCAATTCATTTACATTGTCGGTCAAATCTTTCCAAGTCCCAGCCGCCCCAGGCACCCTAGCTTGACCGCCTAATTTTCCTTCAATTCCCACTTCCCGCGCCACTGTTGTCACCTGATTGGCAAAGGTCGCTAGGGTATCAATCATTTCGTTGATGGTTTCTGCCAAAGTTTCAATTTCTCCTTTGGCATCTAGCATCAGTTTCCGTTTCAAGTCGCCATTGGCAACTGCCGTTACAACTCTAGCAATACCGCGTACCTGGGCTGTCAAATTCCCCGCCATCGAATTTACGTTGTCGGTTAAATCTTTCCAAGTGCCTGCTACACCTTGCACCACTGCTTGACCGCCTAACTTGCCTTCGGTACCGACTTCCCGCGCCACCCTGGTTACTTCACTGGCAAAGGAACTGAGTTGATCCACCATCGTGTTGATGGTGTTTTTCAAATCCAAAATTTCGCCTTTGACATCGACGGTGATTTTCTTCGAGAGGTCGCCATTTGCCACCGCTTTGGTAACTTCGGCAATGTTCCGCACCTGGGCTGTCAGGTTCCCCGCCATTGAGTTCACGTTGTCGGTCAAATCTTTCCAGGTACCCCCCACGCCTCTTACATAGGCTTGCACACCCAGTTTACCTTCGGTTCCCACCTCCCTAGCAACCCTGGTTACTTCACTTGCAAAGGAGTTAAGTTGATCCACCATCGTGTTGATGGTGTTCTTGAGTTCTTGAATTTCCCCTTTGACATCGACGGTAATTTTCTTGGAGAGGTCGCCGTTTGCCACCGCCGTTGTCACTTCGGCAATGTTCCGCACTTGGGCTGTCAAACTTCCCGCCATGAAATTCACGCTGTCGGTGAGGTCTTTCCAAGTACCTGCCACTCCTTTGACTTCCGCTTGTACACCCAGTTTGCCTTCGGTGCCCACCTCCCTAGCAACTCGCGTTACTTCACTAGCGAAGGAGTTAAGTTGATCCACCATCGTGTTGACGGTGTTTTTCAACTCTAAAATTTCACCTTTGACATCAACAGAAATTTTCTTCGATAGGTCGCCGTTGGCTACAGCCGTGGTCACGGCGGCAATATTCCGCACTTGCGCTGTCAAACTGCCTGCCATGAAATTCACGCTGTCAGTCAGGTCTTTCCAAGTGCCTGCTACGCCTTTAACATCGGCTTGTACACCCAACTTCCCTTCACTACCCACCTCCCTAGCAACCCGCGTTACTTCACTAGCAAAGGAGTTGAGTTGATCCACCATTATATTGATGGTGTTTTTCAATTCTAAAATTTCGCCTTTGACTTGGACGGTAATTTTCTTGGAAAGGTCGCCGTTAGCGATCGCTGTGGCAACTTCGGCAATGTTCCGTACTTGGTCGGTGAGGTTCCCTGCCATCATGTTCACCGCGCCAGTCAAATCTTTCCAGGTGCCTACTCCTCGGACTTCGGCTTGTACACCCAGTTTACCTTCTGTACCTACTTCCCTGGCAACCCGCGTTACTTCACTTGCAAAGGAACTCAGTTGATCCACCATCGTGTTGATGGTGTTTTTCAACTCCAAAATTTCACCTTTCACGTCAACGGTGATTTTCTTGGATAAGTCGCCATTTGCCACCGCCGTTGTCACTTCGGCAATGTTCCGCACTTGGGCTGTTAAACTTCCCGCCATGAAATTCACGCTATCCGTCAAATCTTTCCAGGTACCTGCCACCCCTCGGACTTCCGCTTGTACGCCCAGCTTGCCTTCACTGCCCACCTCCCTAGCAACCCGTGTTACTTCACTAGCAAAGGAGTTGAGTTGATCCACCATCGTGTTGATGGTGTTTTTCAACTCTAAAATTTCGCCTTTGACATCAACGGTGATTTTCTTGGAGAGGTCGCCGGTTGCCACCGCCGTGGTGACTTCGGCAATGTTCCGTACTTGGGCTGTCAAACTGCCCGCCATGAAGTTCACACTGTCCGTCAAATCCTTCCAAGTACCGGCTACACCCCTGACATCTGCTTGCACACCCAGCTTGCCTTCACTGCCCACTTCTCTCGCAACCCTGGTGACTTCTGATGCAAAGGAACTCAGTTGATCCACCATGATGTTGATGGTGTTTTTCAGTTCAAAAATTTCGCCTTTGACATCTACAGTAATTTTCTTAGAAAGGTCACCGTTAGCGATCGCTGTGGCAACTTCGGCAATGTTCCGCACTTGACCGGTAAGATTACCTGCCATTAAGTTCACGTTGTCGGTCAAGTCTTTCCAGGTACCCGCTACCCCCCTGACTTCTGCTTGTACGCCCAGTTTGCCTTCGGTTCCCACTTCCCTAGCAACCCGCGTTACTTCACTAGCAAAGGAGTTGAGTTGATCCACCATCGTGTTAATGGTGTTTTTCAACTCTAAAATTTCACCTTTCACGTCCACGGTGATTTTTTTGGAAAGGTCGCCGGTTGCTACTGCTGTGGTGACTTCGGCAATGTTCCGCACTTGGGCTGTCAAACTACCCGCCATGAAGTTTACGCTGTCTGTCAAATCTTTCCAGGTACCCGCTACCCCTCTGACTTCTGCTTGACCACCCAGTTTTCCTTCTGCACCCACTTCCCTAGCAACCCGTGTTACTTCACTGGCAAAGGAGTTGAGTTGATCCACCATGATGTTGACGGTGTTTTTCAACTCTAAAATTTCGCCTCTGACATCGACGGTGATTTTCTTGGAGAGGTCGCCATTTGCTACTGCCGTTGTTACTTCTGCAATATTACGTACTTGGGCGGTTAAATTACCAGCCATCAAATTTACATTGTCGGTCAAATCTTTCCAAGTCCCTGCCACACCCCGGACTTCTGCTTGCACGCCCAGTTTTCCTTCAGTTCCTACTTCACGGGCAACTCTGGTGACTTCACTGGCAAAGGAATTAAGCTGATCTACCATCGTGTTGACGGTGTTTTTCAACTCCAAAATTTCGCCTTTGACATTAACGGTGATTTTTTTAGAAAGGTCGCCGTTAGCGATCGCTGTGGCAACTTCGGCAATGTTCCGCACTTGACCAGTCAAATTACCAGCCATTAAGTTTACGTTGTCGGTTAGATCTTTCCAAGTACCCGCCACTCCTCGGACTTCTGCTTGCACGCCCAGTTTCCCTTCAGTGCCCACCTCCCGCGCGACCCGTGTTACTTCACTAGCAAAGGAACCCAGCCGGTCTACCATCGTGTTGACGATATTAGCAGTTTGCAGAAACTCTCCCTGGAGGGGTCTGCCGTCAATTTCTGTGGCGATGGTTTGGGATAAGTCACCATTAGCAACAGCCCGGATCACACGAGTGGTTTCAGATGTCGGTTGCACTAAATCTGTAATTAGAGTATTGACAGAAGTCACGCAATCTGACCACGAGCCGCTCACATTTCCAAGAGTTGCGCGTTCACTAATTTTGCCTTCTTTGCCAACCACATTGCCGATGCGCTGTATTTCTGCTGCCATCCGCTGATTCTGGTCAATAATATCGTTGAGCGTATCGGCTATTTTTCCAGCAATGCCAGTTTGGTCTATGGGCATCCGAGCAGAAAAATCACCTTGTTTGACAGCACTGAGTGTTCTCAGTAGTTGTTTTAAATCTAGATTATCGCTTTCTCTGGTTAACTGTTCGGTTGCCATAGCCTGATCCTTAATGAATTAGTATTTTTTATACCAAGTAATTTTTTGGAGGACTTTACAAGTTAATCATGTCCTTTGTTTTGCTCTGAGGTAATCATTAGTTAAATTGATCTTCATCCACATCCTCTATAACTGATTCTGCTGCCAAAAACACCACTGAGCCAATCATAGCTAGTAGTCCACTGAATTTAGATAACTGGTAAATCTTTTGAAACAAGAAAAAGTAAATAAATTGTCACATTTTTTAATAGCACATTAATTGGGGTTGAGTGATTGTTATCAGTCAACCACTATCATGAGTATTTATACTCGTAAATATTTTCTGTTTTAAAGTTAAATTTTATACTTTGTATTGTCAAGTCAAACACTGTTGTCTAGAATCCTGTTCAGATAAATTTAGTATAAATACTCAAGAATTATAAAGTTTTAGTTGTTAATACTATCTTACTTTGAAGTTGCTATGTATGATGCAAGGTAAGTTTGATTAATTGTTAATAAATGAGATTTGCTAATGCTGGGTTCACCGTTGTAGCAAATGTTATCAATAGCTGGAATATCTATGATATTAATAGCTCATATCAAGTTCGGCTAATTACTGACGATCTAGTCGGTTTGCTTGGTAATAGGTAATAGGTAATGGGTAATAGGTAATACTCAAAACCAATTACCAATTCCCAATTCCCAATTACCGACCTCCACAGATATCATAAGTGTTTAAACGGATATGATATCAATCCACTAACTATAGACTAAAAATAGCAGCTAAATTAACACTCTCACGTTCTAAAAAAACTCAATGAAAATGAGTAAATCGCTTTTGTCATCGTTAGTTGCCTGCCTCTAGTTGCCCAGGTATGCAGACATCTTAGCAAACCAGCTTTGATATTGATTTGCATTTAAACAATGGCGATACCAAAAGCGATCGCAGATGGGGGGGATGAGGGAGATGAGGGGGATGAGGGGGATGAGGGAGAATAATTGTTGTCTTGCTCCCCAGCACCCCAGCCCGCCAGCTCTTTTGGCTAATTGCAACACAACCTGTTGAACTAGTGGCTGCGGATGGGAATACTAAGTGAGTTCCTATTCACCACGGTATATCCTTGACTATTTCCCATGATATTTGTAGTTTTTCACTCATTTAGCTTTTAGTATGTAAGATGAGGGTTAAATCATTCAAATACTCGCAGGTAATTGAGATAGTAAGCTGCTCGTGGCTGAGATTGTGCAATAGCAAATATAGAAGGATTACTGACAAGCCATGTTGAAAGTTGCAGTCGGTCACAGCAATGATCCAAATGCCTCAGCAGCCATTGACGAAGTTATTGAGCAATGTGTGCAATCTTTAGCAGGTCAGGTTCCTCAAGCAGGCATTCTGTTTACAGCTATTGACTTCGATCATCCTCTGATTCTAGAACGGATTCAGGATGTCTTTCCAGGCATTGATTTAATCGGGGGTACGACGGATGGAGAAATATCATCAGTGCTGAATTACCAACAAGATTCTATCACTTTGATGGTATTTTGCTCGGATCAAGTTGAAATTCATGCCGGGCTAGGGCGGGGAGTGTCAAAAAATGCCGTTGCTGCCACCCAACAAGCTGTTAGTGAGGCACAGGGCAAAAGTAAATTAGCAACCAAGTTGTGTCTGACAGTTCCGGAAAGCCTGACAACCAGCGGTGTACGGATTTTGGATGGGTTAAAGCAAGCACTGGGCGATCGCACTTTGATCGTCGGAGGTACTGCTGCCGATCAACAGCGGATGCAGCATACATATCAATTTTACCGTGGCGAGGTATTGAGTGATTCAGTACCCATCCTATTATTCTCTGGAGATGTGTTGTTCTCCTGTGGGATGGGAGGGGGTTGGAAAACCATCGGCAAACAAGGAATTGTCACTAAGGTTAATGGCAATATTCTTTATGAAATTGATGGTAAACCTGCTTTGGAGTTTTACCTTCATTATTTAGGTGCGCCTCCTTCAGATGAGTATCCCCTGGCTGTCTATGAACCAAGTGGTCAAAAATATTTTATGAGGTCACCTAATGGTTATGACAACGATACAGGCAGCATTCGCTTTTTCACCGATATTCCAGATCAAGCTCAGGTGCAAATGTTAGAAGCCAGCCGAAAAGAACTGCTGTCAGCATCACAAATTTCATTCCAACAAGCTTTAGAAACTTATCCAGGTAATCAACCCACCGCAGCCGTTTTAATTTCCTGTGCATCTCGGCGTCATCTGTTGGGCACTCGCACTGAAGGAGAATACGAAACAATTAAAAAAAACCTTGCCAAAGATTTACCTTGTTGCGGATTTTATTCCTACGGGGAATTAGCACCACTATCACCAAAGAGTGAAACTTATTTCCACAACGAGACGTTTGTCACGTTATTGTTGGGAGTACAGTAATTACTATGCAAGCTTTTGACTACGAGAGTAAGTGTCAGGAACTAGAAAAAGAGAATCGTATTCTGAAAAAGAAGTTAGAACGCTCTGCTGTTGATCGCAGGCGGTTTGAGGAGACAATTGAGAAGAGACAATCGCTATTAACGCGAGTGATTCAGGAGTTACGGGAATCTCAACAAAAGCTGGAATCACAAAGAATCCAGCTAGAAGAGGCAAAAATTGCAGCTGATCAAGCTAACGAAGCTAAGAGTGAATTTTTAGCCAACATGAGTCACGAATTACGCACACCGCTCAACGGGATTCTAGGATATGTGCAGATTTTACAACGTTCTCAAACACTGACCGAGAAAGATACTAAAGGTGTGAGTGTGATTCATCAGTGTGCTTCCCACCTCCTCACCTTGATTAACGATATTTTGGATCTGTCTAAAATCGAAGCTCATAAATTGGAACTCCAGCCTGCCACATTTGATTTGCCTTCCTTCGTGCAAGGAGTTGTGGAAATTTGTCAGGTGCGAGCTGAACAAAAAGGAATTACCTTTATTTATGAACCCAATTTTCAACTTCCAAGAGGGATTTATGCAGATGAAAAACGCTTACGACAAGTTTTGCTCAATTTGTTGGGAAACGCCATCAAATTCACCGACTGCGGCAGCGTGACATTTCAAATTCACACTCAGGCATTGCATTCTCAAGCACAATTGCGGCAGCGGCTACGCTTTGAAGTAATTGATACAGGTGTGGGTATGAGTCCTGACCAGTTAGAAAGAATCTTTTTACCCTTTGAACAAGTCGGCAGTACCAAAAAGCAAACAGAAGGAACAGGCTTAGGATTGGCAATTAGCCACAAGATTGTCACCATGATGGGTAGTCAAATTCAGGTGCAGAGTCAATTGAATACTGGCAGTACTTTTTGGTTTGAACTAGAGGTGATGGAGGTGCAAGATTGGGCGATGGCAGCCACAACCACTCAACAGCAACAGGTAAGGATTGTGGGTTATGAAGGCACAAAGCGCCAAGTACTCGTAGTGGATGACAAATGCGAAAACCGTTCGGTGATTGTCAACTTACTTGAACCTCTTGGTTTTGCAGTAATTGAAGCCGAAAATGGCCAAGTAGGACTTGATAAAGCATTGGAAATACAGCCTGATGTGGTGATTACAGATTTGGTGATGCCGATTATGCATGGCTTTGAACTGCTTAAGCATTTACGACATTCACCCCAACTACAGCATGTAGTGGCGATCGCATCCTCAGCAAGTGTCTTTGATGCCGATAAAGATCAGAGTTTGAATGGAGGAGCCGATGCTTTTTTGCCTAAACCTGTGCAAGCAGATCTAATGTTGGAACTGATTGCCAAACACCTCAACTTAACATGGGTATATGACCAAGCTGCAAATGAGTCTAGACAAGAGCGATCGCTCTTGAGTAATCTGACTCAAATGGTTCTACCATCTTTAGAGATTCTCAACTATTTATATGAATTAACTTTGGACGGAGAAATTGATGCTGTGTCTGCTGAAGCTGAAAAGCTGAAGTTAGGGCATCCTGAATTTACAGATTTTGCTCAGAAGGTTATTCAAATGGCAGAAGACTGTCAACTTATACAAATTAAAGCTTTCCTGAAGCAATCTTTATCTCAAGTGCTGAGTTAGAAGGCAGAAGGCAGAAGGCAGAAGGCAGAAGCTAGAAGGCACAAGGCACAAGGCAGGAGGCACAAGGCAGGAGTGAAGAATTATTTCTCATCCCCTCATCCCCCCCCCATCCCCTCATCCCCTCATCCCCCATCTCCCTCATCTCCCTCATCTCCCTCATCTCCCTCATCTCCCTCATCTCCCTCATCTCTCTGCCTCATCTATGCACCTCAAATTTCACTGATCATGTCAGACTTTCCTACTGCATCAATTCTGTTAGTCGATGACAATCCCACTAATTTGTCAGTACTCAGACAAGCGCTCAAAGAACTTGGGCTGAATGTCCGAATTGCCACAAATGGAGAAGAAGCTTTAGCACAGGTGCAACGCAAGCTACCCGATCTCATCTTGCTAGATGTGAAAATGCCGGGGATAGATGGCTTTGAAACCTGTCGCCAACTCAAGTCAAATGCAATCACGCAAGATATTCCGGTGATTTTCATGACTGCTCAGACCGATACCACCAGCAAAGTCAAAGGCTTATCGGCGGGTGCAGTGGATTATGTCACCAAACCCTTTGAGCAAGAGGAAGTCTTAGCCCGCGTGAAAGTGCATCTGCAACTACGGCATCTTAACTATGCATTGCACCAGACAAATGAAACACTAGAGCAACGGGTCAAAGAACGCACAACAGCTTTGGAAAAAGCACAAGTTCAATTAGTACAACAGGAAAAAATGTCAACCTTGGGGCAGTTGGTCGCGGGTGTTGCCCATGAGATTAATAACCCTATAGGCTACATTGCAGGCAATCTTCACCAGACAGCACTGGCACTTAACGATGTTTTGGAACATCTGCGCCTGTACCAAACAACATTTCCCAATCCTGGAGACGCTATTGAAGAACATGCCAGAGACATTGATTTGGAATACTTGCTCAATGACTTGCCCAAGATGATTGCGTCTATGAAAGCAGGATGCGATCGCATTAAAAATATTAGCACGTCTCTTCGTAGTTTCTCGCGTGCTGACAAAGATAGTAAAGTGCTTTGCGACATTCACGAGGGTATCGACAGCACGCTTTTAATTTTAAAATATCGCCTCCAAGCCAATGAGCAGCGCCCAGATATTGAAGTCATCAAAGAATATGGAGACTTGCCGCTAATCGAATGTTTTCCTGGTCAGTTAAACCAAGTATTCATGAATATTTTGGCCAATGCCATCGATGCTTTAGAAGAAGGCAATGCCGGACGTAGCTTTGAAGATATTCAAGCTCATCCTAATAAGATTATTATTATAACACAATTTATCAAAGAACAGCAACAGGTGGTGATTAAAATTGCTGACAACGGCATTGGCATGTCTGAGTCGGTGAAACAACACATTTTTGAACAGTTATTCACCACTAAACCGGTGGGGAAAGGAACGGGTTTAGGGTTAGCGATCGTCCAGCAAATTGTGGTAGAAAAACATGGTGGGGCGATCGATGTTAAGTCTGTGGTTGGTCAGGGTACTGAGTTTATTATTTATTTGAGTTTGAGTAGTTAGATTGTTGGCTGATGGCTGTCGGGAAGGTTGGTTTGGGATAATCTCACGCAAAGGCGCAAAGGCGCAGAGGATGAGGAGGGCGATCGTTTATTCTAGTTTTATCTCAGAAGGTTGATCATCAGTTAACTTTCTAGCTTTTCTAATATCTTGAAGTGTCATGTTTTCTGCAATCAGTTCTTGAGCGCGAGCTTCAATTTTTGCTCGACGTTCAGGTGGCAATTGTGCCATTATTTCACTCAGACTTTTTGCCATAGCTTCATTCTCCTTTAAGGAACTAGATAAAGTAAGACGAGACAAGCGATTCTTGAAAATGTGCCTAACTTAGCAAGGATAGAAAAATGCAAGAGTTTATTCAAATTAAGTAAGTTGCGTACAGTTTTATGCTTTGCTAAGGCTAGAGTTATTAAGATGACGAAATATCCCCCTCATTCAGTACGGTTATTACCCAAATAAATCTCTAATTACTGAGTATCATTGTGTTTAGTAGAACTTTATTTGTGTACAAATTATGACTCAAGAACAAATCAAGTAAGTTTTTAATATTATTGCTGAAATTGCTAATGGTGAGGAATTAAAACCAATAGGCTTTGTACAGATTAAACAAAAAACAGCCATCAGTAGTGAGAAACTAGAAAGTATTATAAATTATTTAACTAAAGAGGGTTGGATTAAAAACCGAAACAAAGTTTTGACTGATATATCCGACATATATATTACGCATGAAGGTATCAGGAAAACCCTTGAGTAAAGCTAACTAATTTAAAATTCATAGAAAATTTACTATATCTATGTGAATTTGCAGTTGTACTCAAATGCAACTATTAACACACTAAAATTAGTACTATTTAGGTAATATACATGAACGAAAATAATAATCCAGCAGAAGCAGCAGGTTACGCAGCAGCAGGCGCAGCAGCAGGTGCAGGTGTTGCTGCAACAGTAGGAGGTATGGGTCTAGCCGTGGGAGGAACAGCTGTCGCTATTGGTGCAGCTCCAGTTATTGCGGCTGGTGCAGTTGTAGGACTGGCTTTCTATGGTCTTAAAAAAGGTTTAGGTTGGTAAGTAAGGAATTAAATTAAACTAAGTCGTTCTAAGAAACGCTTGTGGTCAAGCAATTTTAACTTTAATACCACAAGCGTTTCTTAATTGTGGCCTAATACTTACTCCTGGCGATTAGAAATCGCGGCTATACAAACAAAGTCCGCCTGCGCGGACTAAGGCAGAAACAAGGGTTTTAAACCCGCAAAGGCGGGTTTCGTCTGTGTAGCCGCGACTTCCAGCCGCCTGGTGCAAGATATCAGGTAATACATAACAAGATATTCAAATGACTATATCTGCTGCAAACTTTATCAAGTTCTCCTGTCGCCACTTGGCATCAGCTTTGCGATTTGTTTGCAACTCTAAAACCCGAATTCCTTTGGTTGGGAGTGGGTTCAATCTTTGCTGTAACTGTTGCCAAGAACTAATCAATTCATGCTGCACATTGTAAGTAGCGCATAACTGTGAAAAATCTATATCTTGGGGTGTGCCAAAAAACTCTTCAAAGGGTGGGTCAAATTTGGCAATGGGTAACATTTCAAAAATCCCGCCGCCATTGTTATTGATTAACAAAATTGTGAGATGTCCCACAAACTTATTTCTAATTAAAAAACCATTGGTGTCATGCAATAAAGCTAAATCTCCCGTTAATATGACGCTACTTTGATGGCGATGGGCAATTCCTAAAGCTGTGGATAATGTGCCGTCGATGCCGTTTGCACCTCGGTTAAAATACGATCGCACTCCTAAATTATTCGGTTTCCAGAAAAATTCCACATCCCGCACAGGCATACTGTTAGCGATAAACAGCGGTGTTCCTGGCGGTAAAGTCTGGGAAAGCAACCACGCAGCTTTCCCTTCAAAGAACTCCTCCATTTTCCCCAACGTCTCGTCAACAGCTTTCCTTACTTGCATTTCTGCTGCACACCACTTGTGCAAATAGTCAGACGAAAATCTTACTCCCTCATCCCCCTCATCCCCCTCATCCCCCTCATCCCCCTCATCCCCCTCATCCCCCTCATCCCCCTCATCCCCCTCATCCCCCTCATCCCCCTCATCCCCCCACAAACCAACTCTTCCACCCCAACCCGCAAATGAGTAGTCCTCCCGTGCAGAGGGTCGAGGTTTTGGTCGCTAGGGTCAATTACCCAGCGTAGTGGTTGTGTAGCAGTTATCCAGTTACGTAGTTCTTTACTAGTAGGCATTTCTCCTACTTGTATTACCATTTGAGGTGTTAACTGCTTTGCTAATTGCTGATTTCGCAAAATCAGGTCATAGGTGGAAATTAAATAAGGGTTGAGTTCAGCATAATTCCTCACTGGCGAGAGTCCCTCAGCCAACACGGGCCATTGGAGAGTTTGGGAAAGTTGCGCGATCGCTCTACAATATTCCTGTGGCTGCTGCACTTGAGCTACACCAGCTATGATGATACCGCGATCGCACTGCTGCCATGCTTGGGGAATGGGGCATGGGGCATTGGGAATGGGGAATTGGGAGGAATTTGCTACGCCAGTGAAGAAGTGTTCTAAATTAAGCTCAGACTGTAAATCACTTAAGTCAATGCCATCGGGAATTGGTGCTAGAGGGTCACGAAAGGGAATATTTAGATGTACTGGGCCTTTGGTGGGTGTTTGTGTTCTCTCCCAGCTATGAATTATTGTTTGTCGCAGATACGCTAACATTCCCATATCTTTTGCAGGTAAAGCTAACTCTGCTTGCCAGTTGGGATAGTTACCGTATAATTTCCACTGGTCTATTGTTTGCCCTGAGTGGCAATCTCGCAATTCTTGCGGTCTATCTGTAGTTAATATTAATAGTGGTACGCGACTTTCTTTGGCTTCTATCAGCGCTGGGTAAAAGTTCGCCCCAGCGGTTCCAGAGGTGCAAACTATTGCAACTGCACGCCCTGTAGCTTTTGCTCTTCCCAAAGCAAAAAAGGCGGCTGAACGTTCATCAAGAATCGAAATCGCTTCAATTTCGGGTACTTGTTGGGCAAAAGCGACTGTGAGAGGCGTGGAACGGGAACCAGGACAAATTACGGCACAACTTAATCCTAAGCGTTTTAGCGTTTCCGTTAGAATATAAGCCCAAAGTTGATTCACATTCTTCAAGGCGGTCGGCGTCAAATCAAGCATAGCTATTCAGATAATCTTAAATTCTAGATTTTGTATAGGGATCAATTTAAAATCCAACAATGCAAAATTCGCTCTCAAATTCTTATGGACTGCATTCATTTGACCGGAATTCGCTGCTATGGTTACACTGGGTATCTGCATGAAGAACAGGTGCTAGGACAATGGTTTGAAGTAGATGTGAAGTTATGGTTGGATATCTCAAAAGCTGCCAAGACTGACGCGATCGAAGATACTCTAGATTATCGCAGCGTCATTAGCTTAATACAAAATCTGGTAAAAACATCTAAATTTGCTCTACTGGAACGGTTGGTAGGTGCGATCGCAGATGCTATCCTCACAGAATGCGATCGTGTTACACAAGTCCAACTCACTCTCAGCAAGCCTGCTGCACCCATCCCAGACTTTGGGGGCAAAATTAGCATTGAAATTACCAGAAGTAAATCCAACTTGTAAAGCACACACTTGCTTTTCCACCCACAAAATCACTCTAGTAGGACTTACGCGCATTGTCATATTTTTTTCGTGTGGGTTGTCAATAGTGAGCCAGCGCGGCCAAGAGGGGGTTTCCACGCCACTTGCTACAACGGGGGGAACCCCCGCAACGCAGTGGCTCCCCATGAGCGACTGGCGATCTTCGAAGCGCTAGCGACGAAGGAGCGTCACCCCGAAGGGGTCAAAAGTCAATAGTCCAAAGTCCAAAAATCTTGACTATTGACTCTTGACCGTCATCACAGAAAATATGTGTGCCAGTTGCGTAAGTTTTGGTATAAATATTGTCAATTAAATTAGCTATTTATATACCAAATAATTAAAATTTCAGTAATTAAAGTATCCAAAAAAAACATATAACATTAAATTTTCAGATTTCTGGCAATATCATGAACTTATTTTTCTCCTTGCGTAAATAAAATGGTGTTTTTTGTGACATGCCATTTATAATTTTGAATTTTATGTAAATAACGCAGATTTTTGTACTTTTAATATTAGAACTTGTCCGTAGTTAAAAATTCGCTTTTCATCTCTCGCAATTTTACGTAATTTTCATCTTAAATATCTATTTATCCTTAATAACTGGGTATTAACTGTACAAATTTAATAACCTAATTTATTGAGCTACACTAAATACACAGATTTCCAACTATGAGAATTATGATATTTACTAATTAAACAGCAATTTAGCCAAGCAAGTACACCGATAATTTAGAGATTGACTATCATAGAATTATTGACTTTCAGATTGAGTGAACACTGAAAACAATATATTAACCTTAGCAAACAGGTTATTTTAACATGTTCGCCCGCAAAATCCTAGTTGTTGAAGATGAGAAAGCCTTAGCCTTAAATATTAAAAATAGTTTACACAAATTAGGTTATAATGTATCAGAAACTACGGATTATGGCGATGAGGCAATAAAACAAGTCGCTGAAAATCATCCCCATTTAGTATTAATTGATATTTGCTTACCAGGGGAAATTAATGGTATGCAAGTAGCAGATATTATCCAAAACAATTACCAAATACCTGTGTTGTATTTAACTGAGTATTCACAATATATAAAGTTACAAAACAATCAATTAAGTGAACCTTTTAGTTATATTCTCAAACCATTTACAGAAACAGATTTGCATATTGCTGTTGAAATGGCTCTTCACAAAGACCAAATCAACAAAAGATTACAAGAAGAAAAACAGAGAATGGCGGCAATTATTAACAGTATGAACTGTGCAGTAGTTGTCACATCTAGTGATGGTCGCATCCAAATGATGAACCCAGTAGCGGAGGCCCTGACTGGTTGGAAGCAAGATGAAGCGTTAGATAGAGATTTATCGGAAGTAGTATGTTTACTCGATCAAGATTTGGATCAAACGATTGACAATTTAGCTATACAAGCAATGACAGCAGGTAAAGTTTTGAATTTACCAGAAAACTGTACGTTAATTGCTAAAGATGGTAAAGAAATACCAATTGGGGATAATGTTGCGCCTATTCGGGATAGTAACGGTAATATTACTGGTGCAGTGTTGGTATTTCAAGACATTACTCAACGTAAGCAAATGGAAGCCCAACTGCTGAGGAATGCTTTTTATGATGGACTGACAGCATTACCTAATCGTGTTTTATTTTTAGACAGGCTAAAGCTAGCGATAGAACGAAGAAAAAGACGTAATGATTATCATTTTGCAGTTTTGTTTTTAGATTTAGATGGGTTTAAAGGAATTAACGATCGCTTGGGACACGGAATAGGGGATGATATTTTAGTAGCGATCGCTCGCAGGTTAGAATCATGTATACGCAGTGGCGACACCGTAGGTCGATTTGGCGGTGATGAATTCGCCGTGCTTATAGAAGAAATTAAAGACCTTAGCGACGCCATTAACGTTGCCAAACGTATTCAAGACACCTTAGGGTTGCCACTTCATCTCAACGGACAAGAAATATGTATCACAGCTAGCATCGGTATTGCGTTGAATAGTAGTAGTTATAATGAGCCTGAAAGTGTGTTGAGGGATGCTGATATTGCGCTATACCGCGCTAAACAGCAAGGAAAAGCGCGTTATGGCGTATTTGATGAAGGCACTAATTTTTAGTTCCTTTGCCATTGATGAAAAAATAAAAATTTATTTCCCCCAATTCCCAATTTCTTGTCAACATATATATTCTGTAATGGAACGAACAGAAAAACAAAAAATGCTCGCTGGCGAGTTATATCTTGCGAATGATCCGGAATTAGCTTCTGAAAGTAAACGTGCCAGTCGTCTTCTACGAATGTACAATGCTACAACAGAAGAACAGCGAGAGCAAAGAAGACAAATTTTACAAGAATTGTTTGCCAAAGTAGGCGAAGAAATATCAATTGTGCCGCCATTTCACTGTGACTATGGCAGCAATATTTCTGCTGGTAATGGGTTCTATATGAATTATGGGTGTGTGATTTTAGACTGTAATTTAGTTGAAATTGGTGATAATGTTTTATGTGCGCCTTACGTGCAGATTTATACTGCTTATCATCCAACAGAACCAGAAATTAGACTTTCTGGTAGAGAACTTGCTGCCCCGATTAAAATTGGTAACAATGTCTGGATTGGTGGTGGTGCAATTATTTGTCCAGGAGTAACAATAGGGGACAATACCACCATTGGTGCTGGCAGTGTAGTTGTCAAAAATATTCCTGCAAATGTCGTGGCTGTCGGCAATCCCTGCCGGATTATTCGACATTTATCCTCAAGTTGATAGCGGTTTGAGGAGTCAGGACGGTGGGGGAGATGAGGGGGATGAGGGAGATGAGGAGGATGAGGAGGATGAGGGAGAAATAACTAACTCCTAACTCCTAACTCCTAACTCCTAACTCCTAACTCTTAACTCCTAACTCCTAACTCCTAACTCCTAACTCCTTGTTTAAAACTTGTATCCTCTAGCAAGCCAATAATGCCAATCAGCGATCGCTTCTTTAGTTTCATCATCAGCATCAATAACTTCTATTTCCGATAGCTTGGCAGTAAATACATCTTCATCTTTGCCATCTGGATAAACCACTTCTACATACATATCTTTTAAGCAGTCATCATCTGGTGCCATTCCTAGCACCTCAACTTTTTTCTCCTCGATGGTGCCTGATTTGCGTGACTTTTTCTTCAACTTTGCCATAAAAGGTACGTTGAGAGTATCGTCTAGGTAGTAGTACCAACCCATCGCCCGTTCTTCTTTATCATTTTCGGTATCGACAATTATCTCTGTTTCAATGCGATTTTCTCGGTTTTCGTCGCGTTCAACACTAGGCATAGGAAAGAGATTTGGGTATTATGCACCTTGATATGTTATATCCTTTTGGCGAATTCTGTCGATAAATCTTTACTCCACAAAAAAACCACTTTGCTGTCTCAGCCAATTGCGAAATGAGCGTATCATGGGTATTTCCCCAATTCTCAGGCTTTCTTGCAAAAAACGAGGAATTTCAGTGGTCAGCGGCAGATTTGCAAAAGTTGGCGACACATCACAAGGAACATACACGCCCTCGCGCAACTGGTAAATTTGCATCACAGGTTCGTCATAACGCCAAACTTCCAGAATACCCAAAGCAAGATAGATAGGCATTCGGTCAACAGAGGCGCTGGTGTAGTCTACCTCGATTACTAAATCAGGTGGTGGGTCTTGGGTCAAGTCGAGATGCTGCTTATGTCGCATCACAGGTTCATTCTGGATATAAAAACTTGAATCTGGTTCTACAGCCCGCAGTAAGTCTGGACGCTTGCAAGTTACTGATCCAGTGCTTTTCAGATTGAGATTGAGTTCCTCGGCTAGATTATCAATCAGCTTCTCTATTAATCTTTTGTTATGCTCATGGGGCATTAAAGGTGTCATAATTTCCAGCGTTCCGTGGTCATAAGCCAGCCGCGTGGCTCGATTATCCCCCATTTCTGCCAGGATGGTTTCAAAGGTCTGCCAACTGATGTTTGGCAATATGACTCGCTGGGAACTAGTCGCCGCTGTCGTCACCATAGGACTTCACTTTGGGTTTTCTACTAAGATATCAAGCATTTGGCTCTTTGTTTGCAGGAGTAGAAAAAGGCGATCGCTTGCTAAGCTATTTTGCAACCTTCACCATCAACAGCGATTTAGCGGCAAGAGATTTTTTCATACTTTCTTCAATTAGCAATCACTGAAAGCATAAAATCACTGAATTGGAAATAATATTTTCAGGTTTGTAAAAGTAGGAAAAGTAAGAAAAGTAAGAAAAGTAAAAATTTCTAAGCTAGTCATCATAAATCAATTTTAAAGTATCATTCAAGCCTAATGTTTGCTTGATTTATGCATTGTATACAAACTTCATAATTAAATTAAATTTCGCTAGCAAATTGTCTTAATTAAAATAAAATCTTTACGTAAAAAAAACGGTTATTTTTATATGATTAACCCGTTAGTCAAGGAGTATCTATGCGTTTTTCTCAGCTTTTAGTAATTCTTGGTTGCACCATAGCAGCTTTTGGAACAATTGCACCTCTACGGGCAGAAGCTGCAAAATATCAGGTGCAGTCTGGAGTCACCAGCGTCTATCATAATCTGGAAGCTTTCAGACAGATTGGGCTAGATTTGACAGGCAGCAATAATACAGTTACACCAATTAATAGTGATTATATAGTTGGCTTCGGCATCAGCCCAGCTACCAACTTCACGTTCAGTGACAAAAACGGTTTTACTCCGCTTTCAGGTACAATCGAACACACTGGAACTGTTACATTTAACAACCAAACTACCATCGGTAACTTTTCTCTGGGTTTTGATCCGCAACGTGCAATTAACAATGCCACTGGGCTTTTTTTAAAAGATACATTGTCAGAGCTAATTGTGTTTGACTTAAGCGCACCGGAAACTGTATCATTGAACAGCAATAATTTAATTCTCGATCAAGTTACACTATTGTTTTCTCCTGAGTTTGCTAATAGCAGTATTCTAAGCAACTCTAACTTAGCAGGTGAATTTGCTGGAATTGCACGAATTGATGCTCAAGTAGTCGCAGCTGCAATACCAGAACCAGCAAGCACACTAGGATTATTAGCAGTTGGTATGGCTGTATTAACAATTAGGTGTAAAAAGCAGATGTAATCATTAGACCTCTTGCATAAATATTTTTTTGCCTCACGCAAAGGCAAGGCAGCGCGTTGGGCAGCTTTACCAACTTGTTCGCCGAAGGCGTTCCCGAAGGGTAGCGACTGCCGCGCAAAGGCACTAAGAAGAACGCGAAAAAAAACGAGTTTTGCAAAAAGTCTATTAATTGTGTAAAGTTACGAGAGACAAATGACTCATTTTTCGTAAAAATAGCAATCCTAAATCATTCATGAAAATCTTGCTTTATTTTATGTGTGTTCTCTGATATCGGTGTTCATTAAAACAAATTATTCTTTCACAAATAATTTAGGATTGCTAGATCTGTTTTACTTAACTTTGTTAAGGGACTCCCCAATAGTTGAGACTGTCAATAGTCAATAGTTAATAATCAACTTTTTTTGGACTATTGACTCTGGAACGCCACTTGCTCCACTTGGGGAAACCCCAAGACCGCAGTGGCTCCTTTTGACAACCCTAACCTATATTTAGTGTGCCAGTTGCGTAAGTCCTAAAGATAAACAAAAATCAAAATCATGTGCATCATCGTCTTCGGCAGCATCAATCTAGATTTAGTAGCGACAGCCCCCCGGTTGCCAGTTGCAGGAGAAACATTGCTGGGAGAAGATTTTTTTAAAATACCGGGAGGCAAAGGCGCAAATCAAGCGGTAGCATTAGCGCGGTTGGGAATTCCTACCCAGATGGTGGGACGTTTAGGCGCAGACAGTTTTGGTGCAGAACTTGTTAGTAATTTGCAAGCTGCTGGTGTGGGGACTGACAATATTTTTGTAGATGAAACCGTAAGTTCTGGAGTCGCCATTATCACTGTAAACCATGCTGGCGAGAATCAAATTATTGTGATTCCTGGTGCAAATGGACGTGTTAATCAGGAAGATGTCAATCGATTATCCCACTTATTACCAACAGCAAAAGTACTGCTTTTACAACTAGAAATTCCGATTACTGCCGTAGTGGCAGCTGCCCAAGCAGCACAAAATGCAAATATCAAAGTAATTCTTGACCCCGCACCTGCACAGTCTAATTTACCGAAGGGACTTTACCCTTTAGTAGATATTATTACACCAAACGAAGTTGAAGCAGGGCAATTGGTGGGTTTTGCGGTTAACGGGGAAGAATCAGCAGCAAAGGCAGCTAAAGTTTTATTGCAACGGGGTGTAAAATCTGCGATCGTCAAACTAGGTGCCAAAGGTATTATTTGTGCCACAGCTGAGGAAACTTTTTTTGTCCCAGCCTTCCCAGTTCATGCAGTGGACACCGTTGCTGCTGGCGATGCTTTTAATGGCGGCTTAGCAGCAGCACTTTTTGCAGGACTTTCTTTACATCAAGCAGTTATTTGGGGTGCAGCAGCAGGTGCTTTGGCAGCCACAAAACTAGGGGCACAAACTTCCTTACCTGATAAATTAACGTTTGATGCTTTTCTTAAAGAAAGGGGAGTGAGGGAGAAATGACAACTGACAACTGACAACTGACAACTGACAACTGACAACTGACAACTAACTACTTACCAATATCCTCATTCCAAAGTTCCGGGTTAGATTCAATAAATTCACTCATCATCTGTTCGCATTCGTCAAGATTAAGGTCAATTACTTCCACCCCGTGGGATACCATAAATTCTTTAGCGCCTGGAAAAGTGCGAGATTCTCCAGCGATAACTTTTTTAATGCCAAATTGCACCACTGCCCCAGCGCACAAATAACACGGCATTAAGGTTGAATATAATGTTGTACCTCTGTAGCTGCCAATTCTACCGGCGTTACGAAGACAATCGATTTCGGCGTGGGTGACAGGATCGCCATCTTGCACACGCTTGTTGTGTCCTCTGCCGAGAAGTTTGCCATCTTTGACGAGAACGGAACCAATGGGAATTCCGCCTTCTTGTCTACCTTGTTTTGCTTCTTGAATTGCAGCTTCCATAAATTCGTCCATTTTTTTATCTCCTTGTATGTCAAAACAACTCGTATTAATGGATCACGATGGTGGTGTAGATGATTATCTAGCAACTATGCTGCTGTTGACGATGGATCATGTAGAACTCCTCGGTGTTGTCGTCACTCCAGCTGATTGCTATGTCCAACCAGCCGTCAGTGCCACACGTAAAATTTTAGATTTGATGGGATTTTCTCATATCCCGGTTGCAGAAAGCACCGTTCGCGGCATCAATCCTTTCCCCTATCTTTATCGCCGTGATTCCTTTGTGATTGACCATCTGCCCATTCTCAATCAAAACGAAATGATTACTACGCCTCTGGCGGCAGAAACAGGTCAAGATTTTATGGTAAAAGTGTTACGTGAAGCTTCCCAACCTGTTACGCTGATGGTGACAGGGCCGTTAACCACCGTTGCAGTAGCCCTAGAGAAAGCACCAGACATTGAAGCCAAAATTCAAAAAATTGTCTGGATGGGGGGTGCGTTAAATGTTGGTGGCAATGTGGAGAAAAATTGGGAACCGGGACAAGACGGTTCTGCCGAATGGAATGTTTATTGGGACGCAGTTTCAGCGGCACAGGTATGGAAAACGCAAATTGAAATTATCATGTGTCCCTTGGATTTAACTAATAATGTCCCAGTCACATCAGAGTTAGTCTACAAAATGGGGAGACAACGCCATTATCCTATCTCTGATTTGGCGGGACAATGTTATGCACTAGTTATCCCCCAAGATTATTACTTCTGGGATGTGTTAGCAACGGCTTATTTAGGACATCCAGAATTTTATCAATTGCGCGAATGGGAAACCAAAATTATAACCACTGGTCTGAGTCAAGGACGTACTAAAGTAGTGCCTAGTGGTCGCAAGATTTACGCGATGGATAAAGTAGATAAAGAAGCTTTTTACGCTTATATTTTGCAACAATGGGCAAGGTAAAAAACTAAAAAAATCAAATTAAATGTGAAGTTTGGTTGGTGATACTCAAACTTGTGCCTCGATAACAATATCCTCAGCTTGTCTAATTTGATCCCAATCAATGACAGCAACCCACAACTTCTCCTTCTTGGAGAACTGCACCACTCCATCAACTTCCAAATCTTCACTATACAATTTCAGTAATTGCCCATCCCGTAACTCAATACTCTGATTGGCTAAGTCTTCGATAGTACCAATACAGTTCAAACGCAAACGCCCTTCGGCATCAGCATTGTGAAAATCTGCAAAAACTTTTGGAGTAATCATTTTAACTGCTCTAAACTATAACTGCTGTTGTGCTGGATTAGGAATAGTAGGTGTAAGAAGATGATTACGCTCTCCCTAAACTACCAATGCTTCATTTGGAATTCTTACCACAAGTTTAGTGTTTTCGATTACTCCCTTCCCGCTAGAAGAATACTTATTTTTAACCGCAGAGGCGCAGAGGACACAGAGAGAGGAATGAATCAATATAGGTGATTTTAGCCTGGGAAGGGAGTAAAAATTATAATTTGGCTTGTACTTCATGATTCGCATTGTATACTACAAATTTAAACAATTTTTAGGCTAGGCGTAAATATATGTCAATTGAAGTAGTTAAAATTACCTCGGCTCAATTAAAACAAATACTTTTAACTGAAGAAAGCCATTTCCGCGATCTAAAGTCGATAGATATACAGCCAGGAAAATTATGTAAGTTTATTTCTGGGTTTGCCAATGCTGATGGAGGAGAACTTTTTATTGGCATTGATGAACGTACTATAGAAGGCAAAAAAATAAGATATTGGCGAGGTTTTGCTGATCAGGAATCCGCAAATGGGCATTTACAAATTTTTGAACAACTTTTTCCCCTTGGAGATGGTTATTCATATACATTTCTTATTTCTGAAGACTCTCCTGGTTTGGTTTTGCAAGTAACTATTTTAAAATCACGAGGAGTAGTGGAGGCTTCCGATGGTGTTCCATATTTAAGGCGTGGGGCACAAACTCTACCAATTAAAACCGAAAAAGCTTTAGAAAGATTAAGACTTGACAAAGGTATCGAGTCATTTGAGAAAAGAACTATTGATGTAGATATTGAGGTAATTACAACCTCACAGGTAATGTCCCAATTTATAAAAGCCGTAGTTCCAACTTCTGAGGCTGAATTGTGGCTCAACAAACAACAATTAATTCAAAAGAAGAAACCAACAGTTGCAGGAGTTTTACTATTTGCTGATGAACCTCAAGCTATTATTCCAAAGCATTGTGGAATTAAAATTTACCGATACAGAACAAAACAAATAGAGGGAACAAGAGACACACTTGCCTTTAATCCAATAACTATTGAAGGCTGTCTATATGATCAAATTCAGGAAGCAGTAGCTAAAACAATAGAAATTGTTGAAGAAATTCCAAAAGTAGGAGATAAAGGATTAGAATCAATCAGCTATCCGCAAGAAGCTATTCATGAAATTATCACAAATGCTTTACTACATAGAGACTATAGTATAGCATCTGATACTCACATTCGCATTTTTGACAATCGAATTGAAATTGAAAATCCAGGCAGATTGCCTGGTCATATTACTGTAAAAAATATTCTCAAAGAGCAGTATGCACGAAACGGAGCTATTGTTCGTATAATCAACAAATTTCCCGAACCACCAAATAAAGATGTTGGAGAAGGTTTGAATACTGCTTTCCAGGCAATGGCTAGGTTAAGACTGCAACCTCCTGAGATACATGAAACCGAAACTTCTGTAGCTGTATATATTAAACACGAGCCTTTGGCTTCAGTAGAAGCAACAATAATGTTATATTTAGAACATAATCGTGAGATTACTAATAAAATTGCTCGAAAAGAAACGGGAATTGCTTCAGAAGCAACTATTAAACAAGCATTTTATAAATTAAGAAATAGTGGACTTATTGAGGCTGTTCCTGGGAAAGCAAAAAATAATGCAGCTTGGCGTAAAGTTGGAAGTTTTGATAACAATTTAGAAAACACAATCTCAATATATGACATGTACCCAGAGTATGAGCGCTTAATCATGGATTATCTTGTAGATCATGAACAGATAACTAATCGTATTGCTCGAGAATTGACTGGAGCTGAATCAGGTACAGCAATAACAAATATTTTCAAGAAATTACGTAAGAGAAAAATTATAGAAATCGTGCCAGAAACATGGGGTAACAGTGCTGTATGGCGCAAAGTTTTCAGCAGAGATATGTAACCTGCTTTTAGAGTAATTTAGACTCATTTATAGCCTACGAATTCAAGCATTATAAGTAGTACAAAAAATATCAATCAAATTTATTTTTTAATAGTTGATAACAGTTAAACCTAATAATAAAGCTGCAACAGTTCCTGCAACAGAAATCTCACCTTGGCGAATTTTATCTAAAATTGACTCTACAGGAATTAATAAAATTTCGATTTCTTCTGTAATATCTAGATTTTGTTCTCCAGTTTTTATCACATTTTCAGCTAAAAACAAATGTATTTGATTGGTATCTTTACTTGGCTTATCATATAGTGTTCCGATTTTTTTCACTTGTTGGGCAGTATAACCAGTCTCTTCTTGCAGTTCTCTAATAGCTGCTGATTCAGCAGTTTCTTGTGATGGATCAAAATTACCAGCAGGAAGTTCTATAAAAAAATCTCCTACTGCGTGTCTGTATTGACGGACAAAAATCACTTCTTTGTTGCTGGTGATAGGTAAAATTAGGGCAATTTCTGGTTTAATATAAACAAAATAATCATCTATAACTTTTCCATTGGGTAATTCTATCTCGTCTTGTCTGACCTGGCACCAGGGGTGATTTAATACCATTTGGGTTTTTAAGGTTTTCCATTTTTTGAATTTGTTCATAGATGAATTAGCAAATGAAATCTCGCTAAATATTTTGGCAAAAAAATATGAATGTAAAAAAGTATAACAGATACCTCAGATCATCTAGAATTTGAACTTACACTGTTTTTGCTCTAGCCAAAGATTGAGCAGACTTATGCAAGTTGAAGTAGATTTATTCACGGTTAACAAGCGATTCCCCTTGACCATTAGTCGCGGCACCACGGCGCAGACAACGAATGTATGGGTGAGGATTTTGCACGATGGTCTCGAAGGCTGGGGTGAAGCGTCGCCATTTGGGGTTGGCAATCATTCGCAATCAACTGATACAATCAAAAACTGCTTGCTGCAACTCGTACCAGTGTTAGAAACATTCAGCCCTTTGCAACGCCAGCAAATTGAGCAAATTTTCATCAAACTGCAGGTTCCTTCAGGTGTGAGGGCGGCGCTGGATATTGCCATGCATGACTGGTTAGGTAAGCGTGTGGGGTTACCTTTGTGGCAACTGTGGGGACTCGATCGCAATGTCATAGTACCAACTTCAGTCACAATTGGCATTAATTCGCCAGAAGTAGCCAAAGCAAGGGTACGGGACTGGTTGCAACATCTCGATGTTCGCCTTTTGAAGGTGAAGTTAGGAAATCCCGATGGCATAGAAGCCGATCGCAAAATGCTATTAGCAGTCAAAGAAAAAGCACCAAATCTCGAAATATTCGTAGATGCTAACGGGGGTTGGAGTTTGACAGATGCCATAGAAATGTGCAATTGGTTAGCCGATTTAGGTATAAAGTATGTAGAACAGCCACTACTACGGGGACAGGAAAAGAGTTTAGCAGAACTCAAGGAGCTATCGCCCCTACCAATCTTTGTAGATGAAAGTTGCTTTACCAGTTCTGATATTCCCCATCTGGCAAACTACGTGGATGGTATCAATATCAAACTCATGAAATCAGGGGGCCTAACCGAGGCAATGCGGATGGTACATACAGCACGCGCCTGTGGGTTACAAGTGATGTTCGGCTGCTATTCTGACAGTTCGCTGTCCAATACAGCAGCAGCACAACTCGCACCATTGGCTGATTATTTAGATTTAGACAGTCACCTCAACTTAACCGATGACCCCTTTACAGGTGCATTGGTTAAAGAGGGGAGAGTGTTACCAAACGATTTACCAGGCTTGGGGGTGCAATACAGTGCGTCTGCCACTTAATCAACGAGTAGCTATCTTACTCCATGAGGGATGTAATGGAACTCATGGTAAAACTGGGCTGGCAATTTTACGCTACAGTGAAGCTCCAATCGTAGCAGTAATCGATCGCGAGTGTGCCGGTAAATCCTTAAGCGAAATCACAGGTCTGAAGCGTGATGTGCCGATTGTCGCATCGGTAGCAGCAGCGCTAGAGTATAAACCTGAAGTTTTAGTAATTGGCATTGCCCCCAAAGGTGGTGCTGTACCAGATGATTACTGGCTAGACATTAAAAATGCACTCTTAGCGGGAATGTCCTTGGTGAACGGGTTGCACACACCATTAGCAAATATGCCAGAGTTAAACGCACTGCTAAAACCAGGGCAATTAATTTGGGATGTGCGTAAAGAACCACCTAATTTAGAAGTTGCTGAAGCAAAGGCACGCAGCCTTCCCTGTCGGCGAGTGTTGACTGTGGGAACTGACATGGCTATTGGCAAAATGTCAACTAGCCTAGAGTTACATTGGGCATCACGCTTGCGGGGCTGGCGTTCTAAGTTTGTGGCTACAGGTCAAACTGGTGTGATGTTAGAAGGCGACGGTGTGGCTTTAGATGCCGTGCGGGTAGACTTTGCCGCTGGTGCTGTAGAACAGGCGGTATTACGCTATGGTAAAAATTACGACATTCTGCACATCGAAGGACAAGGTTCACTGCTACATCCTGGCTCAACTGCAACCTTACCCCTACTTCGAGGTTCCCAACCAACGCAACTGGTACTAGTACATCGCGCAGGACAAAATCATGTGCGTAATTATCCTCATGTACCAATTCCACCTTTACCAAAGGTAATTCAGCTTTATGAGATTGTGGCTAGTGCAGGTGGAGCCTTTGCAACTGTGCCTGTAGTGGCTGTAGCGTTAAATACTGCTCATTTAGATGAAATTGCGGCTAAAGAAGCGATCGCCCAAACAACAGCAGAAACCGGGCTACCCTGCACCGATGCAGTGCGTTTTGGTGCTGGGGTGCTATTGGATGCAGTGCTGAATAGTTAGGTGTAGGTTTTGCTCACATCCAAATCAGTTGAGAAACTCGCTGGCAACAGCGGGTTTATATTTGTCATTTTGAACAGACCCATTGTGGTGCAATAGCCTCTGCTACCAAACGCGCTATTAATACCCCCCAGTCAGGTGGGGGTTATTTTGATGGCAATCAAGCTCAAAAACTGCGCTTTTGCAAGCTTTAGCAGATTTGCCTCAGCCTCTCATCGCTGATAAGACATTTTTATCGCTACTATTAATCTTTTTTTGTCAAGTCCTATTGACTTTTTGTAACAATTTTGTTAAATTTAGTTACATAAGTTAACAAGCAAGAGAAAAAACTATGTATACCACAGTTAATGAAGACGGCGTTCTCAACAACTACGCAACCGAACCCAAAATGTATTACGCTGATTACCCTGCTATTTGGCAACAACGTAAATACGTCATCCAAGGTGTTTTCGCTTCTTTAATCGTTACTACTTTAGTTTTGGTTGGTTTAAGTGTTAGCTAAGATTTTCTGACTTCTATATCGCTGTATCTCATCGTCATTCCTACCTCGATCCCTTACCTCGGCTAGTTTCGCCGGGGTTTTTTGTTTTTTAGCCATGCAAAAATTTGGCAAAACCAGCAATCTTTCCCCATTCCCCAACCTGAAGTTAAGTACTAGTCGGATGAGGGCGATCGCTCATAACATTTAAACAAAGAGCCTTTTGCATAATTGGATCTGAGCATGAAACGAACCAGGAAGTCTCTGCTGCTAGCCTTGAGTTGGGTATTGCTTAGTGTTGGTACAACGATTTTGATTATCTTGACGCAACCGACAGCACCTGTTCCAGCACAAGAACCAGCTTCTAGCACTATTGAAACTACAAGCACACCTAACAAAGAAACGCCTCAAGTACAAAACCAAGAATCAACCCCACAACCAACGCCCAGTCCAGAAGCAACCGATGTAAATAAACCTACAGAGACAGTCCCAGAAACCACAGATCCCAAAAAGCCAGATTTGGCACAGGAACCACCAGCCAGTCCTGAAGAAATCGCCCGTCAGCTAAAATTGGCACAAGCGGATAAGCTTTATTTAGCAGGTCAAATTCCAGAAGCAGAAAAACTGTATCGACAAGCAAAAGAACCATTTGCACAAACAACTATACCTCAAGAGCGCAAACCAGCTATATATGAACCAACGCAACTATCGCCAGCAGGTAAAGTCTATTGGCGGGAAGCAGAGGCGGGGATAGCAGCGAAGTTGCAAACCAGAACTTTAGTACCGCTGAAACTATTAGTTGAGCAGTATCCAGAATTTATTCCTGGTAATATTAAGTATGCCGAAGTTCTCAAACAATACGATCGCTCCAAAGAAGGCTTAGACGTACTAGAACGGGCATCATCGCTGTATCCGAATGAACCAGAATTAATTAAAGCAAGAATTACAGCACTTGGTGAAGCGAAAAAATGGATGGAAGCGTCTTTAGCAGCGCGTCAATTTGCCATTCTCAACCCTCAACATCCACAAGCACCTGAATTTGCCAATTTAGCAGAAGAAAATCTCAAACGCTATAAATCTTATATCAGAAGAGAAATTAGAGGCAATGCTCTTGCCAACATCATCACAGGCACATTAGGTTACGCTGTGACTGGCAGTCTTTTGGGGCCATTTTCTGCCCTTGATTCTACCATTATGCTGCTACAAGGTGAAGGGTCTGTAGGTGAGTCGGTAGCAAAGCAAGCAAAAAGACAGTTGGACTTGATTAAAGACGAAACAGTTTTAGCATATGTCAATGAAATCGGACAGAAACTAGCGAATGTAGCCGGACGCAAAGAATTTAAATATGAATTTTTTGTCATTCCAGACCCAGACCTTAACGCCTTTGCCCTGCCTGGAGGTAAAATTTTTATCAATGCGGGTGCGATCGCTAAAACCAACTCTGAAGCCGAATTAGCTGGATTAATCGGTCATGAATTATCTCACGTAGTCTTATCCCACGGCTTTCAATTAGTCACCCAAGGCAACCTCATCTCTAACGTGACTCAGTATCTACCCCTAGGCGGTACCGTTGGTCAACTGTTTTCACTGAGTTACAGCCGGGATATGGAACGTCAAGCTGATACTCTAGGGACGCGCTTAATTGTTGCTACTGGCTATGCTGCTGACGGCTTGCGTAACTTAATGGTGACTATGGATAAACAACAAAAAAATGCTCCTCCCACTTGGTTGTCTTCTCACCCAGGCGGACGTGAACGAGTTAATTCTTTAGAAGAATTGATTGCGCGCAATAAATACAACCGTTACGCCTATGAAGGAGTAGCAAGACATGCAGATATTAAAGTCAAAGTAAAACAGCTGTTAAAAGAGAAAAAAGAACGAGAAGAAAAAAAGCGGCGTTCTCGATGAATCAAAAAACAAAATTATTCGTCAATGAGAGTATAAGGGACTAACCAATAAAAAAATATCCCTAATTCTCTTGTGGGGTGGGCATCCTGCCTGCCCTTCAGACAAAGGACGGGTGGAGACACCCATCCCACAAAATGGATAATTTATTTCTTGAAATCCCTAAATTCCTGAAGATATTTTCACTGGAGAACATTGATGTCATCACAACCGTTTAAGTTCATCTTTTTAAGCAGTCTGGGCTTATCTTTATTGTTGGGTAATTCTGTGGCATTTGCCCAATATGATGACTCTACATCCGATGGTGTTGTTGTACCAACAATACCATCAGGTTCATCAACATCAACAGGCACATCAATACCAATCAACACATCACCAGGTACATCCACTTCACCCACAGTAGTCAGCGGCACTCGCTTTGTTTGCCAGCCTTACAATGGTCAATACACTGTGATGTATCAGCCACAAAGTCAACCAGGTCGATACTTTCCTTGGGCGACTCCCGCAGCTTTGGGCGGTGGTTGGGACGCAGAAAGTCGTTGTGTAGCAATTGCCAGCCGCTTAGAAACTTATCGCCCAGATGGCTTACAAGAACTCCAGACAGGTTTTTTAAATAACCAAAACATTGTCTGCGTGACAACTGAAGCAAACTCTTCCTGTCGCATTGTGCTAACAGTACCGCCTGGGAAAGACGTTTATACTGTACGCAACAACGTTTTTCAAAACTTACTTTCTGCCGACAGCGGTCAGGACACCATAGGTGTTAACACTTATACCAACCGTGGTGGCACAGGAGTCAACGACGTATACAACTTAGGTCGCACACTTTTGGGTGGTGGCAATAATCGAGTAGCTTCATCTAAAAGTGGCATCAATCTCAAACCTTTCCTCGACCCCAAAGATGGCGGGACTGCCAAAAAGCTGCAAAACGGAGTAGCACTTCGTCGTCAGTCTCAACCTTCTCAAGTCCCTAGTCGCCTAAATCCTGGCAACTTCCGCTGATTGGAGACAGACATATTTATACTCAAGGGGAACGCTTGCTGTGCAACTGCTCTCGTCTTTGTGCTTTATACTATTTCACGAAATACCTGATACAGATACATGAGTAGAGGCGTACAGCTAGCTGTACGCCCCTACAGTAGACGAATGAAATACCGCCTAGAAAAATCTAGACGGTATTTTGATTGAGTATTGAAATTAAAAATTAAAAAAGGATGCACTCACTTTTTTAATTCTTAATTTTCTATCTTCCAATGCCTACATATTGGAACCCAGCCCTGACTAGAGTTTCTGGGTCAAGGAAGTTACGACCGTCAATAATCACGGCGTTGTTCATCAGTTTTGCCATCTTAGCGTAGTCCAAATGGCTGAACTGCTGCCATTCAGTTACGAGTACCAAAGCATCACAGCCATCAGCTAGGCGTTCAGCATCGGTTTCCACTAGCACACCGGTCAGACCATGACGCATACCTGTTTGGGAAACGATGGGGTCGTAGGCTTTGACTTTGGCTCCCAGTCTGTTGAGTTGCTCAATCAAGTTGAGTGCTGGCGCGTCACGCATATCATCGGTGTCGGGCTTGAAGGTCAGACCAAGCAAACCAACAGTTTTACCCTTGAGGATTTTCAGTGCTTGTTGCAGTTTTTCTAGAGCAATCAAGCGCTGGCGTTCGTTGACACTGACAGCAGATTTGAGTAATTGGGCTTCATAGCCATAGTCATCAGCAGTGTGAATCAGTGCAGCCACATCTTTGGGGAAGCAAGAACCACCCCAACCGATACCTGCTTGTAAAAATTTATTACCAATGCGAGAGTCTAAACCAATGCCTTTTGCTACTTGGGTGATATCAGCACCGACGCGATCGCAAATGTTAGCAACTTCGTTAATAAAACTAATCTTAGTCGCCAAAAAGGAATTAGCCGCGTATTTGATCATCTCAGCTGAACTGAGGTCTGTCACCAACACTGGAACTTTTGGTAAAGATTGATTCTCAGCGAACTTCCGCTCAACAATTGGGGTATACAATTCTTGCATTAAAGCGATCGCTCTGGGATTATTGCCACCCAGTACAATGCGATCGGGGTTAAAGGTGTCATATACTGCTGAACCTTCGCGTAAAAACTCTGGGTTGCTGACTACATCAAACTGGGCTACAAGTTCAGCCGATTTTTCTTCTACTGCTACGCCACCAGCAGGCACAAGTGTTTTTTGGCGTTCAGCGATGCCATCTAGTACAATCATCCGTACCCAATCACCTGAACCAATGGGTACTGTGGATTTGTTGACAATTACCTTATAACCATCGTTGAGATTTGCACCAATGCCACGCGCCACAGCTTCCACATAACGGGTATCACTTTCACCAGTGGGTAAGGGTGGCGTTCCTACAGCAATAAATAGAATTTGTCCGTGAGCAACCCCAGCAGCCAAATCACTTGTAAACTGAATTGTCCCTGCTTGAATAGCAGACTGCATAATATCTGAGAGTCCCGGCTCAAATATTGGTGACTGCCCAGATTTCATTAACTTGACTTTTTCTTCGTTGTTGTCTACGCAAATCACATCGTGGCCGATGTGAGCCAAACAAGCGCCTGTAACCAAACCAACATAACCAGTACCAATGACGCAAACACGCATGTTAACTTAACTCCTCGTAATTGTTTGGTTAGTTCTGAAAAACAAGTTGTCGATCTGACACTTTTACGGCGCTGGTAAATCCAGCTACTAAAAAGTACGGGCTACGGTTAAGTTTAGCCTGCACGAAAGCTCAGAACAGCGCAGCTGCGCTACTCAGGAGACTAAATCCTTGATGTCGCTTTTGATGCGATCGCGGAAATCTTCTATTGTTAGTTTTAACCCCTCTTGCAGAGGAATGGTAGGTTCCCAATTTAACCAAGTCTTTGCCTTTGTGATGTCGGGACGGCGACGACGTGGATCATCAGCAGGTAATGGCTCAAATTTAATCTGCGCGTCTGGGTTGACCAGGTTTTGCACTGCTTGTGCCAATTGCAAAATTGTATACTCACCAGGATTTCCCAGATTCATCGGCCCTGTGTAGTCACTATTCATCAGGCGGATAAATCCTTCTACCAAGTCAGAGACGTAGCAGAAGCTACGTGTTTGTGAACCATCACCGTACACAGTTAAAGGATTACCCCGTAAGGCTTGAACTATAAAGTTGCTCACCACCCGACCATCGTTTTCTAACATCCGAGGCCCGTAGGTATTGAATATTCTGACAACCCGAATATCGACTTTATTTTGCCTGTAATAATCAAATGCCAGAGTCTCAGCAACTCGTTTGCCTTCGTCGTAGCATGAACGCAGCCCTATAGGATTAACGCTACCCCTGTAATCTTCTGTTTGGGGATGAACTTCGGGATCGCCGTATACTTCACTGGTTGAAGCCAAGAAAAATCTAGCTTTCACACGCTTAGCTAAACCCAGCATGTTCAGCGTCCCTATCACGTTAGTTTTAACGGTTTTGACTGGGTTGAACTGGTAATGTACTGGGGAAGCAGGACAAGCTAAATGATAAATTTGGTCTACTTCTAACCGAATTGGTTCGGTAATATCGTGGCGGATGAGTTCAAAACGAGGATGATTTATCCATTTGAGGATATTACGCTTATCGCCTGTATAAAAATTATCTAAACAAATTACTTCATGTCCTTCAGGCATTAGTCTGTCAATCAAATGGGAACCAATAAACCCAGCACCGCCTGTTACCAAAATTCTCATAGTTTCTCAGTGATTTACAGATATTGCTAGTGGCTTGTTAGCTTACTTCTAGAGTACCCAGCCTAAATACAAAAGTATAGAACGAACAGGGCTACCTAAAAAAAAGTATTTTTGAGTTTTGCTATTTTTCTACGTATGCAATTTTGTTAAATTTTAACTTAATTACTTAACAATTTATTTAGCAAATTAACAAACATCGTCCCATTGTTGGAATTTTTTAGCTAAAATTCATCAAATCTTTAAGTAAATAAAGTTTTTATAATAAAATTCCCAGCTTGGGGAAAGCTGGGGTAATGGGGAGATGAGGAGATGAGGGAGAATTCTTAACTCCAAACTCTTAACTCCTAACTTCTGCCTCCTGCCTCATTTTATACAGCAGCTGTGGTGTTGGGAACCTCTGTGAGTAAAGTTGGTGTTTGAGTGCGTTGCGGTTCTGCGAGCATGATGATGGAACAAGTGAGTTGGCTGGCTAACTGAGTTGTGACATCATTAATGGCTAAACCACCAGAACTTGTGCGATGTCGTGTAAAAGGTAACACAACTAAATCATATAATCGTGCAGCCTGTAAAATTGCTTGGGCAACATTTTCATGAGCGATGATTTGAATTTCTGGTGGATTTGGCAAAGCTAATTTAGACACCAGTAGAAAAAGTTGCGATCGCTTGGCAGCTATTTTACTGGAACTAGTGCGGCGATCGCACACATTCAGCACAGTCACTTGGGCTTGGTTTGCCTCTGCTAACATCTGAGCCAATTGTACCGGCTGCAATGTCGATGTCGTTAAGTTTTCTACTGGTACTAAAATGCGCTGAATTTTTTTTGGTGACTCTACTAAACGTGTCACCGCCACCGGACAATGGGATGCCCAAAGTACACTATCAATTACATTGCCAAATAAACGCGCTCTCAAACCAGTGCGTTTACCCCAACCCATCACAATTAAACTTGCTTTTTGTTCACGAGCTGCCCTACTAATTCCTGGTGCAAAAGCATCATCAATTCGCAGCAATGGTTGTGCTTGTATTCCCAATTTGCGACTTTGCGCTGTGGCTTTTGCCAATAAGCGTTCACTCCTTTGCATAGAAGCTTCTAACTGTGGTGCATCCATATGAGCAACAGCAGTGGCGATCGCTAGTGGTATAATCCTGCCATTTGCCTGACGTGCCAATAATACTGCCATTTCAACCAAATACTGCTGAGTCTGAGGATTGTTGACAGATACGACTATGGTAAAATTACTTGGCGTTGTCTCTAATTGTTGATCGCTTAAGGTTAAGGATGCCGGTTCTGCAACCAAAGAAGCGGGCAAAGTAACGGCTATTTGACTAGTTATCAATGGCCCCAAAGTTGATGTCACCAACATTAAAACAATGATGCTATTGAATACTTCTAAGGGCAGTAATTCAGCCCGATATCCCACCAAAGTTGCTGCTAATGTCGTACCCATTTGAGGCATGGATAACGACCACATTGTGAGCATTTCCTGCCAGTTATATCGATAAATTAGTTTTGCCAAGAAAGCTGCGATCAACTTGCTGGCAATCAAACCAACCACAATGAGCAGTGTTAACTTGAGGACGCCAATACTATGAACAAAAGTAGGCACATCTATTAGTAAGCCCAGGTCAACAAAGAAAATGGGAATAAATAAGACACTACCAATAAACACTACTTTTTCTTTGACTGGGCCTTCACCTACCGCTTCATTAACTGCCAAACCCGCTAAAAAAGCTCCAAAAATTTTTTCTATGCCAAGAAATTGAGCGCCCAAAGCAGCAATAAATACTGCAAGTAATACAAACAAAAACTTGTTTCCTTCCTCGTCTCCTGACCGCCGGAAAAATTCTTTGCCTGCCCAATCAAAGCCAACTAAAATCACAATAGAATAAAGACTTAACCAACTCAACAAAGTGATTAATTTCACCAAACTGAATGCGCCAATATGACTAGTTGCTACACAAACAGCTAATATTAAAAGTGCGCCAATATTGGTAATAAGTGTGGCTCCAATTGTAATAGTGACAGCTTCATTATTGACAACACCCAGACGATTAATAATGGGATATGCCAAAAGAGTATAGGAAGCCAGTAAAGAGCCAATTAAGATAGAAGTATTCCAACCGAAACCAAAAAATCGCCCTATGAAGATTCCTGTGGTCAAGGGGACAATGAAAGTCAAACTGCCAAACCCTAAAGAGCGTTTTTTTCTTTGCCGGAACCTGTCTATATCAACTTCTAACCCTGCGACAAACATCAAGTAAATTAAACCAATGTCTGATAGCAGGCTAATCATTGGCGATTGTGTATGAAATAGATTCCAGCCTGACGGCCCAAGTACTATGCCGGAGAACACCAAACCCACCAATCCTGATAATTTCAGCCGTTCAAACAAGATAGGTATAACTAAGATGACCACCAGCAAAATAGCAAAGGGAACAATTGGTTCCTTGCCGAGAACTTGGGCAGTTTGTTCCAGAGCAAGAACTTGTGATATTTGTTCCATAGGTAGGATTTAAAGCAGCGACAGTGAAAAAGGAAAGAAAAGGAAAGGGAAAAGGGATAATGATGGCTGCCCCCTCAAAGTGAGGTTTCAACCAAGATGCAGCATAAGGATTATTTTGCCCACGAGGGGCATCTAAAGCAGGGTAAAGGGAAAACTGATATGATTTATTGTCTGTTTTACCCTTCCCCTTTCCCAAGTTTTGTGAAACTGCGATTACCTTTGGGTAATCGTTTGAACAATATAAATAAATGTAAAAGCCACCCTGACAAACAGTAAAAAAAATCTTGACTTACACTACCTAGGCAATCATCTAAGAACTAACTACCTATGGGTGGATTTGACTTAAAATAAACCGTAGGCGATCGTAGTCATCTTTCAAAAGCACGCTCAGAGTACGTCCTGCCTTGATCAGCCATTCTCGGTCAGCTTTGCGTAAGTAATAAATTTCCCGAATAGCAGCTGCTGTTAAGGATTCCACTGGCGCACTATTTACAGAAAGCAACGTCCGCAAAAAATTTAATTCTTCAGTGAATTTAATTATCGCCTCTGATTCGCAGCGATAAACAGCTTGATGAATTTGCGGTGGTCGTGGTGGTAGATACTGATACACTCTTTGGTTAGCACCTAGAGTCGGTGATGGCTGCTCAAAGCCAACGATCGCTGCCCGAAATTCAGTCTTAAGCATTGCAAATATCTGGGGTTGTTCCTCGCGCAAATCTTGCAAGGACAACCCCAGAGCCACAGCCCGATGTACGGAATCTACGGGCATAGTAGTGGCATAATACACCACAGCATAAACTTGATTACCTGACTCTTCATCCACAGCACAAACCCAACTACCAAAAGGTGGCATGGGGGGGAAGCTCAAATCTTCTGGTTCCAAACACTGTGCCAAAAATTCGGTAGTCGTAGTTTCAATCACCTCCGCAATGTGGTTGGGGTGGCGATCGCTTTTTGCAAACTGTGGTAAAGGTAGGCGCATAGTGGTCAATAGTCAATAGTCAATAGTCAATAGTCAATAGTCAATAGTCAATAGTCAAAAATCTTTAGACTGTTGACTATGGACTCTGGATTATTAACTATTTGGCTTTTTTCCGTCCTGCTGTGGTTTCTACGAGTTCTAGTTCTGACAGGCGAAAGGTAATTAATTTATCCCAGTTTCCACCTTCAAACAGTACAGCTACCTTGCCATCACTGACTCGTTGCACGAGTCCTTCATAGCGATAATAGGTATCTGCGGGATTCTTGACACGAATAGTTGCTCCAGGCAGAATCATGATTTTTACCCTAGCTTGTTTACTGTTAATAGCTTAATACTTGTCAAATGTCATTGGTTATTAGTCAATAGTCAATAGCTTTTTGACCTTTGACTGTTGACCGTTGACCCTTGACCTTTGACTCATAAATAATACTTCTGTCGCTGTCGAAAATTTGCTACCGATTCTACTATTCCTAAAGCAATGAAGTTGGTAAGCATAGCAGAACGTCCGTAACTCATCCAAGGTAGGGGAATTCCTGCCACAGGTGCTAAACCAACAGTCATGCCTACGTTGACAATTAACTGAAACACAATCATCGACAAAACACCAATGGCCAACAATGAACCAAAGTTGTCTTTGGCGGTTTGAGCGATATGCAATAAACGCAAGCAAATCAAGCAGAAGATAAACAATAATAACAAACAACCAACAAAACCGAATTCTTCACCGACTGCGGAGAAAATAAAGTCTGTATGCTGTTCTGGCACAAAATTCAGTTGTGTCATCGGCCCCTTGAACAAACCCCATCCCCAAATTTCACCAGCACCAATGGCAATGCGAGATTGATTTTGGTGATAGCCAGCCCCTAAAATGTCGTGTCCGGGGCGAAGAAATACTGTGAGTCGGTCTTTTTGATAGTCTTTCAAAACATGATTCCAGGCGAAGATTCCTAATTCGCCACCCAGCATGTTGAGTGCCCATGTACTTATACCGCCAATACCAAATCGCCGCCAAGGGAGAGTCTGCCAACCCAAAATCCCCATAGCAAATGCCCAAATTAACCCTAATGGCCCCAAGGCTATTTCTTTAAATACTACTAGTGGTTCTGATAAAGGCCAGGATATACCAAACAAAATAGCTGCTACTATGGGAGAAATCAATAGTATCAACCAACCAGGGTTAGCATTTGCCCAGTACAACATCCCCAAAACTATCGCCCCAAATACTAACGATGTTGCCAAATCAGGTTGGATAAACACCAATAACCAAGGCAAAGCAGTAAATGCCAAAGCGCGGAAAAAGTTAGGTAAAGTTGCAGCGGTACGTTTGTGTAATAAAGCTGCTAAGGTGATAATTACCCCAATTTTGGCGAATTCCGAGGGTTGCACATTAAAGCCAGCAATACTGATCCACCGCTGCGCTCCTTTGGCACTAGTACCAGCCACCATCACGATAATCAAGCTGAGGTTTGTTAGTGCATATGTTATCCAATGCCACTGCATCAAATTTTCGTAACGGCAGCGAGCTAAAAACAACGCTATCAAAACGCCGATACCAGCTACTAGCCAATGCCACCACCAGTCAGTTACCGGCTGCTTGAGTTCCGTACTCAAAATCATGATGCCGCCAAAAATACTGACACAAACAGGCAAACAAAATAACAGCCAATCTACTTGCTGCCAGGGCTGAACCCAATACTTCCAACGAATTTTGGGGAGCGAACGTTTTAACAACATTGTGCGATTTTAGACTTTAGCTTTGCGAATTTAAATTTATTGCCTCAACAAGTGTGAAGAATGAAAATTTTCTACTTCACACTTGAGCATTATTCTTGACTATTAATAATCTGTATTCCTAGGTTATTGCCCAGGAATCAGACAAAAATTAAAAATTAATTATGTCAAGGCTGCAACTGATACTCTACCAGCGATCGCTAGAGCGATCGCTTTTAACGCTTTTGCTGAAGCTGAATCAGGGTCAGCAACGACTATGGGTACACCATTGTCACCTCCAACCCTGGTAGAAATCTCTAGCGGTATGCACCCCAATAAAGGTACTCCTAACTCTGCTGCTGTTTTTGAGCCGCCACCAGAACCAAAGATGTCATACTGTTTATCTGGTTGGTCTGGAGGTATAAAATAGCTCATGTTCTCTACTATACCTAACACCGGGACGTTCATTTGCTGGAACATCCGCAAGCCTTTGCGAGAATCTAACAGTGCTACGGTTTGGGGTGTAGTGACAATTACTGCCCCTGACATCGGTACTGATTGAGTTAAAGTTAACTGAGCATCGCCAGTTCCCGGTGGCATATCTACAATTAAATAGTCCAGTTCTCCCCATTCCACTTGATAGAGAAACTGGCGAATCACTCCATTCAGCATTGGGCCGCGCCAAATCACTGGCTGATCTCGGTCAATCAAAAAGCCCATTGAGACTAATTTGACACCGTGATTAAAAGCAGGTTCTAGGACTTCACCTTTTTCTGTGGAACGTACAACAATTTCAGCATCAGCTAGTCCTAGCATGGTGGGATCGTTGGGGCCGTAAATATCGGCATCTAGTAAACCGACTTTAGCACCCGTTTGCGCTAAAGCCACAGCTACGTTTACCGCCACCGTACTTTTACCAACACCCCCTTTGCCACTGGAAACCGCCAGAATATTTTTGACACCGGGAACGCCATTGCGATCGGGTAAGCTTTTTTGTTGGGGTGTTTCTGCTGTTACATCTACACTAACCTCTGTAACGCCTGGTAGCTTTTTAACAGCCTTTTCACAATCTTCAACAATAAATTCACGTAAGGGACAAGCGGGTGTGGTCAACACTAAAGTGAAGCTCACCTTTCCACCGTCAATTTTGACATTGCGAATCATATTCAGTTCTACCAGACTCTTACGGAGTTCTGGGTCTTGCACTGGTCGCAACACTTCTAAGACAGAGCGAGAATCGAGGACATCGTACATAAAACAATTCAAGATTAAAAATGAAGAAATGCGTTCCCCCAAGGGGTTGTCGAACACATCGTGGTGTGCGTCTTGGTTATTGACCAGATGCAAATTAGCTGTGTTTTTACTGTCACCGCTGTAATGAAATTTAAGAAATTTTCATTATCACCTAATAAAATCTTAACTTTCTTTAGTAAATGGGGATTAGGTATTGAGTATTGGGTATTGGGAAAAAAGCAAGGGAATTGGAGAAAAGGAAAAAACAAGACAAAAACCGAAGAACTATCACCTTATGCTTTAACCTTTCCCAGTCCCCAGTCCCCATTGCCCCTAATCCCCACTCCCTGCGGTCGCGGGGGCCCCGAGTTCCCCAGTCCCCAGTACCCAGTCCCCAGTCCCCAGTCCCCAGTCCCCAGTCCCCATTCCCTAAAAATCAAAACAACTATCGTCAAGGGATTTTTTCTTTCCTGACACCGCTTGCAATGCGGTCTTTTCTACTGCCTCGACTAGGGAACGTGCTACACGATCTGCATAAGGACGAGACAATGACCAAATCAGTGGAGATAACCAACCGCGAAGGGTTACAGAATAAGACAAGCAAGTGCCACAGACTGTGGACTCTACTTGGTAAGTTACTCGTTCCTCAATACCAGGAATAGCCAGTACTCGAATACTCAGCATTTCTCTGGGATTAACGCGTTCCACAAAAATTTGGATGGGAATCGGTGAAAAACGCGTCACAGCCTGGTAAATCAATCCAGGTTTGGGTACTAATCCGTGGGGGACATTCGTACTTTTGAGCAGTGGATGCCAGGAAACGTCTGTTAAGTCAGCCACCTTCAACCACAGTTCATCTACAGAAGCAGAACTAATTTCTCGATACGTTCGTACCAGAGAAGCGCAAAACCGACGACGTTCGCGGTGGATGAATTTGGATAACCAACCTCGCATTTGCCTAATCCTCCTCGCTACACACTTGCTGGTAACTCTGGCATGGTTGGATCACACTTTCTCAAATTTGCCCTCAGCATAGCAAGCCCCCATTAGGCAGTGTGAAGAACAACGCGATCGCGCTTTGAGTTTAAATCTCAACTCAGGTAACACCAAAATCGATATAGTTAAGAATTGTTTAACAGTTCAGTTTGTACCTTGATGCCTTAAAGTAGAGAGTGCTTGTAGATTCATTCACCAGAGTCTGGCGTTGACAACAGAATTTTCCCATTAAGAAGTTCAAAAAAAACTCAGTCAATATACAAGCCTATACGCATTTGAGGGAAAATAACTCTAGTCACGCCCATCAAATTCAAGAAGTCTGAAGTTTAAAGGATGATCGATGAAGTGAAAGCTTGCCAGCAGATGCCTAGCCCATGAATATCGAAAAAAATCTGTTTTTTTCGATATTCATGTCTCAACGCTTGATGAGTGGGGCATTTAATACTTCATCCTACCTTTGGGTTCTCCTGTGGAGTACGGGAAGCTGCTCAAAGGGCCTCTACATCTTTGGGCCTTGACCATTAAGAAAAAAGAAGATTGGGCAAATTGAGCCTGATTGTTGGCTCATCTTGCCCGCAAATTTTTAAACTAAAATTTGTGGCTTTGTGGAAATTGTAATTTAGGTTCGGGAATCTTATGTTGACCAACTCGCAAACCCCCACTGTAGAAGCAGTACCATCCAAGTCTTTGCCAGGAACTGATGCTCAAGCCAGGGTCAGTCGATTTATGAAACAGTTGCAAGATGAAATTACCCAAGCTTTAGCACAACTGGATGGTGGGGGACAGTTTCACGAAGATAGTTGGGAACGCCCAGAAGGGGGTGGCGGGCGATCGCGTGTGCTGCGTGATGGTGCAATATTTGAACAAGCAGGTGTAAACTTTTCTGAAGTTTGGGGTTCTCATCTGCCAGCATCAATTTTAGCCCAACGCCCAGAAGCCGCTGGACACGGTTTTTATGCTACAGGCACTTCACTGGTGCTACACCCGCGTAATCCTTATGTGCCCACAGTCCACTTGAATTACCGCTATTTTGAAGCAGGGCCAGTGTGGTGGTTTGGTGGCGGTGCTGATTTGACACCTTATTACCCCTTTGCCGAAGATGCTGCCCATTTTCATCAAACGTTCAAGCAGGCTTGCGACCAACATCACCCAGAGTATTACCCAGTGTTCAAGCGTTGGTGTGATGAATATTTCTACCTCAAGCATCGCGGTGAGACACGCGGTGTTGGTGGTTTGTTCTTAGATTACCAAGATGGTCAAGGTAATTTATATCGTGGCCCCGACCCCAATGGAGAGGCAGCTGCTTATAGTAACAAAGTGGGAGCGCCACCGCCACGCAACTGGGAAGATTTATTTGCTTTTGTGCAAGACTGTGGCAGAGCATTTTTGCCAGCTTATGCGCCAATTGTACAACGGCGGCATGGGATTGAATATGGCGATCGCGAGCGGAATTTTCAACTCTACCGCCGGGGCAGGTATGTAGAATTTAACTTGGTTTATGACCGAGGTACTATTTTTGGTCTGCAAACCAACGGACGCACAGAATCTATTTTGATGTCCTTACCACCCTTAGTGCGCTGGGAATACGGTTATCAGCCAGAACCCAATTCCAAAGAAGCCGAGTTGTACGAAACCTTCCTCAAACCTCAAGATTGGATAAACTGGGCACCAGTTCACAAGGCTGAATCCTGAGGCGTGGAGTTAATAGTTAGGAGTTAGGAGTTAGGAGTTAGGAGTTATTTCTCCCTCATCTCCTCCTGCTCCCCATCCCCCCATCCCCTCATCCCCCCTGCTCCCCATCCCCCCTGCTCCCCATCCCCTCTGCTCCCCACCCCCTCATCCCCCACACAGTACTTTTAATACTACTCACTACTATTTTGGTGAGTTAAACTACTAAAAGTAAGCACCTAGCAAAAAAGGTGACAAATTTAGCTGAAGCTTGTTAACCTCAAGTGTTAGCACTGAATTAATTTTGTGGCTGGTGAGTCAACTAACTCTCTGGAAATCATTCTGGTTAGAGTCAGTCAATATTGCCTAAAAGCAATACTTTTGGCTCACCAATCATAGATTAAATCAACCGCAGTTAATTTTGAGATGAGTGCCACGGGGAGGCTTAGTGATTCAGATAGAACAAACAACCTATACAACCCAAGACGGTAATACCGTTATTGTTTTGACACCAGCAGGCCGCTTGGATATCACCACTGCTTGGCAATTTCGCTTGAAATTACAGGAATGTATTTCCAAGCTCAGCCACCATGTGGTTGTGAATCTCGGCCAGGTAAATTTTATTGATAGTTCTGGTCTGACATCTTTGGTTGCTGGTATGCGCGATGCTGATAAAGTCAAAGGCAGTTTCCGCATCTGTAATGTACATCCAGAAGCCAAGCTTGTGTTTGAAGTAACCATGATGGACACGGTATTTGAAATCTTTGAAACAGAGGAGGAAGCTTTAGAAGGTGTACCTCGTAGCATCGCCAGCTAAATTTTGGATTTTAGATTTTAGATTTTAGATTGCAGTTAAATCCAAAATCCAAAATCCAAAATCTAAAATAGATAGTACTGTTCTCGTTTAATGTAGCGATAAGGCCCCATAATTGCTCCCCAAGTGGCTCTTCCAGTCTCTGGGTCAATTCCTTTATCGTAGCTATTAAACGCCGTTGCCGTGGCTTCAAATCCCAAGGAAACTTGTATGCTATTGCCAAGATAAGTAAAGCTACAACGAGTTTCTGGAACTGGAGTACCGGTAAACTTATAGCTATTGGGAGCTAATGTTTCTTGGGTGACTGTGAGGATGCAGCCTGGTAGTAAATCTAATTGCTCAATTGCCAGTGTCTTAAGTAAAGCAGGATTTTGACCTGCGCCACTTAAGGCATTTGGGTCTTTGAGCATATAGAACTGCACTTGTATGGCTGAAAGCGAGTCTGAACCAGGCTTTAACCGCATAATTCTTTGGCGGTATGGGCGGTCTAAATTAATAATATTGGCTTGTTCGGCGAACAAGGTGATGCTGTCTTCTGGGAACAAATCAATTGGTCTAAGCCACATGCGTAATTGGACATACCACACAGGTTCTGCCAAAGCTTGTTCTTGATTATCAAATTCACCAGCTAGGTATTTCCCTAGGGCTATTAAATCTGGCGATAAGCTCATAAATGTGATGCAGAATCACAAGTTATATTAATTTTTGCTGAGTTCATTAGCAAAGAGGGGTCATACCCCTCTTTGTGCTAATTTAGGTAAAGCTTCTGTTCGGAAACCTGAACTTGGCAAAGTAGCCCTGAAGGGAGAGAATAAAATAACGTCGCCCTTAACATTTTCTTTGTGAATAACGTCCGTACCGTCTCTGATACAAAGCGAACTTTTTATTCCCTTCACACCCGACCGATTAACACAATTTATCGTCGGGTTGTGGAAGAACTGATGGTGGAAATGCATCTGCTGTCGGTAAATGTCGATTTTAGCTACAATCCAATTTATGCCTTGGGCGTCGTCACGTCTTTCGACCGCTTCATGCAAGGCTATGAACCAGAACGAGATAAAGAATCAATTTTTAACGCTTTATCTCAGGCTGTAGAGCAAGATCCGCAACGCTTTCGACAGGAAGCCCAACGACTAGAAACTCTAGCTAAGAGTTTATCAGCTAGGGATTTAATTGCGTGGCTGAGCCAAACTAATCATTCAGTTGGGGATGCTGACTTACAAGCGCAACTGCAAGCGATCGCTAATAATCCTAACTTTAAATACAGTCGCTTGTTTGCAATTGGTTTATTTTCATTGTTAGAGTTGGCAGATCCAGAATTAGTCAAAGACGAAAAGCAACGCACTGAGGCTTTGAAAACTATAGCTGCTGGCTTAAAGCTATCTGAGGAAAAACTCAACAAAGATTTAGAGTTATACCTTTCTAATATAGACAAGATGGCACAAGCACTGATAGTTATGGCAGATATGCTCTCAGCCGAACGTAAAAAACGCGAACAGCGTAAACAACAATCAAGTACGCCAGTTACTCCTCCCACTGCCAACGAATAGTGAAAACCAGTCAATAGTCAAGAGTCAATCGTCAATAGTCAAAAACCCTTGTACTATCGACTTAGAACTATAGACTTTTGACTCTGGACTATTATCTCTATACCCCTAATAATCTGTAGATTAAGCTGTTGATGAGAGTCAGTGCAAACGCACCTAGCACAGCACTCCAAATACCGAAGCGCAAGCGAAAGCCTTCTACCAACCAAGCAGCAATACTAAAACAAACAACGGCAATCATAAATGTGAAAATGCCGGATAACAAGTTAAAGGTGAGTAAATCGGGTACGGCAAGTACAAGGCGTAAAATGGGTCTTACTACTGCCGTAACAATACCTAGAACTGCCGCAGATAAAAATGCTTTTTGGGGACTGTCAACTTCAACTCCCAAAGGCAGCTTGCTAATAATTAACAAGCTGATAGACGTTACTACCCAAACAATTAAAAGCGTTAGAATTTCATTCATTAGCCATAACCCCTGAAACGCAAATGGCGATTGGCGGTAAATAAATTACTCAGAGCCTATTTATAAAGTAAATATTAAGTAGGGGAGGCAAAAAGCGGCGTGGATGTGACTCCCGCTTTATTGCCGTTGTGTTACGGCGTTTGCAAGGATTTCGGAGTTTGAGATAGTGAAGATTAGCCGCAGGGCACCATCTTTTTCGGTGCGTTAAGCGTTGCTATAACGCACCCTACAATTTAAGGTTTACTTTATAAATCATCTCTTAGTCTATTGATAGAAAAATCTTTGCTGCTCAACCAATTATTTGTAAGTTAGCAGATTTTTTTCTCTAGCCAGAATTTATTCCGTATATCTTTAGGTTTAGGGCATTGGGCATTAGTCAGTTGACAGTTGGCAGTTGACAATTGACAACTGTCAATTGTCAATTGTCTCCTCATCCCCCTTATCCCCCCATCTCCCCATCCTCACCTTTTAGGATTAGTTTTTCCAGGAGCTTGAGGTGCTTCTGTGTTGGGAACTACAGGATTAATGCCAGGATTGACAGGGCTAATACCTTGCCCAGTTGGTGGTTGATTGGGTGTTGTAGGTAAGGGAATTTGATTAAGATCTGAAGGCAAGTTGGGGTTAAACTCGCCTTGTGGATTAATTCCTGGAATTGTTGGTGTATATGGTGTAGGAACGCCTGCGGGATTATTTGGAAAATAGGGAGCTGTGGGCTGGTTAGGTAAGTTTGTGGGTGATGGAGGTAGCCCAGGTTTAATTCCCAAAGACACGCGATTACCTCCCACTTGCCGCAGCAAATCTAATACCTGAACAACATCGTTGTAACTTGCTGTTTGCGAGGCGTTCAACACCACAATGTTATCGGGATTTTGTTGAAAATACAGCTTTAATCTCTGTGCCAACTCTTCCCGCCCTACAGGCTGTTGTTCTATGTAAGTTTTTCCCTGAGGGTCAACATATACAATGGGATTTGCACCAGCTCCTACCCCTGTATTACCTTTGGGTAAATCAACATTAATTGCCTGTTGTCGGGTAAATTGCAAAGCTCCCAAAATGAAAAACGTCAGAATACAAAAAATAACATCAATTAAAGGAATGATTTGAACTTGAACTTCTTCAATTGGGGTATGTAAATTAACTTTCATCGTTTCACTCTTACGCCTGGTTTGGGGTTAAATTATTGACTAATTTATTTACACCTACCTACTTATTACTTATCCCATTCTCTGTGAAGCTCCATCTTAAGGCCCTCAGGATGGAATGCTGTGGCTACAAAAACAAAGCCTGCCTTCGCAGCCTAATTATATGCATCTTCATGGAGAATCGGTATCAGGATCTAATGAATCAGATACATTTGGGGGAGCTGGTGGGTTGGGAAACTGGTTTTTACCTCGCTTGCGGGGTGGATTAAAGCTTTGCCGCGATGTTTCCTGGCCAATTGATGTAGTATTGCTAAAGTCAGGCGGAGATTGACGGTAGAGTAATTCCAACTCATTTCCTGCCTTGCGAAAAACTTTGACTTGGTTAACTACAAAACCTTGAAATAAACGGTAAAATACCAAACTAACGATCGCTATTATTAACCCTGTTGCAGTAGTGATTAAGGCTTTGCCAATACCAGCAGGCACATCAGCTGTAGCTGCGGTTCCGAAATCTCCAATCTGAAGATTGCCTAAAGACTGTTGTAAACCCACAACCGTACCCAACAATCCTAGCAGTGGTGCGAGGGCAATCACAGCTTCTAAAAGTTTCTCACCGCGCCGCATCCCAGCCAATTCATCTTCCGCCGTGGCTTCTAGGGCTAATCTAAAGGTTTCGACATCGCTTTTCCGCAAACCTAAGGGGGCATAAAGAAACCGCCCTACGGGCTGATCCGTTGCTTGTTTGGCAATATCCGCAGCTATTTCCCAATTATCTTGGGCAGCATCCAGGACGCGATCGACTATTTGCTTTTCCTGGGTCAATATTCGCAACCAGAACCACAAACGCTCTAAAATTACGCTTCCACACAAAATTGACAGAGCCAACAAGGGGTACATTACTGGCCCGCCGTCGAAAAACAACTTTTGAATATCCACTTTTTAAGTCTCCTCCCTCGATTCCAAGAGCAAATATCTTAAAGCATTTTAATTCTAGAGATTAATGCACAATTACCATACTCTTGTGCAGAATCGCAGGGTAGGTATTTGATGAGCAGGGGATGGGGAGATGGGGGGATGAGGGGGATGAGGGGGATGAGGGGGATGAGGGGGATGAGGGGGATGAGGGGGATGAGGGGGATGAGGGAGATGGGGGGATAAGGAAAATAACAACTGACAACTGACAACTGACAACTGACAACTGACAACTGACAACTGACAACTGACAACTTTAGTAGCGTCTTCCAGACTAATTAGGACGGTTATTCCCACCGTAAGTGAGTAGGAGAATTTGTCAGAATTAAAGGTAACTGGAGGGCTAAAGTATGAAATTTTCAGTCCAATCGCTTTATACCTGGTATGGCAATTTGCTTCGTAATCCCAAGTATCGTTGGTGGGTTATTATAGGTACGCTTGCTTATTTAGTCAGCCCAATTGATATCGCCCCAGACTTTATACCCGTGGTGGGACAGATTGATGATGTTTTCCTTGTGACATTACTAGTTTCGGAGGTGTCTGGACTACTTATTGATGGTTGGAAAGCTCGTAAGGGTACTGTAGACAGCCAAGCCACCAATGACTCAGAGGGTTCTACCTCCACGGCAAGCACCATTGATGTTGATGCTGTTTCTGTTAAATAGCTTTTCAAATCAAATAAAATTTAATATTAATAAAACCCCTGCTTTTGCTGTCTGCTTATAGATTCGCTTTCAATGCAGGGGATATTTTTTAACTGATGGCTGATGGCTGATGGCTGATGGCTGATGGCAGTCAATAGTCCAGAGTCAATAGTCTTTAAGCAAGATTTTTTGGACTATTGACTTTTGACCCAGTACTGCCCAGACGAAAAAAATATGACAATGCGCGTAAGTCCTAAGCAATTTCAATGAGATATTTTTTATTTGTCAGTCTCTAAAGAGATTGTGCAGGTAGAATTTCTGGATTATCGTCTAAGGAGAGGAGAAATTCTATTAAGTCTGACTGGTCTTGAGTAGTGAAACCAGCTTGTTTATCCACCCAGTAATTATGTCCACTACCGTCTACATTTGATTTTTGCAAGTTGGCTTGAGTATGATTAGCTGCAACCACTTGCTTGCGTAAGTTGCGATCTACAAGCGATCGCAGACTGGCGCTGGGATCGGGTGTAATATTATTTAACAATGTGCCTGCAATACCTGAACCTGGGGGAACATCAAGTCCGGTATTGAGGATATCCCCTTTTTTAAAAGTTTGATTTCCCACAGTCATATCTCTATCTAAAGATACTTGCAGATTTGTTGTATGTTTGCGGCCAAGGGAAGCGATCGCTTTTGCTAAGTTACCGATATTCAAAGGGCCGTTGAGAATACCAGTCACATCTGTTATAAAAAATTCATTGCCAAAAGTTTCTGTATAAAAAGCGTCACGCCCTAGCTTGATTAAATCTTCAGTGATTGCTACAGCACCGTTATTTTCTGATAGTAGTTGTTTGCCTGCGTCTGTTTTGAGCAAACTTACTGCTACATCTATCTTTATTAACGACTTTACCTAGTACATCGTAGGAGCTAATTTCCTGGGCTGTAGGCTGTGTCAAAGCTGTGTATGTAGTATTAATATTTGGGGTTTTTGGCAAGGTAACATCTATTTGGTATGCCCAAAAAACAATGAAAATAATTATACCTATGAGTATAAAAACTCGACGTAGCTGCAAAAAGCTTTGCTTATTTGCTTTTAAGTTATATTCTGCCTTTTTCGTCTGTTCGGGAGAATAAACCATAACATTTGACCTAGAGTATATGTCACGAACTAAGAAAACTTACATTTCAGTATTCTGTACATAGAAAAAAACACTTTATAAAAGTATTACAAGAGCTATAAATCTATCATCGTACCGAAGTAGTACAATTTATCTAAATTGTTGTTATGTGAAATGCCAAGCTAGAAAGTGATAATTCTGGCTGAGCTTCTACAACTAGCGATGATAGTTTTTCTAGGATTAGCTTTTATTTTTACTATGATGCTGTAATCTTGGCGCTGATGATTTGTATCCCTTGTTACTACCAAATTTAACATTTAAACATTTTTATCTATCTTTAGGTTTTCAGCAGATGGAAGACTGAATTTGAGTAAAAATAGTAACTTTTTAAGGTCAGCATTAAACGATTTTGTTATCTTTGACACTTCCTACCCCATAAAGACGAAGATTTAAAATGAACATAGAAAAATTTCTCCGACGGACAGAAATATTGAATAAGCGTTTAACAGATTTATCCCAAACTGCTAATATCTTGCCTTGGATTCCGCGAGATCTTCTGCCACAAGCTTTTCAGGAAATCCAGACAAACTTAAGAAATTTGAATTTAGCAGTGGATGAACTGTATCAGCAAAATGAGCAACTAATAGAAACACAATCTTTGTTAGCATCAGAACGCCAACACTATCGGGATTTATTCGAGTCGGCACCAGAGGCATATTTAGTAAGTAATGCTAAAGGGATAATCTTTGAAGCTAATCTTGCCGCTGCTAGGTTACTCAACTTTTCAAAGCATTTTATGGTGGGCAAAGCATTAATTAACTTTGTGCCTTTAGAAGAACGTCAGCATCTTCGCAGCTTCCTGAATCAGCTATCTGAATCTGACAAAGATAGAGAATTAATAGTACGCTTACAGCAACGTGATGGTGAGTCATTCAATGCAAACTTGACAGTGGCAGTTGTCCGCAATCAGCAGGGTAATATAATATCCTTACGGTGGATAATGCGGAAAATTGTTGAGGCTAAGCAAGCAGAATTATCATTAGTCAATAATGACAGCGACCTCATTCAAAATCGCTATTTACATAAATATACTAAAGGAGAAAATATTACCCTCAACCCGCTAGAAATTTTATATGTTTGTCGGGGTTTAGTTAAACTAAGTAGCTTCTGTGAAACGGGCGAAGAAGTGCTTGTAGGATTGGCAAAAGGAGGTATGGTTTTTGGTTCAAGTTTAACTTTTCAAAACAATTACCAAGCAACAGCCCTATGTGATGTCGAGTTAGTGTCAATTAATGTAGGAGAGATAGCAGCTTCTTTAACACTGAGTTATACTCTTTTACCAAAAATCAAGCAGCGTTTACAGCAGACTGAAGCTTTTTTAGTGATTTGTGGAAGGCGACGGGTAAAAGACCGCTTGCACCATCTATTGCAACTTTTGAAACAGGAAGTTGGTGAAAGCATGTCAGATGGAACTCGCTTGAGTGTTCGCTTCACTCATGAAGATATTGCTAGTGCTTGCTGTACTACTAGAGTAACAATTACACGATTGATGGGTAAATTAGAAAAACAAGGGATTATCAGTTTTGATTCCAAAAATTATATTATCTTGAAAGATTTTTAATGAGATTTAGTTAAAAAATCAATATTCTATGTTCATATTTATAATTTAGTTCACTAATTATTTTAATTATTAAAATATCAAGCGAATGAATTCGCGGCTACACAGGCAAAGTCCGCGCAGGCGGACTAAGGTCAAATTAAGGTTTTTTAACCCACGGAGGTGGGTTTTGTTTGTGTAGATGCGGTTTATAACCGCCCTAACATGCGTTAAATTGACTTAAGCCTTGGCGAATGAATTCGCGGCTACACAGGCAAAGTCCGCCTGCGCGGACTAAGGTCAAATTAAGGTTTTTTAACCCACGGAGGTGGTTTTTTTTTGCGTAGATGCGGTTTATAACCGCCCTAACATGCCTGAAATTGTCTATTACTAATTTAATCGATTTGTATCTATAAACACTTACAAAATTAATCTAGAATTTTCCTAAAGATAGAAGGAAAGTTGAGAATAAAAAAGATATTTTTAAATCATCTATTAAGTTCACTCCATCAGTACTCCTTTAACATTAACACCAACGCCTAAACCCCATCATATGAATATGATGGGGTTTTTTTTAGCGATCGCATCCCTTCATATCATGTCCGGTTAATTAGTTATGATTACCACAGTCATTGCACCCCACCCCCAACCCCTCCCCGTTGACGAGGAGGGGAGTGAAAGCGTAGCTTTTGCGGGGTGGGGTTCTTCGGTTTTAATAAGTAATAAGCAAAGGACATGATATCATATCATGTCCGTTTAAACACTTATGATATCTGTGGAGGTCGGTAATTGGGAATTGGTAATTGGTAATTGGTAATTGGTTTTGAGTATTACCTATTACCCATTACCCATTACCAAGCAAACCGACTAGATCGTAAGTAATTAGCCGAACTTGATATCATATCACTCTTGATTGCGTTCACCTATGGCAATTGTGCTGTACTAGCTTCTGCAAATTTTGTTAAGAACCTGAACGCCTTCAGAATATAACTGGCACAATCTTTAGGAGAGGTGTTGTAGAATGATCGCCACGCGCTAGCCTTATCTTCATCATAGCGATCGCCTCGTTCGGGATGGTGTTCTAACCATGCCAATCGTACAGCATGACCGATTAACACATCCAAGACAATATATTCTTCAATTTGCAGATTGGGATTTTTCGCTGCGATCGCAGTTAATTCTATTAATGCTTCAATATTAACTTGGCGATATTCTGAAGCTTCGATTTTATTTAACAAATGCTCAACTCGCAAAGCAAAATTCTTTTCACCGGCTGTCATCTCCGATAACATCAACTCGCTATCTAAACGATTGCGGCGTTCTAGTTTATCACCAATTACTAGCCCTTTGCAATGTTTTAGTAACAGCCAAACTTGCTGAAAAAAGTCTTTGGGGACGCGGTTTAACGCGCCTTCACCTTGGCGATACCGTCGCCAACCCCCTGGTGGAACTTCAATTTCCTCGATGGTTGTAGGAAGCACTACCCACTCAATATCACTTTCTTTTTGCTTGACGTGCAATGATTCCTGCTGGCGTAACAAATTACTCATACCTGTATAACCAGTCAATACCTGACGCAAGCGCATTTTTACCTCAAAGGGTGAAAGTTCCATCAAGTATTCGTATGCTTCATCTTGAGTGACATGCAATTCCTGTGCCAATTCACTGGTTATTAACAGGATGAGATAGCCGACTCTCAATGTGAGTAGTCCGCGAAACAGTTCGCTTTGGGATCTGATGAGGACACCTAGATAGATTATTATCTCTTGAGTGAGGACGCGATCGCGTATATCTTCACGACAAAAATGATTAATTTTCTCGGCAATTTCATTATTAGACATGGGTACAATTATCAGCGACGCTTCACTGTAAGCTTTACCCACAGAAATTTGCTTACCCTGTACCAAAATACTCGTCACAGCGTCCGACAAGCCGATATCAACCATTTGTCGCAACCCCGCAGCCCGACGTACAACAGCCCAAATACCTAAATCTCCAGCTTTGGTATATACTTCATCGAGTAAATCACCTACCGTGACAGGATATTGTGGGCCGCTAAACCCTGTATTAAATTCTAGTCCCTGCAAACGCATCAAAGTCTGCAATAACTCAATTTGCTCATAAAGATTTTCTGATGCACGCAAAGAAGAAAGCAACAAACTCAAGTTAGTTTCGCACTCCATTTGGAATTCTTGAGTATGTCCCAAACGCCAGTTTTTTTCAGGATGATAACCGAGATAATAGCAACGTGGTGCAGCATCTTTCACCGGCGATTGATCAAAATCTGCATTTTGGAGAAAATCAATTCTTTGTATCCCAGCTGTCAGCATTAACTGATTTAACCGTCCTAATTTCACTTGCACATTGTTACAAACTCCATTTTTGAGTTCTTGCATCAATTCTAGTAATGCCTCAGCACCAATTTCTAACATGGTGTGCGTCAACATGAAAGTTAAAGTAGGGCGGCCTAAATCACTCCAATACTTTTGAATGTAAGCAAGTTCACTTCTAAATTGATCCACCAAAAAATGGTAATCGAGAGTTAAATAAAACTGTTGGGAGTCTACAAACGATGGTAAAAATACTATTGTTTCGCCGTGAATGCGAAAAATTCTCGATGTTGTTAAACTCCGCAGTCGCCGCACTGGACGACCAGTTAAACCAAGTTTGTCGTTACGTCCGATTTGGGTATAAATGGCTGAAAGTTCCCCGGCTTTTCTGACTTGAATCGGTTCTACTTGCTTGGGTGTTTGCGTTTCAATGCCGTGAATTTCTAACTTTGTCTGTAAATCTTCATCTTCGGCTAACAAGGCGATTTGTACCATTGATTCGCGGTTTTTGCCCACACACAAATGTCTCCCCAAGGGGTCGATATCACCAACTGCTATTAATCCTTCGCTCAACATTTGACTAAGAAAATATAAACTCTGTGCCCATACTAAAGGAATATTTTCGTTAGGTAAGCGAACTTGACTTTGGGGGGATAATTTTTCAGCTTCTATATTTTCTTTTGGTACATAATAAAGTTCTGGTAACAATGCTAAATTATCACGTTTTATCAGTAAATTTTCCAAAAATTCTTGATATTTTTGAACTTGTTTTTTATCGTCACGAAATAACCCATCAAGAACTAAATAAGTGAAAAATAAAGGCCATTCACATTCAATATGTTCAAATTGTTTGAGTTCCCAAGGTTCGTAGTGTAAACGATGGCTGTCTTCCAAAACAGTTTGATGCCCATCGCGTAAGAAACGTTTACAGCCGTATTTACCTTGGAGTTTATTGATAATGTCATTAAAAGTGCGATCGCGCAATTGCAAATCTTCCACTGCAAAGGCAGGATAACTAATAATACTCAACAGTGCCGCATCAATTTCTTTGGAACCAGATTCTCTAGGTAATAGCGATTCTAATGTAATTCTGGCGCGGGCAACTTCATCTGGCAACACATGAATTACTGAAGCTTGACTACCACGCACACCAAATAAATCCAATCCGTTGATAGCTTCTAAAGCGGCTTTTGCCATACCTACAGAACTGGCGTTTAACTCAGCATTTCCATGATTAATTTTGTTACCTCGTTCCCAAATACCATAGTCTGGTGTGCGGTAAGCTCGTCCAATGTAATAAACTAAATTTTGCACAAAATTTACTTCATCAATCGTATAAATTATTTGCAATCCTGAAGCGGTCATTTCTGCCAACATCAGTAAAAATATAGATGTAGCATCAAGTTGCAAATGTCCCCATTCGTTATCGCCAACCACGATGTCGCCTGTAGAGGTATTGTATTTGGCGTGTAACCCATCTAGGGGTGACTGAGTATGTTTAAATCGCTCTACTTTATGCGCTTGTCGCATCATAGCAAAGAGCAAACCCCGCATCAGCTTAGTAACACTATGTTCTAATTCATAGGTGCGTCCTTTGTCTTCATCAACCTTACGATATGCAAGTGCTAAACCCCAAACTCCTAAAATACTGTAAACATTGTCTCTTACCCAAGCATCTGTATAATCACCGTGGGCAGTTATGGCCGTACTTGCAGGTAGCAAACCGGTAATGGGATTCTGACGAGCAAGGATAATAGTCTTAATTTGCTGATAGTAATATTCTAGTCGAGCTTGCAATTCGGTGGCTGTTTTCATAATCTCATTAAGGGCATACGGAATTTGACCCTGTGGCTGTGAAGTGAATTATGTAAGCCAAGCCAAAACAAGTTTTGTAATGGGCGATGGTATTACAGCTGAGGGTAGTGGAAATTTCTTATTATCTCGTGTAAGCGTAATTGGTTACTTAATTTTTAACGAAGAATAACCGATAATCAAGATTTTTTCAAATCTTTATCTCTACGCAGTCTATTTTATACATTCTTTAAAGAATTTCTGTTAATTCTAGAGAGTGAGCAACAATCATTCAAAAGATACAACGATCGCTCAAAACAAATTGACTACATTGTAGGTATAAAGCGTTGTTACACAAAAAATCACTAGTATGAAAGGGGATTTATTATGTCTCTGCGCCATAATGAAAATCATGCTCCATTGGTAAAAGTAGTTTACTCCCAAGTTAGAGTTAACGGTAAAGTGGAATTAATACCATTAGAGTTGTATGCTGATGGTTCCCTAAGACGGTCTGTTGGATAGTTGAAACCTGCATTGCTGGCTGTTCAAGGTTAACAGTCAGCAGTCAGCAGTCAATAGTCAATAGTCAATAGTCAATAGTCAATAGTCAATAGTCATCAGTTTTTATTATTGCGAACACGAGTGATTATGCAATTTTGGCATAAAAAAACCAGCACGAATACAAGTGCTAGTAAAGTATTTCATCTTGATGATGTTTTTTGCTTTTAGTCAGTGTTTAGCTAGAAAAGCAATGTTGAGGCTAAGTAAATTCTATAGTATCAACAAACTCTAAAATTCTTTCTTTGATTTCCTCAGCTTCTTCTTGAATAGAACCAGGAATTTCGTCTTGGAAAAAACTACGCTGGCTGCTAACTATATACAAAAATTCAGCATTGATAAAACAGATAAGCCCCCGGTAGGCATCCAATCTGCTGGCAGTTCCGTTATTTTTTTCCTGGGAAATTGTTGACCCCTTGGGCATATCAACTAACACGAAGTAAGCCCCCGCCAGCGTATTTTGTAAATACTCGGTGTGTTTTACATCAGCATTTGGCACGTTGGCTAAAATTGCCTGTGGTACATACTTATCTAGTAAAATTGATTGAAAGTATTCTTCCAGTCCGATAGACTCCAACTCTTCCAATTGTTCTGGAGGTATGGCATAATAATCGATTCTCAGCAAAGTGCCGAAGTCATCAGAAAAGCCGACTACCCCTTCTTGACTTTGAACTTTACCGCCCTGCTGAGGATCAACAGGAATCGGGACGGTGAAATTATCTAAAGGTGACTCATACACGCCTTCGCCATAGTTTTCTACTCCTACTGTGTCTTCGTCTTCAAAGTCTTCTTCATTTTCTGCTTCTTCAAAGGCGGCAATTACCTCCTGTATAATTTCGTGGGCTTCTTCATCCTCAAGTTTCAAAGCTTGCTGTAGCTTTTTGATGTAAGGCTGTTTCTGGTTGGGGATAACCAGTTCTTCTTCATCTATCAACACGATGATCCCAGCAGCAAAACCATCCAGCACCAAATCTTCAGATAAGGCTTGACTTGCAGCATTAAACAAAGGGCCGAGTCCTTCATCTTCTGCAATACCAATGAGTCTATCGACTGTTTCTGTGAGTTCATCTTCTGAATATTCTTCAAAGATTTCAAATTCCCAAAGAATACTCGCTAAGATTTCTGGATCGACCTCTTCAACGCTAGAATGAGCAATAGCGGTGACAACTGCGATCGCTGCTACCCCTTCTTCTGGACTGAGGGGTTCTTGTGAAATCTCTGATGAGCTAAAAATCTTGTCAAAATTGCTCATAAATGTTACCTTTTTTGCTGGATAGTCATCATAAATTGACACTAACAATGGTTCAGTTTACCAATGCAGTGAACTTAGCACACAAGAGGTTTGCTAAGACGCGGCTAATTTAACGCATTCACTCTGACTGACTTTAATATATTTTTGTGACAAACTTTTAATTGTTATCGTCGTCATCTGAGACATATAAGAAGCGATCGGCGATGCTTTCGTAAAAACTTGGTTCAGTCCAGTAACCTAGGTGTCCATCTAGTCCCCAGGATGTTTGATATTTCATTTCAACGTTATCTAAGTTTTCATAGTAATCCAGATGCCCGCTGATGGGGTCTTTCAAGTGGTAGTAATTAACCCAACGAATTTGCTCAAGTTTACACATAACTGGGTTTTGGTTCAAGTATGGACTTTGCGACGTAAATTGTGGTTTGACGCGAAATGAGTTCAGATGTTCTAACATCCGCTGTCGAATATACTGATCCTCGTTTGCAGTCTCCCGGAAGAAAAAAGCAATTTTGTCCAGTGGTGAACCAAAGGAAATTAGTCCTTTAATCTTATCCAGCAATAAACTTTTACTCTGATCTCGATCAAGGCTAGATTCAATGCATAGAAGATTCAATGTGTCGTAGGCAATACAGCTACCAAGAGAATGTCCAGTCAGTATTATTTGGTCGTAGTTTGCTTGTTCATCCTGAATAATTGCTTCCAGTAACGTTTGGCATTCTGCAAGTATTTCCTGGCGAATTTTTTGATAAGGTGATTTAGGGTCGGTAATACTATAAATGGCAACATCAGCAAGATAATCAACCAAGGGCGGAGTAATAATTTCTTTACTCAGTGTCCAGGCTGATTGGAGAAAACGACCTTTGAGAAACGGCCCGATTAACAATAGAATTAGCCAAAGTCCGAGTCGCAAAGCTGGATATACAAAGTTAAATAGACGCAGCAATATGGAGACCCCGCGCAGGCGGTATTTAAAGAAGCTTTTTCTTTTGTTATTAGCTACAAGCCTATTTAATAACTCTTCATTACCCTTGCGATTATAAAATTTAATTGTGCCATCAACTGTTTGATCTGCCCATTGTAATAGTTCTGGTACACTAATTTTATTTTCTGTATTAGGTGCCCAGTAGTACTCATGAATATCAATCAGCCAATCTGGTTTAGTGTCAATAGAACTAACTCTCACAAAGCTTTCTGTCCAAATAGAGCCAGATGATAACTTCCGCCTCGCAATTAAGTGTTCTAGCTTAAAAGGTAAACTCTGATTCTTAAAGTATTTGATCAAGTTACGGGCGAAATAGTCCATAGTTTCAAAAGGATTTTGTTCACCAACACCGTGAATGAGAAAAAATGCTGTGCGACCTTTGGGAAATTTGACATTAATGTCTTGATTGTTCATGTTGATTACCAGTTAGATATAAAATAATTTCATTGGATTATTTGGTTTTAATCCTCTATCTGCCGCCAAGACTTGTTTTTAAATACTTTGTAAAAAATGACATTTTGATTGAGGATTACATTAAATTTTCGATAATTGGCTGAATATCATAAAATTTTTATTTATCCATTGTTTTAATACTTTTATCAAGTCTTGCTTTATAGAGTGCCAAGTTCATATCATGGTTGATATTTCAACAGTCGCTCATAGAAAGCCACAGCAAATCACAACTGATACAACTGCTGATTTTTATCCTCTAGCAAATGAATTATGTCTATGGATGGAACTATAAACTAGCTAACGATAGATACTTATGCCAAGGGAAGGATGGCATAATACCGTTGTTTGCCATGACACACACTAATTAAAAATACTGTACTCATGGCTGTGGAAACTTAAATTACATAAAATTTTGCATCTTGTATGGTAAAGACTCCTCCATCCCAGTTCTCACCAGACCAATACAAAGTAGATTCTCCCCAAGCAGAAGTAGAAGCCATTATACAAGCACCACCAACAGATACGGAGATTAATCTAGAGTTCCTTTACACCAGAGATATTGAATTTCGCCAGGAAACTATTTACTTTCTCGTCGTCGATCGCTTTTATGACGGCGACCCGGATAATAGTGAAGGTGCTAACTCAGAACTGTACGATCCCAACAGACAAGATTGGGGTAAGTATTGGGGTGGCGACTTGCAAGGTGTCATCGATAAATTAGACTATCTGAAAAACATGGGAGTAACTGCCATTTGGTTGACTCCTTTATTTGAGCAGGTTGAAGAGTTATTTGTTGGTAATGCAGCCATACATGGCTATTGGACAAAAGATTTTAAACGTATAAATCCTCGCTTTATAGCTAAGGGAGAAGACCCTTCTTTAAACAATACTCAAGAAGCAAAAAATACAACTTTTGATCGGTTAATTGCAGAACTGCACAAGCGCAATATGAAGCTGGTGCTGGATATTGTCTGTAACCATAGCACCCCTGATACCAGCGGTAGTAAGGGCGAATTGTATGATGATGGTGTGAAAATTGCTGATTTTAACGATGATGTCAATAACTGGTATCACCATTATGGTGAAGTACAAAATTGGGAAGATGAATGGCAAGTACAGAACTGTGAACTAGCTGGTCTAGCAACCTTCAATGAAAACAATAGTGAATATCGTGAGTATATCAAGTCAGCAATTAAACAATGGTTAGACCGGGGTGTAGATGCACTGCGGGTGGATACTGTCAAGCATATGCCGATTTGGTTTTGGCAAGAATTCACCGGGGATATCAGCAATCACAAACCAGATGTGTTTATTTTTGGTGAATGGATTTACAGTAATCCTGGTGACGATCGCTCGGTAGAATTTGCTAACAATTCGGGTATGACACTGCTAGACTTTGGGCTGTGTGTGGCAATTAGAGCCGCATTAGCGCAAGGTTCAGAAAACGGATTCCAGACAATTCAATACATTTTTGATGAAGATTATCGCTACAGCGGCGCAACAGAGTTAATTACCTTCATCGATAACCATGATATGTGCCGCTTTCAATCGCTGAACCCCGATCCAGCGATGTTGAAAGTGGCGATCGCTCTGATTATGACCTGTCGCGGCATTCCCTGCATTTATTACGGTACAGAACAATATCTCCACGACGACACCGATGGCGGTAATGATCCATACAACCGCCCGATGATGGAAAGCTGGGATAATGATACAGAAATTTATCGCTATATCAGGTTGTTGTCTGGTTTACGGCGGCTGAATCCCGCTGTTTCAATGGGTAGTCATTGGGTAAAATACTTAACACCTGATGTTTACTGTTACGTGCGCCGCTATCGTGACTCTTTGTGTTTCGTCGCACTCAACCGTGGTGGCGAGGTGACTCTCCCAGAAGTAGAAACAGAACTCCCTGATGGTGAGCATACCTGTGTAGTGACTCGCAACAAGTATGAAGTCAAAGATGGCAAGATTTATGACTTGGTACTCGAAGAACGAGGTGTGATTGTTTTCAGCCACGTTGGAGAACGGATTAAAGGGCAAACCATTGTACGCGCCCAACTCAACGGCGTGCAGACTCAACCTGGTGAAATCATCGTCGTCACAGGAAATTGTCCAGAGTTGGGTAACTGGGATATTAGCAAGGCGTATCCTTTAGAGTACATCAACACTAATACCTGGTTTGCAGAGATTCCCTTTAATGAAAGTGCTGGGAAGCTGATCAGTTACAAATATGCAATGTGGCGCGAAGGGCGATCGCCCCTGCGTGAAAACACTGCGTCACGCCGTTGGGTGATTGCTAAAGAAGGCACTGTCAAATGGCGTGATACTTGGGCTTCGGGACGAGAGTCGTAGAAAAAATAGATATGGGAGATTCGGTATAACTCTTTACGATGCCCGATTCCCGATGCAAAAAACCATGCCCGTAAATGGCGCGTGGTTTTTTTGCTATGAACATAGAAATTAAGAAAAATTTCAATCTTCAGTGGCTGTGCGTAATTTCTCCATATGCTACTGATTAACTGAATACATCTCTCTTTGGAGCAAATGTATCTTAACTGCGAGTCTGTAACGCCTTAACTTTCAATCAAACAGAGAAGCCCTTAAATGGGCACATTTTCAGGGACATCTGAAATAGTCTCTGTGGTTTACCATGCAAATCAAATGTTTGGGATGTTATGAAAAAGTTTCTGATCACTTTGATGTTAGCAATCTTCACAATTATGGGGACATTGCTACTGCCAGGTATTGCTTACGCTCAATCTTCCCAGTTAACGCAGCCAACTCCTTCAACCCCATCCACTCCTTTAAGCAAGCGATATCGGATACCTAAGACTCCAACAACAGCAGTCTATACTCGGTATAATATCGATACTCCCGAAGGAAAAAAGGCTCTCCAGTCGATGGAAAAAGCCTTCACAATCCTGCGAAAAGCTGGATGTGAAAATCCTTCTAGCTGGTATTATCAAGGAGCTGTCCATTGGGTTCCAACTTTGAGTAATTTTGCAACCCAAAACACCGTATGTCAGAAATATACGCAAGCTGCATACGATGATCCACAGCAGAAAGCTGAGGTAGAAAAGCTGATAGCTGCATGGCAGCACTGCACCCATTTAAAAAAAGATCAAAATCCGCCTCCGCATTCGCGAGTAACTGATCAATTTCTCCTGCACTTCTTACCTTGGCATCGACTCTACATTGGTTACTTGGAAAAAATTGTTCGCAAACTCTCTGGTGATCAGAATTTTGCAATTCCGTATTGGGAATACACTGATCCCTACCAGACTACAATAGCGAAAGATTTCGTCACATCAGGTAGTTCTCTTTATACAGATTTGAGGAATAAAGACCTGAATCAGAAAGATGGACAAGTGGGCAGCGAAAAACAACAAGAGATAGAAAAGAACAAAAAAAAGGCATACAGATCTACATTATTTAATCAACTCTCTGACCTAGACAACGTCGGCAATTTTACTAGGCAAATTAACGGTTCGCCTCACGGTGAGATGCACACTTACATTGGTGGTAATGTTGGTCAAGCATATAATCCTATCTGGCAAGGCCCTAGCAGTAGCGGACTGATGACAGATGTGATAACTGCTGGATTCGATCCGATCTTTTGGGTACATCACTCTACTATCGACCGTTACTGGGAATCTTGGACACAAGCAACAAAAATCAAAGCTACGCCCCAGGATCTACCTCTACCCAAAGAGCTAGCACCACTGTATACTTTTGCTGATGAAAAAGGGATTGAACATCAATTCAACAGTTCCGAAGAAATTATTAATGCAGTCTACAATGTGGACTACAAATACGATCAACTCGATCCCGATAGCCAAACAATTAAGCGACGACTGAGAACGGTGACAGGCATCGGAACCTCCCCAACTGTGACTGTTGTAGGTGCTAAGAAGAATGGTGACAGCTTGGATGAATTTACAAAAATCACTGTGCCATTAACCCAGCCACTAGAAGCGATTGAAGCGCTTCCAGATACTTCTGTGAGGTCTGATAGTGAACCGGCTCAACCAAATATCTCTGCAAAAGCTCCTTTAGCAGAGGGGCAATATGTGCTGGGGGTTAGAGTCTCTTTCACCAAACGCCCAATTGGTAACTATAGTGTTTACTTGAACTTACCTCATACCAAGACGGTGAGTGAAATAATTGGTGACATCGAGAATTACTATATCGGTGCTGCCAACTTCTTTGATGCACACTCTGGAGATGGAGGAACCAAAACCTTTGCTTTTGATGTTACTGATGAACTCAATGCACAATGGTCTCAACTTGAAAAGGGTACAGTCGAAGATTTTGATGTGTATTTCGTCTCAGACAATCCTTCTCAAACAAACGATATCAAAGTTGAAAGCTTGACATTACGCAGGCTAGCGTAAATACAGCTGCTGAACTCTGGTTGAGGGTAAACTACTTTTACCGACATCTATGAGTTTACTAGCTGTTTAGCCGACTCTGCATAATTTAAGCGATCGCTCTTAGTTGAGTCTAACTCTCTTGAGGTGAGCGATCGCTTTTTTGTTGTTGCTATAGGATTCGTATCTGATTTGTAAAAAATAATTTGTTTTAATACCAATTTGAAAAAAGAATGCAACAGATACCTTGTAGGGGCGTACAGCTGTACGCCCCTACTCTAAAATTTAGTTCAAAAATCAAAGAAAAGTGATACAGCCAATCTCTTACTTTTAATATACCTGTCTCATTTTGCCTGAAGTAAAATTGAAGAAATAGCAATCCTTAATTTCCCATAGGTTTGGGACAGTTATGAAAAAGCTTCTTTTCACTCTGGTGTTGCTAACGTTTACTACCTTCGGAATACTGCTGTCCAGCAATGTTTACCCTCAGTTACCCCAGAATAATATCCATCAAATCAATTACGCTCATGAGGCTCTAGTGGACAGTCAACCATCATTTGGCCTTCCCAGACAAAATCAGCTACTAGCAACTGTTCTTGCCTCTCAAGAACAGAAAACGCAGTTAAGAAATAATCGATCAACACCAACACAAGTAAATTTACCTTTATCTACCCCTATTCAACTTGATTGGGCTAAGTCTGGTGATTTATCTAATCTCATGAAACAGTACGTGGTGGGAGTTCAAGTTTCTTCAACTGGTAGACCAGTTGGCAACTACAGCGTTTATCTAAATCTGCCCAATCTCAGGGCTGTCTCTGATGTCGATACTTACTATATAGGGCCTCTCAATTTCTATGATGGGGTAGATCCAAAAGATAAAACCAAAAATTTTCAATTTGATATCACCGAAGAATTAATTAAACAGGTGAAAAAAGGCGAACAACCAACAAAAATTGCAAACCTCACCTTAACTTTTATTCCCGATGACACTGCTGGCGGGTCAGACGTTTTTGTTGATAGGGTTTCACTTCGGGAACTGTAACAACTATGTGTGCAGCCTCTCCTAAATCAAATGGCAATGGTGAATCCTTTGGGTTTCAAAAGTTGAGATTGCTGATATTTTTGTTACCTATTGGGTTGGGCAATTCGTGCTTCGATATCTTCTAATGTTTGCAACAATAAACGTTTTGCCTGCAATTGCCATCCCCATTTCTGAATTCTAAAAGCTCCTACAGTCCCACCAATAGCTGCCAATAAGCCAATGGGTTGATTTAAAGAAATTCCGAATAACAAACCCAATCCCGCAATTCCCCAAAATGGTAAGGCTACTGCTTGTCTTTGTTCTTCAACAACTTGAGTAATTGTACTAGATTCCATAGTAGCTAATAATTCTTTTTTCACCTGCTTTTGTTCTGCTGCCGATAGAGATATACCGATTTTACGACGCAGCTTTTCAATTTTGCGGGCATCAGTGCTGTACTCAGTTAGCTCATCTTCTGCCATTTTTAGTAGTCGTTCGAGTTGACCCATTTTGCCTTACATCCGGGATTTTGATACAGCTATTATCCCGAAAAAAGTTGCCTTGAAGCGAGCGATCGCACTCTCTACACCTAAAATTTGTGTAAATCTGCTGGAAAATTAAGCTCATACCATTTCACGCAATCACTGATACAAATTCTTTCACCACTGCTCCTCTGCTCAAGATGGCTATTGGATAATTTTTAAGCTATTGTTACGTTATCTGCCAATTAAATGGTACAAAAGTATTACTCTAGAAAAGCATCCCCTGATACTAAGGTGCTACTTTTTCCCCATACTGATAAACTTGTTTAGCAAAACCTTTGATAGCCTAAAACGATGAAAGCATCTGCTAAGTTCGACTTTGAGGACGAAAAATTTAATGCACCGCCTTCTCAAGTCATCCCCTGGTGTCAGATGATTAATCCTCGCTATGGCACAGATGGCATCCAACCCCACGGGTTGGCGATTAAGGTGGATAATGCCCAGGCTGTCGGCTTTCAACCAGATGATAACTGGCAGCAGGTGGAGCATGAATTTAGCTCTGGAGTGGAAACTGTTTTTATGACCGCTACTCCCCAGTTGGTCATAGTACGTAGAGGCCCTTTATCTGTTAAAGACAGGGAAACTGGTCTGAAACTCGGTACACTCAAAGATAATTATGATGCTTTTTTAGCAGACAAACTTAAATTTAAAACCTTTACTCGCTATCTAATTTTTATAGTAGGAGAAAATAAAAAGTTTTTACATGAATCCGCACTGCAATTAACTCTTAATGGTGCAGCAGGAGCGAGTTTCAGCAAAAGTTACTGCGACTACCAACAAGGCAAAGTCGTTAGTGGGTTTGTTGCGGAATTAGAAAAAGCTTATGCTGTATACCGCAAGCAACCCGTAACACCAAAAGGCCCACTATTCCATGCTCACGGAATTTTTTGCCCGATAATTGAGTGCGAAGAAAGAGGTATTGAACCGAATATTGCTTTGGTAGCTTCAACTGTAGACTTCAAACATCCCACAGTGGGAACGTTGACACAATACCTGATTGCTTCGGATTCTCCGGAATCTGCAATTATCTGTAAGACTTTTGAAGAATACAAAGAATTTGGTAAGGAACCCGTAAAAGTAGAATCATCCAAAATTGCAATGGCTGGCGTTTCCAGTTCTTACATTTACGCTGATGAAGATGATTTTGCTTATCCACCATATTAGGGACTGGGGACTGGGGACTGGGGACTGGGGACTGGGGACTGGGGACTGGGGACTGGGGACTGGGGACTGGGGACTGGGGACTGGGGACTGGGGACTGGGGACTGGGAAGTAATTCAGTTTACACAAATTACTATTTCTTGTTAATACCTAATCCCTAATACCCAATCCCCAATCCCTAATACCCAATCCCTATTCTTTAAGCAGCAAATAATATAATGAACCATTGCCGCCTGTGATGCCGGCGCGATCGCCTGCTAACTTACCAGTTCCCATAAAATAGTCTACTCGTCCTGGCCCTTTAATGGCGCTGCCTGTATCTTGATCGAGAACATAGCGGCTAACAGCACGAGATTCTAATCTGCCGGAACTAGCAGGATAGGGAAATGAATTATAAATCAGGGCTAATGCTCCCGGTGGCATGAGAGACTTATCTGTAGCAATGGAACGTTCAGGTGTAACTGGCACATTAATGCTACCTGTAGCTTGTCCACCGCCACTTTCACTGAAAAACACAAACCGTTCCCAACGCGGTAGATAATTACTCAACTCCTGGGGCTGTTGGCGGAAATAACTAATCAAACGTGGCATTGTCAATCCTGCTAGTGGCAGTTTGCCATCTTTCGCCAGTTCTTTGCCAATACTAGTCCAAGGATAATCTGTTCCACCTGCATAGCTAACAGACGTTCTTTTGCCATTGGTTAATTTAATTTGGGCAGAACCTTGGATGTGTACCATGTATGCATCTAGGCGATCGCGGAACCAAAGCATTTCTAAACCATGCAATCGGCTTCTGTTGCCTAGTAAACCATCTTTACCTTCCAATTCAATTCGTTTGGGATGGGGTTTCGCCCATTGATCGAAATCTTTTGGTAATCGATAAAGGGGATATTTATATACTGAAGTTCTTACTCTACTGGCAGTATAAACAGGCTCGTAGTAGGCAGTAAATTTAACTGTACCCTTGCCATCATTGCCCACAGATTTGTAAAAAACAAACTCTTGCCGCACAGCAGCTTGCAGTTGTGCGGGAGATTTGGCACTGACTACCAGTTGACGGAAACGTACTAAACTGCGACGCACGCGGTCAAGTGTAATGCCTTGAACTGGATAGTTTTGATACACTGCGGCCGCCTTATTTCCTGCTAGGTAACGCAGACTGTTGTCAATGGATGCCAACAACGCCTGGCGATCGCCAACTTTACCCCTTTGACCCCAAATTTGCTCATCCCAACCTAAGCAACTGTACTGGGGGGTACAATCAGTACCGAGGTTAACGGGTATAAGCGGCGTTTGTATTTCAGCAGTGCTTGGCAAGACTGGCGGCGGGATTTCCGAATTGGTCGGTACTGGTATTGTTACAGGAACCTGAGCCACAGCTGACCAGATTGTGTTTACAAGGGCAATTCCTAGACTCAAAGAAGCCAAAGCAAGGGTTTTTCTCATCATTTAGTTGAATCTTTCAACACTAGAGCTAAAAACGGGTTCTACCCGGATTGACACAATCCGAGATGGGCGTACAACCATATACTCCCCTTGTATATTTTTGATCGGTACGCTAATAAAGTCATTAGAAGCAGACTTGGGTACAAGTTCGCCGCTATACCACTTTTGGAATTCCTGAATAGTAGGAAAACGTACTTCTTCGCGGTGTCCACTTTCCAGAAGCAGGTAGACAGCGTATTCATTCGGTGTTCTAGGCATAAAGTTGAACCTGTTTCAAATGATTCAACCCATGTTAACCACGTCACCTCAGAATGAAAAGGGTAAGCATACGGGAGCAAGAAAAGCATTTCGGGAAAGTTGTAAATATTAACTCATGAGCGATCGCTCCTAACTGTTGATGAACGCATATGATGACGGTTGCTTACCTAAAGACAGTTCCCAGACTAGGGATTGGGTATTGGGGATTGGGTATTGGGGATTGGGGATTGGGGATTGGGTATTGGGTATTGGGTATTGGGTATTGGGTATTGGGGATTGGGTATTTAGAAAAACTTTCTCCAGTCCCTAGTCCCTAGTCCCCAGTCCCTAGTCCCCAGTCCCCAGTCCCTAGTCCCCAGTCCCCAGTCCCTAGTCCCTAGTCCCCAGTCCCCAGTCCCTAGTCCCCAGTCCCCAGTCCCCAGTCCCCAGTCCCTAGTCCCCAGTCCCCTGCTTATGTCAAGATTAAAATAAGGACTTAGGCAAATCATACAATGTTAGGAAATTTACTAGACGGGCGTTACCAAGTCCTTCAAGTCTTAGGTGGAGGAGGATTTGGTCAAACCTATATAGCCCGCGACACCCATCGACCAGGTTCACCCAAGTGTGTTGTTAAGCAACTGAAACCTCTCACCCAAAACCCCGAATTTCTCGAAACTGCCAGACGACTATTCACCAGTGAGGCAGAAATACTAGAACAACTTGGGCATCATGACCAAATTCCTCGGCTTTTAGCCTACTTTGAAGAAAAACAAGAATTTTTCTTGGTACAAGAGTTTATAGAAGGGCATTCTCTTGCAGCAGAACTTTCACCAAGTCAAAGGTGGACAGAAGAGCAAGTTATGCAACTTCTGCACCAGGTCTTGGAAGTCCTAAAGTTTATTCACAGCCACAATGTCATCCATCGAGATATCAAGCCGGAAAATATTATTAGACGGCAAGTAGACAGCAAGTTGGTATTAATTGACTTTGGCGCGGTTAAGCAAATTCAATCTCAACTGCTGACAGCTTTAGGACACATGGCTACTACAATTGCGATCGGTACGCCAGGATATATGTCTACAGAACAGGGTCGAGGCAAACCCCGTCCCAACAGTGATATTTATTCTTTAGGTATTATTGGTATCCAAGCGCTGACGGGGTTGCATCCCCGACAACTTGAGGAAGATTTAGAAACAGGAGAAATTATCTGGCAACATCTGACAAATGTTAGTCCTGGGATGGCATCTGTGCTATCTAAAATGGTGCTACATCACTTTAGAGACCGCTATCAGTCTGCAACAGATATTTTACAAGCGCTTCAACAAATAAATACTGGTATTAACCCTATAAATCAAGCAGCAAATCTAACCCAGCCTTCACAAAATACAATCCTCTCTCAGGAACAGTACAGCCGCCTAGAAAATATACTCTTAGAAATTGTTGGCCCCGTAGCCCGGACATTATTACGAAAAGTTACGGCATCAGCGCCCAATAGCCAAACAATAATAGATAATTTGGCGCTTCATCTACCAGGACATCAACAAATTGAGCTGAAGAAGCGGACAACATTCCTTCTCGAAGAAACTCAAGTCAACCCTGCCAGTCAGCCAGTGAATTTACCGGGTACATCATCCCAAATCATCAATGACAGTTTTGTCCGTCAATGCGAGCGAGATTTGACTAATTTAATTGGCCCCATTGCTGCTTTTCTTGTGCAAAAAGCGATAAAAACTTCTCCTCAGATTTCTCGCACTGAACTTGTACAAACTTTAGCAGTACACATTAGCGATCGCCAAAAAGCTCAGCAATTTCAGCAACGCTTACTTACTTAATTTACAGAATAATTCAATATTTTCAAGAGTTATATAGCGGTTCTCGAACTAGTGAGCTACAATTTTGACCTCTCTGGTAAACCTCTCTCCTTTTAGGAGAGAGGCTTTGAATTGTTCCCCCTTCCCGAAGCGGGAACTCGGGGCCCCCATTAAATTCGGGCTAAGCCCGAATTTAATGGGGATTAGGGTCAGGGGGTTAGGGGGTTAGGTCTATTTCCATACCTGTACCTCACCGGATTGAAAATGGCTATAGCGCTATTGTCAATTGTCATTTGTCATTTGTCTCAGTTTCATCATTGCCAAAAGTTACACAAGGACTGTCAATTTTGAGGGTTGGCTCGAATGAATTGCAGAAAATGACGGTAGAACAATTAACCCCAATTTCATCAGGGTGAATGCACTCTATCACTCCTTCTACGAAAGCATGGAAAGCACAATCATTGCAGATAATTTTAGATGGCAATGGTTGCCATAAAGTTGAGTCTGACATCAGTTTACAAATGACAAATGACAAATGACAAATGACAAATTACTGATTTTGCTGATTAAGCAGGTTCATAGCTATTTCTAAACTGGATTTCATCCGATTAAAAGCTGCTGCTAAACCACCAATTTCATCATGAGACTTTTCTGCAAAATCAGCGCTCATATCACCAGTGCTGACTTGTTGAGCGATTTTTTCAATTTTGCGAATCCGCTGAATTACAGTTTTCTTGATTAAATAATTAATTAACAGAACTACGATCGCAAAAATCGCTACTAAAAGTCCCATAATCAAATTCCAAGTCCGGTTAGCACTGGCAAAAACATCTTCAGAGGGGACAGAAATTATTTGAGCAGCAATAATCTCGTTGAGTTTCCAGCCAAAACCATTTTCTGTGCCATAACTTGCCAATTGGCTTTTAGGAGCTTGGTCAGGTGTAGAATGGCATTGCAAGCAACTTTGTTGTGTAACAGCTAATGGTCGGGCAATATAAAATACCTGACCGTCGGGAAAGTCCCGAAAGCCAGAAATTTCTGGAGTCTTGGGGTTTTGGCGGAAGCGCTCAACTAGTTTAGTTTCAAAATTATCCGCTTTATCCCGCAAATTAGTGGGATTAATAGTTGCTTCTTTATAAAGGAAATTTTCATATTCTGGGTTTTTACGTAAATTTTCAAAAACTTCTGTAGCTGAAAATGCTGGTACTGTTTCTGGAATAAATGCAGCTTCCGTAGCTAATCTGGGTGCTAGCAGACCATTTATCCGATTTTGTGTATAACTTCTAACAGAGTTCATCGTTTTGATTAAAATCAGCGCTTGAGAAGTCACTTCATTTTGCGCTCTCTGCTCCAGTACCCTAGATAAGGCTAGACCACTTACAACAATGCTGACTAGAAAAACCAGCATCAAAATTAAGTTAAATTTAGTACCGATTTTTAAGTTTTTTAACATATTATTGAATTCCTAAAACTTTACAAAGGAAACTAGATTTGAGTTGATCTAAATGTCGCTGATAGCTACTAAAAAACTACCACTGAAAAAATCAATAAATGTTAATTTTTATCAGCAAATAACTATCTAGATCAACTTTGAGAGCAAAATAATTTTTTGAACCGTAATTAATGATGTCTCGGCAATTTTCACGTCGTTTGTTTATTTTACAGCTGCTATGTTGTACAGTTACTGGATGCAAATCAACACCAAAATCAGAGGGCGTGTTAACCATAGGCGTCATCAATTATGGTGGAGGTGGAGAAATAATTGACAAATTTGCTAAATTTAGTAATATTCTGGGGCAAGAAACAAAAGCACGCATTCGGTTAGAGCCTGCTTTCAATGAAAATAAAGCTATTGAACGTCTATCGGCTCAAGCTTGGTCATTGGTATTTGCACCGCCAGGATTAGCAGCTGTAGCGATCGCTCGTTATCAGTATGTACCTATATTACCTTTAGTGGGTGTCAGTAATTTGCGCTCAGTATTAGTCGTTCGCAAAGACAGCCCAATTCAAGACTTAAAACAGCTACAAGGTAAAACAGTTGCTTTAGGTCAACCAGGTTCAGCAACAGGATATTATTTACCACTTTACAATCTCTATGGGTTGACAGTGGCTGAGATATTATCTGCACCTACACCCAAAACCATTTTAGAATTGGTGGCTGAAGGTAAAGCTGACGCTGGGGCGATTTCGATAGCAGAATTGGATCTCTACAGTCCCCAGTTACGCCAAACAGAGTTTCGCATCCTTTACACAGATCCTCACTATGTTCCCCCTGGTGTGGTTTTAATAGGATCTACTGTGGAACGCAACCGCCAAGAATACATCCGCAAAGTTTTGAGTGAAGTTCCTGCGGTTTTGGCGCAAGAAGTAGGGTATGTTCCCAATGGAAAAGTACCCGATTATAAATATATGATTGATGTAGTTGAGCGGGTCAAATTAATTTCTTCTCAGTTACAAAACAAGCCTGTTCGCTTATTTTGAGTTAGTTAAGAGTAAGTTAGGGTGCATTTAATTTACATAAATACTGGTAGTGGTAATTGACTGTTGACTACTGCGGGGTGATGCTCAAAAAGCGTAGCGTAATACCCTACTTCCTCCACTTGGTACAGCCCTGTGCTATTGCCTGTCGACAGCCTTTACACGCGGTGTTAAATTCTAAAATCCAACGGGAGAGGTAGTTACTCCACTTGAGAGAAGACAGAGCTTAACTAGCACTGATGTGCAAAACTTATACCGCAGATTTCAACAAGCATGAGGTACAAAAATACCCTACTCGCAATACATTCGTGATAGTTTAAGATCGGATACAATTTGTCAATAAGCAATAGTACTTAAAATATTGCTAAAAATCGGGGTTGTCAACAGAATTTTTGAGCAGGCGATGCCTAAGGGCAAGCCGCTAGCCTGCGGCAACGCCAAAGGCGAACGCGCCTACGCGTCATCTTGATAAGCATCATTCATTCAGTACCCATCTGTTCAGTACAAGAGTTAAGTTAATACCTCCGCTTTTTCCAAATTTTCAGGATAATTTCTAATTGACAAAAGCATGATTGTCTTAAATTCTCACCAATGCTCGCAATATTGCGCTTTAGAGATTAGGGACACGGTATAGTTCATCCACGTAAAAAGCGTTGAAATCCGCTAAAGTGCGTTATTTTACTTATATATAAATTAGAAAGGAACCCGCTTAAATACTGTAGATATTCATCAAAAGCTTGTGTCATAAATATCTTTGTCAGAACCAATTCATTTACTCCTTAAAATAGCCCCAAGCTTATGAGCCAATTAACTATTGCTGCTCCTGATACTTCCTTGATATCGTACTGTGATTATGTGTGCCTAGATAATCAAAATGAAGACAATATTTGCAGAATCATCGAAAAGTCCTGGATTGAAACTCAGAATGGTTTGAACGCAACAGGGATTGCTTTTAGCCATAGTCATCTTGACAGCGAGCAACTTTTATCTGTTATCCAAAGCGCTCGTAATCTTTTACTCTCCAAAAAATATTTTTTCTATCCCATACGCTCTTTTATCATTCCTAAAGGCAATATTGTCCTGCTCTTTTCCTTCCACCGAAATGATACTGGTCAAAAGAAAAACGAGATTTGCTCTCTTGTGATGGCTCAGGATTTGCAAACCGACGATGTTTTACAAACAGCGATTGTATTAAGCCGACTTGCAGATGATTGGCATCCTTTAACACCAGAAATACAAGAGATTTTGTTGGAATTGTCTAGACGTGGCGATTATGCCATAGGCACGCTTGCAGCAGAAGTGATCACGCAACATGGCACTCCTACTATACCTGCTATTCTTGAAACCTCGATTTGGCAGAACGATAAGCAATTACTCACCACCGTGCCTACCAGTAGTGAAACTCTCTTTACTGAAAATTCTGGCGCATTATTTGAGGATAGAATTGACGTTCATAGCTATAACTTTTTTGAATATGTTCACCCAGCATATGCACGCCAAGTTGTTACAATGGCTCGTTTCATTCGAGAACTTTCTACTGAGCCTGGACAGATTATAGATGTTGGGACAGGTACTGGTGCAGCGCTTGCAATTTTACTAGATTTAATACCAAGCCTTGAAGTTCTTGCGGTTGAGCCTAGCCCGCTTGCTTTCCAGTATTTGAAAAACAACATGAAACATCTACCAAATGTATGTCCGTATCATGGCGATTTTCTTGGTCTAGAATTAGTACAAAAAACTGTTGAGATGATTATTTCAACAGGGGCTTCGCATCACTTTAATACCTGCTTTTTCTTCCAAAAAGCTGCTCAGCTTCTGACCAATAATGGTGTTTTAATTGTCGCCGATGAATTTATTTCATCCTACAAAACACGTTCAGAACGTGATAAAAATCTTATTCTTCATCATGCAGCTTACATGATATCGATTCTCTTTTCAGTGCCAGATTATGTAAAGAGTAAAATAGATCAAAAAGAAAACAATATTATTAAATGGTTTAGTGAAGTTATTCCATTTGCTCTTTTCAATGCTGTACAAGACAATATTGTCGAGGCAAAGAAACTTTTGAGAGAGCTTTTACATAAATCGGAAGCTTTAAATCTAGGAACACATATTTCACATCCCCTCATGGCATTCTTCAGACTACAACTCTTGGAGCTTGAGGCCATGGTTGCTGGGTTTGACTATGAGGTTGAGCAAAAAACATCGCCTGAGCGGTTCATTGAGATGTCTAAAAAGTCAGGGTTCAAGCTCCTCACCCATGAGCGTGTTTTTGCTACAGATGGGGATGGTAAATTGGATGCAGGAACACATGTGATGGTTTTTAGGAAGGTCGCACGTTGATAGAAAAGTCTTCTACATTAACACAATTTTGCAAGGGGTTGCAGGCAGCAATACCAATTGTTATTGGATATATTCCAATTGCTGTTTCATTCGGCATCATTAGTACTGAAAAGCAGTTATCTGTCGCAGCATCTGTTCTTATGTCAGCTACAGTATATGCCGGAGCGAGTCAGTTTATGGCAGTGAGTATGCTTGCTGCTGGCACTCCTTTTCTTGAAATCGTAATTGCCACGCTTTTTATGAACCTGCGCCATATTGTCATGAACCTATCGTTGCTGCCACAACTACATGGGATGTCTGATACCAATAAGGCTTTATTCTCTTTAGGTATAACAGACGAGACTTTCGCTGTTGCCTCGCTGATAAAGGACAATGACATCCGAACTGTCCCCGGAATGACTGGGCTGATAATGTTTTCGTTTTTGGCCTGGGTTAGTGGCACAATTCTTGGTTCTTGGATAGCTTTATTTCTACCTCATGTAATAAGCAGAGGGATGAGTGTGGCTCTTTATGCCATGTTTATTGCACTGCTTGTACCAGCTTTGCGACAAAATAGGAAATATATTTTGGTTGTGGCTGCTGCAATAATTATTAATGCAGTTCTACAAAACTTTATTTCTTCTGGTTGGTCGTTAATTATTGCTATTGTATTAGGGTCGTTTTTTTCTCCATTTCTTGAAAGAAAAGGTAGAACTTCTAATGAGAACTGAAATATTCCTAGTGTTGGGAATGTCAATTGCTACAATGATACCTCGATTGCTTCCTGTTTGGCTAATCTCTAAGTTAAAATTGACATCTTTTACAGAATCATGGCTAAAAGGTGTACCTTATGCCTCATTGGGTGCGCTAATTTTTCCTGGTATATTGAACGCTGATCCCGGAAGTGAGTGGACTGGCATATTAGGAGGTACAGTAGCGTTTATGTTTGCTCTTTCGAGACTGCCAGCTTATTACGCAGTTATTTTTGCTGTGATTACAGCGTCTGTCTTTAAGTTAATAGAAAGTTCATAAAACCCAAAAATCATCTGACTTTAAAAACTTTGAATGCAATACTACATTTAATGAGAGTTTCAAAAAAACAATTTGAATCTTGCTAGCTGATTTTCAATCGCTGCTTTGAGGATTTTATTTAGTTCTTTGCTGTCTTTGAATTGCAGAATTTGTTGTGTAGGTAAATCAAAAGGAAATTGTCCTTCGATGTCTGGGCGTTGCATCTGCGCTAACAAAATTTGTTCTGAACGCTTACTTTGCATAGCATAGCCAATTTCCACACAGACATTGGGACTCGGAATCAATTGAGTAGTTTCTTTGCCTGTAACACTGGTAATGGGTGTAGTGTCTGCAACAAACAACAAACTCTTACGGATTTTTCGCATCATAGTGCGACTTAGCCGTAGAGGAGCATCACTAGGGCGATAAGATTCTACTAATGTTAAAGGCAAGCGCGATCGCAAATTCAAAGCTGCTAAACTTTTTTCTAGTCCCTCTCGTAGCACATCACTGGCTGTGGGATACTCAGTTTGATAGCATAAAAAAATGATTGGTTCTAACTGAGCTAACAACGCTTGCTTAGTGAAATAAATTTCATGACTGATTAAGTCAATGTTGGCTACACAATAGCCACCACTACCTTCAATATAAAATTCTATATTTTCCCCTTCCAGATAGCGCCCAAACCAAGTTGATTGCTTAACTTTGTCGCTGTCTTCTAAAAAATCGGCTCTTAATCCCGATCTCAGTAGACTTTTTTTACTGAGGCGGATGTCTGGCGGACGTTTTTCCAGTTCTGCGATCGGTTCATAATCCTGAAGATACCATGCTCTGAGCGCAATAATTGACATAAGGCGCTATTTCAAATGTCTCTTGCTATTCAACTTTTTACAAGCTTATACCATTTTGGATTTGAGATTTGAGATTTTCGATTAGGAGTAAGCTAAAATATCTTTAATTTGCACAAACACTTTATCTGGTCGTCCTTTGTCATTAGTCATTAGTCAAAAGTATTTACAAAGGACAAAGGACTCTTGACAACCTTAGAGGATGTTTGAAAAGTCGTAAAGTATACTAGAAACCCCGCTTCCATTCCTCTCCCCCACAGGGAGAGAGGCTTTGAAACCCCCATTCCCTCGTGAGTGTTGGGGGGTAGGGGGGTTAGGTTTCTGAGGCTTTGATGTTAATAAAAATACTTTTCAAACATCCTCTAAATACAACAACACCCAAACTTCTACTAGCTCTCCACATTTCCTCTCCTTGTTTATACTAGCCGGGGATGTACTTACCTTTCATCACTATAAACAAGCAATGAAAACCAGTTACAGCGCCCCCTGATTTTCACCAATCTGAGGAAATATCAGCGTTCGCGTTGGGTGTTGTTGTGTTTTGGCGAGACAGAAATAAATCAAACAGCGTTTTTTACCTCTTTGTTTATTACAAATTCAGCTGTTGCATCTGCCAGGGAAGCTTTATTAGCTTCAATTATTAGATTAGCACTTATAGATTGACGTGGATATTTTTGCAATTAAACTTTACTTTTAATTCTATTAGTAGAGTGGGCATTGTAATGCCCACTCTACATTTAGCCAAATGGCAAAAATTATGTCAATAATATGATGTTTTGTTAAGCATCAACTCAGTAATTATTAACTTTTGAAAAGTTATATACCCCATGCCCCATTCCCTAACTTTGGAATTTGATAGGAATCTCAATCCAGAACTCTGTACCTTTGCCTGGTTCTGAAATACATTCCATCATTCCACCGTGGTTTTCTACGACAATCTGGTAGCTGATTGACAATCCTAATCCAGTACCTTTACCTACCGACTTGGTAGTAAAAAATGGATCAAAAACTCGTTTTCTTACTTCTTCAGTCATTCCCGAACCATTATCAGCAATGCGAATTAGCAAGCGTGACTTGTCTGTTGAGAGTCTAGTAGAAATCCAAATCTTAGGTGTAACTAGAGAATTTGTTGCTGCTACTGTTCTTTGCTTTTCTAGGGCATCAATGGCATTGCTAATAACATTCATAAATACTTGATTCATCTGTCCGGCGTAGCATTCTACCCGTGGCAAGTTGCCATAGTCTTTGATGACTTCAATGGCGGCCAAATCAACATTTGCTTTCAGGAGATGGTGCAAAATTAATAAGGTGTTTTCTATGCCTTCATGGAGGTCAACGGGTTTGTTGTCAGCTTCATCTAGGCGAGAAAAATTACGTAATGACAATACTATAGAACGGATGCGATCGGCTCCCACTTGCATGGAGGACATGATTTTAGGTAAGTCTTCTTCCAAAAAGTCTAAATCGATCGCTTCGGTTGCTGAGCGAATTTCATCTTTCGGGTATGGATAATGTAACTGATAAATCTTTACAAGTTCCAGGAGTTGTTGAGTATAATTGCTAGCGTGGTACAGATTGCCGTAGATAAAGTTAACGGGGTTATTGATTTCATGTGCTATACCTGCCACTAACTGTCCTAAGCCAGACATTTTTTCTGACTGAATTAATTTTGCCTGTGTTTCTTGGAGTTGATGCAAGGTATGCTCTAATTGTGTAGCTTTCGCTTTTGCTTGTGTTTCGGCAACACAGCTTTGTTCGTAGAGTTGTGCTTGTTGAATAGCGATCGCAGCTTGATCTGCTAGTTGTTGCAATAAACTAATTTCTGCATCCTGCCAATTTCTGGGCGCATCACACTGATGGGCAATAAGTAAGCCCCAAAGTTGCGTACCGATGTTGATGGGAACGATTAAGTTGGCTTGCACTTGCAGACTTTGCAAAAACTCTCGATGACAAGCACTCAAAGAATCCCTTGACACATCATCAATAGCCCTTACCCTTCCCCGAAAGTATAGACCAGCATATTCATCGGGAAAGCATTCTTTTGGGGCTTTGATTCCCAACATCGACATCCAGTCACCGTTCATCTCTTCAACAATCACTTCCCCATCAGATTCACCCTTGGCTTGGAAAATCAACATCCGGTCTGAATTTAGCAGGGGACGGACTTCCCGGACGATGGTTTGCAAAGTTGTTTTCAAGTCCAATGTACTGCGGATATGCTGGGTGACTTGGTTGAGTACCTTGGTAAGTAGTAATGATTTTTCTAGTTCAGCAGTTTGTTCTTGCACCCGACATTCTAAGTTGGTATTCAGCGTTTGTACTTGTTGGTACATTTGCTGCTGCTGAATTGCAATTGAGAAGTGATAGCACAAAGCTTTCCCTAGTGAGATTTCTTCGCTTTTCCACTCAAGTGCTTGGCCAATTCTTTCTTCTCGCCATACCTCAAAGGAAAGTTTGGGTAGCTGTTGTCGCTGACTTTGGTCACGGCGTCCCGCCCACAAGATTTCGCTGTCAAATGCGGCACGAAAAATACTGATCACACCGATAAAGTTTTGGTGGTAATGTAAGGGAATGATCAAGAGTCCGCGAATCTGAGTAGATTGAAATGCAGGAGCTAAAACTCGCAAACGCGGTTCTTTGTAGAGGTCAGTAATTGCCCAAACATTACCAGGTTTAAATTCAGCTATCCAGTTTTGCCAGACGGGATGCTGTTCGATGGCGCTGTTTTCTAACTCACAGGGCAGTTTTGGTTGTTCGCCCCAGGTGTAAACTTTTGCACTGTAATCAACGTAAAGTCTACCACCTATACCACCAAAAGTAGTAATGACTTCTTCTAGTCCCTCCTGCAATTGGATTGTAGGTAGTTGATGTAACAGTGTATTAACTCGATTAATTGTGGCTTCTCGCTCTTGCTTAGCGCGGGCTTCAGTGAGTAAATTACTTTGAGCGATCGCGATCGCTACTTGATCCACAACTTCTTGCACTACTTTCAGTTCCCGCTTTAAAATCGTTCGCGGTTGACTGTGGTGTGATACCAATAATCCCCACAATTGAGGCTTTGCTGATTGCCCACTATGGTCATGATATAAAATTGGCACTACCAGCGAAGACTGTACGCCCATTGCTGTTAAGTATTGAATATGACAAGGGTCAACCTGCCGATAGTGGATATTTCCCGTCGCCGGAGGTTTGCTAGTTTCTGTTTGTAATGGCGATAGTCCAATCTTGCCACTAGTTACATCCACTATGGAACGTTGTCGCGCCCAGAGAAACATCTCTCTGATATTTTGAGGAATATCATCCGCTGGGAAATGCAATCCTAACAGTGATGGTAGAGATTGTTCATGAATAGATTCGGCAATGACTTCACCGCTGCCATCAGCATCAAACCGATACACCATTACTCGGTCTGTAGCTAAAAATAACCGAATTTCAGCAACAGTAGCCGTTAATATCTCTTGTAGTTCGAGCGATCGCCGAATCTGGCTTGTTATTTTATGCAATAAACCTTCTTGGTTGAAGGTTTGCGGCGATCCACTTACGTTATTTGGATATGCCATTACCGGGTATACCTAAATTCAAGATATCAAAATCTGCACAAAATCCTTGCTAGATGCCGTTCCCCATTTTTAACTATAAATTTTAAATGGACAAAATTTCAAACAATCTTATTAAGAAACACTTAATAATATATCATTAAATATTAGAATGTATTCGGTAAAATTATGCAAATCATTAAATTCAAAATATCTTTATATATTTCTGATATCTTTTTACAAATTTTTGACGTTTTATAGCAAATAAATAAGTAATTATATTTAGATCTATTGCAATAACTTTATGCAAGGAAGGATAGTAAGATCCCCCCTTGCGCCGAAAAATTCTGCTTTTTTCAGGACTTACGCAACTGGCACACATATTTTCTGCGATGGCAGTACTGAGTCAATAGTCAAGGGTAAAAAGTCAAGGTTTTTGGACTTTTGACTCTTGACTTTGGACGATTTTTGTCCTAAATATATGACAATGCGCGTAAGTCCTATCTTTGTAACTATTCAGACAAAACCTCAGAGGAAATTACTGCTGATAGATATAATTGGCGGATTTCTTCACGTACACTCATGAGAATTTTGCCGAGATGGTTTTGACCAGTTTTATTTGCACCACAGCCCCAGAAATAATCAGTTGGCGAGTTTTCCACCAGGATCTCATCCCCTGTGGACAAGAGAATTTCTCTAATCTCTGCATGAGTGAGAAACTTTTTGAGTACCGCTTGTCGCATAACTTGAGTTTTGACCATTTCCCAGTCTGGACGACATTGGCGTGTGCTACATCGTCCCAAGGCAGCAGCTTCTTCTGGGGTTTCAGCAGTGCGGATTATAGGTATAATTGCTGAATCTATACTACTTACAAACTTTTGTGCTTGATAATAATGCTCCACCGTTGACCAGTAAGTACCTTGGATGTGGATGCCGTGGGGAGAAAAGTTAGAAAAACAACCATAAGGCTGCCAAACCTTGTAAAAGTAAATGGTCATATGAAAATTTCTCTTATGTATATCAATCTCTATAATGCCTGTAGATGCTAACAGGAAGTTGTCAACTTTAGATTGAAACTTAGAACTTGCCCATAGACAGAAGATATTGTTGAAAAAAAATTTTATTGTATAAAAGAAACTTGTTTGTGAGGTTGACAATGGAGGCAGAAAGTGATACAGAACATCAGCAAATGCCACTAGTTGCAGCTGGGATTTTCTTGGGTCTAGGTTTAGGGGGTTTTGTTGATGGCATCCTGCTGCATCAGATTTTGCAATGGCATCATATGTTGAGTAACATTAGACCTCTCTCCACCACCTCCAACATAGATTTGAACATGGTATGGGACGGCTTGTTTCATGCTCTAGACTGGATATTGACCGTAATAGGAGTAGCATTGCTGTGGCAAGCCGGAGGTCGTAAAGATGTTACTTGGTCATCACATACCTTTGTTGGGTCTTTGCTGATGGGTGCGGGGTTATTCAATGTGGTTGAAGGAGTGATAGACCACCAAATTCTGGGTATTCATCATGTGAAACCAGGGCCGAATCAATTGGCTTGGGATGTGGGATTTTTGGCGTTCGGTGCGTTGCTTGTTGTAGTCGGTGGATTACTGCTACAAAATCGTTTTTATGATAAAGGTTCCCAATAAGAGCAAAATTAATAATCGCTCCACTTACCATAGATATGGTGCTTGGTATGCTTTTGTTGAAGAGCAAGCATTGGTAATAGCCATTGAGCAATCTCGCTACACAAAAAACTAGTAGCAGTGAAACATAAATCAAATTATGTAAATTAAACCAGGGAATTATCCCCTGAGAATTTATACTTTGCTAATTCCAGCAAAATCAAGGGTAAAATTCATGCAGCACCAAGTGAAGATTTTAGAACCAACAGATTTATGGTATTTAGAAAACAATATTAATAAAGAAACTAACAGATATTATCACCCTACCAAAGATATTCCTTTTGTTCAACAAGTTGAAATTAATCTAGAAAACTCTGGAGTTGTCATTCAAAAAGGTTCGATGTACAGTTGTGTTGGTAAATTAACTTATGGTGTTTATAAAACCGATAACCGCTTAAAAGATATCTGGATATCTTTGAGGACGGATATAGATTACAATGCTCCTGTTTATAGAGGTACTGGTACGGTTAAACTCGAACCGAGACAAAAAGGAAATTTTTTGCATTACACTCCTATTGAATTGTTAGAAAACGAGCAATGGGAGTTTGATGATGGTGTATTTCAGTTTTGTTCTGACAATGTAGTTATAGGTACTAAAAGATTAAAGTTTCGGCAAATTTCTGGCTCTGATGATGGTAAGTGGAGAATTGCTCTGTCAGCTTTAGCTGGGCAAAAAGCTCAAGTAGTGACAGCTACATCTGCACCAACTAAAATTATTGAACTAAACAAAGGTGAAATTTTAATTGCTGATTACGATATGGTTAAAGGATTTACTAAAGGTATTGAAGAAGATTATCGCAAATTGGGTCATTTTGGTAAAGGAGGAGGAGAAGGTTTTGTTTGGTTTTATAGCGGTGAGGGTAAATTATTAGTATGTGAAACTAGCCATATGGCTCTTGGATAATATATGAGCAATCAACTAGCTACTGTACAGTACAAAAAGGTCGGCGAAGCAATTTTTTACTGATGCTAATTTGGTTTGACTCAAAGACTATAAAGTGCTTTACTAGCTCCAAGAAACGCCGTTTATCAAAAATACCTTGAATCAACACCTCTAGTTCAGTTGCACCCAAGGATGTAAAATCTTCACCATCAATTGTGTGCCAAGGTAAAAACTCTTGCCAATCCGAAGTTAATGTACCAACTCGGCAGCGATTTTGGCAAGTAATAACTAGGAATGTATTATAGTAAAACAGCTTTGGTATCTGTTGAAGGTAGGTTTGAATTCGTTGATAGCCTGCTTTGAATGTGGCATGTTCATCACTTGGATGAATTGAGATAATAACTGCCAACGGTAAACCGTTGATAAAGACAACTATATCTGGACAGTGAGCATAATTCCCTTCAACTACAGTCAAGGGATGAATAACTAGCCAATCATTGTTCAGTAGATTAGATGAATCAATGAGCCACACTTTGTCATGGACTATTTCTTTGTTGATGAGGTATTCAACTTCAACACCATCGGTCAAAAGTTTGTGAAAGCGGCGGTTATTTTCCAGCAAATCAGAACTTTTTGTACAAGTAACCTGATAGATAGCTTTAGCGATCGCTTCATGGGGTTTCGTCGGGTTAATCTTCTCTAAAGCAGTATGAAGGCGATCGCGCAAAACCACCTCACTATAACTACTGCGTCCTATGCGATACTTCCCCCAAGCGATGTCTGGCTCTAACAAAACTGTGTAGCCAATCACCTCAAACCAGGTGAGCAAAAATGGTGCGATCGCATATTGTCTGAGGTCAAAGCGGCGGCGAAGTTTTCTTACAATACGACTCGCCTTCACAGTTGTTGGTCTTAGCTGTGCTGGATTCATGAGAATAGAAGACTTAATTTTCAGTCAATACAGAAGCTTGCGCCTAGCTTGCTGACATTGGTTGGTATATTCACACATGGCGTATACGACTTGATAGTAACTATCAAAGCTAAAATAGGTCTACAAGATTGTATCTAGCGATACTTATTACCAAAAATGTTGGTAATAAATTAATGCTTAACTTTTGCTGACTGTTCTAAAAACAGATTGCCAATATCAAATAAAAGCTGCATCGTACCTAGGTAGCCGACTTTCGAGAACTGACCGTAATCTAAACTTTTATACAGCATTGAATCAGAAGATAGACTGCTGTAACTTCCCCAAATACTGGCAGCGCAGCCGCTAGGGCCGTGGACTACATGAGCAGCATCAGTGATTGGGACTAGGGTAATCATTGCACTATCAAAGGCACAACTTCCTTGAGCAGTTCCAGGCTGGGGTAATTGTGTGGAAAGCTTTTTTTTCTTTGGCTTCTGCTGTTGATTTTCGCCATTTGACTCACTGAGTGAATCGTTAATTTTTCCGGAAGTGGGTTTCATTTTTTTGGTGACAATAGGTAGAAGTTTTTAGGTGTTAGCTGAATTGAAAAAACTGTGTGTTTCAAGCATGGAATAAAAGGAAATGAGAAAGATAATTTCTCATTCCCTAAAACGTAAATGACCAACCAATGAAGAGAAGGAGAAAACAAAAAACTCACAAGAGCGGTTTACCGTGTAAACATTGACAGGTTAATGCTTATACGGGGATTATAAGACGCACAATTTAACCATTAGACTACCTCGATATCCTTATTAAGGGTGCAATAAAGTGGGTTTATTACCCACCTGATTATTCATCCGATCCTTAGCAAGTTTGGCTATCTCTTAAGCCAGAACAAAAGCCTCAGTTGTTTTAATTACCAGCAACTATTTCTACATTGCCTTTTTTGAGTGCTTCTAATGCTTCACCTTCAGCATCTTCTTGCTTATTGGCAGTTTCTTCTTGTGTTTTGGTGATACCGGCTAATTTTGCAGCATTTTCTTCACTTTCGAGGATACCGAACTCAATCAGCAAATCTTCTAGCTCATCCATCTCGATGGGTGTGGGAATGGCAAGATTTTTATTGTTGATGATCTTGTCTGCTAATGTGCGATATTCATTAGCTTGGTTACTGTCAGGTGCATACTCATTAACAGTCATCCGACGCAATTCAGCATGTTGTACGATGTTGTCGCGGGGAACAAAGTGAATCATCTGGGTGCTTAATCGGGTTGCTAGAGTAGTAATCAGTTCGTCTTCCCGGTCAGTTTTGCGACTGTTACAAATCAGACCACCCAAACGCACGCCGCCAGTGTGAGCATACTTGAGAACGCCACGAGCAATGTTGTTAGCAGCAAACATCGCCATCATTTCACCGGAGGTCACAATATAGATTTCTTGTGCTTTCCCCTCCCGAATTGGCATGGCGAAGCCACCACATACAACGTCACCCAACACGTCGTAGGATACGAAATCTACGCCACTGTAAGCGCCGTTTTCTTCGAGGAAGTTGATAGCGGTGATGATCCCACGACCGGCGCAACCTACACCAGGTTCTGGCCCACCAGATTCTACGCATCTAATACCTCGAAAGCCTTCAATCACCACTTCTTCAAGTTCTAGATCTTCAACTGCGCCTCGTTCCGCAGCCAAGTGCAGCACGGTAGTTTGGGCTTTACAGTGCAGAATCAAACGGGTGGAGTCCGCTTTAGGGTCACATCCGACAATCAAGATGCGTTGACCAACTTCTGCCATAGCGGCTAGGGTATTTTGAGAGGTGGTAGATTTACCAATACCGCCTTTACCGTAGAAAGCAATTTGTCTAATTTTGTCGTCAGACATGATGATTTTTCCTGCAATAGTTTGTTTGGTGGGTCTTTTGGTTCGCTTTTGTGTTCACACTGTAGAGTTACAGATGTGGCGGTTATAGAACGTCGTTGGAGGCGATCGCTCTACAACAAAAACATCTAGTATTGAGTACATATGACTTCGTTGTGAAATTTTTGGTTGTCATTAGTCTTGGCTAATGACTGATGGCTGATAACTGATGTGTTTTAGCTATATTCGGTTGTTGTCACAAAGTCCATTTGGTTGCTCATACCCAGAGAATAGTTGCAGCAGGTGTTCAAATTTACGCAGAGTTTTCCTTTGAACCACACAACCAACCTTTATATCATGTCCGTTTAAACACTTATGATATCTGTGGAGGTCGGTAATTGGGAATTGGTAATTGGTAATTGGTTTTGAGTATTACCTATTACCCATTACCCATTACCTGTTACCAAGCAAACCGACTAGATCGTAAGTAATTAGCCGAACTTGATATTATTTGCAATCTACTCTAAACGGTTGCGACAACTTCCCCGATTTTGCTGATATCGTAACCACCAAGAATTTCTAACTGTGAATGAACCAACGGATGTCCCAAAGTACTGAGCAATTGCTGTACTGGCGCTTCTTCCAGATATTCCTTGAGAATCACTAAGTCGTATCTTGACTGATGTAGGGGAATAAATCCCAGCCCAAAGGCGGTAGCTACAGATGCCGTAGTAATACCTGCATCGGCAATTCCTAATGTTACAGCTTGGGCAACATCTTGGTGGCTTGTGACAATATCGTCAAAGCCTTGGACAGCATGGAATGGTATCTGCTCGTTTTGGAGTGTTTGTTCCAAAAGTAAACGACTACCAGCACCAATTTCGCGGTTGACAATAGTAGCTCCCCGTTCCACTAAGTCACTAACTGTTTTGACTCCCATCGGGTTGCCAGACTTTACTAAAAGTCCCTCCTCCCAAACACCGAGGGTAATCAAAACTGCTTCCCTTCCAGCCAGAACATCTCGAACAAAAGGAGTATTATACTCACCAGTTTCAGAGTCATAAAGGTGCGTCCCAGCGATATGAGCCTCACCTCGGCATAGACTCTGCAATGCAGACATGCTGTTAGCAAAGTTAAATTGGACTCGCAGTTGGGGATGCCAACGTTCGGTAGCTCTCGCCCATAATGAGATCACAGGCGCACAGCCAGCAATCACAACAGTGTTGTGAAGTGTGTCCAAATTATCGTCTAGGAGCCGGACTCGAACTTTACCTTTATCTATGCGAGTCTCTCCGTCAGCCGGAATCATGTCTTGGCGAAAAGCATCCTTGCCAATCAAAGGATAAGCTACCCATTGCCCTCCCACACGAGCCAGACTGACTCGCGTCTGCTGACCAGCAGGGACAGGTTTGGCAAGCACCGCTTCAATTTCAGGTAAATCCCGCTCTAACCAGAATAAGTCCTCTACTTGACAGCCAAGCGCTTTTGCTAAACGAAGTGTGATGGCTACTGAGGGAGCGTATTGTCCCGACTCTACACCACTTATAGTTTGACGGGTAACACCAGCTAGGTTTGCCAAATCTTGTTGGCTCATCCCTAAGCGGGTTCTGATTGACTTCAAGTTGTTACGGAGATCATTATCCTGCTTCATTGGCTTTGTCTGTTAGTTTCAAAAAGCCGTAGCGGATTTAACTAAATCTGCCAAGGCAAAAGCATGGGAGCGTGAGTTTATATCATTTCTCTCGGACGACCTTTGTGCTTTCGCTGTCTTGATTCCCTCTATTCAAAGAATATCACAACTTGTGCAAATTTTTTTGCGGATAGCAAATTTTTTTGCACTAATTTGTTTTTTTTACTTGCTCCTTAGGACTCAAAACCCCCTAATCATCTCTAATAAGGGATTTTGAATAATTTTTGTTTATACCAAAATAGTTGGTATAAGGTAGCGGTCAATACAGTTTTAGAAATTAGTTTGGGTTTTGATGCTTGATAGGCGAGTCATACAAGCCGTAAGGAATATATAGCAATCCGATTTGATTTCTGAATCACTCGTAGAGGTAAGGGACTGGGGACTGGGGACTGGGGACTGGGAAGAAGGAATAAAGGTGTACTGAGTTTTGTTCAAAAATCAAATATGAGTCCTATACCACCAACCAATTACGTTCTTTGGGGTAAATTTTGCCCTCATACTGTTTTACTTTAATGTTGATACAAATAAGCAGCAGGGGAGCAGGGGAGCAAGGGTGAAAGAATTTGTAACAGTAATTAAGTGAAATGGTATCAGTAAAAAAATTACCGTTTTCACCTAAAGGAATATGCAGATATATATTGCACAATTGGGTATTTACCAAAAGTGCAATAGATGAGAGGCAATTATAGTTGTTTGCATTACAGCAATGGAGAGAATAATGATTACCGAACAAGACTTAGCCCACCAATTTACCGTAATTATCGAACACACTCACCCACGGGTATGGGAATCACTACGTCAGTGTTATGTGAAGGTGATTAATCGTAAACCTAACTTAACAAGAGCGAATCTAAAAACTAGCTTTCGCCATACAAGATACATTGGAATTTATTGCCCTGACAGACTAATTAATGCTGTAAAAGCGCAAAAAAATCTACTCAGAGAAGTAGCAGAATATGTGGGATTAGTTGAAGTTGTTTGTTTGAATGCCAACAATTTGATGCGTAATCCTTTGTCGAATCTTAAGGAAGCTTATCCTCAGTTGTGGTTAGATTTGCTTTTAATTGTCACGCAAGAACAATAATGCTAATACGGCTTAGACATGGGAAATGAGAAATCAAAGGTTTGGGCTGGGGAGCCGTATCCAGCTTTGCCGACAGCGCACTGGCTCCCCTATGCCCTATGCCCTAATACCAATCTTAACCGCAGCTTTTGTATTTTGCTGCTTGCCAAAATCTTATGAATCAATCATGTCTACCTCCAGATGATTTGCCTTCAGATCAAACAACAAGGGTGAGTGAAATACTATTTAGGCAGCTGGAAGAAGCAACTAAAAAAAGCTTTTTCTTGGCGTGCGACAAAATGACACGTACCTTATTATGTAGTTGCCATTGGTATTTCCAAATCAATAGTGGCATTCTGACACTGATCATGATTTGTCACAATATGGAAAGTTATCGCAACATCATGAAAACTATTCCCCATTTTGCTGACAAGTTAAAACAGTTTACCAACACAGCTAAAATTACTGTCAGTTCTCCAGTTGACAAAGGTATACCGTGGGTACTCAGGATTGATAACATCTTGCCTGAAGGAGACTTGCCCAGTACCTGATAGATAAACCCTTTGGCGATCGCTTTTTTGTAGAAATTAGAGACTAAGCATCGGTGTTAGCGCAGCCTTAGCGATGTAGGAGCGTTGGTAGTTGCTCAAAGGGGGTTTCCACGCCACTTGAGCCTGCCGGTAAACCCTCATGGGGCAGGGCTGCGCCATGAGGAACTGCCGCTCTTCGCTAAAAAATGTATTTTTTTATACATATCTCAAGGAAGAATGTCAAAAAAGACAGATGTACCTTTGGGTAGTGAAGTCAAGTTTCTGAAATATTTATTAATATAGTTATAGATCCAATCCCAGGAGTCGAAGAAAGTTTTTACTTGCAACATTTCTCATAAATCAGCAGATTCTTCACTAAAACAACAAAGGATCATGAAAGACCAGCAACCATCAGACTCTAAGGAATTCGTAGGATATCTCAAAAATGGGATTTGGCTGTTTGGCCTCTCATCTTGGGTATTTGGCATTACCGATCGCAGTATTGCTTCATTTGCAGATGGCTATCTATCTGCTTTAGATCTGACGCAACTATTTACAGCGGCTACATTTTTCGTCGCATGGCTATTTTTGAAACCAACATCCAGGGCTTGATGGGTAGGGAGGGGAGATGGGGAGCAGGGGAGCAGGGGAGCAGGGGAAGATGAGGAGATGGGAAGATGGGGAGATGAGGAGATCGGCAGAATTACCACTGACAACTGACAACTGACAACTGACAACTGACTCGTAACTCCCAACTCACTCAGCCTTCTATTTACGCACTACTACTAAAGTCCCTATAGAAGTCCAGTTGTAAAGCTTGCGAGCTAACTTAACTGGCAAATTCACGCAACCATGACTTACTGGAGTCCCAAAACGGTTATGCCAGTAAGCACCGTGAATAGCATAACCTCGATGAAAATACATTGCGTAAGGGACATCAGGAATATCGTAGCCCCTGCCTCGCATTCGATTAGTGCGATATTTAGAATTAATCCGAAAGCTGCCTATAGGTGTGGGAGTTGAGCGCTTTCCTGTGGAAATTCGGAATGAATATACTAGTTTTTCACCTTCCCATGCACGTAAGCGTTGCTCGGATAAGTCAATTTCAATCCGACGAGGTTGGGATTTTTGCTGCTCGTCAGAGATAGTGATGCTGTTGTTTTCCACTGATGCCGCACTGGCTGTAGCAGAGTTATGATCAGCTGCCGTCGGTGGCAAACAAGAGACTAAAGCTGCCACAATCAACACCACACCAGCACAGAAAGTCCTTGAGCAACGTATCCAACTTTGCATGTTGCATCACCTTCTATCTTAAGTTTGCTTATTTGAGCAGATTGAGAGCAGTCTTAATACAGTTCGTAATTCGTGAGGAAGTTGCCATCTTGGACGCGGCTGCGATCGCTCGTTTGCAGTTTTGATGAGGTTAACTGCCTAGACGCTCTTAGCAGCTTGTCGTAGACATCGCACTTACAACTTGAGTAATTTAAAACAGGATTTGTCAGGATTTACGCTTATTTCTTTGAGGCTGATCAGCTAAAATACACATTCGTTGCACAATCACTTGTGAGGCTCGCTGACTGCTGACAGTCAACATTATTATGTATGCAACTTTTATGTGGAACAGCTGAATATCAGTCTCCTCTTCTATTATTTATTTCAACATTAGTAATTCTAAGTCCGGAGATTTCTTGCAGAAAATGAAGGGGATGAGGAGACAATTGACAATTGACAATTGACAATTGACAATTGACAATTGACAACTGTCAACTGACCAATGCCCAATTCCCAAGTTGATCAAAACTACTTGTGAATGACTACTTGTGTCCCTAAAGATGCCCATTTGAATAGCCACTTAGCATGATTTGGTGCAACATTGACACAGCCGTGGCTGACTGGAGTACCAAAACGCTTATGCCAGTATGCACCATGAATACCATAGTTTCCTTGGTAAAACATTGCATAAGGAACGTTGGGAACATCGTAGTTTTCTCCGCGCATACGGGTAGTCTTGTACTTGGATTGAATTTTAAAACTGCCAACGCGAGTCGGAGTAGATTTTTTACCTGAAGAAATCATGACGGAATAAACAGGTTTCCCACCTTCCCAAGCTGTTAATCGCTGCTTTGAGAGATTAATTTGAATCCAGCGTTGATTGGATTGTTGTAAAGTCTGGATAGTTTGTTTAATGGTCTGTTGATTTGAAACTGCCCAAGCTTCACTAGTCCCAGCACCAATCACACTCAAGGACAGTGCTGTACCCGCGATCAGTATTTTTAACTGACGCATCCAGTCACCGTTAGTTAGACTTTTCATCATAGATACCCTTTAATGACAAAGTTCAGAGAAATTTTTCAGATTGCAAATTTAGTTTGTAGCCTGTTGCTGATGTAAGTATGAATTTTGTATAATTTCATTCTATCTTAGACTAACTGTTGAATCAAGTTACTTGCTTTTTGAGCGATCGCTTCCCAATTTCCATCTCTAACCAGCTTTTGAGGAAACAATTCGCTACTTAAACCCACAGCAATTGCCCCTGCTTGTAAAAATCCCTTGGCATTTTCCAGGGTGACGCCGCCAGTAGGAATCAAGGGAATGTGACCTAGGGGCCCTTGTAAACTTTTGATATAACTAGCCCCTCCCAGTGCTTGTACAGGAAAAACCTTCACACAGCTAGCACCTTGAGTCCAAGCAGTCATAATTTCTGTGGGAGTAAGCGCACCAGGAATCATAGCGATATTTCTTTCAACTGCGGTATTAATCATCACAGGGTCAACGTGGGGTGTGAAGAGGAACTGTGCCCCGGATGCGATCGCAGCTTGCAGTTGTTGGACATTGAAAAGTGTACCCGTACCGATAATACAGTCAGGTAATTTAGAACGTAATTGACTAATTAATTCTGGTGCGCCATCACTATTCCAGGTAATCTCAATTAGCTGCATTCCTCCAGATGCCACAGCCATTGCCATTTGCTGTCCCAGTTCGATTTTGGGGGCGCGGATAACTGCGATCGCTCGGTGTTTTTGCAACTGTGATAACCAAAATTGATCAGGCATTTATGAAAAAGGGAATTGGGAATTGGGAATTGGGAATTGGGAATGGGGCATGGGGCATTGGGCATTGGGCATTGGGCATGGGGCATTGGTAAAAAAAAGTTATTTTCAACTTCTCCCTCATCTCCCTCATCCCCCTCATCCCCCCCTGCACCCCTGCTCCCCTACTCCCCACTCCCCTAGCTTAGTACGGCCACTTCCAGTCACGAATCTCTGGCATATCTTCGCCGTACTTCGCGATGTAGTGCCTATGTTCGATCAGCTTATCTTGCAAGCGCTGTTTAACATAAGCTGCTTTATAACCTAGTTTTGGTACGCGATCGATTACGTCCATCACCAAGTGGAAGCGATCGAGGTCGTTAAGCACGACCATATCAAAGGGAGTTGTAGTGGTTCCCTCTTCCTTATAACCGCGTACATGCAGGTTATTGTGGTTGGTGTGGCGATAAGTTAGGCGATGGATTAGCCAAGGATAGCCATGAAAAGCGAAAATGATCGGTTTGTCGGTGGTGAAAATCGTGTCGAAGTCTTTGTTGCTTAAACCGTGGGGATGCTCGCTTTTTGGCTGTAGTGTCATCAAATCGACTACGTTGACTACCCGCACCTTCAACTCAGGGAAGTTCTGCCGCAAAATATCTACAGCAGCTAAGGTTTCTAAGGTGGGAACATCCCCAGCACAAGCCATCACTACATCGGGTTCGCTGTCTTGGTCATTGCTTGCCCATTCCCAAATACCAATGCCTTTGGTGCAGTGCTTAATAGCTGCATCTATGTCCAAATATTGCAGTGCAGGTTGCTTACCTGCGACGATGACGTTGACATAGTGACGACTTCTTAAGCAATGGTCTGTCACCGACAGCAGGGTGTTGGCATCGGGGGGGAGATATACGCGAATGATTTCTGATTTTTTGTTGACCACATGGTCAATAAAACCAGGGTCTTGGTGAGAAAAACCGTTGTGGTCTTGTCGCCAGACGTGGGAGGTAAGCAAATAGTTAAGAGAAGCAATCGGTCTACGCCAAGGAATATCAAGGGTAGTTTTCAGCCACTTGGCGTGCTGGTTGAACATCGAGTCAATGATGTGGATAAATGCCTCGTAGCAGGAGAAGAAGCCGTGGCGACCTGTAAGTAAATAGCCTTCTAACCATCCTTGACAACTAGTTTCGCTGAGGATTTCCATCACCCGACCATCGGGAGACAAATGTTCGTCTTCTGGGAGAATCTGGGCTACCCAAGTCCGGTCTGTAACTTCAAACACAGCATCCAGGCGATTTGATTGGGTTTCGTCGGGGCCGAAGATCCGGAAGTTACGGGATTCTTGGTTGAGTCGCATGACATCCCGGAGGAATTTTCCTGTCACCCTGGTAGCTTCAGCTTCAATTTTGCCTGGTTGGGGGATATCTACAGCATAGTCTTGGAAGTCAGGCAATTTCAGGTCACGCAGCAGGATACCACCATTGGCGTGGGGATTGTCTCCCATGCGGCGGTGTCCTTTGGGAGCCAGTTCTGCTAGTTCGGGAATTAGCTTGCCGTTGGTGTCGAAAAGTTCTTCTGGTTTGTAACTTTTCAACCACTCTTCCAGAAGTTGCAAGTGTTCTGGCTTTTTGGCAATCTCGCTCAAGGGAACTTGGTGCGATCGCCAGTACCCTTCAGTCTTTTTCCCATCTACTTCTTTGGGCCCTGTCCAACCTTTGGGGGTGCGTAAAATAATCATCGGCCACTGCGGGCGTTGGCTAAAACCATGCACGCGGGCTTCTCTCTGGATGCTTTGAATTTCCGTAATTATGGTGTCTAAAGTTGCCGCCATTTGTTGGTGGACATCTGCGGGTTCTGAGCCTTCCACAAAGTAAGGTTTGTAACCATAACCCACAAATAAACTTTCTAGCTCCTCATGACTCACCCGTGACAGTAGGGTGGGATTGGCTATTTTATAACCATTCAAGTGCAAGATAGGAATTACTGCACCATCACGGACAGGATTAAGAAACTTGTTAGAATGCCAGCTAGCAGCTAAAGCGCCGGTTTCAGCCTCGCCATCACCGACAACAGCTGCAACTATTAAATCAGGATTGTCAAAAGCAGCACCGTAGGCATGAACAAGAGCATAACCAAGTTCACCGCCTTCATGGATAGAACCTGGAGTTTCCGGTGCAGCATGGCTAGGAATACCGCCTGGGAATGAAAACTGGTGGAAAAGTTGTTTGATCCCCTCAATGTCTTGGGAAATGTTGGGGTAGTAATCGCTATAAGTGCCTTCTAGGTAAGTGTTGGCTACCAGCCCGGGGCCTCCGTGACCAGGCCCGGCAATGTATATGGTGTTCAGGTCATACTTATTGATTACCCGGTTGAGGTGAACATAGATGAAGTTCAACCCTGGTGTTGTTCCCCAGTGTCCCAGCAGTCTGGGTTTGACATGTTCCAACTTTAGTGGTTCTAACAGTAGTGGATTGTCAAGGAGATATATTTGCCCGACTGAAAGATAATTGGCTGCACGCCAGTAGGCGTTCATTTTATACAATTCTTCATCAGTTAAAGGCTTTGTCTGTGGAGGAGTTGCTAAAGTCATATCAAACTCCATTACAAAATAATTTGCACGAATTCATCAGTATGATAGTTTAGTCGTCTTTTGAAATCAGGTGCATCTTACCCATGACAAATATTGCCAGTGGTAAATCGAAAAATAGCCATGAGCAACTATGTAATAGATTTGCTCAAATCTTAAATAAACCTGATTAAATGCTGAGAATTACCTCTAAAAGACGGTAACAGACTCAGCATCACACTGAGTGATTTTTCCAATTAATTTTATTTTTCTGGAAATCAACCTCAACAATCACCTTGTAATACATTGAAAAAATGAAATAATTACAATTTATAAATATTTATTTTGACACAACTTAATTACAACTTAAGAGGGAACATTCAACAGACAGAGAAAGTAGGGAATGGGGGAAGAAAGTGTTTCTTTCATTTGTCGGTGGTGGCGATCGCCCCCAGTGTGGTTGCTCTTAAGACCCCTATTTTTTCACTCTCCCATCTCTGATAACTAGCTGTTATCAAAGCTATCAGCCTTTTGATGTTCAGTTTTAGTAAGTTTTTGTAATATTATGTTATATTTATTTACATAATTCAAACAAACTATATACACGGCCATTAACGAAGAAGGCATTGTGAACAACTACGCCACTGAAACATAGATGTATTATGCTGTTTATCCCTCACCAGAGCCGCAACGTTGCTACACACTCAAGGGGTGCAGTTGCAGTAGTTTTCGTGACTGCTCTAGTTTTGCTTGCCTTGGGCATTAGCTGAGATGATTGAAGTTTGGTATCGGTATCTCCCATCGACATTTGGATTTCTCTCTCTAACCTCAGCTGATATGGCTGGGGTTTTTTATGGCTACAGGACTTATACCGTTTCACCTTAAGATTGATACAGATGGCAAGCTGGGGAGGCTGGGGGAGAAAGAAAAGTAATTTGTATCAAAAATTTCGTGAAATGGTATTAGACGCCAAAAAAAGCCGCTTGGCAGGGTGACTTGGCTTTTGCAGATATTTGATAGCTATGTCATCTTAAAAAATGAGAATAAATTCGGTGGAAGGGTTTGTTTTTAGTATTGACAGGCTTTTTGCTTTTGATATTGAAAGACTTGTCTCCGAAATTTAAATCTCCACACAGCCATAATTTTGGAGAAACATCGATGTCAATTTATGTGGGTAACATCTCTTACCAAGTTACTGAAGATGATATTAAAAGTGTTTTTGGAGAGTATGGTACTGTAACGAAGGTTGCACTACCTACTGACCGTGAGACTGGTCGTCTGCGAGGCTTTGCTTTTGTGGAGATGAGTTCAGATGCTGAAGAAGCAGCTGCCATTGACGCTCTCAATGGTGCTGAATGGATGGGTCGTGATCTCAAAGTCAATAAAGCTAAACCCAAAGAAGACAAGGGCCCGTCTGGTGGTAACAGAGGCAACTATGGTGGACGTAACCGTTACTAAGCTTTGAAATGAATAATTGCTTGCAAAAGCAATAAAATCTGACTTGGAGAGAGTTAGCAGAGGCGATCGCTAACACTCTCCAAGTACAGACAGTAGCTGATAATCACTGTCAAATTCGCTCTCATCTTAGTTATCCGTTGTCACATTTGCTGCATTTTGCTCTAGGCAATAGCACCCCATACAGTCAAGTTCCTGTTTCTGTTGAAGCAGACTATTGGTTATGGCTAGGTTAAGGATTGGGCGGAAATTCCGGATTGTGCTGGTGTAATCAAGTGTATGTATAAAAAAGAGAAGTGTATTGCACCATGATTAACCAGATTACCGCTTTAGAATCCTGTTGGCATACTTCCCCTCCCTGGGGTCAAATTATGCCTCCTTTGGCAGTTCAAATGCTAGAAAAAGTCTTTTTAACCAGCTCAGATTTATCAGGCTACTGTTGTGGTGTGCAGTGGGAAGAGCAGCAGTGGATTTATGCGATCGTCTGTCTTGGCGAAACACTCTACTTACCTGAGCGAGAATTTTGCACAACGAACATAGGCGAAAACATCACTCTTCCTCGTCCAGCTTTTGAGTTGGGGGATGTAGTGGAAGTTAATTTTAGCGAACAGCCAACACGCCGTATTATTCAAGGGATTTTTAGCCTCAAAAGTAATTGGCTTTACGGCGTGGAGTGGCGATCGCCAATTCTCGAAGAAGTGGCTCCTCAAAGCAGAACCATATGGCTTGCTGATGTTGATTTAGTCGGTGTGGATAGACGCTAACTGAAGGTAGCAATGCTTTCGGCAGAAGGGAAAAGTCTATCTCTGAGCAGGTTTATTTGGTTGTCCACTACTTAGGAACTCACCCAATATACTGGTTGACAAGCTGTGGCTTCTTTTTATGCGCCTAATAACCGCAGCTTGGCACATCACAAACTGTCCAATTCCAGCTTTTCGATGACTGCCTTGACATTTTCCACTCTATAGGCATTTGATTTTTGGGTTGATGTCCACGCAGACCTACACCTGTAGCTTCTGTACTTCATGTCAACGACAATTGCTGTGTATGAAATAGGCTACAAATTACTAGATATCGTCTTAAACTTCTCCACTGAACCCAAGGAATAATCTTTTAATCTAAAATCACCAAAAGGCTTCTTTTCTAACCTATCTCTTAACGCTTCATCTAGAATTACACCTACTGACTTTTTCCTCACACCCATGATGATTACACTTCTCTGGTATGCAGTCACATCTTGATTCTGCTGACAACTATTACGTAGAAATTGACCAAGATTTAATAAGCGATAACCTTCAACGCTTGGTGTATTACTAAATAACTTTTTTGCTAAAACTTGTACCTGCTTAGAACGCTCTAAAGCTATACGTTGTCCAACCCCTACATTCCCTTCACAAGCAGCTGTACCTACAGAGATAATCTCACTAGAATTTTCCATTATCTGCTGTATACCTTCTTGTTGTAAATTTAAATTTAAAACTTCAATACTAATAACTTGATCGTTATATTTTATTTGGAAATTGCTCCCATAAAGCCATTTATATTCTATTGATAAAACAGCTATATTAAATTCAGCAGTTCTACCTTGACTATCTCTACCTTCTTCATATGGAAAGTAATCAATCTTGCCTTTTCTTTGTGGATATTGTCCATTGCTGGGAAATGCAGTAAATTTTGGATAGCCTGTAGCTAAAGCTATAATATTGAGTAATCCTAATGACACCAGCAGCGCCGTAAATAGTGCTATTAGAGGCAATTTTTCTCGTTGCTTATGTTGAGACGACGAGGGGATATTCGGTTTTGGTAGGGCTAACTGTTCAGGTTGCAAAATACCGAGGGCATTGATGTGAGTCTGTTGCTGTTCAATATTATGTAAGCGTTGCAAAATTGACTGGGCATTATTAGGACGATTCTCCACCTCCGGCATCATTAACCAATCAATTAAATTCAACAGTAAGGGTGAGAGATGGCTAGCATGACTTTGCCACTGCAACAAATTGTGTTGAACATCGTACATATCTAAAGGATGATGCCCAGTTAGCAAAAACACAAAGGTGCGTCCCAAGGCAAAAAAATCTGATTGCGGTACAGCTATTGCGTTTATTTGTTCAGGAGCGCTGTAACTTGATGGCATAATTTTTGTGACGCTGCCACTGTCTTTGCTGAGTTGGGATAGGTAAGTTTTTGTTAGTTCTTTGGTAGTGCCAAAATCAATTAATACTAACTGCCCATCTTTTCGGAGTATGATGTTAGATGGCTGAAGATTTCCATGTAAATACAGCTTGCCATGCACTAAATTTAAAATTTCTGCTAATTGTTTGAGCCAAGTTATAGCCTGTTTTTGAGAAATGAAATGATTTTGCTGTTCCTTTAGCCATTGTTCTAAATTCAACCCGTCGATTTTTTCCATTACTATGCAGTGCAACATCAAATTATTTCTAGTTTGATGCTGGAAATAATCATCAACTTTGGGAATGCCGGGATGATGCAGCTGTCTTAACACATCTGCTTCTTGCCGAAACATTTTCACTGCTTTGGCGTCGTTTGATAGATTGTGTGTGAGTATCTTGAGAATTTTCGGTGTGTCTTGTTCATATACCTCATAGACTTTGCCAAAATCAGTTTTGTCACTCAACAATTGCATTACCCGATAACGCCCTAGTAATTCTAGGGGAGAACCACAATTTTGACAGAAACGGTTTTGATGATTATCGGGGTTATTGGATTTGCGACAAACTGGATTGATACAAAGGCTCATGACTGGCTGAATCTGTGGTAAAAGTAGCGATCGCTCATCTAAATTTTGTTTTGGGTCAAGCGATAATGAGATGTATCTCACCTATATTCTTCTGCGAGAAAAGCTGCTATAGTCCGGTTAAATGCCTCTGGATTACTCAAAAAGGGCCAATGATTGCCGGGAACTCGGCACAAACGTAAGTTTTTCAAGTAAGTTTTGTAAGGTTGGAGTTGCCAATCTTGGCGGTTAACACCTTTTTCTGGCTGTATGAAGAGAGTAGGAGTGTCCAGGGGAATTGTAAAACCTGGGACTTGCAACACTTCCTCAAAAATCTCATTGCGGGCTGCAACAGTAAACTTGCTACCCCAGCTACCATCAGGTTTTTGTTCAATTCCTGCTTGGAAAACCTGCTGCTGCAAGACAGTCCATCCTTGATACAGGCTTAATTGACGCGCTTGTTGTTCTGCTGACTCGTAACTTGCAAACGGCCCCATACCTTTGAGAAAAGGTAAGACGCGGTACAACATTGGTAATGTTAATTTCAGGAAATTAGGCATTTTCCAGATGAAAATCGGATCGACCAAAATCAAACTCCGCAAACGTTTAGGATTTTGCTTTGCCCAGATCACAGCTAATTTGCCCGTCCAAGAGTGACTCACAACATCAGCAGAAGACCATCCCAACTGATCCATGAGTGCCTCTAAGTCTGCGATCGCGCTTGTAAAACTATAATCTTTCTCTGGTTTGCTGCTTTCACCATGACCGCGCATATCTGGTGCAACTATGTGATAGTCTGCTGCCAAGTAATCACCTAAGCTAGACCAAACCAGGGCGTTGTCAGCTAAGCCATGTAATAACAATAAAGGTTTTTCACCTTGATGCCACTCCAAGTAAGAAAGTTGAATATCTGATTTAAATAAGGTTTGACGTTGAGGCATGATTATGCATCCACCCACAGTAATAAGTTTGCGCTTATATGTTACTGCCAAAGCTCTTGTCCACCAAGGGTAGAGTTGGAACTATAGAGGTAAAGTCAATCACGGTTATTGGTTGATGATGAATTCTATCAAGTCCACCTGATTACTTAATAATTAGGAGTATGTGTGCAGAAATCTTAAAACCCTCGCCCCTTCTCCCCTGCACCCCTGCTCCCTTGCAGTCTTAATGATAACTCTTCAACCGGACATGATATTCAAGGGCGATCGCTCCACATAAAAAAAGCCTCAAAATCCTGCTATACAAGACTTTGAGGCTTTTGATTTTCATCAATTATTCAGATAATTTGACGAAATCAGTGTTTTAGTTTGGAGCAAATACGATATCAACCCAGTAATTGCTTGATTGATAACTGTTGTTTGGAAACGCAGCATTGGAGCTATATTTATAGACACCGTTGCTGCCACTCACCCCATTTGCAAGGGCGTGCAACGGTGGATTATCCACACCAGCATTAGCAAAGTAGCCCTCATCTATGGAGTACTGTCCAACATTAGTGTGATAAGACGCTACATATGTAGTGTTAGCGGTAATTGTCTGTGGAGAAGCAAAATTTACCTGTTGCCAACCTGAAGCAGTTTCGTTACTGAAAGTTGCTCTCTTCAGTTGTGTACCAGTGCTGCTCCACAAAGTACCTACGTGAGTACCCGTATTGGTTGAACTCTTGTAAAAGCGGATGCCAGTTATTTTACCACTCACATCTGAGCGGAACTTAACACCAACCTCAACAGCACTGGTCTCCGGGTCTGCCACCACAGTAGGAGTTACTGTATTATTCCAGATACTAGTTGCTCCTGCCCCAGTGGTAAAAGACCAGGTAACATTTGCTGCTAAGGCATTGCCCGCTGAGTCTTTAACTCTAGGGTCAGTGCTGCCGCCTTTAACAGTGGCCGTATAAGTCGTAGAAGTTGCCAGTGGACTATTCGGTGTCAGCGTTGCAGTATTGTTGCTGGTATTGTATGTGACAGTAGCCGTTACTAACGTATTGTTTGACCCCCGCAACTCAAATGTATTGGTATTAATTGTTGCTGAGTTTATGGACTCACTGAAGGTAGCCGTGACGCTTGTTCCTGTACTCACTCCTGTAGCATTGTTGCTGGGAGTCGTGGAAGTTACTGTTGGTGGAGTAGTGTCAGCCGTAGCCGTAGTAAATGACCAAGTAAAGTCTGCTGCCAAGGCATTGCCAGCCTGGTCTTTTACCCGTGGGTCAGTAGTCCCACCTCTAACAGTAGCGCTATAAGTTGTTGAAGCTGCCAATGAGCTGCTTGGTGTAAGCGTGGCGGTATTGTTGTTGGTATTGTAGGTGACAGTGGCTGATACCAGGGTATTATTTGTCCCCCGCAATTCAAATGTATTGGTATTAATTGTTGCTGAATCTAGAGCCTCGCTGAAAGTAGCCGTGACGCTTGCTCCAACACTGACGTTAGTAGCACCGTTGTTGGGAGTCGTTGCACTCACCGTCGGTGGCGTTGTATCAGGAGTTGTGCTAGTTGTGAAGACTACATCCACCCAGTAGTTGCTCGACTGATAAGTTGAGCTAGGGAAGGTTGAGTTCGAGCTATAGCTATAGACACCATTGCTTCCACTCACTCCATTGGCCAGAGCATAGAGTGGTGGGCTATCAACTCCAGCGCTAGCAAAGTATCCTTCATCTGAGGCATACCCCCCAACATTGGTATGGTAGGAAGCCACGTAAACGGTGTTAGCAGTAATCGCTACAGGACTAGAAAAACTGATCTCTTGCCAGCCTGAATTGGTTTCGTTGGTGAAAGTCGCCCTCGCTAGCTGTGTACCAGTACTGCTCCAGAGAGTGCCGACATGAGTACCTGTATTACCGCTTCCTTTATAGAATCGGATACCAGTAATGTAGCCGTCCTTATCTGAGCGGAATTTAACTCCCACCTCAACAGCATTAGTATCACTGTCTGATGGATTTGTCGGTGTTGCTGTGCTGTTCCAGATAGTGCAGGGACAAGTACGTTCTCCAACTGTGACAGTAACACCTGTTCCTGGAGTCTCCAGATTACCGCTATCATCACTGGCGCGGCTGTTGATGGTTACAGAACCAGAGGTAGTAGGTGTCCAAGTATAACTCCAGCTAGCACGACCATTGGCAGAATGCCATGTCGTCCCGCCGTCTACCGATACCTCCACAGCACCCACCACACCACCACCGACATCAGTTGCTGTACCCGTGATTGTCACCTGTGCACCAATCTGTACATTTGTACCAGTAGTCGGTGAGGTAATTGTTGAGGTAGGAGCGGTTGTATCAGTGGAAGCAGTAGCAGCTAACAAATTGCTCTGCAATGTAACAGGTTGCACACCCATATCAGCTAACAGGTTAACGGTTGCTTGCTGCATCCGTACATCCGTTGTATTACCTCGGTCTGTATTGTCGTGATTGGCATCTAAACCCCAAGACCATTGTATGGTTCCAGCACCGAAGACTAGGGCACCACTAGTATGCTTATAGAGTGTCAAATGATGAGTTGCCGTACCATTGGCATATGTTGATCCGTAGTCTTGTAGAACCTCGACATTGTTAGCTGTGGTCGTTGACAAGCGAACCAAGCCAGCAGGTCTGAATCCGTTGTCAGAGTCTTCATCCCATTCATAACCTAGGGTGGCGGTAGCCAGTGTAGCAGTACTCCCTGCTGAAAGGTTGGCAATGTCAGTGTTGCGCCATAAGCGCATCTTACCATCTGCTTCGGGTACTTTGATAGCAGTAGTCCCGCCGTTGACTTTGAAGATTGTTCCAGTTAGGGCATTCTCAGGACGACCACCATCAGCTGGAGGGCTAAAGCGCGGGTCGCGCCAGGTGCCTGTCCAGGTAGGAGGATCTTGGGGATCGATGACAGCGTTGGCTTTGGTTTCCTTGTAAGTAACTAAGGTGCGATAGGGTGTGGCCGATGAATCAATACTATTTTCCCAACGAGTTTTCCAGAAGACTTCATTACCGCTAAAGAAAGCCAGATGAGTACCAAGATTCCTGGCATTTTCGACGTTGGCGCGTTGATCGTTCGACCAGTACTCGTCGTGAGCAACAGATAGAAAAACCTTATGATTGCGAATTAAATTACCACGGCGATCGCTATCCACTCCAGTAAAGTAGCTGACATTGTAACCATTAGCCTCCAGCCACCGAACCATGGGGTATTCAGCGTTAAACAGCCAATCTTGACCGCTGTCAACTACACGGGTATTGAATGGACGGTTATAGCTGACTTTGTATGCTCTACCAGCAGGTGACCCTGTATAAAGGCTATTGCCACCGTAGTCATTGTATGCTTGCCAAGTCGTATCAGAGGTTTGGAAAAGCAAATCGGAAGTGCTGGCGTCGTCTCGAACGATAAAGACGATATGGCTTGCTCCTCCAGTATCGGTACGCACAACTTTGGCGAAATATATCCCTGATGTGACGTTTGTTGGTACAGACCACGACGCAGACACTGCCCAGTTTCCACAATCTATTAGTCCAGTTGTTGTATTTGTGAGGCAGTTTGGTTGGTTTTGGGCCTGTGTTAACGAACGTTGAACAGTTGCTACCTTACGGGCACCGTTACCACTGTAGTAGCCCATGCGGTAAATATCTAGCCGATAGTTAGTGGCGTTGGTTTTGATTTTGAAAGAAATAGTCTCTCCCTTATTGACGCTGATATCAGTGGCAAAACCCTGAATACTTGAGTCACCAACACCACTGATATTCCATTCACTAGAGGGATTACCAGTTTGACAGTTCTCGGCAACTATTGAATTGGCTGGGGAAGTACAGGGAGCAGCTTGTGCCAGCACCCTCTGCATCGACAGAGGAAACCCCATGTGCAATCCCAAAACCAGAACTGTTGTTAGCATCATCAGGATCATCATTCTAATGAGCCTTTTCATTCAACCTCCTTTGCAGAACAATAGCAGTTGTAAATATAGAACATTGTTTGAGTTTTAAAAACTTAGGTTAATCAATCGGAATTAATACTAATTTGCTAAATGAAAGTTACAAATTATCTCCCCTACTTGCCCTCATACGGCAATTTTTAGTTGGTCAATTGCTAGCCTGTTGATCATATGTAGCAACCTTTTGGATAAATGTATAAAAGCTTGATAAATGCTGTTATTCCCTCTTCCTGATGATTTGAATTTCCCCCCTAAAGAGGGAGGAGAGTTTGACTATTTCCTCCAGCAAATAAAAGTTTTTCTGCTTAGTTTCCTAACAATATAGGATTTTTTGAGGCAGGAAAAGTTACTAGAGGTTAAGTTTTTGATTTCAGAATCAATTACTAGTTCTTAGTAAAGACAACATCGACCCAGTAATTGCTGGAACTGTAAGAGGAGTTGGGGAAGGCAGGATTGGCGCTGTAATTATAAACACCATTACCATTACTAGAGCCATTACTGAGGGCATAGAGTGGTGAATTATCAACACCAGCATTAGCAAAGTAATTTTGGTCTAGGGAGTAATATCCGACATTAGTGTGGTAAGACACCACATAAGTAGTATTGGCAGTAATAGCCACTGGCGTAGTCAAATTCACCTGCTGCCAACCCGAAGCAGATTCACTGCTGAAAGTAGCAGTAGCCAACTGTGTACCAGTGCTGCTCCACAGAGTACCGACGTGAGTACCAGTATTATTTGCACCCTTATAGAAACGAATGCCAGTGATGTAGCCATTGACATCGGACTGGAACTTAACCCCCAACTCCACAGCATTGGGATCAGGAACTGTCACTACGCTAGGAGTGGTTGCAGCACTCCAGATATTGCATGGACAGGTGGCGAGGGCGACGGTAGTGAAAGAGCGAGTGAAATTGGCTGCTAAGGCATTGCCAGCTAAATCTTTCACCCGTGGGTCACTGCCACCACCAATGACTGTGAGAGTATAACTAGTGGAATTTGCCAATGAGCTAGTTGGTGTGAGTGTGGCTGTGCGATTGACAGTGTTATAGCTAATAGTGGCTGCCACAACAGCATTACTGGAGTCACGTAACTTCACAGTATTGGTATTAATCGTTGCCGAGTCCATTGCCTCATTGAAAGTGACTGTGACAGGTGTGCCAATGCCCACCCCAGTTGCACCGCTATTGGGAGATGCTGATGTCACCGTTGGCGGCGTTGTGTCTGGGCCTGTACTAGTGACAAACACTACGTCTACCCAATAATTACTTGCTTGAAAACTGTTATTGGGGAAGCTACTAGCACCATACTTGTAGACACCATTGCCTCCATTCTCTCCATCGCGTAGCAGACGCAGTGGTGGATTATCAACTCCAGAATTGGCAAAGAATCCACTATCAGTAGCGTAGTTGCCCACATCTGTGTGGTAAGAAGCCACGTAAACTGTGTTGGCAGTTATGGCTACTGGGGAGCTAAAGTTAACCTGTTGCCAACCAGAGGCAGTTTCATTGCTGAAAGTTGCTGTTGCTAGTTGTGTACCATCGCTACTCCACAAGTTGCCGATGTGAGTGCCTGTGTTGCCATTTCCCTTATAGAACCGCACACCAGTGATGAAACCGTCGATGTCTGAAGTGAACTTCACACCCAATTCCACAGCATTAGGATCGGCAGTCGATGGATTTGTGGGAGTTGTGGAATTATTCCAGATGCTCAATGGTGGTAGTGTACTGGCTGTGGTAAACGACAAATTATAGTTATTGGCTAAGGCGTTACCTGCTGGGTCTAATACTCGTGGGTTAATGGTTCCACCAATAATTGTCAGGTTGTAAGTCGTGGAGATTGCTAAGGGGCTAGTGGGTGTGAGTGTGGCGGTGCGGGTTGCTTCGTCATAGGTGACATTAGCGGCAATCAACGTGTTGCTTTGATTTCGCAATTCTAAGGTGCTGCTGTTAATGGTGGCAGGGTTGATGGCTTCGCTGAAGGTGGCTGTGACAGTTGTGACTGTACTCACACCAGTTGCACTGCTGCTGGGAGTTGTGGCTGTAACTGTTGGGGGTGTTGTATCCAGGGTGTATGTGGCGATGTAACTACCAGACTCACCAGGGAAAAAGGCGTATTCAATGCCTTTGATTCCTTGGGCTGTGTAGGTGAGTGCATTGCCATTACGGCTAATACTGTCCAAAACTAAGTTATTGATGCGAGTTGGTAGCATCGCCTGCAAATTGTTTGCCCCTGTGGCTTTGGTGATTGTAAAGTTGAGGCTGTTGTTGCTCCATGACAGTGAGCCAATGGATGAGCTGTTGCGAGCGTCGAGCCATGTCAACATTTGTTTGGCGGAGACTATGGGCACATTCCGGTCTTGGGCGGATTTAACTACTGCATCGGCAACTGTTGAGTTTGTGGAATCTGTATGAGCGTTGACGTTGAAAACTCCATAGTATCCCTCGGTGCCAATTGCTCGATCTAGTAAAGTATCGATTGAGGCAGGATATGTTTGTCCTGATTCATCGGTTAATTGGGTGGTGGCGTTGTAGACATCAATGATTGTGCCGTTGGTGTTGGCTAGGCGCATGGGCATGCCTGAGCCGGTGAAGAATCCTGGACGGTCAGCTACCCAACTCGGTGGCCAATAGTAGTAGGTGGTGTCGAATCTGATGCCATGATTGAGTTCAACAACTGGTGTACTAAACCAGTCACTCCACACTAGACAGTGATGGCGTTGGGTGCTGGGAGCAGGTATGCTGCTGTAGTTAGTGGTAAAGGTAGTTAGCTGTTGTGTGTAGAAATCTTCTAGTGTGCTGGCTGTGAAATCTGCACAGTTGGTGTTGACATGTAAGGCGACTTCAAAGCCTTCGGCTTCGTAAGCTGCTGCCTGCTGGCTGGTCATTGGTGAGTTGGGGTAGATATATGATGTGCCGCGAACACAATCCCAATTCTCTACTACGCAGTTGGCTGGACTTTTGGCTTTAAATTGCTCAAACCTACCTGCTGTGCCGCCATTGGCATGGTCGTCTCCTGTCATCAGTACTACTGCTTTTTTGCCGTTGGGGAAGTACCAAAAACGCGGTAGTGGTTTTTTATCGAGGTTGATTTTGATAATTAAGTTGGCTAGCAGGCGTTGTTGTTCGTCGGCCTGGGGAATAGCTACTTTGTTGAGGTCTACCCAATCTTTTTGCAAATCACCACTGGTGTTGCCATAGAATAGGTCGTCGGAGCGTATTGGCGGTTTTGCATCGCGTTCCAGATTGGCCCAGGCGATGTTACCTTGGCGTGTGTAGATGATTGAACGTGCGAGGTCGTAGGTAAAGGCTGCTACTTGCCCGCCGTTATTACCGACGTTACGCACTGTGATGGCTGGATTGCTGGTTGCTGTTGTGGCGTTTGTATATAGGTTGGCGATGCTGGTTGCACCGTTGAGTGTGTAGCGGTCTGCTGTTGAGTGGTATTGGATGGTCTGGTCTACTATGCCGTAGCCGATATCTGTGCTGCTGTCTACTCGCAAATAGCTGTTGTCGAGGCTGGATGATGCATCACTCAGCCCCAACAAGGAAGCTAGTTTCTTGTCGGGACGCATGGCGATTAAATTGCCTCCATCGGCTACCCAGTCGGTGAACATTGCTACAGCATCACTGCTGAGGGCTGTCTCGGACAGGATGACTACGTCGTAGCCTGTTAGTGTATTTGCTGATACTGAGGAGATATCGCTGACGTTGAAGTTGTTGAATCCTTCGTTGAGCAGGATCTCGCTGTAGTAGTTGCTTACGGGGTTGGCTGCGCTAGTTACTACTAAAATTGGCCCTCCCGATGCTGATGGTACTGAACCTATTACTGTTCCACTATTGCCACTAACGACGGCTTCCTTAACAGACCTAGAAATTAGCTGGCTTTTCTGGCTCTTTTTCTCATCTTGGTTGATGGATAATTGGCTATCGCCTATGTTATCCAGTATTTGGATGTCTAGCTCCTGGATACTAGTTTTTGCGTTCCAGATTTTAATGTCACCATTTTTGTCTGCGCTGACAAACTTTTTCCCATCAGGGCTACGAGTTAGGTCTGTGATGGAATCATTATGTCCGATGAGGCTTTTGCGGAAACTACCAGTTAGTGTGTCCCACTCGAAAATCTTTTTTTCATCGCCAGCAGTAAACAAGATAGTTCCATCCGAAGAGAAGGTAACTGCCTTGAGCGGTTTATTAGCTTTACGCAGAACCTTGAGTTGTTTTTTGGTTTTCACATCCCAAAGTCTAGCTGTGGTGTCATCGCTAACACTGGCTAAGATGTCTCCCTTGGGATTATAGGCAATTTGAGTGACTCTACCAGCGTGTCCGAGGAGGGTTTGAATTTCTTTACCTTCTGTTATGTCCCACAGCTTGATTAGACCTTGCTCGTCTGAACTTGCCAGGGTCTTGCTGTCTGGACTGAAGGCTAAACTCTCGATGAAGCTTTCGTGGCCGGTGAGAACCTTGTCGAGTTTGTTGGTCTGTGCGTTCCACAAGAAGATTTTAGTATCTTCGCCTCCAGTAGCGAGGAAATTCCCGTCCGGGCTGGTGGCAAGTGTTGTAATCGGGTGTTCGTGTCCTGGGAGGGTGTAGGTTTGTTTGCTTGTTTGTAGATCCCACCCACGCACTACAGAGTCTCGTCCAGCAGTATTGAGCTTTCCTTCTTTGGTGAAACTAAGCCCAGTGACAGCAGCTTCTGCTGAGGTAGCCGATATAGTTAGTTTCTCCTTGCCGGTAACTGGGTCATAAATCAGGACTCGACCATCTTCAGTACCGCTTACCAGGTTCTTGCCATCCTGGCTGTAAGCGATCGCACTCACTGCTTTGGTACTCTTTTTCGATATAGCTGTTGCAGGCCCATTTATCTGACCCCAGAAGGACATCAGTAAGATCGTGAAGAGCGTACAGCAAAATAAAATGATGTATCTAGAACGTCGCTTCATTGCTTGATAATCCTTGCTGCATAATCTTTACTACGTCGTGGTCTTCAAACTTACAGCTTCCTATATGTAGATAAACATCACTCAAATCATTCATTCCGCAGGTTAACTCGGCAATTTTGCTAGCTATCATCCGTTATGCAATACAAAAGTTTTTGTCTTGAAATGATGATAAAAAGCCCTCTTTTCTTTGTCCTGATGGAGTACAAAATATTTCGGGAAATTCTGAATTTGACGACATAATCACCGGAATGATTTGATTTCTTCGTTTTTCCACACTAAAAAACTTAAATTTGTAGAATTTTTGGTTGGAATTATGTACTTAATTCGCCCTTTGCTGTGGCGAAGACTTACTGACACTAACCAAAATACGAGTTGTTCTTTTCACAGGACAATAGACTGATTCATAAATTATGAAATCAGTCTTTTAAACTGTCTGAACTCGTAGATTTTAACTGTCTATTAACCATCTAATTTAATGAGCAATCAAATAGAGGATACCCAGCACAGCAGAGTATTTCCAATATTTCAAGCTGGCATAGATGGCTTCGACAAAGTTTTATGGGTTCTGCATTGCAGTACCCAAAGGGTAGGTCAGTGACTTGTTACCAGACTTCCCTAAAAAAAGGAAGTTGATCCATGTCAACAATGTCTCATCTTTATAAACTGTATAAGGGTATGTGATCCGCCATTAATAGGGATTAAAAGGCCTTAATACCCATGTGGTTTGTGAGGTAACTAGTGAGTCAGTTTCAATAGGGCATATCAGCAAAGAAATACTCTCTCTTGAAGATTTTTATCTTTGCTATTCACACTTGATTAAAGTTTTTATACTCAAGATTTGAGTGTATAATATTCCTAGTTAAATCTACTTAAAGTTTTGATAAATTTTCAAACAAGCTTTTATTAGGCGAAAATCTGCCAGCATTATAACTTAATCATAGTTAGTTTTAGAATTGAAACACGTTGATTTTAATAATATTACTTAGTATATATTATATTTACAAATAGTTATCAATATCGAAAGATAAGTCAATAGGCTGAGACATTACTCAAAGATGCGGGGATGAAGTTGTAGTATCCGAATTGAAAAAATTGGGTGTTGGGAATCGGGTATATCGCATTAATTTTGATAAGTCAGGGTGGTCAGATACCCGACTTATTGAAGAAGTCGGGTATCTCGCAGCCATCATAATTAATGCGGTTTCAGCAATTGCGGGTATTTCCACGCTATAAAAAGAATAATGAAGATTAAAAAGAAACGAAATGCCCTGCGCCAATCACTGGCAGTTTTCCGTTATAGCGGGCGGGCTATAGGCTTAGTGTGGAATACTAGCCGCTCTTTGACCATCATCCTTGCTACTTTAACTTTGGTGGCTGGTCTTTTACCAGCTGCGATCGCCTACATCGGCAAATTAATCGTTGATGCGGTGGTCTTAGCCTCTCAAACTGAACCACAAAGTCATAATTTTGTCAATATTTACCGACCTTTATTATATGTAGGATTAGAAGCGATCGCTGTAGCTTTACTAGCAGGCAGTCAG